>JAEYJO010000048.1 GCA_023408815.1 Bacillota bacterium | reverse complement strand
GATTAATCTTACATAGGATTAATCTTACATAGGATTAATCTTACATAGGATTAATCTTACATAGGATTAATCTTACATAGGATTAATCTTACATAGGATTAATCTTACATAGGATTAATCTTACGTAGGATCAATTCTTACGTAGGCGCAATATTTACGTAAGATCAATCCTTACGTAAGCTCGCTCTTTAAGAAACCCAAGGATACAATAAGGCGGCGCTCAAGTTCAAATATCCCAACAGCACAGTACAAGGAGAATAATCTCATGGAAAACGAAAAATACGTTGCATACGTCTCTACCTACACTACCGGCATAGGAGACAAGCATGGAATAAAAATTTATGACGTGGATATGAAGCAGGGAAGAATGACGGAAAAGGATCAGGTAGAAATCAGCAACTCTTCCTATATTACAATCTCCCACAACCAGAAGTATCTCTATTCTATTACCGACTTCGGAGTAGAAGCCTATAAAATACTGGAAAACGGAGAACTTTCTCTCATTAACTTCGAATCGATCAATGGCATGAGAGGCTGCTATCTTTCCACCGATTATTGCGACGAATACCTCTTCGTGGCAGGCTATCACGACGGCAAGATTACGGTGCTCAGGCTGAAGGAAAACGGCGGCATCGGCCGCATAACCGATGAAGTGTTCCACAAAGGTTTAGGAAGCGTCGCGGAGAGAAATTTCCGCCCCCATGTCAACTGCGTGAAGATGACAAGAGACAACAAGTTTTTATGTGCGGCTGACCTTGGAATGGATCATGTCAAGGTATATGTGTTGGATAGAGAGAAAGGAACGCTGAAGCTTGCAGATGTTATCAGAAGCGATCAGGAGTCGGCACCGAGGCACTTGAAGTTTTCCAAGGACGGAAGGTTTCTTTATATCGTACACGAGATGAAAAACTGCGTGGATGTCTACAGCTACGAAGTGAAAAACAGCAACCCGTATTTCGAAAGGATTCAGGAGATTTCTACCTTAAATGATTATCATGCGAGCAATTCTGCGGCCAGCACCCTTAATTTTTCTGTGGATTTCAAATATCTGGTCAGCTCCAATGCAGGAGACAACAGTGTGGTCATTTATAAGATAGATGCAGATACCGGACTGCTTACAAAGGTGTTCTGCCTTCCGGTAAGCGGAGATTATCCGAAGGATGCAGCTCTTTTCCCGGATAACAAGAACCTGGTCGCACTCAATCATGAATCCGATAGTATGACATTTTTTAAGGTAGACTTGAAAAAGGGACTGCTTATCATGAACGGACCGGAGATAAAGGTTGAACAGCCCAACTGCATCATATTCCATAAGCTGGGCAATATCAATTGATGGTAATTTTATGTAAATATTATTCTCCCTCGCTGCAGAAAGAAGCGAAAAGTGCTATCAGATCGGAGAACCTCTCCAAAATCGGGAAAATAGAGGGTTTATTTTGAAAAAATAGTGTACAAATAAAATAAATGTGTTATCATATATTGTAGAAATTTATGTTAATTTGTAAATTTTTACAAATGTTATGTAAATCCTCAAATTCGTGCGGTGGAGATGTGAGCATCTTATGGAGAATGAATTTAGAGAAAAAGTACGACAAATTTTTCTTAATGCAGTCAAAAAAAATAAGTATTTAAAAGAGCCGATGCTGTTTTGTATGACAATAGTGTTGATGGGTTATTACGCTTTAAAGCACCTTGAGGATAACGGAAAACGATATGCAGGCATAGGCTTTGTTATCATATTTTTTCTGCTCAACAGCAGTTTCGCCTTTCCTATGGTGGCAGGCATGAGTGGTTTTGTTTCTTCGGGAGCGAGCGAAGCGAAGACAGAGATGGCAGAACCGTCGTCAGCCGTCGTTGCAGAAGAAAGCGGCGCGGTTTTAGCCAAAGAGCCGGTGGCAGAGAATGAAATGAAGATTTTGGACGATGAGGACGTGATGGACGATTATGAGGATGCGGAGCATCACGGACTGGAGGACGAAGATCAGTATACTTTAGATGAGATTTTGGAAGAAAATAAAGATTACCGGACAGAGGCCGGTTTGGCGACAGACGGGCAGTCCGGAGAAGAATCCACTTTTTCTGCAGATGACTGGCGTCTCGTTCTCATCAACAAGCAGCATCCCATACCGGAGGGCTATCACTTCGAACTGGTGACAATAAAGGGCTGTATGCAGTGTGACGGAAGAATTAAAGAAGATCTTCTCGCCATGCTCCAAGGAGCGAAGGACGACGGAGTCAACCTTGTTATTCGTTCTCCGTATCGGGACATGAGCAGACAGGAGTATCTTTTCAACCGCAAAATTAAGGTCTATATGCAAAATGGAATGTCTTATATGGAAGCTTATAAGACCGTATCCCAGACGGTAACCGTGCCGGGAGCAAGTGAGCATCAGATCGGTCTGGCCATAGATATCACCAGTGATAATTATGCGGCGCTGGATGCGGGATTTGGAGATACACAGGCCGGAGAATGGCTGGCAGAGTACGGTTGCGAGTATGGCTTTATACTTCGTTATCCGTTGGGAAAAGAATATATTACCGGTATAGAATACGAGCCTTGGCATTTCCGTTATGTAGGCAAGGAAGCGGCGGAAATCATTATGGAAAAAGGGATTACTCTTGAAGAATTTGTGGAAAGCTATTTATGAATATTGTAAAGAAAGCGAAAAATCGTTATGTATAAATTGATCAAGCAGGAGGGCAGAGCCAAAAGAGGTGAGCTGCACACTGTGCACGGCGTTATTCAGACTCCGGTATTTATGAACGTTGGAACCGCTGCTGCGATAAAAGGGGCGGTGGCTTCGGACGACTTAGAAGGAATAAAGACGCAGGTAGAGCTGTCCAATACCTATCATTTGCACGTCAGGCCCGGGGACGAAGTGATAAAGAAGATGGGAGGACTGCACAAGTTCATGTCATGGGATAAGCCCATTTTGACTGATTCGGGCGGCTTTCAAGTATTTTCGCTGGCTTCCTTAAGGAAAATCAAAGAGGAGGGCGTTTATTTTCAGTCCCACATCGACGGTCGGAAGATTTTTATGGGACCCGAGGAAAGCATGAGAATACAGTCTAATTTGGCGTCCACCATAGCGATGGCCTTCGATGAATGTCCCTCCAGCAAGGCAGAACGCAAATATGTGCAGGCTTCGGTGGAGAGAACGACCAGATGGCTGGAGCGCTGTCTGAGAGAGCTGAATCGTCTGAATGCGGCAGAGGGGACTTTAAATAAGAAACAAATGCTGTTTGGAATCAATCAGGGAGCCATTTTTTCGGATATTCGAATAGAGCATGCCAAGATCCTTTCCCAGATGGAACTGGATGGATTTGCCGTGGGTGGACTTGCCGTGGGTGAGAGTCATGATGAAATGTATTATATATTGGAAGAAACGGTGCCGTATCTTCCGGCAGATAAGCCTACTTATTTAATGGGAGTAGGGACACCTGCCAATATTCTCGAAAGCGTGGAGCGGGGTGTGGATTTTTTTGACTGTGTATATCCGAGCAGAAACGGGCGGCACGGACATTTGTATACGAATCAGGGTAAGATTAATTTGTTCAATGCAAAATATGAGCTGGATGAGCGTCCTATCGAAGAGGGCTGTGGCTGTCCGACCTGTCGCAGATATTCCAGAGGCTATATCAGACACCTGTTAAAAGCGAAAGAAATGCTGGGAATGCGGCTTTGTGTGCTTCATAACCTGTATTTCTACAATACGATGATGGAGGAAATCAGGAACGCCCTCGACGAAGGAAATTTTGCGGCATATAAGAAAAAGAAACTGGAAGGAATGTCTGCGTCACTGTGAACGGAGAGTTATAAAAAATATATAAA
Source organism: Bacillota bacterium (assembly GCA_023408815.1). GTDB lineage: Bacteria > Bacillota > Clostridia > Lachnospirales > Lachnospiraceae > Kineothrix. Next base: position 42,714 of record JAEYJO010000048.1, on the reverse strand, counting down.
ACTACTTGTTTTATATATTGAATTTGTGTATGATACTTTGTAGTAAACGATGAAAGAAGAGATATTAGGAGGAATTACGAATGGGTATTTTGTTAACAGAGGCGGCAGGCGGTACGGGAGCCGGTATGATTATGGTTGTTTATATCGTATTGATTGTTGGTTTCATTTATTTTTTCATGCTTCGTCCCCAGAAGAAGGAGCAGAAGAAAATGTCCGCAATGCTGTCTTCTCTTGCGATAGGCGATAGCATACTGACTAACAGCGGTTTTTATGGTATAGTGATTGACATTACGGAAGATACGGTTATCGTAGAATTTGGCAATAACAAAAATTGCCGTATACCGATGCAGAAATCTGCAATTTCCGCGGTGGAAAAGCCGGAGGCGTAAAAGAACTTGTTTGTAAGTGAAGGATGGATGATACATTTTAATAAAAAACGAAGAGATCATAGCAATCTCTTCGTTTTTTTCTAAAATGTATCGGCGGCTTTTCCTATATTTTATAACGGGGTTGAAATTTGCTATTTTTTAATATATTATGAAGTGAGTAGGCTTTTGTACTGTACTACGGCAAAGAATGAAATCAAGGGAGTGGAATTGGTATGGAATTGAAGATTACATGTATTCCCGGCGATGGTATTGGACCGGAAATCGTAGGAGAAGCAAGGAAAGTACTCGATAGCGTGGCGAAGCGTTACGGGCATCGAATACAATATACGGATATATTGATGGGGGGTGCTTCCATAGATGTGCACGGTGTTCCACTTACGGAGGAAGCGGTGGAAACAGCAAAGGCTGCCGACGCGGTGCTTATGGGCTCCATAGGCGGCGATACGACGACATCTCCCTGGTATAAACTGCCGCCTAATCTGCGGCCGGAAGCCGGACTTCTTGCCATTCGGAAGGCACTTAATCTTTTTGCCAATTTAAGACCGGCTATTTTATATGAAGAGCTCGCGAAAGCATGTCCCCTTAGGGAAGAAATCAGTGCACAGGGCTTTGATATGTTGATTATGAGAGAACTTACCGGAGGCCTTTACTTCGGAGAAAGAAAGACTATAGAAGAAAACGGGATTCGAAAAGCGACAGATACTCTCGTCTATGATGAGAATGAGATACGCCGCATCGCGATTAAGGGCTTCGATATCGCTAAGAAAAGGAGGAAAAAGGTGACTAGCGTGGATAAGGCTAACGTGCTGGATTCCTCCAGACTTTGGAGAAGTGTGGTGGAGGAGGTTGCTAAGAACTATCCGGACGTTACCTTGGAGCATATGCTGGTGGACAACTGTGCGATGCAGCTTGTAAAGGATCCGGCACAGTTCGATGTAATACTTACTGAGAACATGTTCGGCGATATTCTTTCGGATGAGGCAAGCATGGTAACAGGTTCTATCGGCATGCTGGCGTCGGCGTCCCTGAATGATACGAAATTCGGTCTCTATGAGCCCAGTCACGGTTCCGCCCCGGATATTGCGGGAAAAGATATTGCGAATCCCATCGCCACCGTCTTATCGGCGGCAATGATGCTCCGGTTTACCTTCGACCTGGATAAAGAAGCGGATGCCGTAGAAGCGGCGGTGAAGCAGGTGTTGAAGGAAGGATACCGCACGGCGGATATTATGTCGGAGGGCTGTAAAAAAGTATCGTGTACGCAGATGGGGAATCTGCTTGTGGAAAGAATTGGTTAAACATATATAGACGATAATTATAATTGCAATAATTATAGAGATGATAGAAATTAAGACAGGAGAGACGAATATGAGAAGTGATTCCGTTAAGGCGGGTACCCAGCAGGCACCGCACAGAAGTTTGTTCAATGCACTTGGCTATACCGAAGAGGAAAGAAGACGTCCGATGATCGGTATTGTAAGCTCTTATAATGAAATCGTTCCGGGACATATGAATCTGGATAAGATAGTGGAGGCTGTTAAGATGGGAGTTGCAATGGCGGGAGGAATGCCTGTGGTATTCCCGGCAATCGCAGTTTGCGACGGCATTGCTATGGGACACATCGGAATGAAATATTCCCTCGTTACGAGAGACCTGATCGCGGACAGCACCGAGGCCGTAGCGATGGCTCACGGCTTTGACGGGCTGGTTATGGTACCCAATTGTGACAAGAATGTTCCCGGCCTTTTGATGGCAGCGGCAAGAATCAATATTCCTACCGTATTCGTTTCCGGCGGACCGATGCTGGCAGGACGGGTAAAGGGAGAAAAAAAGAGCCTTTCCGCTATGTTCGAAGCAGTAGGAAGCGTTGCGGCAGGAACGATGTCCATGGAAGAACTTTGCGAATTCGAGGAGAAGGTTTGCCCTACCTGTGGCTCCTGCTCCGGCATGTATACGGCGAATTCCATGAACTGTCTGACCGAAGTTCTCGGCATGGGACTGAAAGGCAACGGTACAATTCCGGCTGTTTATTCCGAGAGGATCCGTCTGGCGAAGCATGCCGGTATGAAGATCATGGAACTTGTAGAAAGAGATATCAAGCCCCGCGACATCATGACGGAGAAAGCCTTTACCAACGCGCTTCGCATGGATATGGCACTTGGCTGTTCCACGAACTCTATGCTGCATTTACCCGCAATCGCTCATGAAGCCGGGGTGGATCTGAATGTAGATATCGCCAATAAGCTTTCGGAAGAGACGCCGAATCTTTGTCATCTTGCTCCGGCAGGCCCTACCTATATGGAGGACTTGAACGAGGCAGGCGGTGTTTATGCGGTAATGAATGAATTGAATAAGAAGAACCTTTTATATACGGACTTGATCACGGCTACCGGCAAGACCGTAGGCGAAAATATCGCAGGTTGTGTCAATAAGGATCCTGAGGTTATTCGCCCCATCGATAATCCTTACAGCAAGACCGGCGGCATCGCTGTGCTCAAAGGAAATCTGGCGCCGGATTCCTGTGTGGTGAAGCGTTCGGCAGTAGTGGCGGAAATGATGGTGCACGAAGGCCCTGCCAGAGTATTCGACTGCGAAGAAGACGCTATTGATGCGATCAAAGGAGGCAAAATCGTTGCAGGCGATGTTGTAGTTATCCGCTATGAAGGCCCTAAGGGAGGACCGGGGATGCGCGAGATGTTAAATCCCACCTCTGCAATCGCAGGTATGGGACTGGGCTCCAGCGTGGCGCTCATCACGGACGGCCGTTTTTCGGGAGCATCCAGAGGCGCTTCCATCGGCCATGTATCTCCGGAGGCAGCGGTAGGAGGACCTATTGCGCTTGTCAGGGAAGGCGATATCATCAGCATCAATATACCGGCTAATACAATAGATATGAAAGTTACCGACGAGGAGCTTGCGGGAAGAAAAGCCCTTTGGCAGCCGAGAGAACCTAAGATAACAACGGGATATCTGGTGCGTTACAGGGAAATGGTAACCAGCGGCAATAGAGGCGCAATTTTGGAAATCCCAAGAAAATAGAATCCGGTCATATGGAGGAGAGACAAATGCAGCTTACAGGTGCGGAAATCGTAGTAGAATGTTTGAAGGAACAAGGGGTAGATACCGTTTTCGGTTATCCGGGCGGGACTATCTTGAATGTATATGACGCGTTATACAAGCATAGTAATGAAATCAGGCATATTTTAACCTCTCATGAGCAGGGCGCAGCACATGCAGCGGACGGCTATGCAAGAGCCACCGGAAAGACAGGCGTGTGTCTGGCGACCAGCGGTCCGGGCGCTACCAATCTGGTAACGGGAATCGCGACGGCACAGATGGATTCCGTTCCCATGGTAGCTATTACATGTAATGTGACGCTTCCCTGTCTCGGAAAGGATTCCTTTCAGGAGGTGGATATCGCGGGTGTGACGATGCCGATTACGAAGCACGGCTATATTGTGAAGGATATAACTATATTGGCGGATACGCTGCGTAAGGCGTTCCGAATCGCAAAAAGCGGTAGGCCGGGACCGGTATTGGTAGACATCACGAAAGATGTGACCGCGATGCGCGGGGAATATGAGCCGGCAGTACCGGAACCGGAACAGCTTCCGAAAAGCTATACGCAGGAGGATATTGAAAAGGTACTACAGCTCATAAAGGAAGCGAAAAAGCCATATATATATGTAGGCGGCGGAACGATTATTTCAGATGCTTTTCCGGAAGTACTGGAATTTGCGAAGAAGCTGGATGCACCGGTTTGTGATACCCTTATGGGTAAGGGGGCTTTTGACGGAAATGACCCTCTTTATACCGGAATGATAGGAATGCATGGAACGAAGACCTCGAATCTGGGCGTCAGCAGCTGCGATTTATTGGTAGCCTTGGGTGCGAGATTTTCAGACAGGGTGGTAGGTAATCCGAAGAAGTTCGCAAGCAACGCAAAGATTGTGCAGATAGATATCGATGCGGCGGAAATCAATAAGAATATTAAGACGGAGGCCTCCATCGTAGGAGATTTAAAAGAAGTGCTTTCCATTGTAAATAAACAGATGCCTCAGATGGAACATGTGGAATGGGTTGCGCATATAAAGGATTTAAAGGAAAAATATCCATTGAATTATAATAAGGACGGTTTGTCCTGCCCTTTCATCATGGAGGAGCTGGACCGTATTACAAAAGGAGCTGCGATTATCAGTACGGATGTAGGACAGCATCAGATGTGGGCATCGCAGTATTATAAGTATTCCAGACCGCGTACATTCATAAGCTCCGGAGGATTGGGAACGATGGGCTACGGCCTCGGAGCATGTATCGGTGCGAAGGTGGGAATGCCGGATAAGATTTGTGTGAACATTGCAGGAGACGGATGTTTCCGCATGAACATGAATGAACTGGCTACGGCCAGCCGATACGATATTCCTATCATCCAGATCGTGATCAACAATCATGTTCTGGGTATGGTTCGTCAGTGGCAGACTTTGTTTTACGAGGGACGTTATTCCCAAACTGTTCTAAAAGATAAGGTGGACTTTTGTATGGTAGCGAGAGGACTGGGCTGCGAAGCGATTCGTGTAACCAGTAAGGAGGAGGTTGGGCCGGCAATCGAAAAGGCGATTTCCCTTAAGAAGCCGGTACTCATTGAGTGTATCATCCAAGAGGATGATAAAGTATTCCCCATGGTTCCGGCAGGCTCTGCTATCGACGAAGTGTTTGATGAGAAGGACTTGGCAAAATCGAAATGAGGAAATCTGGTGCGAATAAGAAGGCGGCAAGGGGAATCACAGCCGCACTGCTGACCGTTATTTTTCTGCTTCTGGCTTCTTATGTGGGCCTGGCGGAATATTATAAAGGCGGCTTCAGCTACGGTACGTGGATTAACGGTATCTACTGTACCGGAAAAACGGTGGAAGAAGTGAACGAGGAATTGCTAAAAAGCTGTTCCTATGAGGGTTTGCATGTTTTTGACAAGGAGGGGTATTCCTATGAAGTTTCTGCGGAGGACATCGGCTTTGCCTTTGACTTCGAGGAGGCACTACGGACTTACCTGAACAAGCAAAACCCTTACCTTTGGATCGATAACCTTCTGGTATCCAAGGAGCGCACGCTGATTCCCGTCATTTCTTATGATCCGGAACAGTTGGAAAAGACGCTTCTTCGCATTTCTATTTTCGCTGATGAAACGGAGAACGTGAATAGGGATGTTTATATCATTAAGACCTATCAGGGGTATGAACTGGTCGATGAACGGGCCGGAGTGCTGAATAAGCAAAAGGCCAAGGAGGTCATAGAAACAGCTCTTAACAGCTTTTGGCAGGAAGTATATCTGGAAGAACAGGGTTGTTATGAGGATTTACCTCTTACGCAGCAGATGAGCGAGAACCTCTCTTTATGGGAAAAGATAAAGGAGTTTCAGTCCTGCCTCATCATATATAAGTTCGGAGATGAGCAGGTACCGATAGATGCATCTGTAGTCTGTGACTGGATTGCGGCAAGAGAGGACGGAAGCTTTTTTCTGGACGATGAGGGCAATTTGGAAGCTGACGATGCCAAGATAGAGGAATTTGTTGAGAGCCTTGCGGATGAATATGATACGGTGGGAGGAATCAGGCACTTCAAAGCGACCAGAGGAGAGACAGTAACGGTGGAGGGCGGCATCTATGGCAATAAATTAGACCGGAAGACGGAGAAGGAATATTTGAAAAAAGCTTTCCGGGATAAAACGAGTGAGATACATACACCCCAGTATGTGCAGAAGGCATGGCAGCAGGGGAAGGACGACATTGGTACGACCTATATTGAGATAGATATGACGAAGCAGATGATGTATTATTATAAGGATGGCAGACTGGAAATAGAGACAGCAGTGGTAACCGGCAATACGGGAAGAAGGATGGGGACGCCGTCAGGAGTGAACTACGTGTATGCGAAACAGGAAAATCGCACCTTGCGGGGACCGGGATATGCAGCTCATGTGAACTTTTGGATGCCCGTAAAGGGGAACATTGGAATACACGATGCGTCGTGGAGAAGTGAATACGGCGGAGAAATCTATCAAACGAACGGTTCCCATGGTTGTATCAACACCCCTTATGACAAAATGAGCGAGCTGTATGAAGTGGCTGAAGTAGGTACGCCGGTAGTTATGTTCTATTGATTTTACGGGAATCGTCGCTTATATAAACTTGCATAAATATGCAAAGACGATCCAACTTGCGGTTGACGAATATAGGCAATAAATGTAAAATGATTTGTAACTGTTCAGCCTTAAGTAATTCGCGCTAAAATGTGGCTTTATACACAGGCTGTGAAGGCACGGAGCAGTTGCAATGATTTTTATGTATAAAATAGGAGGATGGAGAAGTGTCCAGAGTTTATAATTTTTCAGCAGGTCCGGCAGTGCTACCTGAAGAAGTGTTAAAAGAGGCTGCAGATGAAATGTTAGATTACAGAGGAACAGGCATGTCAGTAATGGAGATGAGCCACCGTTCCAAGCCCTATGATACGATTATCAAAGAGGCGGAGGCGGATCTGCGTGAGCTTATGAATATACCGGATAATTATAAGGTATTATTTTTGCAGGGCGGTGCCAGCCAGCAGTTTGCCATGATTCCCATGAACCTGATGAAGAATAGGAAAGCGGCATATATTCTTACGGGACAGTGGGCGAAGAAGGCTTATCAGGAAGGCAAGATATACGGGGAGGCAATAGAAGTAGCTTCTTCCGCAGACAAGATGTTTTCCTATATTCCCAATTGTTCCGATTTGGACATACCCGAGGATGTAGATTATGTATACATATGCGAGAATAACACCATCTACGGAACGAAATTTAAGACTCTTCCCAACACAAAGGGACATGCGCTGGTGGCCGATGTATCTTCCTGCTTTTTGTCCGAGCCCGTGGATGTAACAAAATATGGCGTAATTTACGGCGGAGTACAGAAGAATGTAGGACCTGCAGGAGTTGTTATCGTGATCATCAGAGAAGATTTGATTACGGAGGACTGCTTGCCCGGTACGCCTACCATGTTAAAATACAAGACTCATGCGGACGAAGACTCCCTTTACAATACCCCTCCGGCATATGGCATCTATATTTGCGGAAAAGTATTTAAGTGGCTGAAAAAGCAGGGCGGCTTGAGTGCGATGAAGGAATATAACGAAAAGAAGGCGAAGATTCTTTACGATTTCCTAGATGAAAGCAAATTGTTCACAGGAACCGTGAGAAAGGAAGACCGTTCACTGATGAATGTTCCTTTTGTGACCGGGAACGAGGAGATTGACGCTAAATTTATAAAAGAATCGAAGGAAGCCGGATTCGAGAACTTAAAGGGACATAGAAGTGTGGGCGGTATGCGTGCCAGCATTTACAATGCTATGCCTATCGAGGGCGTGGAAAAGCTCGTGGAGTTTATGAAAGCCTTCGAAGAAAAAAATGCTTGATAACGCCGGAAGTGCAGCGACGTATCGATAGAATGAGGTTGAGAGGAAGGATGTAGAGATGTTTAAATATCATTGCCTGAATCCGATTGCAGATATCGGATTGAACAAATTCACGGGGAATTATGAAAAAACGGAAAATGTAAACGAGGCCGACGGAATCTTAGTCCGCAGTGCCGCTATGCACGATATGGAGCTGCCCGACAAACTGTTGGCGGTGGCGAGAGCAGGTGCGGGTGTGAACAACATTCCGTTAGATAAATGTGCGGAAAAGGGTATTGTCGTATTCAATACGCCGGGCGCTAACGCCAATGGTGTAAAGGAGTTGGTAATAGCAGGTATGCTTTTGGCTTCCCGCGATATCGTAGGAGGCATCAACTGGGTGGAAGCCAATAAAGATGACAAGAACATCGCGAAAACGGCGGAAAAAGTGAAAAAGAATTATGCCGGTACTGAAATCCAGGATAAAAAGCTGGGACTGATCGGTCTGGGAGCTATCGGTATCAAAGTTGCCAACGTGGCAAGGCATTTGGGCATGGAGGTGTACGGCTATGATCCTTATTTATCCGTAGATGCAGCATGGAATTTGAGCCGGGATGTAAAACACGTTCTTAACGTGGATGAGATTTATGAAAACTGCGATTTTATTTCCATACATGTGCCGCTTGTGGAGAGTACGAGAGGAATGCTCAATAAAGATGCGATTTCGAAGATGAAGGAAGGAGTTGTCCTGCTCAATTTTGCCAGAGATCTGCTTGCTAATGAGGCGGATGTGATCGAAGGAATAAAGTCCGGCAAGGTGCGCAGGTACGTAACAGATTTCCCGAATACGATAACGGCCGGCCAGAAGGGATGTATCGTCGTTCCTCATCTGGGTGCGTCTACGGAGGAATCCGAGGATAACTGCGCGAAGATGGCGGTTAAGGAAATGATGGATTACTTAGAAAATGGTAATGTTATAAATAGCGTGAACTATCCCGACTGCGATATGGGCATATGTACTCAGGCAGGCCGTGTAGCGATTTTCCATAAGAATAAGGCAAATATGATTACGAGATTTACTGCTTGCTTTGGGGACGAGGGCATCAATATTACCGATATGATGAACAAGTCCAAGGGAGAAGTTGCATATACAATGATCGACTTGGAAAATGCGGCAACCGAGGAGATGGTAGATAAGCTGAAAGCAGTCGATGGTGTATTCCGAGTGCGTGTAGTAAAATAATTTATATAAAAAGGATATTTCTGGCCTGCGGTCCTCTGAACAGGGGCGGGACGGAAATATCCTTTTTGTTGCAGCCAGGGCGTGTCTGAAAACTCATTGCACCGTTCGGAACGTCCTGGTTATTTTAGAGAGTTAGCGGCGTTGGAAAAACCACTCATGCCGTCTTCTTCAAGCTCTGATTTGAGACTGGCTTCTGCCTGAACACCTGCTTGGCTGGCGAGGTCCATGTAGAGGATAAATATGTCCTCAACAGTCATGCTTTTCTCCTTTGCGATTTGTTCCATTACCGGTTTTAAAGCCTCTAGCTGAGTGGAGATCTTTGTCTTCTGGGGATCGATATCTCCCAAAACCTCTTCGGCATATTTGCTGATTCTTTCCCATATATCTATGTGTTCAACAGTCATTTCATTTCCTCCATTTACTCTTTACTGACTTTTATTTTATCACTTGATGCTTGTGCTGCATAGGTTAATTTGTTAGAATAATTGTATATAAAACAATACTTGTGAGGACGAAAGAATGGCAAAGATAAAACCCTTTAAAGCGATAAGGCCGAAAAGTGGGCTGGAGGAGCATATAGCGGCTCTTCCCTATGACGTATATAACAGAGAAGAGGCGAAGCTGGAAGTGGAGAGGGAGCCACTTTCTTTTTTGAGAGTGGATCGTGCGGAGACTCAGTTTGGCAGTGAGGTGGATACTTATGCTGATTGTGTTTATGAGAAGGCACATGATCTGCTGTGGAAGATGGTAGAGGATGGCGAGCTTGTGGAAGAGGAGAAGGACTGTTACTATGTGTATGAGCTGGTAATGGAAGGGCGTTCACAGATAGGAATTGTGGCTTGTGCTTCGGTGGACGATTACCTTTCCCAGAGGATAAAGAAGCATGAGAATACGAGAGAGGATAAGGAGATAGACCGCATCCGTCATGTGGATACGTGCAAAGCACAGACTGGTCCGATCTTCCTGGCTTATCGTTCACATCCCGTTATTCGGGAGGCGATAAAAGGAGCGAGGGAGAGTGCCCCCCTTTACAACTTTACTGCGGTTGATGGTATCGCGCATAAGGTGTGGAAAATAGAGGATGAGGAAGCAGTAGGCAGAATCAGAGGAGCGTTCGAAGAGGTAGAAAGCATTTATATCGCTGACGGACATCATCGCTGTGCCTCTGCGGTAAAGGTTTCTCTTAAAAGAAGGGCAGAGAATCCGGATTATACGGGCGAGGAGGAATTTAATTATTTTCTTTCGGTCTTGTTTTCCGACGACCAGCTTATGATTATGGACTATAACCGCGTAGTTATGGATTTGAATGGGCTTAGTGCCGAGGAATATTTAGAAAAGGCAGGACAATATTTTTACATTGAAAAGTGGGGAGAGGCTCCCTATAAGCCTGAAGAAAAGGGGACTTTCGGCATGTACCTGGAAGATGAATGGTATAAGCTTAAGGCAAAGGAACCATATAGTGGTGAAGATCCGGTAGAGGCTTTGGATGTGGCTGTCATTCAGAACAGCCTGTTATGTCCTGTGCTGGGAATAGGTGATGCGAAGACTGATAAAAGAATCGATTTCGTAGGAGGGATCCGGGGGATGGAGGAACTGGAGCGCAGAGTACATACCGATGCGAAGGTGGCATTTTCCATGTACCCCACTTCTATCGGAGAATTGTTTGCGGTATCCGACGCGGGGATGCTGATGCCCCCCAAGTCCACATGGTTTGAGCCCAAGCTCAGGAGTGGCCTGTTTATTCATAAAATTTGACGGAAGAAAGATTAACGTGAAAGCGAGGCATGGTATCTATGAACAATAAACTGTATAAGCTAATGAATTGGCCGAAGATAGAAGCTGTAATTTATTCGGAGTCGGATAATCCCCACGAGATCCTGGGTGCACATGCCGTAGGGAATCATACGCTTGTTCAGGCGTTTTTTCCCGGGGCAAAGAGCGTTCTTCTTGAGGACAAAAAGGATAAAAAGAGCTATGAAATGGAAATGGCCGATGATGAGGGCTTTTTTGCGGCGCTGATACCGGGAAAGATATCCATGCAATACGAATATATCGTAGAGGATAAAGATGGGAATTTAAAGAGGGTGAAGGATGCTTATAACTTTGCTCCTCAGATAGAAAAAAAGGATATGGATAAATTCGCGGCGGGCATTCATTATACCATTTATGAAAAGCTGGGAGCACATCCGAAGAGGTTAGATGGAATAAATGGTGTTTATTTTGCCGTATGGGCACCGGGAGCAGTGAGAGTGAGTACGGTGGGAGACTTCAACGATTGGGACGGAAGAGTCCATCAGATGCGCAGGCTGGGAGATTCCGGTATTTTTGAGATATTTGTTCCCGATGCGAAAGAGGGGCAGAATTATAAGTATGAATTAAAAATAAAGGGCGGACTGACTTATTTAAAAGCGGACCCTTACGCCTTCGGGCAGCAGCTTCGTCCCGATACGGCGTCTGTGATTCGGGAGGGCATGGACTCTGAAAAGGGATCGTTCAAATGGGAGGACGACCGGTGGCTTGAGGAGAGGAAGGAAAGGCAAGGGCAGGATAAGCCCATCAGCATTTATGAGCTGTATCTTGGTTCTTTTAGGGTAGGAGAGAACGGGGGCTATCTGAATTATAAGGAGCTGGCACCTCTTGTCGTCGATTACGTGAAGCAGATGGGGTATACTCATATCGAGCTCATGCCGGTAATGGAACATCCCCTCGACGGTTCGTGGGGGTATCAGGTGATCGGCTATTATGCACCCACCGCCAGATACGGAGACAATGAGGACTTTATGTATTTTATGAACGAAATGCACAAGGCTGGCATCGGTGTGATTCTGGATTGGGTTCCGGCGCATTTCCCCAGAGATATTCACGGGCTTTCTAATTTTGACGGTACTTGTCTCTATGAGCATCAGGACCCAAGAAGAGGCGCCCATCCCCATTGGGGAACGCTCATCTATAATTATGGCAGACCTCAGGTGTCCAATTATCTGATCGCTAATGCCCTGTTTTGGATAGAACGATATCATGCGGACGGCATCCGCATGGATGCGGTTGCTTCCATGCTATATCTGGATTACGGGAAGAATGACGGGGAGTGGATTCCTAATATTTACGGAGGACACGAGAATCTGGAAGCAATAGAATTTTTAAAGCATTTGAATTCCATCGTAAAGAAAAGAGACGATGGAGTGCTGATGATTGCGGAGGAATCCACCGCGTGGCCTAAGGTAACGGGTGAGGTGGAGGATAATGGACTTGGCTTCGACATAAAATGGAATATGGGATGGATGAACGACTATCTGGCTTATATCGCTTACGATCCATATTTTAGGGCTCACCACCACAATGAACTCACCTTCAGTATGATTTATGCTTACAGCGAAAAGTTTATGCTTGTGTTTTCCCATGATGAAGTTGTGCATGGGAAGGCCACAATAATAGGAAAAATGCCCGGGGAGCTTAAGGATAAGTTTGCCAATCTGAGGCTGACCTATGCCTATATGATGGCTCATCCTGGGAAAAAACTTTTGTTCATGGGGCAGGATATTGCCGAATTCGATGAATGGAATGAGAAGCGAGAGGTGGAATGGGGACTGCTGCAGTACGATAATCATAAAGGTATTCAAAATTTAGTAAAGGCCTTAAATGAGCTGTATAGAAATTTTCCTGCATTCTATAAGTATGATACTTCATGGGAGGGTTTCGAATGGATTAACTGCATTTCCTCGAGTGACTGCATGCTCGTCTTCATGCGTAAGTCAGATGTGCCTGAGGACACCTTGGTAGTGGTGGCTAATTTCGCCAATGTGCATAAGGAATTTACCATTGGTGTTTCTTTTGAGGGGAAATATAAAGAGATACTGAATACGGACGATGTGCCCTTCGGTGGAGAGGGTATGATCAACGGGGAATTAATCTGTTCGGAGCAGGAGGAATTCGACGGTAAGCCTTATTTTATCCAAGTAATAAGTGCGCCGCTGTCCGTAAGTGTGTTCAGCTATATTCCTTATACGCCGGAAGAGAAGAAGGAAGCGACGAGGAGAAAAGAAGAGAAAATCCGCAAGGAAAAAGCGGCGGCCCTTAAAAGGGAGCGTCAGGAGAGGATTGCAGCGCTGGAAAAAGAACGTCAGGAAAAGCAGGCGGAGGCCGAAAGGGCCTTAGAGGAGGCAAAGGAAGCCAAGGCGCGCGCTAAGCGGATGTTGAAAGCAGCGGAGGAAGTGCGTCTGGAAGCGGAAAGAGTTCTTAGTGAGGGCAAAGAGCAGGCAGCTTCTGCAGAGACGACATCAGGAAAGAAAAATAGGTAGGAAATGCATATGTATATGGATTATTTGAAGATCTTGACATCTTTTACGACAGAGGAGACCATCAACATAGGTCTGATTGAGAAATACCTTCAGGAGTTGCCGGAAAAGGCATTACACTTAGGCACCAGAGTGCTTCTCTCCATTGTATTTCTGCTTGTGGGAATACAGCTTATTAAGCTGGTCCGCAAGATCATAAAGAAGTCACTGCGGAGAGGGAGCGTGGATATCGGCGTAGTCCAGTTTATCGATTCCTTCTTAAAGGTGTCCTTGTACGCTGTGTTGATCATAACCATAGCATCGGGCTTCGGGCTTGATGCAGCGAGTATATTGGCACTGTTAGGTTCGGCCGGCGTGGCTATCGGTCTTGCCATTCAGGGAAGCTTGTCCAATTTTGTGGGAGGAGTGCTTATTTTATTGCTGAAGCCTTTTAAGGTGGGAGACTATATCAAGGAAGACTCCAAGGGAAATGAGGGCGTCGTAAAAGAAATAGAGTTGTTCTATACGAAACTTACCACTGCGGATAACAAAGTGATCGTACTTCCGAACGGGACGCTTGCTAATTCCAGTCTGACGAATGTAACCGCATGCGATAACCGCAGGATGGATATTATTGTAAAAATATCCTATGATGCGGACATTAGAAAGGCGAAAGAGGTATTGCAGAAGGTTCTGGATGAAGATGCGGCGGTCTTAAAAGCGGAAGAGCATTTTGTCTATATCGATGAGCTGGGAGACTCCAGCGTAAATGTGGGAATAAGATGCTGGTTTTCGATGGACGATTTCTGGCCCGGAAAGTGGCGGATAACGGAAACGGTCAAATATGCACTGGATGAAGCAGGCATCAGTATACCTTCTTCTCAGATGGACGTGTATTTGAAGGAGGAAATCACTTCCAAGAGTGAGGTGAAAAAACAATAAAAAAAAGTCGTAAAAACAAAAAGAATCAAAAATGGATAATTTTATCTTGCCAAAAATGTAAATAGCCTTTATAATAGCATTTGTCGGTATCGCAGGTACCGGATTGCTTCCGTGGCTCAGCTGGTAGAGCGACGCATTCGTAATGCGTAGGTCAGGGGTTCGAATCCCCTCGGGAGCTTGGATTAAGAAATCCAAGAACAGGCATATTTCTCAGATGAGAGGTATGCTTTTTTCTATGGAGTTGGCAGGTGATAAGCAATGAAGTTTAAATTTTTAAGTCAAAATTTGGAGCAGCGAAGAGATCTGATATTGAGGGGAAATGTGGTTTCTACGATTTTGATGCTATCTCTTCCCTCGCTTATGATGGGCTTAGTGCAGTCGCTGATACCGGTTATTGACGGGCTGTTCTTAAATAATCTGGTAGGTACCACGGCAGCCAGCGCCGTAACCTATTGTACCCCGGTGGTGAATATGACTACGGCTCTTTCGCAGGGACTCAGTGTTGCAGGGATGGCAATTATCGGTCAGTCCAACGGCAGAGGCGATTTTAAAGAGAGCAGGAACACTACGATACAGCTGATTATTTTCGCTTTTATACTCGGAGTTGTGCTGGCGCCTTTGCTGGTGGTAGTTGCTTTCGGATTGTCCGGTCATGTAAATCAGGAAATTGCACATGATGTATTCGTATATATATCTTTAAATGCGCTCGTCATTCCCTTTTCTTTTTTGGAAGCCATTTATAACGCTATTAAAAATGCCAACGGCAGGCCGGAAGATTCTTTTATACGTATGATTATTATGCTGATTCTCAAGATCGTATTCAACACTTTCTTTATCTACGTATTGCATTGGGGACTTGTGGGCTCGGTAATCGCATCTTTGGTTTCTAATGTTTTGATCACTTTTTGGATGTTTTATGAATTGTTTTGTAAGAAAAACGGCGACAGATTGGAAATGAGAGGATTTCACTTCAACCATAGAATCATCAAGAAGCTGCTTTATATTGGCTTTCCTTCCATGCTTTCGAGCCTGATGCTTAACTTTGGCTTCTTTCTGATTAACAATGAGGTGGAGAAATACGGTTCCATTGTGCTAAACGGGCAGGGGATTGCGAATAACATCACCGCAGTCTGCTTTATTCTTCCTTCCTCATTCGCTTCGGCAATCACAACTATGGTAAGTATGAATGTGGGAGCAAAGCAGGTAAAGAGAGCGAAGTATTCCTGCCTGATCGGCTGTATCGTCAGCGCCATAACTGCAGCTGCGCTTATTGCCGTAGTTGTACCGTTGTCCTCGTATTTGACGATATTGTTTACCAGAGAAGCACAGGTGCTTGAGGTGGCGAACAAAGCGCTTCACATTTATACATATTCTGTCATAGGCTTTGGGGTCTGTATGGTGGAGCAGGGAGCTTTCATCGGGTTGGGCAAGACCAAGATCACCCTTGTAATGAGCATTTTGAGAATATGGCTGCTGCGCTATATCTTCATACTCGCCACAGAATCGTATTTAAGCTATTATTCCGTATTCTGGGGAAATCTTTTTTCCAATTATGTGGCGGCTCTCATTACTACCATACTGATATTTAGAGTGAGCTGGGAGTCCGATATTTAGCCTATAGACCCATGGCGTTACTGTTCACTCCTCACAGCAACTCCATGGCAACAGAATATGCAAACCATTTGCAAAAGCGCTTGACAAAACAAGGTAATAAATTTATAATTTAAAAATTCGAAAGATTTGCATTTTGAGGTAAAGGGCCATGCAAAAAAATTATAATACGAAATGTAAAACAGCAATTATGGAGTATTTACAGGATAATAAGGAACATGGCTTTTGTGCTGCTGATATATATTCTTATATGAAGAAGAATGATATACTGGTAAATCTGGCTACTATATACAGAAACCTGGATAAGCTGACCGATAGAGGAATGGTGCTGAAATATAAAACGGCTGAGAATGAAAGCAGCTTGTATCAATATGCAGAACCTCGTGCAAACTGTCTTTCACATATTCATATGCAGTGCAGAGGCTGCGGTAAAATTCTCCACTTGGAATGTGATTTTATGAGTGAGATTACGGAGCATCTGCTGGAACATCATGGATTTGAGTTGGAATGTGCGGGTTCAGTATTAATAGGATTATGTAACGATTGTAGGTTTGGCGATTGATTTAGAAATGGAGGCAGAATGATGAAGACAAGAAATAGAGTATTTTCTATAATTTGTACTCTGGCTTTATTAATTTGCCTAATTTTTTCTTATGAGTATATTGTTTCCAATACACAGCACGATTGTTCCGGCAAGGACTGTACGGTATGTATACAGCTAGAGGCGGCCGTGCACTTCATTTCAAGCATAAAGATTCTTCCGATTCTATCGTTTATTGCGATAGTTCTTTGCGTATTCACGCGAATTTACGCGGTTACAGAAAGGTCCGTCCGCGTAAAAAATACCCTTGTTTTACTGAAGGTAGAATTACTGAATTGATTCCATAAGGAAGTGAGACCTCACCAAGCTATCTTGGTGTTATTTTTGTATCGATTTTTTCAGCGTGTGCCAAAGCACACAGATAGGAGTTAGTGTGAAAAATGTATTTTTCACAGCATAATTTATTATGCTTGCAAATATTGTGCCTAATATGTGCGAGCACATATGGCCCAAAGTTTGCAGGCTTTGAGAAAGGCATGGTAATTATTATGAAAAACAATAAAATATTGATGGTCAGTTTAGCTATGATACTAAGCATGGGGCTTATTTCAGGCTGCGGAAATAAAGCGGTCGAAAGCAAAGCAACTGCAAAAAGTAAGCTTAGTGTGGTATGTACTACCTTTCCGTCCTATGACTGGACAAAGGAGGTTATGGGAGAAAAGGCGGAAGATTTTGATCTGACACTTTTGCTGGATAACGGGGTGGACTTGCACAACTATCAGCCTACAGCAGAGGATATTGCGAAGATAGCCGAATGTGATTTGTTCATTTATGTGGGGGGAGAATCCGATGAGTGGGTAGAGGATGCTTTAAAAGAGGCAACGAATAAGGATATGCGGGTAATCAACCTGATGGACGCGCTCGGAAGTGAAGTAA
Organism: Bacillota bacterium; assembly: GCA_023408815.1. Classification (GTDB taxonomy): domain Bacteria; phylum Bacillota; class Clostridia; order Lachnospirales; family Lachnospiraceae; genus Kineothrix. The sequence continues at coordinate 25,353 of JAEYJO010000048.1, read as the reverse complement.
AAGAAGAGGAACTTGTTGAAGGAATGGAAGAGGAAGAGCATGAGCACGAAGGCGAGGACGCACATGACGATGAAGGCGGCGACGTACATGACGATGAAGACGAGGACGCACATGACCATGAAGAGGCCGAAGAGGTCGAATATGATGAGCATGTGTGGCTTTCGCTGAAGAATGCACAAGCCTTGGTTGAAGTAATTGAGGGGACGCTCTCCGAAATCGACAGCAAGAATGCAGAAATTTATAAGAAAAATACCGACAATTATATGACAGAACTGAAAGCATTGGATGATGAATATGAAACAGCTGTGCTCTCGGCCAAAACGAACACGGTGCTGTTCGGGGACCGTTTTCCTTTCCGATATCTGGTAGATGATTATGGGTTGGATTATTATGCGGCATTTGTCGGATGCAGTGCGGAGACAGAGGCCAGCTTTGAAACAATCACTTTTCTGGCGGGTAAGGTAGACGAATTGAAATTGCCTACAATCCTCGTGATTGAAAATTCTGATGAGAAAATCTCAGAGGCGATTAAGAGTAATACGGCAGGTAAGGATCAGAAGATATTGGTGATGAACTCCCTGCAGTCGGTTACAAATTCAGATATAGAAGCTGGTTTTTCGTATGTTTCTGCAATGAAGGACAACTTGGAAATATTGAAGCAAGCTTTGAATTAGGAGGATACTATGGCTTATATCGCCTGTGAGGATTTGACGCTCGGCTATGACGGGAATGTAATAGCTAAGAATATTCGATTTGAAGTAAATAAAGGAAATTATTTATGTATTGTGGGAGAAAACGGAGCCGGAAAAAGTACGCTGATAAAAACTCTGCTGCATTTAATGGAGCCGTTAGGCGGAAAATTCATCATAGGAGACGGTCTAAAGCCCTATGAAATCGGCTATCTCCCGCAGCAGACAGCGGTGCAGAAAGACTTTCCTGCATCTGTATGGGAAATTGTTTTGTCCGGTACTCTGCCCAAATGCGGGATAAGGCCGTTTTTTGGAAAAGCGCAGAAGCAGCTGGCGGAAGAACATATGAAAAGTATGGCTGTGTGGGAACTGCGAAAGCAATGTTATCGTAATTTGTCCGGCGGGCAGCAGCAGCGTGTATTGCTGGCGCGTGCGCTGTGTGCTACAACCAAGGTGCTGTTGTTGGATGAACCGGTTACCGGACTGGATCCGAAGATGGCAGCAGAATTTTACCGCATCGTACAGCAATTGAATTCAGACGGCATTGCCGTTATTATGGTATCTCATGATATTCAGGCGGCAATCCGTTATGCCAGCCATATCCTGCATGTAGAAAGAGAAGAGTCGTTCTTTGGAAGCAAAGAGGAATATTTAAAGAGTGATGAATGGAAGGGCTTCCAGTATGCGGGAGGAGAGGTTGAAAGAAAAACGCTTTCGACTATTGATTCCACGTCCGCTAAAGCGGATAGGGGGTATAAGTATGAATGATATCATTTTGAAACTGCAGTTTTATATGGATTATCCGTTTGTGCGTTATGCGCTGATTGTAGGGACACTGATCGCTTTATGCTCCTCTCTGCTCGGGGTAACCCTTGTCCTCAAAAGATTTTCTTTTATAGGGGACGGACTATCCCATGTGGCGTTCGGAGCAATGGCGGTCGCGACGATTTTCAAGTTGTCAAACGATACGATATTCGCTATGCCGGTTACAATTGCTACCGCCGTTTTACTTTTAAGAACAGGGCAGAATACGAAAATCAAGGGAGATGCGGCGATAGCGATGTTATCTGTCGGTTCGCTTGCTGTCGGTTATTTAATCATGAATCTTTTTTCCACATCCGCAAATATATCGGGGGATGTATGCAGCACCTTGTTCGGGTCAACGTCCATATTGACATTGACCAAAGAGGAAGTCTGGATTTGTGTGATAATGTCTATATTGGTGGTCGCTTTATTCTGTTTCTTCTATAATAAGATATTTACGGTTACTTTTGATGAAAGCTTTGCAAAAGCGACAGGAACAAATGCCGATGGCTATAATCTTCTCATTGCGGTGGTGACTGCGATTATCATTGTTCTGGCGATGAATCTGGTAGGCTCTCTGCTCATATCGGCGTTAGTTATATTTCCGGCGTTGTCGGCGATGCGGATGATTCAAAATTTTAAAGGTGTGGTTATCTGTTCCGCGGTCATCTCTGTTGGCTGTGCCGTAATTGGGATGCTCATATCGATACTGTTTTCGACTCCGGTTGGATCTACGATAGTAGTTGCGGATATTGCAGTGTTCTTCGGAAGCTGTGCCATAGGAAAAATATTGAGGAGATAGTAGCGATGAAGGGAGCATGGTTATAAAAATGAAATTCAGAAAATATTTAATTTTAGTAATGGGCGCACTGATTTGTTTGAGTGGATGTTCGGGGAACACAGATAAATTATCAGACGGAAAAAATAATGCCGATAAAGTGCTTGAGGAGCAGGTGAGTGTTGCGGATGATGTACCGGCGGCGGAACAGAGCAGGCAAACGGAAGAGACAGCGGATGCAGCAAAAGCTGTAACAAAGGACATGGAACAGCAGGAGAGCAATCAGGAAAGTGATACGGCAGAATTGATGCAGGAACCAGCGAATAATCAAGAGAACATCGACTATGATCTGACCGCCATGGGAAGCGATATGGTATATGCCACCGTCTATCAGTTGATGATAAATCCTGAAGAATATGTAGGCAAAACAATAAAGATGGAGGGGACATATTATGCTACATACTATGAGCCTACCGCTAAATACTACCATTATGTAATCATACAGGATGCGACTGCGTGCTGTGCGCAGGGATTAGAATTTATCTGGGAGGATGGAAGCCATGCTTACCCTGAGGAATACCCGGAGGATGAGGCTGACGTGACGGTAACCGGGATCTTTGAGACCTATACGGAGGAGGGAGACGAGAACCTTTACTGCCGGCTGAAGGATGCATCTTTAGAAATTGGTAAATAATGACCTATAAATATAGTTATTACCTTGAATAATAATGTTATAAAAGTCAATATCGGCCTAAAAATAAGTCATAATAGAAGATAGTACATCGAATGAGGCTATGGTACTATGAGATAGAAAAATAAAGTCGATGTATTTTAGCGAAGCGGAGACGGTATAACGCTTTGCCCAAGACTATTTTATAGCATAAAGAAAGAGGTAATAAAATGAACGGCAAGATATTTGACTTGAATGAATATGCAGCGAAGGCCAGAGAAGCAGCGGCCGAAGGAATCGTAATGCTTAAAAATGACAACCATCTGCTCCCGCTTTCAAAGGGTATGAAAGTTGCAATCTTCGGAAGGTCACAGTTTCACTATTACAAAAGCGGAACGGGCTCAGGAGGAATGGTAAATACGAGATATGTCACCGGAATATTGGAAGCGCTGGAGGCAGAAAAATGCTTTGTGGTAAACCCGGGGGTAAAAGAGGTTTATGAAAGCTGGATTGATGAGCATCCCTTTGAGGTGGGCGATGGTTGGGCGAAGGAGCCATGGTTTCAGGAAGAGATGCCTTTAAAGTCTGGGTTCGTGGAAGCGGCCAGTGAGGATTCGGACGCAGCGATCGTCGTAATCGGGCGCACGGCTGGAGAAGATCAGGATAACAAGGCAGAGGAAGGAAGCTATCTTCTTACAAAGATGGAATTAAATATGATAAGCGAGGTGTGCAGAGTCTTCAAACACACTATTGTCTTATTGAACGTAGGAAATATCATCGATATGAAATGGGTAGAGGAAAGCAATCCTTCATCGGTGCTGTATGTATGGCAGGGAGGACAAGAGGGGGGAAGCGGAATCGCAGACGTTCTTAGCGGTAAGGTAACGCCTTCCGGCAGGCTGACGGACACGATTGCAAGAAATATCGAGGATTATCCGTCTACCGTCAATTATGGAGATGATAAGCTCAATTTTTATGCGGAGGACATTTATGTAGGATATCGGTACTTCGAAACCTTTGCGAAAGAAAAGGTGCTTTATCCCTTCGGGTTCGGTATGTCCTATACCTCCTTTGAAAGAAAGCTTAAGAAACTGGAGGAGACGAAGGATCGGGTGGATGTTCTGGTGGAGGTTACGAATACCGGAAAGTATACCGGAAAAGAAGTTGTTCAAGTGTATTGTGAGGCGCCTCAGGGCAGACTTGGAAAGCCGTCCAGGGTATTGTGCGGTTTTACCAAAACGCAGAGTCTAGGCCCGGAGGAAAGCGTTGTAGTGAAAATTTCCTGTCCTAAATATTTGTTTTCCTCCTATGATGACAGTGGAGTCACAGGACATAGATACAGCTATGTATTGGAGGCGGGAAGTTATAGTATTTATATAGGCGGAGATGTAAGACAGGCGGAATACGCAGGAAGCATCGATGTAGCGGAGCTCATCGTGATAGAAGCCCTGAAGGAGGCGATGGCGCCTTCTGTTTCATACCGGAGAATGAAGCCCGCAGCAGAAGAAAACGGACAGCTTTCTTTGACGTATGAAAACACGCCTACAGGTACTATGGATCCTATGAAAAGAAGAGGAGGAAACCTCCCGGGGGAAATCGCTTCTACAGGTGATAAAGGATTAAAATTGGAAGATGTCTCCGAAGGAAGGGCTTCGATGGAGGATTTTATCGCACAGCTTTCGGATGAAGATTTGTGCTGTATAGTGAGGGGAGAGGGAATGTGTTCCCCTAAGGTAACACCGGGTACAGCGGGAGCTTTTGGCGGTGTCACAGAACGTCTGGCAGCTTTCGGCATCCCGTTAGGATGTTGTGCGGACGGCCCCAGCGGAATACGCATGGACAGCGGCACATATGCTTTCGCTATGCCAAACGGTACTTGTCTCGCATGCTCCTTTAACGAAGAACTGTTGAAGGAACTATATGAGTTTGAGGGCTTGGAGCTTCGCAAGAATAATATCGACACTTTACTCGGCCCGGGAATGAATATCCATAGGAATCCTTTGAACGGGCGAAACTTCGAATATTTTTCAGAGGATCCTCTGGTAACAGGGAAAATGGCAGCTGCTCAGCTAAAGGGCATGGACAAATACGGAGTAACGGGAACGATAAAGCATTTTGCATGCAATAATCAGGAGCATAGCAGGAATGAAGCAGAGGCGATAGTTTCGGAAAGAGCTTTAAGAGAGATATATTTAAAGGGCTTTGAGATTGCGGTAAAGGATGGCGGTGCCTATAGCATCATGAGTACCTATGGTCCGGTAAACGGCTTCTGGACTGCCACCAATTACGATCTTTTGACGACTATTCTGCGCGGAGAATGGGGATTTCAGGGAATCGTCATGACTGACTGGTGGGCGAAAGGAAATGAACCCGGCGGGCCGGCAGACGCGAAAAATACTTCGGCAATGGTACGCTGCCAGAACGATTTGTTCATGGTAACGACGAATTCAGAGAAAAATGCACTACAGGATAATTCTATGGAAGGTATCTTAAATGGAAAAACGACGAGAGCGGAGTTCCAGAGAAGTGCTACAAATTTATGCGGTGCGCTCATGCGTATGCCTGCTTTTTTGCGAAGCAGGGGAATAGAGACGGAATTGGATAAGCAGCTGAAGGAATGCATCGAAGAGGATGAAAAAGAACTGCTCGATATGAGGATTCTTAAGGTGGAGAAGGAAGCGGAGATTCCATCGGAGTGGATTGATACCCAAAAAGGAAGGAGCACATTACTGCAAGTGGTTTTGGCGGAAGGGAATGCGTCCAGACTCTCTTTCTCATGCAGAGTTCCATCGGCAGGAGAACTCTCCCAGATACCTCTTTCTATTTTTCAGGATAAACAGTTATTAAAGACGATTACACTGACCGGTAAGGATAGTGAATGGAGAACCGAAGTGTTCGATTTTGAACCTGCTTTTTGCAGCACATACTTTTTGAAATTCTATTTCGGACAGAGCGGGATGGAAATTAAGGAGTGCAAGATCGAGGAAGTTTATGAAGGCAGCCAACGATTGACAAGAGTACACACGGTCGGATAAGACCTTGTCAGTTCACGGTACATTTATTTGTAACAGATAAAAGAGAATGAGGATGCCCCTTGTTATGAGTTTGAGATTCATAGCTTGAGAACATCCTCATTTAATTTATTATAAGAACAATTAGTGAAACGCGCTGTCCGTTGTTTCTAATTCCGCTATAGGGCATTTGAGCTGTAAGCTTTATCGACCTGCATCACTGCAATATATGTCTCGTCGATAAGGCGGATTTGCTCGCTGATATAATTGGTAATTTCTTCATCGCTCCTCTTATAATGAAAGGGGACTACGATATCGAAAATGATATTCGTGTGGGTCGGGCCTTTTACTACCCGAAAATCATGAAAACAAACTTCCGGATAGGCCGCAGCAATTATTTCTGAAATCCGGCGTTTCAAAGAGTTGGTCTGTTCGTCTTCCGTGACTACAGGGTCCATATGTATGACTGCTTCGCAGTGCAGTTCGTCGTGCAGCCTATGCTCGATATTGTCGATCGTGTCGTGGAGCATAAGGATATCACCGTCTGCAGGGACCTCTGCATGCAGAGAGAGCATGACTCGACCGGGACCGTAATCGTGCACGATCATATCATGAATGCCGAGAATATGTTCATAGCTCATGACGATTGTTTCCACATTTTTTACGAAATCCGGGTGCGGGGGCTGACCCAACAGAGGACTGACGGTTTCCTTTGCCGCACAGTAGCCCGCATAGAAGATGAAAAGGGCGACTATGACGCCGCAGTATCCGTCGATTTTAAGACCGGTAAATTTGCCAACCAAAGAAGCGATAAGAACCACAGTGGTAGCCATGGTATCGCTTAAGCTGTCCATGGCGGTAGCGCTCATGGCTGTACTGTCTATTCTCTTGCTTATACTTTTGTTATAGAAAGACATATAGAGCTTCACGCCGATGGAGACGATCAGAATGATTACGGTAATCAGACTGAATTCCACCGCCTGCGGATGAAAAATTTTATCAATAGAGGAACGGGCAAGTTCGAAAGCCATGATTAAAATGGCGATGGAAACGAGAAGTCCGGACAAATATTCAATGCGTCCATGACCGAACGGGTGGTTCGGATCCGGCTTTTGTCCCGCCATTTTAAAACCGATGAGGGTAATCAAAGAAGAGCCTGCATCGGATAAATTGTTGAAGGCATCCGCCGTTACCGCAATGGAATTACTGATGATTCCTGCAAGGAATTTGCCCAAAAAAAGCAGTATATTAAGAACGATTCCTACCGTGCCGCATAGGATGCCGTACGCCTGACGAACCCGTGGAGACGAAGTATTCTCTCTATCCTTAATGAATATTTTTGCAAGTAATGATACCATAAACCTTCTCCTGAAAAATGATGGACTATTCGTATTTATTTTATATCTTTTTCCTATAAATGACAAATACTTTGTGGCAATATCAGTATATGCACTTCGTAAATTCGCCCATTCGTTATTTACAACCGCGGAAAAAACATGTATAATTGCAAACGGATTGAACATAAATAGATGCATTCATAATATATATGCTATATATAAAAAATTATGATAGATTTCAAGGCAATTCTATTAGCTTTACAATTACAATCTATAAAGGTAAAAAGTCATAAATGCTATAAGCTGCAAGAGGAACAAAATACAAGGATAATGAATTGCGGAAGTAACGATTTATAATATCATCAAATTGCTTTCGCAATTTAAGAAAAGGAGAATGAAAAAATGAGTAAAAAACCAACAGTTTTGATGATTTTAGACGGTTACGGATTGAATGAGAGAACGGATGGAAACGCCGTAGCGGAAGCGAATACACCAGTTATTGATAAGTTGATGAAGGAATATCCCTTTGTAAAGGGCTATGCCAGCGGTATGGCAGTAGGACTTCCGGAGGGACAGATGGGTAACTCCGAGGTAGGGCACCTCAATATGGGAGCAGGACGTATCATATATCAGGAGCTTACCAGAATCACGAAAGAAATTCAGGAAGGAACTTTCTTTGAGAATCCCGCCCTTTTGAAAGCGATAAAGAATTGTAAGGACAATAATTCTGCTCTTCACATGTTCGGCCTCGTTTCCGATGGCGGAGTGCACAGCCACAATACACATATTTACGGAATTCTTGAACTTGCCAAGAGAAACGGGCTGTCCAAGGTATACGTACATTGCTTCCTGGACGGAAGAGATACTCCTCCGGAAAGCGGTAAGAACTTTGTAGAGCAGTTAGAAGAGAAGATGAAAGAAATTGGCGTAGGCGAGGTCGCTTCCGTATCGGGGCGTTACTATGCCATGGACAGAGATAATAATTACGACAGAGTGAAGCTGGCATACGATGCCCTTACAAAGGGGGAAGGCTTAACGTCAGCAGGCGGTCCTGCGGCTATTCAGGAATCCTATGGCAGAGGAGAGACGGATGAGTTTGTAAAACCTACGGTTGTTGTAAAGAACGGTGCTCCGGTAGCTGTCATTAAGGATAAGGACTCAGTGATATTCTTCAACTTCAGACCGGATCGCGCCAGAGAGATTACGAGATGCTTCTGCAATGACGAATTTACGGCATTTGACAGGGGCGCAAGAGTGGATACCACCTTTGTATGCTTTTCCGATTATGACCCAACGATACCCAATAAAGAGGTAGCTTTCCATAAAATTGCAGTAACGAACACCTTCGGAGAGTGGCTTGCGGCAAATCATATGACACAGGCGAGAATTGCAGAGACAGAGAAATATGCCCACGTTACCTTTTTCTTTAACGGCGGTGTGGAAGCACCCAACGAAGGAGAGGACAGAATTCTTGTAAATTCTCCTAAAGATGTAGCCACCTACGATTTGAAGCCTCAGATGAGCGCGTATGAAGTATGCGATAAGCTGGTAGGCGCGATTAAATCTGACAAATACGATGTCATCGTTATCAATTTTGCAAACCCTGACATGGTAGGACATACGGGTGTGGAGTCTGCGGCTATAAAAGCCATAGAAGCAGTGGATGAATGCGTCGGCAAGGCAGTAGACGCGATAAAGGAAGTGGGCGGAGCCATGTTTATCTGTGCAGACCACGGCAATGCGGAACAGCTTGTGGACTATGTAACGGGAGATCCGTTTACTGCACACACCACTAATCCGGTACCTTTCATTCTCGTAAACTACGACGAGGCTTATACCTTGAGAGAGGGCGGATGTCTTGCGGACATTATCCCGACGATGATCGAGATGATGGGTATGAAGCAGCCTCAGGAAATGACCGGAAAGTCCCTGCTGTTAAAGAAATAAGGTCATTGCCAACGAATGAAAATTAAAAAAGGATAATACAACCGGAAAAGAGCGGCAAGATGTTAGGAACGATAGTAAATGCTGCGGCCATTGTAGCCGGCGCAATAATCGGTATAGCTTTAAAAAAGGGACTGCCTGAGAGAATGGCGGACACCTTAATGAAGGGAGTCGGGCTGTGTACTATGTTTCTCGGCATCAGCGGCTCTCTGCAGGGAGAGAATTCCTTGATTCTTATTCTGTCCATGGTAATTGGAACTCTGATCGGGGAAGGAATCGATCTGGAGGATAAGGTTGGCAGGCTTGGCTTGTGGGTGGAAGGAAAAGTGAAGAAGAGTCAGGAAGGAAAGGTATCGATTGCGGAAGGCTTCGTGACAGCCAGCTTGCTTTTCTGCGTGGGAGCGATGGCGATTGTCGGCTCTTTGCAGAGCGGGCTCATGGGTGATCACGAGATGCTTTTCGGAAAATCCATCCTCGATTTTATAGTGGCAGTAGTATTTTCCTCTACGTTGGGAATAGGCGTTGCCTTTTCTGCTGCGTTGGTCTTTCTTTATCAGGGGTCCATCACCCTGCTCGCTCAGTGGATAGCTCCCTATCTGACGGATATGGTAATTGCCGAGATGACCTGTGTGGGTTCCGTAGTTATGATCGGGCTGGGCCTGAACATTATTGGGATTACGAAGCTGAGAGTGATGAACTATGTGCCCGCAATCTTTATTCCGATTATTCTTTGCAGATTTATATAAAAATTAATAAAAGCAGTGTTTAAATAACGAAATATGTGAAAGTCCTGGGAAGTTTGTGAAAATGAGCCTCCCGGGGCTTTTTTATTTCATAGGAAAGACCTTGTTACGTTGCAGTAGTAAAGTTTCGGTTTCCTATGAATTACATAGTTCTCTTGACAATATGAAAATAATTGTATATTATGTGTATTAGTAGTGATAGTACAGTTGAAACACTGAGAAACAAGGAAACAGTGGATGCAGCAGAAGGAAGGTGAATATATGATAATCCTGGATTATAAGGATGCCAGACCTATATATGAACAGATAGTAGAGAAGTTCAAGCTGTTGATTTTAAAAGGAATCCTGCAGAAGGATGAGCAGATGCCCTCTGTCAGAAGCCTTGCAGTAGAACTCGCAATCAATCCCAATACGATACAAAAAGCCTATATGGAGCTGGAGCGGCAGGGATATATTTACACGGTAAAGGGCAGAGGCAACTTTGTAGCGGAGAATGAGAATCTTCTCGACGAGAGGAGAGAAGAACTGAAAATGAGGATGTTCATTTTATACAAGGAGGGCAAGGAACTCGGCATGACGAAAGCCGACTTTATAGACTGCCTTCATGAAATAAAAGAGTGAGAGCCTAACGGGCAGACAGGAGGAGAAGATGATTGAAATAAATAGTGTCAGCAAAGCCTTTGAAGACATTCTGGCAGTGGATGATGTCAGCGTGACGATGAAGGAAGATACTGTATTCGGCCTGATAGGAACCAATGGGGCGGGGAAAAGTACGGTACTGCGAATGATTGCAGGAGTTTTGAAAGCGGATAAGGGAGCGATTTCGGTGGACGGCATGTCGGTATACGATAATATAGGAGCCAAGGAAAGAGTATTTTTTATCGCAGATGAACCATATTTTTTTGCTAATTCTACTGCGATGGATATGGAGAAATATTTTTCTACTATATATAAAGATTTTAATGGAAGTGATTTTTATACATATATGGAGAACTTCGGACTCGACAAGAAAAGGAAGATAAACACTTTTTCTAAGGGAATGAAAAAGCAGCTCGCGCTGCTATGCGGAATCTGTTCCCGGTCGAAATACCTTTTATGTGACGAGACCTTTGACGGCCTGGACCCGGTAATGCGGCAGGGAATAAAGAGTATTTTCGCGAAGGAGATGGAGAGCAGAGGGCTTACTCCCGTCATCGCCTCCCACAATTTAAGGGAGCTGGAGGACATTTGTGACCACGTGGGACTTCTGCATAAGGGCGGTGTGCTTCTATCCAAGGACTTGGAGGACATGAAATGCAACATTCAGAAGGTCCAATGTGTATTTAAGGATGAAGAATCGGAAAGAAAAGGGCTGGAAGGTATTCAGATTATGAAGGAGGAAAAGCGCGGCTCTTTGTATACGCTCACAGTAAGAGGAAACAGAGAGGAAATCATTTCTCATTTTTCTACGGTGGATACGATATTTTTTGAGGCGCTGCCTCTTTCCTTAGAGGAGATATTTATAAGTGAGACGGAGGTGGTAGGTTATGACATCAAAAAACTCATTCTTAGCTAGTATGATGGAGAACAATAAAAGGCGCGCATGGGTGTGGGTTACATCCATATTGTTTTGGTTCTTTTATTATCCGGTTGCTATGCAGATGATCATGAGCCGGAAAAAAGGGCACAACCTTATAGATAAACTGACGGGAACCGCGGCCAGAAACAGACTGGCGGAGGCGGCAGGCGATTGGCTTAGGGCGGATGGCGCGGTCGTTTTATTCGTGAGCATATTCGCGGTAATATGCGCTATTCAGGGATTCTCTTACCTGTACAGCAGAAAAAAAGTGGATTTATATCATAGCGTACCGGTATCCAAGGGGCGCAGATTTGCGATCATATATATCAACGGAGTGCTGATATTTTTTATCCCTTATCTTTTGAATCTTCTGCTTGCGGTGGCAGTAGCGGGAGCGAACGGAGGAATGAACGGTGCGAATGCCAGAACAGTGGTGATTTCCCTATTTATGAACCTTGTATTATATTTAGGTACATATGGGCTTACTATTATAGCTGTTATGATGACGGGCAGCATTATTATGACTCTATTTGGTACAGCGATTTTTCTTCTTTATGAAGTGGCAGTAAGGTTATTGGTGTCTGAGTACCAAAGCGAATTTTTTGAATACTTTTCTTACAATTCCTATAGTTATATTGGTACCATTAAAGCATTTACCTCACCGCTCGGGTTTCATCAAAATGCGGTGAATGCGATATATACAAGTATCGCCGGAGCTGAGCTGTCCTTTGCTTCGACAGTGTTTCCTATAATGCAATGCCTGTTGCTGGCTGTGTTTTTTGGACTCATCGCTTACTTCTGTTATAGAAAGCGTCCTTCTGAGGCGGCCGGAAAGACTATGGCATTTCCTAAGACGAAGGGTATTGTGAAGATTTTCCTTACGGTTCCCGTCACGCTGTTTGCAGGCCTGATCGTATTGGAAACAGTAGGTACGGGATACGAAGGGCAAAACTGTACGGTGCTTCTTCTGTTCGTTATGACGGCAGCGGCGATCATAAGCTGCTGTGCGATCGAAGTTGTTTATGAATTTGATATTCGTGCGGCTTTGAGGAAAAAGTATCAGATATTGATCACAGGTGTGTGTACTGCGGCGATTTACTGCATCTTCCAGTTCGACCTTATCGGCTTTGATGCATGGGTACCGGATCCAAATAAGCTGGAAGAGGCAGACATTATGATTTCGTCTATAGCATATAGGCAGTCTTATTTGAGTAATAGTCTTGAAGGTATATCCAGTATGGAGCATTATTTAAATGAGCAGGGCCTGACGGACATTGCTACTATCTGTGAGCTGTCAGAGAAGAAGCTGCATAGAGAAGATATGAAGGATGAAGGTTCCTATATATGGCTTGAGGTGGCCTACCAGATGAAGGGCGGAAAGACTGTATGGAGGGAGTTTGCGGTGAGTGCCAGGGAAGAGGATATCTTGAATAGAGTTATCGGTAATTCTCAATTCAAAAGAGCGGCTTTTCAGATTTATGACGACTCTCTTTTTAATAAAATAAAAGTGAAGGACTCCTTCCAGATTACTTATAATACCGGAATTAACGTGGAGAACCTTTCACCTGAGGAAACGGATACTATCAGGCAGCTCTATATAAAGGATTTGAATAATTCTAATTACTCCACACTGAAAAATGAGTTTGCCTGCGGCCAGCTGACATTTAGTGTTAGAACGAATAATTATGGTACTTCTTATTTCTTATATGATATCTATCCTTCTTATACGAATATTATCGGTTATCTGAGAGAGAAGGGGTTATATGAAAAAATGACTTTAAAGCCGGAGGATATTGCCAGCCTTACGGTTACGAATTACCATAACGAAATGTATGATAAAAATTCGAACAATGGAGGAGAGGATTGGTCGGTTACCAAGACGTATTCCGAGCAGGAGCAGATCGATGAGTTGGCACCGGCACTGCATCCGGCAAGCTTCGATTACAGCTTTAACAGCAGAATATCCAATGATTATTATGTGATTGTACAGCTCAAAAGCGGAGCGACGAGCTCTGGTTATTATCGCGGGGACAACGGCTTTTACTTCAACGCAGAAAAGGTCCCCGAATGGCTGATAAAGGACACTTCCTATGAGTGAAGGGCAGACGGTACATTCGTGTACTTTAACGGATGCAGCGTGATAGAGCATAAAATATATAATGAGTAAAAAATACTCATAGGAATGATTTTCTAACATTGGGAAATAAATATAAAGACATGGTTATCAAAATTGCTTATAAAAAGGAGAGGCTGCTATCATGAATTTATATTTAAGAATTACCGATGTACATGGAAGAGAAATCTTGGATTCCAGAGGAAATCCCACGGTGGAGGCGGAAGTGACCGTAGAAGGAAGCATAGTAGGTCGCGCCGCCGTTCCTTCGGGAGCCAGCACCGGACGTTTCGAGGCGGTGGAGTTAAGAGACGGGGAGACCAGATATTTCGGGCTGGGCGTGCGCAAGGCGGTAAAGAACATCAACACGAAGCTAAAAGAGGCTCTGATAGGACAAAATGTCATGGATCAGGGCCTTATTGACCGTATATTAATAGAAACGGACGGGACGGATAACAAGGAGAATCTGGGCGCTAACGCCACATTGGGCGTATCCATGGCCTGCGCACGGGCTGCTGCGGAGGCTCTGGAAATGCCTTTATATCGTTATCTCGGAGGCGGGCATACGAGACTTCTTCCGGTGCCTATGATGAACATTTTAAACGGCGGCAAACATGCGGCAAATACGGTGGACTTTCAGGAGTTTATGATTATGCCTGTTCAGGCGGAAAATTTTGCAGACGGACTTCGCATCTGTGCCGAAATCTATCATAACTTAAAAAAGATATTGGAACACAAAGGGCTTTCTACCGGAGTGGGAGATGAAGGAGGCTTCGCGCCGGATCTGCCGGATGCAAAGGCAGTTCTTGAGCTGATTGTGGAAGCTATTGAAGTGAGCAAATATGTTCCCGGGCAAGATATTAAAATAGCGCTGGACGTAGCCAGCAGTGAACTCTATAACGAGAAGACGGGAATGTATCATTTTCCGGGTGAAAGCAAGCTGCTTGGCAGTGAGGTAGTAAGAGATACTTCCGAGATGATTTCTTATTATGAGGAGCTGATAGAAAGATTTCCGATCATATCCATCGAGGACGGACTTGCGGAGGACGACTGGGATGGATGGAAGGAGCTGACAAAGCGTCTGGGAGATAATATTCAGTTGGTAGGAGACGATCTGTTCGTAACGAATACAAAGAGACTGGATGCCGGAATTAAGCTGAAAGTGGCTAATGCCATTTTGGTGAAAGTAAACCAGATCGGAACCGTATCGGAGGCTTTGGAGGCTATCGAGATGGCCCATAAAAATGCTTACCGCGCAGTGATATCCCATCGTTCCGGCGAGACGGAAGATACCTTTATCGCAGATCTTGCAGTAGCGGTGAATGCAGGGCAGATCAAGACCGGAGCACCCTGCCGTTCGGATAGAGTAGCGAAGTACAATCAGCTTCTTCGCATCGAAGAGGAGTTAGGAAACGTAGCTGCATATAAAGAACCTTTTAATAAAATTTGATGCTTTCGTTTCCCCATACAAATAGTAAGATGAGCTCAAGAGTTGCCGGATTATATGAAATTTTTATGGAATTTGCCGGCAATAAATGTTATAATGCAAATCGGATACAAGCTGGATATTGAATGGGGATATAGGAGCGGACGAGGAAAGATGAAAAAAATATTAGTGGTAATCGATATGCAGAATGATTTTATAGACGGAACGCTGGGGACAAGGGAGGCGGAGTCGATTATAGAGAATGTGATCGCTAAAATCCATGATTATCCGGCAGACTGTATTTATGCGACGAGGGATACTCATGAAGAAAACTATCTGGAGACCTCTGAGGGCAGATATCTTCCGGTAAAACATTGTATCGCAGGTACGAAGGGCTGGGAAATACGCAAGGAAGTGGCGGAAGCAATGCCTAAGGCCATCGTGATAGACAAGCCGACCTTTGGTTCCTCGGAGCTTTGCGAAAGATTGTATGAAGAGTCTGAGAAGGAAGAAATAGAGATAGAATTAGTAGGGCTGTGCACGGACATCTGCGTGGTGACAAACGCTCTGCTTTTAAAAACCAAACTGCCGGAGACAAAAGTCAGTGTGGATGCTTCCTGTTGTGCGGGCGTGACTGTGGAGAGTCACGAAGCGGCGTTAACTACAATGAAGATGTGTCAAGTGGAAGTTGCCTAAAGCCTAAAGATTTGAGAGTGGAAAAAAATCCATAAAAGTGCTTGAAAATATTACCTGTGTATGATAAACTGAAATCTGCGTGTACTAGGAGGTGTAAAAATGGAAATTTTGAGAACAATTTTGTTAATAATTTTTATTATAATATGCTTGGCTTTGGTTATATTAGTATTGATGCAGGAAGGTAAATCAGCAGGTTTAGGAGCTATCAGCGGCGCGGCGGAGACGTACTGGGGTAAGAATAAGGGACGTTCTATGGAAGGAACTCTCGTCAAAGTTACCAAGTATCTGGCAGCCGGTTTTATCCTATTGGCAGCAATCTTGAATCTTAATGTATTTTAAGAAGGATTACCAAAGCGCTCTTGCATAAATCAAGGGCGCTTTTTTGTAATAGTAAAGTACTCTGTTACAAGAAACGGATGCACGGGCTTTCATAGACGAAATCGGAGAGGGACATCGTGGAAAAGGAATTATATAATAAAAGAAAAAAATTGATATGTGAGTTGATTCAGGATGAGATGTATGTTCCCATGAAAGAAAAGGAAATGGCGGCATTCATGCAAGTTGCGAAAGAGGACAGAGCAGAATTTCACAAGGTTCTTGATGAATTACTGACAGAAGGTAAGATAGGCATTACCTCTAAAGGGAAATATACAAAGCCCGATGAAAACATTGTGACGGGAACTTTCATCAGCAATGCCAAGGGCTTCGGCTTCGTGGAGGTGGAAGGAAGAACGGAGGATTTGTTCATTCCCGAGACAAGGACCGGAGATGCTTTTCACAAGGATACCGTTCAGGCAAGACTTCTTCCGGGACAGAGAGGAAAACGGCAGGAGGCTGAGGTCATCAAGGTGCTCGATCATGGAACGACCCAGATTGTCGGTACTTTCCAGAAATCTAAGAACTTCGGTTTCGTAATACCTGACAATATAAAACTTGCGTCGGATATCTTCATTCCGTTAGAGCGCTCCAAGGGAGCAGTGGATGGTCATAAGGTGGTGGCGGAAATCACCGATTACGGCAATGAGCAGAAGAATAAGAAGCCGGAAGGAAAAGTAGTAGAAATACTGGGTCATATTAACGATCCCGGCGTGGATATATTATCTATTGTAAAGAATTTCGAATTGCCCATAGGCTTTGAGGAGAAGGTGTTAAATCAAGCGCAAAGGGTATCTCCGGATGTGTCGGATGTCGACAGAGAGGGCAGAGAAGATTTAAGAAACGTACAGATGGTAACGATAGACGGAGAAGATGCGAAGGACTTGGATGATGCGGTCAGCGTGTCTAGAATGGGAGAGAATTATTTGTTAGGCGTTCATATCGCAGATGTGACGAACTATGTGCAGGAGAATTCAGCTCTTGACAGAGAAGCGTTGAATCGCGGCACAAGCGTTTATTTGGTAGACCGCGTTATTCCCATGCTGCCTCATGTTCTGTCCAACGGTATTTGCTCGCTGAACCAGGGCGTAGACAGACTGGCGCTGAGCTGCCTGATGACGGTAAGCCCAAAGGGCGAAGTCATTGATTACCGTATTGTGGAGTCTGTTATATGTGTGGATCGGCGAATGACCTATACCAGTGTGAAAAAGATACTGGAGGATAAGGACGAAACAGAGTGCAGGGAGTATGAAGCATTCGTTCCCATGTTCGAGCTGATGGAGGAGCTTGCGGGTATACTGCGGGCGAAGAGAAAAAAGCGGGGTTCCATAGATTTCGATTTTCCGGAGACGAAGATCATACTGGATAAAGAGGGGCATCCCTTGGAGATTAAGCCTTACGAGCGGAATACTGCGACGAAAATCATTGAGGATTTCATGCTTTTGGCCAACGAAACGGTGGCACAGCATTTTTACTGGCTGGAGCTTCCCTTTGTATATAGGATACACGATAACCCGGACCCGGAAAAAATTATGCAGTTAAGCGTGTTCATCAGCAACTTCGGCTATGGAATCAAGACCTCCAAGGAGGAGGTTCATCCTAAAGAAATTCAGAAGCTCCTCGGGAAAATAGAAGGAACGCCGGAGGAAGCATTGATTAGCAGACTCACCTTGCGGAGCATGAAGCAGGCAAAATACTCTGTGGAATGTACCGGACATTTCGGGCTGGCCTGCCAGTATTATTGTCACTTTACGTCTCCTATCCGAAGATATCCCGACTTGCAGATCCATAGAATTATTAAGGAGCAGCTCAGAGGGCGTTTGAAGGAGAACCGTATTCTGCATTATAACGAGGTCCTTCCCGCAGTGGCGGATCGTTCCTCCAAGATGGAGAGGCGTGCGGATGAGGCAGAAAGAGAGACGGACAAATTAAAGAAGACGGAATATATGGAAAAGCATATCGGAGAACGCTTCGAGGGAGTGATTTCCGGTATTACGAGCTGGGGCATTTATGTGGAGCTTCCCAATACCGTAGAGGGGCTTATACACGTTTCATCGCTGATGGGAGATTATTTCTATTACGATGAGGTGAATTATGAGATGGTAGGAAGGGACTTTGGCAAGAAGTATAAATTGGGAGAGAGGATCGCGATAATCGTGGAGGGCACCGACCGTTTTGCGAGAACCGTGGACTTTGTAGAGGATGATGATTATGGCGAAAGAAGCGATGAAGCTGGTTGCGAACAATAAAAAAGCATACCACGATTATTTTATAGAAGAAAAGTACGAAGCGGGGGTCGTTCTTCATGGCACGGAAGTAAAGTCCATGCGTATGGGGAAGTGCAGTATTAAGGAGGCTTTTATCCGTATTGAGAACGGAGAGATGTTCGCCTATGGAATGCACGTCAGTCCCTATGAAAAGGGAAATATCTTCAATAAGGATCCGCTTCGAGTGAAGAAGCTGTTGCTCCATAAGCAGGAGATCAGCAGGCTCACCGGTCAAATTGCCGAGAAGGGCTATACGCTCATTCCTCTTCAGGTATACTTCAAAGATGGCTTGGCGAAGGTAGAAATCGGTCTTGCAAAAGGTAAGAAGCTCTATGACAAGAGGCAGGATATCGCTAAAAAGGATCAAAGAAGAGAAGTGGAAAAAGAAATGAAAATAAAGCTGCGGGGATAATTTGAATAAAATTTATATAAAAATAAATTTAATGAAAAATTGGATAAAATAGTATTAAAAGGAAATAGGATGAAATAAAAATAAAAAGAATAAAATAACTTCGTTTGGATTGATTGTTATTTGAAATTGCTTTATAATATAAAAGAGCCGAAACATTTTGTGATGTTATATCGGCAATTAACTGAATAAGGGATAGTAAAGGTTTCGACAGGGGTCTTGCAGCTGGAGAAGCTATCCGCAGGCGATGCGTCAAATCGCAAAAATAAATATAAACGCTGAAGACAATTTAGCATACGCTGCCTAATGGCAGCTGTCCGACTTAGTGCACCTATACATTAAGAACCGGGCATCGACTATGTAGGAAACGACACGGGCAAAGCTTTGAGCCCGCGGGCGTATTATGAAGCTACTGAATACATCGGGGTGTCAATTTCCTGATGTAGGAGGGAATGTGGGGTAACCCGAAATAATTGACTATGATAGTAGAAGGACAGGGAATGGGTCTTTGGACGCGGGTTCGACTCCCGCCTATTCCATAACAAACACTGATAGAAAGGACGTTTGTACGATCTTTTTTTCAGAGGTAACAGAAAGGTAACATCCTTTTTCAATGAAAACCGCTTTATGCGGTTTATTTTTTTTGCAATCTTTCTCGCTTTTGCTGCCGTATCCGGCTGCCTAAGCAATTTCATAGCAATCTAATCTTTAGCACAGTAATTCCATTGATATAAAAGGTAAAGAAGCCTGGGCCAACGTCTTAATGCAGTATTAATGTCATCATCGAAATCTTAAGCCAATGCTTATGCCATAAATGGTATATTAAAAACGCTCCATATAAGATGGAAAAGTGGAGCTTTATTCATAATACAGAAGAGGGAGTGTGATGCTATTGATAACAAGATGGTTAAATCCGGGCAGGTTTTTAGTTTTGGGATTTGCTTCTGTAATCCTGTTTGGAACAATATTGCTGCTTTTACCTATTTCAGCGAATTCTGGCGTTACGATTCGCCCTATAGACGCGCTGTTTACTTCCACAAGCGCTGTTTGTGTGACAGGACTTATTGCCATCGACACGGCAGATAACTTCAGTGTGTTTGGACGAACTATAGTTGCGCTATTGATTCAAATTGGAGGACTGGGCATCACTTCTATCGGTGTTACATTCATTCTAGTGGCAGGGAAAAAGATTGGGCTCAGAGAGCGTGTTCTTGTGAAGGAAGCTTTAAACTTGGATACGCTTAAAGGCGTAGTACAGTTGGTAAAGTCTGTTATGCTAGTGACGTTATGCTTTGAAGTTGTTGGCATGGCTCTCAGTTATATTGTGTTTTTACAGGACTATCCCCCCTTGTCGGCATTAGGAATCAGTGCCTTTCATTCCGTAGCGGCTTTCAACAACTCCGGGTTTGACATCCTTGGCGGATATCAGAATCTGATTCCCTATCGAGATAATGTGTTGCTGAACCTGACGACCTGCGGACTGGTCATTTTCGGCGGTTTAGGGTTTTATGTCATTCGGGAGATACTATATAAACGTTCTTTGCGAGACCTGAGCATGAATACAAAAATCGTTCTGACGATGACGGTATCATTGCTGGCTATTGGTACGGTCCTATTGAAACTTACGGACGATGTAACATGGTTAGGCGCCTTTTTTCAAAGCACTTCCGCAAGAACAGCAGGCTTCAGCACATACGCGCCTGGAGAATTTACCTCTGCGGGACAATTTGTTTTAATTATCTTAATGTTTATCGGCGCTTCGCCGGGGTCAACGGGGGGCGGTATAAAGACAACAACCGCATTTACTCTGCTGAAAAGCCTCTCTGCGTTTGCTGGCAAACGGGATTGTACTGCTTTCCGGAGAAAAATCCCAAATGAAAGCATCATGAAAGCGTTTACCGTTACGATCTTGGCGATGATCGTTGTATGCGTCATGACTTTTCTGATTTGTATTATTGAGCCGCAGTTCACCTTCATGCAGGTTTTTTTTGAAGTCGTGTCGGGATTTGGCACAGTAGGTTTGTCAACTGGCATTACACCAGATTTGGCAGACATTAGCAAAATCCTTTTATGCCTGACCATGTTTATCGGTCGGCTTGGGCCGCTCACCATGGCATGTATATGGGTGTACCAGCCCTCATCGAACCTTTCTTACGTGGAAGAAAGAGTAACAATAGGATAGGAGAAAAATTATGCCGGGTTATAAATCGAGTATCGCTTTCGGAGTTATAGGACTGGGCCGTTTCGGATATGCTCTTGCGAAGACACTTTCCGACAATGGGAAAGAAGTATTAGTGCTTGATAACAACGAGAGCAAAGTCAAACAAATCCAAGACAAAGTACAGCAGGCCTTTGTGATTGACCAATTGGACAAATCAACGTTGGAGGAGGCCGGAATACAGAATTGTGGCACGGTCATTGTGTGTATTGGAGAACATATTGAAGCAAGTATTCTAACAACGCTCAATGTGATTGAGTTGGGCGTCCCTCGTGTCATTGCAAAGGCAATCAGTGCGGAGCACGGAAGGGTATTGCAAAAGATAGGAGCGGAGGTGGTTTATCCAGAGAAGGAACGCGCTATTCGCCTTGCAAATTCACTGACAACGCCAAGGGCATTGGATTATATTGACCTTTCAAATCAATATGCGATTTCAGAGATCAGGTTGACCGAAAAGCTGCATGGAAGAACCATTTTTGAACTGAACTTTCGTAAAAAGTTCGGCCTTAATATTATTGCGATTGTCAGAGGAAATGAAACTATTATTGAGATTACACCTGACCTTCAATTGAATACAAACGATTGGATCGCCGTTGTGGGCACAAAAGATAGCATTATAAAATTTGAACGGCATTTGACCTCATGATACTGTGTAAAAGGAGTATTCATTTCATTAATGGTGTTGTGAAGGTGAACGGTGACTTAAATAATTTGGACGAGTTTAAAAGTCTGCCCAATATGTTTACGAAGACCTCACTTGAGAGAACGGACAAAACGATGAAGAAGCCCTCAATCAGGAACACTGCTATTGAAATATACTGATGAAAGTGGTATTCTTAATAGAAAGAATGCACAGAAACAAATTGATACTGTGAAAAGAAAGGGAAAAGAATATTAAAATGCTAAAGCTGTTGAGGATAGATGGAGATGGTTTTCAACCTTTTTGAGCAAATTATTCTGAAGGTCCGGTTATCAACTTATCTGGACAGTATCAACTTTATTATTTAAAATAACATACTACAATAAATAAATGTTTACTTATTGTAATATGTTATTTTATTTTTTTACATAAGAGGAGGGTATGATGAAACTAACAATAATCAGAATCGAAAATAGGATAGTGACGTGCGCAATAGATGATGACTCAGGTTCTTTGCTTGATGTTGCACGCAGATGGTTCGCGGATGATATTCAGGAAGGAGATACGATAGAATTCGAATACAAATCGGATGAAGATTAATATGGGTATTGAGTATTTGCCGGTCATATGATCATATTGATTATTTTTTAACAAAGTGATATAATAATCATGCAACTCACTATACACATAAATAGGAGGATTGTCATGAGGTTAAAGAATAAGGTGGCTGTCATTACAGGAGCCAGTGCAGGAATGGGAAGGGCAATGGCTTTACGCTTTGCCGCAGAAGGAGCAACCGTTATTGCTGTAGCAAGACGTAAAGAGCGCTTGGAAGCTATTGCTCAAGAAGCCGAGCACAATGGTAACATAATAGTTGCCAAGGCAGGAGACGTATCGAACCAACAGCAGATGGAACAGATGATGGATGATGTTGTGGAAGAGTATGGTCGTATTGATGTCTTGATTAACAATGCAGGTATTATGGATGAAATGACTTCTATTGGCGAGCTGACAGATGAAATGTGGCATCATATAATTGATGTAAATTTGACAGGTCCGTTTGTCCTTTGCCGTAAAGCAGTAAAACAGATGCTCAAACAGGGCTATGGCAATATTATTAATATTGCTTCTGTTGGCGGACTTCAGGGTTCGCGTGCAGGCGCGGCATATACTTCATCAAAATTTGCTTTGGTCGGGTTAACAAAAAATATTGGATTTATGTATGCACAAAAAGGAATTCGATGCAATGCGATTTGTCCTGGCGGTGTTTCCACAGAGATTAGTGAGGCGGGCATCAGCAATCCGGATCCTTTTGGTTTGGAACGTGCAATGGCAGGAATTGGAACTAATCCGCGTAATGGTGACCCTGAGGAGCTTGCCGCAGCCGCAGTATTTCTTGCATCAGATGAATCGAGTTTTGTCAATGGGACAACCCTTGTAGTTGATGGCGGCATGACAGCATATTAATAAATGAGTCTTTCAATTGATCCAGATCACCTCTCGTTTTGGGAATGGCGGTCTGGATTTCTTTTTGTACAAATATAGAAGAAAATTGCATTTCATGATAAAATAAAAACCATACTGTTTCAATATTTAAAATCATGGATTAGGGGAAAGGGATGAAATATTATGGTTAGAGCGATACCCAAAAGTACATTTTCTATAGTGATGAAAAATGGTGTTGATGTGATATTTGTTAAAGGAAGAGAGTATACATACAAAGAGTTTTCAAATAGTTTTGCTATCAAAGGGGAAAATGGAACCGCTAAATTGTCGGTTGAAGATGCTAAATATCTGTTTAGTATTAAGGAAGAAATTTGAGCTGGGATTAACACTTTCCTGCCGGTTAAAATAGTTTCTGATAACAACAAACTCTTCATTAGATTAGTAACATATGAATATAATTAATTAAATGTACCATCAAGGAGCATAATTATGGGTTTTTATGTTACTACCGGAGATAATGTAAGAATATATGTAGAGGATCTTAATCCAGGATGTAAAAAGACAATTTTATTTATACATGGGTGGCCTGGAGATCACAATTTGTTTGAGTACCAGTTTAACCAAATTCCGAAACTGGGTTACAGATGTATTGGAATGGACATAAGGGGGTTTGGTGAGTCTGACAGACCATTTCAAGGTTACGATTATGCCACTTTGTCAGATGATGTGAGATATATTGTGGAGGCTTTGCGCCTGCATGACTTTACTTTGGCCGGACATTCTACTGGAGGATCAATAGCAGTAAAGTATATGGGGCGGCATAAAGGTTACGGAGTATCTAAATTGGCACTTTTTGCCGCTGCTGCGCCTAGTTTAATAAAACTCCCCGATTTTCCTTATGGAGTGGATAAAGAAGTTGTGACGCAGATGATCAAGGATACCTATGACGACCGTCCGCAAATGCTGCAGAATTTTGGAAATAATTTTTTCTTTCAACATATTACGGGAGCTTTTTCAGACTGGTTTTTTCAACTGGGGCTTCG
This sequence comes from Bacillota bacterium, assembly GCA_023408815.1. Taxonomy (GTDB): domain Bacteria; phylum Bacillota; class Clostridia; order Lachnospirales; family Lachnospiraceae; genus Kineothrix. Next base: position 1,186 of record JAEYJO010000048.1, on the reverse strand, counting down.
GGCCGCCAGCTGGTCAACCGCTTCTGTTGAAGAAACTTGGATTAAAGAAGTCCTGTTCACTGATTTAGAATCTATTCGTGTGCCTACTTTAATCATTCATGGAACACATGATAAAATCGTTCCGTTTGAATTAGGTGAAATACAAAATAAAATGATACCCAATTCCAAGCTGGTACCATTTGAACTATCTGGCCATGCGACTTTCTATGACCAGAAAGATAAATTTAATGAGGTTTTAGTGAATTTTATTGAAAATCATTGAGCATGAGATGAGTTTGGTTTTCTATTTTATCTTACAAATTTCCAATTGACAAAGAATATCTAACGAAATGTGGCGCAGTAAAAAAGCTGCGCCATGCTATTGTTTACCGTTGTGTCTTGTTATTATAGTTTTGCCGCTACACGGCAGGGCAAGCCTGTTGTTTCACCGCGTGTCATCTTTAAACGATTAACAATTTTGGTAATTTCGGCAAATAGTAAAACCTGAAGCAATAGAAGAAGTTATGGAAGCAATGAAACATTTTTCACCAAGATTATAAATATAACGATATAATTTTTTCTCTTGACTTTTATTTCTCTTTGTGATATGTTGTAAATGTATTTTTGATAAAGTTTTGATTTCACATATTTTTTGTAAGTCATTATTGTATTGATGATTCACAAAAAATATGTGATTTTTTTAATTTTATAAAGTATATAAAAATTTAAGGAGGTATCTTTTATGAATAAAGGTACAGTAAAATGGTTCAACGGACAAAAAGGATTTGGTTTCATCACTGACGAGCAGGGAGGCGATGTATTTGTACATTACTCAGGACTCACGATGGATGGATATAAGACATTGGATGAAGGTCAATCCGTAGTATTTGATGTTACAAAAGGTGCACGCGGATTACAGGCAATTAATGTTCGTCCGGCATAAAGAATCATCTAAAAAGACCACTTGTCAGGCAGTCCTTTATAAGACAGCATAACAACAATATGTTTATGGGCACCGCCGGGTGAGATGTATAAGAAAGCAGGCATATCGTTCAATCTGAACGGATATGCCTGCTTTCATTTTATTTATGGCTTTAGCCTGGCTGAGTGCGCAAAGCGTGCGAAGTCAAAAAACCACCCGCTATGCGGGTGCGCATCGATTGTTATACAAAAAAATCACCTTTCCGTTAGAATAGAAGTGTTCAAG
>JAEYJO010000042.1 GCA_023408815.1 Bacillota bacterium | reverse complement strand
AGCTGATAAGTACTAATCGGTCGAGGGCTTATCCTAATAAGGCTGGGAAATGAGTGATAACTACCGAACGAGGTAAGGACACTCATAAGAGACAGGAAAGAAACGGATGGAAGAGATATAAGAGCGTGACAGGTGGATTCCTGAAAGGGAAGAAGCTTATTGGTATTCGGTTTTGAGGGTATGGCCCCTTATAAATAATGATAATATTCAGTGAAAATAGAGACTATCACATATGTGGTAGTTTTTTTATTTTATAAAAAAATTAACCTTTAAAGAATAAGTTTGTTATGAAAAACCGATGAAGAAGATTCACCGCTTCTTGTAAAAAATCAGAAAATATAAATAAAATGGTATTTAATTGTATTTTTTTTTGGAAATGTATGTTATAATTAGTCCAAGTTAATGTGTTTTAGGAAAAATTGATTAATAAATGTCGTGAGGTGGATGAATATGGATACAAATATTCTGCTGGAAAATGGAACAAATGAGTTGGAAGTTTTAGAGTTCGTACTGGAAGGACAGCATTATGGAATAAATGTTGCTAAAATAAGAGAAATTATTCCTTATCAGGAAGTTACGCCGGTTCCGAATGCTCATCCGAGTATTGAAGGAATCTTTATGCCGCGTGATACGATGATAACGGCAATCAGTTTGAGAAATTGTCTTCAGATGAGAGAATATAATCATGAAGAATTGAACAGCTCTTTATTTATAGTGACGAATTTCAATAAACTTGACATTGCATTTCATGTAGATGCCGTCATGGGTATACATAGAGTATCCTGGAATCAGATTATCAAACCGGGAACTACCGTTTCTACCAGTGAAGATGGGATTTCTACGGGTATTATTAAGATTAACGGTAAATTGATAATCATTTTGGACTTCGAAAAGATTGTTACCGATATCAACCCTGAGACGGGACTGAAGATGTCTGAAATAGATGAGTTGGGACATCGCTCACAGCGCAATGTGCCAATTTTGATTGCGGAAGATTCACCTCTTCTTAACAAATTGATCGTGGATTCTTTGAAGCAGGCAGGATATGTTAACCTCATCCATACAGAGAACGGAAAGCAGGCATATGATGTAATCACTGCATGCAAAGAAGACGGTACGTTGAACCAGCATGTACGGTGTATTATTACGGATATAGAGATGCCGGTAATGGACGGACATCGTTTAACGAAATTGGTAAAGGAAGATGAGTCTACAAAGAACATTCCTGTTATTATTTTCTCATCTTTAGTGAATGAAGAGATGAAAAGAAAGGGCGCGGCCCTCGGCGCGGATGCACAGTTGTCTAAGCCTGAAATCGGCAACTTGGTCAGTGTGATTGACGGATTAGTTAAATAAGATCGTATTAATGATAATAATATGGGATTAAAAAGAGCGGGATTAATTCCTCGCTCTTTTTTTGAAATTTCTTTGGAGGAATGGAAGGAATTACTGGATGGAAGATATAAAGAAGATTGCGGCGGATAGCATAAATAATGCAGATATGGTGCTTGTAGGTATCGGTGAAGAATTTGGGATGAGCCTTTCAGGAATGAAGGAAAATCTCCAATATAAACGTTTTTTGGATAGGGTAGAAAAGAAAGAAGAGTATGGCTGGCTGGTTCCATATGTAGAGAAACTGTATTTGCGGGAGCATAAGGATGAGAAAATAATGAAGGCCTATGATAGGCTCGGAAAGCTTTTAGAGGGAAAAAACTATTACATTGTTTCCACATGTACGGATGATTATATTTATGATGCCGGATTTAAGGAAGAGAGGATAGTAACGCCCTGCGGTGGATACCGTTTTATGCAGTGTGAGGACAATTGCAAAGGCGGAATAGAGGAACCGGATGAAGTGCTTTTGGGCCAGATATATCGCAGCATTAAAACAGGAGAAGAAATAGCAGAAATAAAAAAGCCGGTTTGCATAAACTGTAAAAAGAATCTTGTATTTAATAACGTAAATATGGGTCATTATGCGGAGGAGGGCTACCTGGATCAGTGGAATCAATATACGAAATGGCTTCAGGGGACGGTAAACAGAAAGCTTTGTGTTGTGGAGTTAGGCGTAGGTATGCAGTTTCCGACGGTAATCCGTTGGCCCTTTGAAAAAATAGTGTTTTTTAACCAAAAGTCCAATTTATTTCGAATACATAGCAAATTATATCAGCTGACGGAGGAAATTAAAGAAAGAGGGTTCTCCTTGAAAGAAAATTCGACAGATTTTATCATAAATTGGTTTGTCTAATGGAGATATGTATGATAAACTATGAAAGGAAGTATCAGTAATAAGAGTATATAATATAGAAGAAATGTGAGGGTGTTTCATGAGTTCAGATGAAGAATATTTGGATGACTTGCTTAAGTCCATCATGGAAAATGAAGATGAGAATGAAGACAATCCTTCAGGGGCGGAAGATGAAGCGGATACGGAAGCAGTGACAGAGGGTACGCAGGAGAATGCGCCAACTGATGGGGATTTGGCAGTTGAGGATGATTTTTTCTTAAATGATTTTGCTATTCAGGAACCGGATATCGACGATATAGATGTGGAGCATATGAATCTGGAGGAAGATTCGGAAGAAGAAGCAGATAACGATTCTTCAGATATATCTGATATTATGTCGGCTGATGAAATTAGTGCAATGTTTACAGGTGTAGAAGAGTCTCCCGACGAAGAAGGGATTGATGAGTCCGAGGCTTCTCTTGGAGAAGATTCGTTTATCGAAGGGGTTGACGAAGAAAAAATGTTCGGCAGTGAAGGAGCCGCATTTGACAGCGTGGACGAAGCACCGGGCAGCGAAGGTGAAATATTTGACAGCATGGAGGAAAATGACTCCGATGCGGCCGACGATAGTCTAAATGGAATAGACTCTTTATTGGGAAACGATAATGAGGAAATGGAAGCCGACGATATGCTGGCTTTGTTAGAAAGCATGTCTGCGGAAATGAGCGAAGACGAGGCACTTGCCGCAGGTGCTGCAGCTGCAGCAGGAGCAGTTCCTGTAGTTTCTGATGAAGATATGGAAGAAGGCGGCGGCAAGAAAAAGAAGGGAGTTTTCTCTAAGCTTTTCGGTAAAAAGAAAAAGGGTAAAGAAGAGAAATCGCAAGACGAAAAAGAATTTGATTCGATAGAGGTAGATATAGAACAAGCGGAAGAAAGCGAAGACGCTCCGGAAGGGATGGCTTTAGAAACGCCGGTGAAGAAAAAGCAAGGAATTTTTGCGAAAGCACTGTCGTTTTTGACGGAATCTGATGAGGGCACGGATGAGGCTGAGAAGTTAAAGGCAGCACATGGAATGAGTCCTTCGGATGAAAATCGCGACATTTTAGAGGAGCTGGACGCTGAGGATAAAAAGAAAAAGAAGAAGAAAGCGAAAGGTAAAAAGGGAGACGCTTCGGAGGACGGAGCGGCGGATGGCAAAAAGGCGAAAGAAAAGAAGAAAAAAGAGAAGAAACCTAAGCCGGTAAAGGAAGAAGCTGCAGAACCGGTAAGTGTTAAAAAGCCGAGAAAAAGAGTGTCGGGAAAAAATATTATGATTATTACGGCATTATGTCTGACGCTCTCTGCCCTTGTAATCGTTATCGTAAGTGTTGTTCCTGATTTTTTCGAAAAAAGAACGGCACGGGATGCTTATTATGAAGCCGACTATGCGCTGTCTTATGACTTGTTATACGGCAAAAAGCTGGATGAGAGTGATACAATCATTTATAATAAATCAAAGGTAATCATGAATTTGAACCGCAAGCTTTCCTCTTACCATAACTATATGAGCATGGGGAAAGAACTGGAAGCCTTGGATGCACTGATGATGGGCGTGGAAAAATACCCGGAGATCATTACAGAAGCAAAGGATTATAACGCCGCGCAGGAAGTAGATGCAGTATATGCGACGATTCTAAACATTTTGAGCGATAAATATGATTTGTCGGAGGAAGTGGCCAAGGTCATCATAGATTATGATGATTTGACTTATACGAGAAAGCTGGAATCTATTGTATATAAGACTCCTTTTGTATTGCCGGAGCAGGAGGAGGAAAGCATCGAGGCGGCTTCAGTGGATATTCTTCCTGAGGAGCAGGATATTATAGAAGAAAGTGCTCTTCCGGAACAGGCGCCTGCTGTGCAGGAAGTGTCAGATTCTTCAGATTCGGATTCTTCGAACGAGGCAGCACAGGATGAGGAACAGCTGCCGTCTGATACTGCGGATAGCGTACAAAATATCAATGATTCTCCGGTACAGGAGCAGGCTGGTGAGATTCCCGCTCAGACTACGGAATCTTCAGGAAGCCAGGGACAACTGATTCAGGGCGTTAAACAGCCGCTAGAGTTCCAGATAAACGGAAACTAACGTCGATAGGAAGTGACAGAATATGGTAGCAATAATTGATTATGATGCAGGCAATATCAAGAGTGTGGAGAAGGCACTTCTCTCCCTAAGCGAAGATGCGGTGGTTACCAGAGAGAGGGACAGGATTCTTATGGCTGACCGGATAATTTTGCCGGGAGTCGGTTCTTTTGGCGAGGCTATGAAGCGGATTCGCGGATATGGCCTGGAGGAAGTGATAAAGGAAGCGGTGGAGGAAAAGATTCCTTTTCTCGGCATTTGTCTTGGACTTCAGTTATTATTTGAAAGAAGCGAGGAAAGTGAAGGGATAAGCGGACTCGGAATTTTGGAGGGAGAAATTGTGAAGATTCCGCCAAAGGAAGGGCTGAAAGTTCCGCAAATAGGGTGGAATTCCTTAAACTATCCGAACAAAGGCAAACTTTTTGAAGGAATACCGGAAAACTCTTATGTATATTTTGTGCATTCGTATTACCTAAGAGCGAAAGACGACAGCATTGTTACGGCGACGGCTGAATACGGTGAACAGCTGCACGTTTCTGTGCAGAAGGACAACGTTTTTGCTTGTCAGTTCCATCCGGAAAAGAGCTCGGATGTAGGACTGCATATTCTGAATAATTTCATACATATTCAAAAGGAGGGAGAATAAATGTATACAAAGCGTATTATCCCTTGTTTGGATGTGCATAACGGAAGAGTTGTAAAAGGGGTCAATTTCGTAAATCTTAAGGATGCGGGTGATCCGGTGGAAATCGGCGAAGCCTATGATAAGGCGGGGGCGGATGAATTGGTTTTTTTGGATATCACAGCATCCTCCGATGCCAGAGCTACGGTCGTGGATATGGTGAGGAGGGTCGCAGAACGCGTATTTATTCCCTTTACAGTCGGCGGCGGCATACGTACGGTGGAAGATTTCAAAGCTATTCTCAGAGAGGGTGCGGACAAGATATCTATTAACTCTTCTGCAATAAATAATCCTTCACTTATCAGCGAGGCGGCGGATAAATTCGGAAGCCAATGCGTGGTAGTAGCCATCGATGCGAGAAGGCGGACGGACGGTTCCGGATGGAATATATATAAAAACGGCGGTCGCATAGACGTAGGTATGGATGCGGTGGAGTGGGCAGTGAAAGCGTATGAGTTAGGCGCAGGAGAGATATTGCTTACGAGCATGGATTGTGACGGAACGAAGAACGGCTATGATATCGAGCTTACGAGTACGATTGCAAATAGTATTCCTATTCCGGTCATCGCCTCCGGCGGAGCGGGATGTGAAGAAGATTTTTATGCAGCTTTGACAGAAGGAAAAGCGGAGGCTGCTCTTGCGGCGTCACTGTTTCATTACAAAGAGCTGGAAATCGATCAGGTGAAGAAATATTTGCAGCAAAAAGGTGTATCGGTAAGGCTATAGTGGCTTTGTATTTAAATGTGTAATAACATTTGCATAATGGCCATTGCATTTTGAAATATTTCAGTAGTAAAGGAGCGGTCTATAGACATGGCTATGATTCAGAATGACTGGCTGGATTCTCTGAAACCGGAGTTTTCCAAGCCTTATTATAAACAGTTGTTTCAATTCGTGCAGAACGAATATAGTAAGACGGTCATTTATCCGCCGGCAGAAGATATTTTCAACGCGTTTCATTTTACGCCGCTTCAGAATGTTAAAGTAGTGCTTCTTGGACAGGATCCTTATCATAACGAGCGCCAGGCACATGGATTGAGCTTTTCTGTTTTACCGGAGCAGAAGGATATTCCGCCTTCATTGCAGAATATTTATCAGGAGCTTCATGAGGATTTGGGGTGCTATGTTCCGAATAACGGGTATTTGAAAAAGTGGGCGGAACAAGGTGTTCTGCTCTTGAATGCGGTATTGACCGTTCGGGCACATCAGGCGAATTCTCATCAGGGAAAGGGCTGGGAAAAGTTTACGGATGCCGTAATAGAGGCGGTGAACGCGCAGGACAGACCTATCGTTTTCTTTTTGTGGGGAAGACCTGCCCAGAATAAGGCGCCCATGCTGACCAATCCGAAGCATTTAATTCTTAAGGCACCGCATCCTAGTCCACTGTCGGCATATCGTGGATTCTTTGGATGCAGGCATTTTAGTCAGGCTAATGAATTTTTGAAGGAAAACGGGATGGAGCCAATTGATTGGCAGATTGAAAATATATAATAAATGTGTGATGAAAAATTAATATTTATAAAGTGGTGGCAAAGACTCGGAGCCTTATAAAAGGCTTCGAGTCTTTTTTATCCGGATATATTGGCGAGTGAGGAAGCCGAAAACTGAGAAAAAATATCAACTTTAGAATAGTGATTGACAAATAATATATACGGATATATAGTATTCCTATAAAGGAATACTATGGCGAGTGTAGATGAAAGAATTAAAGTAAATTAGTGAAGTAATATTGAGCTGTGCTGAGGATACAATAAGGGGAAGAGAAGATGGATGAGACGGGTATATTAGAACGGATGATGTTATTCGGGTTGACGAGAGTAGAGGCCGGCATTTACATGTGTCTTTTTAAAAGTGGTGATCTTACCGGATATGAGGTGGCGAAGCAGACGGGGATTTCCAGATCCAATGTCTATAGCGGGTTGTCCGGTTTAGTGGATAAAGGGGGAGCTTATCTCATAGAAGGCACATCCAGTAAATATGTAGCTGTTCCGATAGAAGAATTCTGTGAAAATAAAATAAGAAATATGAAGAGAGACAAGGAATTCCTAATGAGAAACATGCCGGTGGTTACGGCTGCGGAAGAGGGATATATTACGATTGAAGGGGCCAAAAATATACGGGATAAGATTCTTACGATGTTACAAAATGCAAAGCAGCGTATTTATCTATCCGCACCGGAGAGCTTTATTCAGAGTATTAAACCGGAGCTTTTGGAAATTGTCCATAGGAAAATTAAGCTTGTACTCATTACCGATAAGGATGTCGGTATAGGAGAGGCGATACAATATCTTACGGATAAAAAGGAAAACCAGATTCGCCTTATTATAGATTCCCTCTTTGTACTGACAGGAGACATCGAGGGTGAGAAGTCAGATACCTGTTTATATTCAGGCCAGAAGAACTTTGTAAATGTTTTTAAGGAATCACTTAGAAATGAAATAAAATTGATTGAACTTACCGGAGGAGAAAAGAAAGATGAGTAAAAAAACGTTTGTAACAAAAGAAATGATAGAAGAAATTGTAAAGGAATATCCTACCCCTTTTCATATTTATGATGAAAAGGGAATAAGGGAAAATGCGCAGGCAGTAAAAGAGGCTTTTGCGTGGAATGAAGGGTTCAAGGAATATTTTGCGGTAAAGGCTACTCCGAATCCTTATCTCATACAGATATTGAGAGAGTATGGATGTGGATGTGACTGTTCCTCTATGACGGAACTCATGCTGAGCAAAGCAATAGGCGTGACCGGAGCTGATATTATGTTTTCCTCTAACGATACGCCTGCGGAGGAATATGAATATGCTGCGCAGCTGGGGGCTATTATTAATTTGGACGATATAACACATATCGAATTCCTGGAGGAGACGATTGGAAAGCTGCCGGAGACTATGAGCTGCCGTTACAACCCGGGAGGGGTGTTTGTCATGAGCAATGGCATTATGGATAATCCTGGAGATTCAAAATATGGTTTTACAACGGAGCAGATGTTCGAAGGTTTTCGGATATTGAAGGCAAAGGGAGTAAAGAATTTCGGTATCCATGCGTTCCTTGCAAGCAATACGGTAACGAATGAATATTATCCGATCCTGGCGAAACAGCTGTTTGAAATTGCAGTTCAGTTGGAAAAAGAGACAGGAGCGGACATTAAGTTTATCAATCTGTCGGGTGGGGTTGGTATTCCTTATCAGCCAGATCAGAAAGAAAATGATATTCGTGAAATCGGTGAGGGTGTACGCAAAGTATACGAAGAGGTTCTCGTTCCGGCAGGTATGGGGGATATAGCCCTTTATACGGAAATGGGGCGTTTTATGATGGGGCCTTATGGAGCTCTGGTCACGCAGGCGATTCACGAGAAGCATACCCATAAGGAATTCATCGGTGTGGATGCTTGTGCGGTGAACTTAATGAGACCCGCTATGTATGGTTCCTATCATCATATTACCATTCTGGGCAAGGAAGAAGAGGCGTGTGACTATAAATATGACATAACGGGCTCGCTGTGTGAAAACAACGATAAGTTTGCCATTGACCGCATGCTTCCTAAAATTGACATGGGAGATTATATGGTCATACACGACACGGGAGCCCATGGGTATGCGATGGGATACAATTATAACGGGAAGCTAAGGTCGGCGGAGCTGCTGTTAAAAGAGGACGGAAATGCAGAACTGATAAGAAGAGCGGAAACTCCGAAGGACTATTTTGCGACCTTTGACGGACTGGATATTTATAGCAAATTAGAAGAAGAATTTTAAAAAATAAGCTTGTCAATAACGGCCGAGTGTGGTATTATAAATCTCGGCTGTTAAATATTGACGGTATGCCGGTGTGGCGGAATGGCAGACGCACCAGACTCAAAATCTGGCGATGGCAACATCGTACGAGTTCAAGTCTCGTCACCGGCAGCACATTAAAGTCATGTTTGAGGATTTGAACTCATACATGACTTTTTGTTATGGCTTTAGCCTGGCTGAGTGCGCAAAGCGTGCGAAGTCAAAAAACCACCCGCTATGCGGGTGCGCATCGATTGTTATACAAAAAAATCACCTTTCCGTTAGAATAGAAGTGTTCAAG
>JAEYJO010000050.1 GCA_023408815.1 Bacillota bacterium | reverse complement strand
TTTTTCTTATCCATTGAGGGATTTTATATATTTGTGACCAGAAACCTGAATCAGTACCGTTCACGAGTCCTTTTCTTTCCTTTATTTTTGCCAGCTTCTTTAAATTCATACAGGCAAAGGTAAGCCCTACTTTCATCTCCATCCGGGCTTTTCCAAACATCTGCGTATAGCGAAAACCATGATTCTCCTTCGCTGTTCCAAACAACCTTTCTATGGTCTCTTTTCTCTTTGCATAGAGTTCTTTCATTCCATATGTGTGACGGATCTCTTCGCATCTGTCCAGATATGGCTCCCAAATATGCCGTGTCACCGTCTTTACATGATCTTTGCTTCCGGTACACCGGGAGAGGTAAGGGCAGCTGCCACAGGTCTCCCCACAGCTCTTATATTCCCGATATCCATTCCGGTTGGTGGTCTTATAGGTCAGGATCTTATCCTTGGGACACAGATAGCAGTCATAATACTCATCGTAAACATACTCGTACTTCTTGAAGAACCCTTCTTTGGTCATGGGCGCTTTATAAGGCAGGAGCGGACGGATCCCATCGTCCAGCAGAAGTTTTGCGATCGCCGGCGTTTTGTATCCGGCATCCGCCACCAGCGTTTTTATTCCTATGTTTTTTATTTTATCGTACAACTGCGGAAACGTTCTGCTGTCATGTTCATTGCCCGGGTGAATGGTATATCCAAGGATCCATCCGTTCTTATCACAGGCGGTCTCCACCGCATAGGCAAATACATGCTTATGCTCCCCTTTGCGGAACCATCCGCTTTCCGGGTCTGAGGTGCTGCACTTTATAGTCCTGGGATCGTCCTGGGAAGCGCTTCCACCGGAAGGGGGACCGGGATCCTCATCCTTGGCCTTTTCGTTTTTCTCCTTCAGCGGCTTCTTTTCATGGGACTCCCGGTCCTGACCGATCTCTTTCTTTAGCAGTTCCTCGTAAAACAAAGCCTCCTCATGAGCGATCCGTTTCTGCATCTTTTTATTGTTCGCCCTTGCTTTCACATGGGTGGCATCCACAAATACTTCTGTGGGGTCCACCAGCCGGTAACGGTAACATTCGGCCAGGATCCTTGCAAAGATCTGTTCAAAAAGATCCGTATCTTGGAACCGTCTGGTATAATTCTTTCCAAAGGTAGAAAAGTGGGGGACTGCATCCATCATATCCAGTCCAAGGAACCAGCGGTAAGCTACATTTACCTGAATCTCCTTACAGGTCTGGCGCATGCTTTTAATTCCGTAGAGATACTGGATAAACGGAAGCTTGATCAACATGACCGGATCCATACTGGGACGGCCATTGTCCGGAGAGTAGGCTTCCTCCACCAGTTCATAGATAAAGTTCCAGTCAATGGCCTGGTCAATGATCCGCAAAAGGTGATCCTTTGGGACCATGTCATCCATACATAGGAATTGAATCTGTTCTCTTTTTTTATCTGCATTCTGAGTCATCATAAGTATGAGCACCGCCTTATTTTGCTACTTCCATTGTACCAAAAAAGAGCCCAAAAGTCTGCATGAACACTAAACTTTTGACTCTTTTTACAGAAAAATCCCACGCAAGTGCGTGGGACTTTGTCTACGGTCTGAGGAGCTGCTTCTTGCAGCTCCTATTTTGAAAATCAGAAAAGGCCGTATTATGTACTTTTTTCGTTTTTTCCAAAATAAGCCGTATTCTATTGTGTTGTCTCCGGGAAATATGGTAAGATTGAACAATAAAAAAGGATGCAGAAGGTTATGGATATATTCGAATATATGAGAAATACAAATATGGAAAAGGAATCGCCGCTTGCGGCGAGGCTGAGACCGAGGACTTTAGAGGAAGTAGTGGGACAGCAGCATATCATCGGTAAGGACAAGCTGCTTTACCGCGCGATCAAGGCGGATAAGCTCAGCTCCATTATTTTTTATGGCCCTCCGGGAACGGGAAAGACTACGCTTGCAAAGGTGATCGCAAATACGACCAGTGCAGAATTCACCCAGATCAATGCGACAATTGCCGGCAAGAAGGATATGGAGGCGGTAATAGAGAAAGCGAAGGATACCCAGGGAATGTATGGAAAGAGAACGATACTTTTCATAGACGAGATACATAGGTTCAATAAGGGGCAACAGGATTATCTTCTTCCGTTCGTAGAGGACGGCACTATTATTCTCATCGGAGCGACCACCGAGAATCCGTATTTCGAAGTAAACAGCGCGTTGATTTCCAGGTCCATCATATTTGAGCTAAAGCCTTTGGAACGGGAAGCCGTGCAGACGCTCATTAAACGGGCAGTTTATGATACCGACAGAGGAATGGGGGCTTACGGTGCTATCATCGATGAGAATGCAGCAGAGTTTCTTGCGGAGCTTTCAGGAGGCGATGCCAGACATGCGCTTAACGCGGTAGAGTTGGGGGTTATGACCACACAGCGCGGTGAGGACGGCAAGATTCATCTGACCATGGAGGTAGTACAGGAATGTATACAAAAGCGGGTGGTCCGGTATGACAAGACCGGCGATAACCATTACGATACGATTTCAGCATTTATTAAGAGCATGAGAGGCTCCGACCCGGATGCGGCAGTTTATTATCTTGCCCGCATGCTCTATGCGGGTGAAAGCGTGACCTTTATCGCGAGGAGGATCTTGATCTGTGCCTCGGAGGATGTGGGAAATGCAGATCCGAATGCGCTTCAGGTGGCGGTCAGCGCGTCGCTCGCAGTAGAAAGAGTGGGAATGCCGGAAGCTCAGATCATACTGTCGCAGGCAGTATCTTATGTGGCCAGCGCACCGAAAAGCAACGCAGCGGTAAATGCGGTTTTCGGCGCACTGCAGGTAGTGGAGGAAACCGGAAATCTGCCGATACCTCCCCATTTGCAAGATGCACATTATAAAGGTGCTGCCAAATTGGGACACGGAACCGGCTATAAATATGCCCATGATTATCCGAATCATTATGTCAGGCAGCAGTATTTGCCATATGAGCTTAACGGGAAGGAATTCTATAAGCCCTCCGGCAATGGGTATGAGTTAAAAATAAAAGAGCATATGGCTAAAATAAAAAAAGAGGCTGAATAAATGAATCGGAAAAAGAATACTGCAAAAAGACTTTGGCTTACGATAAGTATAGTAATAATCTGTATAGCTGCATTAGCCGGCGGGGGATTTGCCGCTTACTCCTTTAACGAAAGGCAGAAGGAAGCGGAGGAAGCCGCGCTTATAGTGATAGAGAAGGCGGAAGAAGAAAAGGCGAAGGAGACGGCGGAAAAGGAAGAGCAGGAAAAGGAGCAGACGGGCAGCATTTTTGAATCTGTCATAGAAGCCGGACGTAACGTGTTCAATTCCATTAGAAAAAAGCCGTCCTCCGTAGAGCTTGAGGAAGGGGAAACAGAGGCGTTTTTGGAGGTGGAATCCTGTCTGATAGATAGTAAAACGAGCAAGGTTTCTCTTAAGACTTCTTCGGCTGCCATTCCGGTCAGTGACGACAAGTATTATTACCTGTTTGCAATACGTTCTTATGAAGACACCGTAGCGGAGGACAGCACTCCTATCATGAAGGAATATAAGAATACAGAGGTGGAATTCCGGTTTCCCAGACATTTTACAGGAACGGAAAGCGGAGTGTTCCGCAAATTTGTGATTGCCGTATTGAAGGACGGAAAATATGTTGCTGTAAGTAATCCCCAATATATTACTAATCCGGAAGCGGTAGCAAAATATAAATCCAACGGAGAAAAGCCTTCTTCCAAAAAAGGGCTTCTAATCGATCCAAACAAGCTTACTACCTCAGAGCTGGATGACCTTGGGGTGAAACACGCAGCGTATAATATTCCTGTTTCCAGAATATTGGGAGAATCGACCAACAGTATATATCCCACTATTTCTTATTCCTATAACGGGAAAAACTACGCTTTTAACGGGCAGGTTATATCGGAATATGATTTGGTATTCAGTACGCTGACTAATAAAGGAATTGAGATAAGCGCTATTATATTAAACGACGTGTCTTCCGCTTATCCCCAGATGATTCATCCTCTTGCCCGTTCCGGGATAGGAAGCGCGCCTTATTATGCATTCAACGGGGCGGATGAAAGCGGTGCGGAGTATTTGGCGGCAGTAGGAGCATTTCTTTCGGAGCGTTACTCGGGAAGCGCTAACGGGCGCGGATTGGTAGCCAACTGGATCATAGGGAATGAGATCAATGCAAGAAAAGAATGGAACTACATGGAGTACGTAGAACTTCAGGATTATGTGAAAGAATATGTCAAGGCTTACCGGGTATTTTACAACGCGATAAAAAGCATTAATGCTGCGTGTAATATTTACATATCCCTGGATCAGCAGTGGGACAGAAATATAAGCGGCAATACGAACTATGATACAAGAGATGTTCTGGATGAATTCAACAGGCAGATAAAGAAAGAGGGGAATATAGACTGGGGGCTTGCCATACATCCCTACAATGTGCCCTTAACCTCTGTGAGGATATGGTCAACCTCCAAGTATGTCAACGATTCGCCGGACACTTCCATGGTGACGATGGCAAATATCGGCGTGGTAACCGATTATATGCAGCAGGAGGAATTTCTTACAAAGGACGGGGAGGTGCGGTCCGTCATATTGAGCGAATTGGGATATACTTCTCTGCGGGGGGAGGAACTGCAGGCGGCGGCCATCGTATATGCCTATAAGACTGCAGAAGCAAACCCGTATATCGATTCCATCCTTTTTTCCAGACAGACGGACGCGCTGGAGGAGATGGTCCAGGGACTTTCTCTTGGCTTGAACAATGCCGACGGCACACACAAATATGCCTATAATGTTTTCAAATACATGGACACCGAAAATGCGGATACTTATACGGATTTCGCAAAAAGCATCATCGGCATTTCCCAGTGGCCGACAGCGCAGGAGCCATAAAGAAAAACGCGGCTAAAATAGCTGCTGAATGAGATATTGATAGATTTGTTGATTTTTCCGCTGCCAGTTGTCACAGATAGCTGCAGCGGATTCTTCTGTAGGAACAGATAAAGTTATGTCAACCAACTTTACTTTTTTCTCCTTCGCCACCAAATGTGCATCGTAGTCTCCCGTAGTGGATTTGTAATAATCTGCGAGAATGGATACTTCGTTTCTCAGCTCCATCTCATTATCCTTGAAAAAAGCATTTACTTCTTTTTTTATCGTATCGCTAATGCGGTTTTCAAAGAAAGAAAGCGTATTTAATCCCTCCGCCGTAATCAGCAGATGAGTTCTGTTCCGTATGGACTGGGCGGAAATGAGCCCTGCCTCGGTCAGCTCTGAAATTGCCTGCTGCAGGGTGAGAAAATTCGTGTATTCTTTTTCCAGAATAAAATCCCCCACCTGTGCGCTGGTCAGAGGAAAATTCACCCGGTCAAGCATATAAAGTATGATTAATTTATAAAGTGTCAGAGGTTCCTGAGGCATAAGAAATACCTCCTTTCCAATATTTTCCCTGATAAGAGTTCTGAAGCTTCATTTGATGATGAAGAGTATTCAGAACCTTTTTCTTTTCAGCGCTCCATAAAGGAGCGAGGAGCAGATCCTTCGGTCCGTCGCCGGTTACCCTGTGTACGACGATGTCCGGGGAAAGGTGCTCCAAACAGTTGATGAGTATATGAAGATATTTTTCCATAGTCAGGGCGGAAAACGCACCTTTTTCATAATCCTCTGCCAAATCAGTTCCCCTCAGCACGTGAAGAAGCTGAAGCTTTATTCCGAAGACCGGAATGCGGCTCAGGTATTCAACAGTTTCGAGCATCATAGATTCACTTTCTCCGGGAAGGCCTAAGATGACGTGGGCGATAACCGGAATGTGAAGGGAATCCAATTCATAAATGGCTCGGGAAAAGCACTCCAGAGCATAACCCCGCCTGATATAGAGGGCAGTCTGTTCATGGATGGTCTGAAGTCCCAGCTCTATCCATATGAATTTGCGGGGATAGGCGGCTTTCAGTCTGCCAAACAGCATAAGAACCTCCGTTGGAAGACAATCAGGGCGTGTGGCGATGGAGATTCCGGCAACTTCGGAATCGGCCAACGCCTGTCCGAAGATTTGTTCCAGCTGTGAGACGGGGGCATAGGTACCGGTATAGGACTGGAAATATGCGATATACGGTTCGTCCGTCTCTATGGAGGAAAAGGGAACAGCAAAGTCGCCGCTTCCCCCTTCGCTGCAAAAGATGCAGCCTCTGGTATCCAGTGTACCGTCTCTGTTAGGGCAGGTAAATCCTGCGTCGATGGCGATTTTATTCATTTTATGGCCGAGAGTATTCTTAAAATAAGCGTCCAGAGAATAATAACGTTTGCCGTGCCATATTTCAGGAATGCCATTCTTAAGGAATACCGGCTCTTTTTTGTTATACATAGAATTACCCGTTCCGCGCTTCCTTGCCGCTCAGCGGACGATGTGAGATTTTACAGCGTTGGCAACCACTTCGGCTACTTTGGGATTGAAGGCCTCCGGCATAATGTTATCTTCGCCAAGTTCGATTTCCGGAACGAGACCGGCAATTGCACTTGCCGCCGCAAGCTTCATTTCTTCCGTGATCTGTGTAGCGCGGCCTTCTAAGGCGCCCTTGAAGATGCCCGGAAAGGCCACTACGTTGTTCACCTGATTAGGAAAATCGCTGCGTCCCGTACCAACAACTCTTGCACCAGCTTCTTTTGCCAGATCGGGCATAATTTCCGGAACAGGATTTGCCATAGCGAACAGAATGGAATCCTTGTTCATGGAGGAAACCATTTCTTTGGTCACGATACCGGGAGCGGATACGCCTACAAAAATATCTGCACCCTTCATGGCATCGGCGAGAGAGCCGGTTTCGTTATTGGGATTAGTAACTTCTGTCATTTTCTGCTGCATCCAGTTGAGGCCTTCCGTTCTGACAGAGACAATGCCTACCTTATCGCACATGATGACATTGGAAAATCCGTAGGTAAGCAGCAGCTTCGTGATGGCTACGCCTGCGCTGCCCGCGCCGTTTACGACGACCTTGCAGTCTTCCTTTTTCTTTCCTGTTACCTTCAGTGCGTTGATGATACCCGCCAGAACGACGATTGCCGTACCGTGCTGGTCGTCATGAAATACGGGGATGTCCAGTATTTCTTTTAAACGCTCTTCGATTTCAAAGCAGCGGGGAGCACTGATATCTTCCAGATTGATTCCGCCGAAGCCGGGAGCGAGATAAGTAACGGTCTTGATGATTTCCTCCGTATCCTGTGTGTCAAGACAAATGGGTACGGCATTCACGCCGCCGAATTCTTTGAAAAGAACTGCCTTTCCTTCCATGACCGGCATGGCGGCATAGGGACCGATATTACCCAAGCCCAGCACAGCGCTTCCATCGGATACCACGGCGACCGTATTAGCTTTCATTGTATAAGTATAGGCGGCCTCTTTGTCCTGTGCGATTACCTTGCAGGGTTCGGCAACCCCGGGAGTATAGGCGAGAGAAAGGTCCTCGCGGGATTTGACGGGAGACTTGGAAACCGTCTCTAGTTTTCCGTTCCATTGTTTATGAAGCTCTAATGCCTTTTCGTTCGTAGTCATGAATTATCCTCACTTTGATATTAATGTAGTTTTTATTTGAGTTAGGACGCAGCACATGTTCATGTGCATTGTATACTTAAATAATCATATAATATTTGCCGCAACTCTGCAAGGCGGGGAAATGAAAAAAAGACTTTCTATTTTACAGAAGCTGTTGTATAATGTTAAAAATAGATGGCATTTGTAAGCAATTCGGTTAACATATCAGCTTTAATCCCCCAAGATAAAAGACAATCAAAAAGCATAAAAAGAGTATGTAAAGAGAATAACCGGCTTTTTGCCGATAAATTGGCATATAATTGTAGTTTAAGGAACAATACGGAGGAGTATATGAGAGAGAAGTATGAATCGTTGGCATTGGCGGATCTGAAAGAAATTGCCAAAGCTAGGAAGATTAAGGGAGTTTCTGCGATGAAAAAAGCAGAAATCGTGGAAGCGATGCTTCTGGAGGATGAAAAAGAAAAAAATGCGGCTGGGGTTTCGGAGGAGAAGTCCGTAACTGCGCCGAAAAGAGTCGTTATGAATAATAGGCAGCAAGAAAACAGGCAGACAGAAGGCAGACAAGCAGAAGAGCCTGAAAACAGGTCTGCGGAGAACAGGCAGGCGGCAGGCACAAGGCCGGTGGAAAACAGGTTATCGCCTGACAATAAAATGTCTGAGAACAGAACAGCAGACAGCAGACAGACAGGAGAGGTCAGGACTGCAGTCGACAGCAGGCAGGGCGTGGCCGGAAGAGGGGATGACGAGAAGTATCCCTCCGATTTGGACAGCGGTATCATTGCTCATGGAATTTTGGAAGTTATGCCGGATGGCTACGGATTTATTCGCTGTGAGAATTATCTGCCGGGGGAAAACGACGTTTATGTTGCTCCCAGCCAGATCAGACGCTTTAATTTAAAGACCGGGGATATTCTGGAGGGCAATACGAGAATCAAGACGCAGAGCGAGAAGTTCAGCGCATTATTATATGTAAAAAGTGTCAACGGATATTCTCCCGATGTAGCGGCGCGCAGGTGTAACTTTGAAGATATGACGCCGATTTTTCCCGATGAGAGGATGCCTCTGGAGACGCAGGGAGCGTCTGTGGCAATGCGTATCATGGATTTGATGAGTCCGGTGGGTAAAGGGCAGAGAGGTATGATCGTATCCCCTCCGAAGGCGGGAAAGACGACCTTATTAAAAGAGGTTGCCAAATCCGTAAAGAGGAATTCTCCGGATGTGCATCTGATCATCCTTCTTATCGACGAACGTCCGGAAGAAGTGACAGATATAAAGGAAGCGATTGAAGGACCCAATGTAGAAGTTATCTATTCCACCTTCGACGAATTGCCGGATCACCATAAAAGAGTTTCGGAAATGGTAATCGAGCGCGCGAAGCGCCTGGTAGAGCATAAAAAGGACGTTATGATACTGCTCGATAGTATTACCCGTCTGACAAGAGCATATAACCTCACCGTTCCGCCCAGCGGAAGAACGTTGTCCGGCGGTCTCGATCCGGCAGCCTTACATATGCCGAAGCGCTTTTTCGGTGCGGCGAGAAATATGAGGGGCGGCGGCAGTCTGACCATTCTAGCGACGGCATTGGTGGAAACCGGAAGCAAAATGGATGATGTTGTATACGAGGAATTCAAAGGTACCGGCAATATGGAAATGGTGCTTGACCGCAAGCTGTCGGAGAGAAGAGTATTTCCGGCTATCGACATTCCGAAATCGGGAACCCGTAGAGAAGATTTGCTTTTGTCTTCGGAAGAGCAGGAAGCAATCAACATTATGCGTAAGGCGCTTAACAGCCTGAAGCCCGAGGAAGCGGTAGACAAGATTTTGGATATGTTTGCGAAGACGAGAAATAATGCTGAGTTCGTCCAGATGGTAAAAAAAATAAAGTTTTTCTAATTAAATGAATGTTTTCAGGAAAAATACTTGCAACAGCAGATAAGCTGTGATACAATGATAAAGCTGTTTGGGTAAGACCCCGGCAAACGCTGAAAAAGCGAGTGGATGAGAACGAAGCGACTTTATTATAGAGAGGTGAAAGAGATGAAAGAAGGAATACATCCTAATTACTATCAGGCAACTGTAACTTGCAACTGCGGAAATACGTTTGTAACCGGTTCAACGAAATCTGAGATTCACGTTGAAGTTTGCTCCAAATGTCATTCATTCTATACCGGCCAGCAGAAGTCTGCAAGAGCTGATGGACGTATTGATAAGTTCAACAGAAAATACGGTGTTGAGAGTAAATAAGTTATCTGTAAATAGCTATGCACTGAAAAAGGTTGAGGTATCAATATCTCAACCTTATTTAAATACTTTAGTATGATATTTGAAGCAATGTGACCAAAGTATTTTATTATATGCGTGAGGTAAAGCCATATGAAAAAAAGTAAATGTGCTCATTATTCCGGTGTCGGCGGACAGGCGGTACTGGAAGGCGTTATGATGAAAAATAAAGAACAATATGCGGTTGCCGTACGCAAGCCGGACGGTGAAATCGACGTGGAAGTGGATGTTTATCAGGGAGTGCTTCACGGAAGCAAGTTGAAAGAGATTCCGTTTGTCCGCGGTATTTTCAACTTTCTTGATTCCATGGTACTGGGAATGAAGACCCTGAATCATTCCGTAACATTTTATGAGGACGAGGATGCCAAGGAAACGGCGACGGATCGAGTCTTCCATAAGGTGTTCAAGGACAAAGCGGAAGGCATTATGCTGGGAATGGTTACGCTGTTATCCATCGTGCTTGCTGTGGCCATTTTTATGGTACTGCCCTATTATATTGCTTCCCTGTTTGAAGAATATATAAGAAACACTTCTGTTATGGCAATTATCGAAGGCCTTGTGCGTATTCTTATTTTTATAGGATATATCGTGGCGATTACCTTGATGAAGGATATTAAGAGGCTGTACCAATACCATGGTGCAGAGCATAAGTGCATAAACTGCATCGAAAAAGGGCGCCCGTTGACGGTCCATAACGCGATGCGAAGCTCCAGACTTCACAAAAGATGCGGTACCAGTTTTATGTTCTTCGTTATTTTCGTGAGCATTATCGTATTCTTTTTTATCAGGGCGGAAAGTCCCTTACTGCGGGTTGCACTCCGTATTTTACTGATTCCTGTTATTGCAGGCATTTCCTATGAGCTTATCCGTCTTGCGGGAAGAAGCGATAATATCCTGGTGAAGATACTTTCTGCACCGGGCATGTGGCTGCAGCGTCTTACCACAAAAGAACCGGACGAATCCATGATAGAGGTTGCGATTGCGTCGGTGGAAGCAATTTTCGACTGGAAAGCGTATTTAAAGGATACCTTTGGATATGAAGTGGATGATTCGTGGCTGGATGACGGTCAGGAAAAAGATGACGATTCCGAAAGCCCCGATGTGAACGGTCAGGGAGCTTATTGAGGAGCATGCGCTTTATAGATAAGAGATAAGGTGGATTGTAAAGCGATGAAATATAAAGAATTATATGATTTCGGAGCCTTGGCACTTATGGAAGCGGGAATTGCCGAGGTTTCTTTGGATGCCAGGCTTTTGCTTGAACTTGTCTGCCATACGAATAGGAATGATCTATTGGTACATGGGGATAAAGAGGTTCTTAAGGAAGAACAGGATATTTATGTAAACTATATAGAACGCAGAAAGGCTCATGAACCGTTGCAGCATATTACCGGGGAGCAGGAATTTATGGGGCTTGTTTTTGAGGTGAGCGGAAAGGTCCTCGTTCCAAGGCAGGATACGGAGGTACTGGTTGAAGAAGCGATGCGTTACCTTCATGACGGTATGAGCATTTTAGATATGTGCACCGGTTCCGGTTGTATTCTTTTGAGCCTCTTGAAGTATTCCAACGGATGTAAAGGCGTAGGTGCGGATATTTCGCCGGAAGCGGTTGCGGTTGCGAAGAGAAATGCGGAGAATCTGCAGATATCGGAGGTAAGCTTCGTAGAAAGTGATTTGTTTGATAGCGTGGAAGGCAGATACGACATTATCGTATCCAACCCGCCATATATTTCCACCGGAGAAATTGCGGGTCTGATGGAGGAAGTTAAGGCACATGAACCGCTTCTGGCTTTGGACGGCGGCGAAGACGGTCTCTTCTTTTACAGAAAAATTATCGAAAAGGCGCCGGAGCATCTAAACGGCGGCGGTTATCTCTTTTTTGAAATCGGATATGATCAGGCGGAAGCGGTAACGGATGAAATGAAAAAAGCGGGCTATAAAGAGGTTACGATAATAAAGGATTATGCCGGCCTGGATAGAATCGTGTATGGATACATGAGCTGAAAGCGATAGAAAATTGTAAAGTGCCCGCGAAAGCGGTAGAAAGGTGTAAAAATGTTTGACAGGTTAGAAGATTTACTCATTCGGTTTGAAGAAATATTGGGAGAACTGGGTGAGCCGACCGTAACGAATAATCAGGAACGTTTTCGCTCGCTTATGAAAGAGCAGAGCGATTTGACACCCTTGGTGGAGGCATATAGAGAGTATAAGAAGTCCAAGAAGGATATTGAAGACAGCCTGACGATGCTGGAGGAGGAATCCGACGAAGACATGCGTGAAATGTTAAAAGAGGAGCTGAATGCCTCAAAGAAACGCGTGGAGGAGTTGGAAGAAAAGCTGAAGATTCTTCTTCTGCCCAAGGACCCTAACGATGATAAGAACGTTATCGTGGAAATAAGAGCAGGAGCCGGCGGAGATGAGGCCGCTCTGTTTGCGGCACAGATGTACCGTTTATATGTTCATTATGCGGAAAGTCAGCGCTGGAAAGTGGAAACGATGAACGTAGATGAAATAGGAATCGGCGGTATGAAGGAAGTGAACTTCATGATTACGGGAAACGGCGCTTATTCCAAGCTGAAATACGAAAGCGGTGTACACCGTGTACAGCGCGTTCCCGAGACGGAATCCGGCGGACGCATTCATACCTCTACGATAACGGTGGCAGTAATGCCGGAGGTAGAGGAGGTGGATGTAGTAATTGAAGATAAGGATATCCGTATCGATGTTATGCGTGCCTCAGGAAACGGAGGACAGTGCGTCAACACTACGGACTCTGCCGTTCGTTTGACCCATTATCCTACGGGAATCGTCGTATACAGCCAGACGGAGAAGTCGCAGCTTCAGAACAAGGCGAAGGCTTTCGCCTTGCTGCGCGCAAAATTATACGATATCGAGCAGCAGAAGCAGCACGATGCGGAAGCCGAACTCAGAAGAAGCCAGATCGGTACCGGAGACCGTTCGGAGAAAATCCGGACCTACAATTTCCCGCAGGGAAGAGTAACGGATCATAGAATTAAGCTGACGCTGTATAAAATCGACGATATTATGAATGGAGATATCGACGAGTTGCTGGATAGCTTAATTGCGGCGGATCAGGCGGCGAAGTTGGCGAAAATGAATGGGAATCAGATATAACTTTGTGAAAAACAGACAAGAAAACAATAAAAGTATTGGACATTTTTGCAGGTTGACATTTGCTCAAAAAAAGATATACTAAAGACAGTGAAGCGTTTCACTAAAGGCATTAAGAAAGTAACAATGTTTACTTTCTTTTGTTTTTATCATTTGGTTAAACGTTTCACAAAGGCGTTAGAAGGTACTAGTGTGAAAAATGTATTTTTCACACGCAAATTTATGCTTGCGCCCAAATTCGCAGGCATCGAAAATATGGAGGATTAGTATGAAAAAAGCATTAGCAGTAGCACTTGTTTCCGCAATGATATTGGGACTGACAGCCTGTGGCAGTACACAAGAGGCAGCAAAAGAAGAAACTGCCGGACAGAACCCAGTAAGTACCGGGCAAGAAAAAGAATCACCTGAAGCCGGTGAAGAGGCAGTTGGGGAAGAGGTAACGATTACGTATTGCAATTTCAATGCTTCCGGCGGAAATGAGGAAACATTAAACAAGATGTATGAAAAATTCCACGAGGAATACCCTAACATTACTGTAAACATTGAGACGGTCGCATATAGTGATTATTTTACGGCTATGCAGACAAGGGTGGCCGGCGGAACGGCACCGGATTGCTACGAGTTGAATATTGAGAATTTCGCATCTTATGCAGCCAAAGGAGTGCTGGCAGATATCTCCGGGGCGGAAACTTCGAATTTTAATGAGACTGCATTGAGTGCATTTAATGTAGACGGTAAACAATATGGTCTTCCGGGAAATTTTTCGAACGTGGTATTGATTTATAACAAAGACCTGTTTGATAAGGCTGGTGCAGAATATCCGACAGACGACTGGACATGGGAAGATGCACAGGCAGCTGCGGAGAAGATCCGGGCGATTTCCGATGATACATATGGTATCTATGCACCGCTTACGTACAATGAATTCTATAAAGTTGCCTCTCAGTACGGAGGCAGTCTGTTAAACGAAGATAAGACGGAATTTACTATCAATTCTCCGGAAAATATCAAGGCTGCGCAAATGATGATCGATCGTGTCCTCGTATCCAATGTAGCGCCTACAGAGGAACAGATGGGCGGAATGGGAGATTGGGATTTATTCGAAAGCGGACGTCTTGGGATGATCCCGACCGGAATATGGGCATTCAATACCTTTAAAGATGCCTGTGATTTTAACTGGGATATTTGTGTAGAACCTGGCGGAACAGAGAAAGCGACTCATTTCTTTAGTAACGCTTTAGTTGTAAATGCAGATAGTGAGCAGGCGGCAGCAGCCACCACATGGATTACATGGCTGGCATCCAGTGATGAAGCGGCACAGATAAGAATTGATGCAGGCTGGGACCTTCCGGCAATCAAAAATGAGACGGTATTAAATTCTTATCTTGAAATAACTCCTCCTGATAACAAGCAGGCAGTATTTACTTCACTGGATTATCTGGTAGTACCTCCAATTATTGAGGACTATAGTTTGATGTCCGATGTTATTACGGAAGAGCTATCGAAGGCAGCCAGTGGGAAAATCACGGTTGAGGATGCGTTGAACCAGGCGCAGGAAGAATGTGAGACTTTAATTACACTGAACTAATGTAGGAATGGGACGATAAGCATGTCAAAGCAGAAAAGGAAATTAGAAAAAGAGAAAATTGTGCAGGCGCTGCCATTTATGCTTCCAAGCTTTGCAGGAATGTTGATATTCAGCCTTTTTCCGGTACTGATAGCTATATTCTTAAGCTTTACGGACTGGAATGGGCTTGAGCAGCTTACACTGAAGACAATTACAGAACATTTTGTAGGGATACAAAACTATAAGGCAATATTAGGCGGTAAGGAATTCTGGACAGTCCTTGGACATACGCTTTACTACATTATCTTGTATATTCCGCTTGTATTCGCAGCTTCCCTTGGAGTTGCAGTATTACTGAATAAAAAGAGGAAGGGAACTATGGTATTCCGTGTTCTTTATTATATTCCGGTACTGACTTCATGGGTGGCGGCAAGCCTTATATGGAAATGGGTGCTAAGTCCGAGGTATGGAATATTCAATCAGCTCTTGGCGCTGGCAGGGATCAGTGGTCCCGGATGGCTGACCAGTGAAGTGTGGGCAATGCCTGGTATTGTGCTGGCATCTGTTTGGAAGGATATGGGTTTTTTTGGACTGTTTCTTTTATCCGGATTACAGGCAATTGATCCGACATATTATGAAGCAGCAAAGGTTGATGGTGCAGGCAGAGGGGTATCTTTTTTCAAAATAACGCTGCCTTTATTGACCCCATCCATTTTCTTTTGCCTGATCATGTCGCTGATCAATGCATTCCAGATGTTTCCGCAGGTTCAGATCATGACGGAAGGCGGGCCGAGCGGTGCGACGGAGGTTATGGTGGAGCGGATTTATACCTATGGATTTAGTTACTTTAAAATGGGTTATGCGTCGGCATATTCATGGTTATTGTTTGTGATTATTTTCGTGCTGACAATGATACAGATGAAATTACAGAATGGATGGGTGCATTATGAATCATAAGGCAAAAGAGATATTGAGCAGTGCGGGATATTATTTAATATCGATTGCAATTTCCCTGATCGTGATGATTCCGTTTCTCTGGATGCTTTCAACCTCATTAAAAAGCAAGGGAGCGTTGATGGCGCTCCCTGTACAGTGGATTCCGCAGGAACCGACGCTGGATGCGTATAGCCAGGTGTTCCAGCGTTTTCCGTTTCTTAAAGCGGTGGGAAACAGTATGCTTATCACCGTATGCTATACGGTGATTACGATTCTTTCGTCATCTATGGCAGCGTTTGCATTTACGAAGATCCGCTTTCCGCTCGCAGATGGAATTTTCAAAGTATATCTTGCTTCTATGATGATTCCGACACAAGTCACATTGATTCCCTTGTTTATCATTATGAATCACATGGGATTGATCAATTCTTATGGAAGCGTGATTTTTCCATCCCTTTTTAAGGCATTTGGTATATTTCTTCTAGTGCAGAATATGCGCTCCGTGCCAAATGATTACATTGAGGCTGCACAGATTGATGGAGCGGGCATGTGGTACATTTATTGGAAGATAATGCTTCCGCTGTCGCTTCCGGCAATTGCAACATTGGCAATTACAACGTTTATGGATAGCTGGAACGATTATCTGTGGCCCTTGGTAATGCTGTCGGACCGCAATAAAATGACCATCACATTGGCACTCAACAATTTAAACGGGCAGTATGCTACGGAGTATAACGTATTAATGGCAGGCAGCCTGATTTCGATGATACCCATTATCATTGTATATATCGGTGCTAATTCAAAAATGAAATCCGGCATAATGGTCGGTGGAATAAAAGGGTAAGGAGACGAAAATGATGGAAAACAAAATCATTGGACTCGATCAGGAGATAATAAAGAACTTTCGAGTAAATAGAAAAGGCAGTAAAGTTATCTTGGAATATGACTGTAATGCCGGAGCAGTGTATGGATTAGGCGAACGTTATTGCAGCGTAAACCATAGTGGAAAGAAATTAAAGAGCCTTGTTATTGAGGAATTTTGTGAGCAGGGAGAATACGCTTATCTGCCGATACCTTTTTATCATACGAGTGAAGGGCACGGAGTATTTGTGGATACTGCATATGAGGTGGATTTTGACTTTACGGAAGGATGCTTTCGTATAGAGCTTTCGTCAGATGCAGAATGGACGCTATACTTTTTCTACGGGACGCCTAAAGAGATTATTTCTCAGTTCGTAGAAAAGACAGGAGAGATTATGCTGCCGCCCAAATGGGCATTTGGTGTATGGGCATCGGCTAACCGCTGGAATTGTCAGAAGGATATTGAAGAGCAGTTAGAATATGCCGGGAGGTATGATTATCCGATCAGCGTAATTGTGATTGAAGCATGGAGCGACGAGGCAACTTTTTACTTATGGAATGGGTCGAAGTACGAACCGGTGGACGGGGCAGAGTATCTTACAAAGGAGGATATTAGGTTTACCGAACCTTGGCCGTCGCCGGACCAAATGATTCGGGCAATTCACGAAAAAGGCATGAAATTGGTTCTCTGGCAGATCCCGGCGCTCAAGGAGCTCGACCCCGGACAGGAATGTGAGCAGCATGATAATGACTGTACCTATGCGGTCGGCGAGAAACTGGTTGGAACGAACCCGGATGGCAGTCCGTATAAGATTCCGAAACAGTGGTTTATTGGTTCGATGCTTCCTGATTTTTCTAACTCAAGCGCAAGAAAGTGGTGGTTTTCCAAGAGAAAATATTTGTTGGATATGGGAGTGGATGGGTTCAAGACGGATGGCGGAGAATTTATTCATGATGTGGAAACGAACTTTTATCAGAATGTCAGCGGAAAAGAAATGAAAAATCTTTATCCTGCACAGTATGAAAAAGCGTATGCGGAATTTATCGGTAAAGATCGTATTTTATTCAGCCGTGCCGGATATATAGGAGCGCAGACAACACCCATGCACTGGGCCGGTGACCAGATGTCTAAGTTCTCAGAGCTGCAGGCTGTCCTCCGTGCGGGACTTTCGCTTTCTCTTTGCGGCGTGCCTTTTTGGAGCTTTGACATCGGAGGATTTGCAGGACCGATGCCGACCAAAGAGCTATACCTGCGGGCAACGGCGCTTGGAGCCTTTGTTCCTGCGATGCAGTGGCATAGTGAGCCTGCAAGCGGGCAATTTGCCGAGGTCATGAAGGGGACAGTAGCAGTGAACGACAGAAGTCCGTGGAATATGGCAGCCTTTTATGGAGACGATGCGGAGATTTTACAAACCTCTTGTTATTTTGCAAACCTGCATATGAATTTTTTGCCTTATTTTTATGCGGAAGCAGAAAAATGTGCGAAAGACCGGGAGCCCTTCTTAAAGCATCTGTACCTGGAATATCCCGAAGATGAAAACGTACTGGACATTGATGATGCCTATATGATTGGAGATCTTTTGGTGGCTCCGGTCGTAGAGGAAGGCGCTGCAGGGAGAAGTGTATATTTACCTGAGGGTATATGGTACGATTTCTGGGACGGCAGCAGAATGGAAGGAGGAAGAGAGATTTATCAGGAGGTTCCGCTTGGGAAAATAATGCTTTTTGTCCGCGGGAACTCCGCGATCACTTTGAATCTCGGTCCAAATAAGGAAATTGGGCAGAAGGTAGGAAATGACGTGAAAAATAATACAAATCTGTGTATAATTAGATTCGGAGACAATGAGAATCTTCACAGGAAATAAATAGATGGGGCAGTGGATGGGATGAGAAAAATAACGATTAAAGATGTTGCGACAGAAACGGGATTATCTATCGCGACAGTATCTTACGCGATGAGCGGAAAAAAAGTACTTCCGCCGGAAACAGTACAACAGGTAAAAGATGCTATCAAGAAGCTGGGATATGTGAAAAACATATCTGCAAGCAGTCTGGCGAGCAATAAAAGCAGCCTGATAGGAGTCGTTATTCCACAAACAGAGCCGGGCAGTATGATGGTATTCCAGAATCCATTCTATAGTGAAATACTGTCCAGTATTGAATATAATGCCAGAATAAGGGGATATCACGTAATCGTGTCCGGGACGAATGCGGATGAGACATATTTTCATTTGGCACAGCAGAGAAATCTCGATGGTATTATTGTTATTGGTGCGTATTCCGAGGATTTCTACGAAGATTTAAATGAAAGCAATATACCGGTAGTATTGGTAGACTCCTATATGGACAACCATGCCTATAAGGAAGTGAAGCTGGATGACATTTATGGCGGATACGTGGCAACGAAATATCTGCTGGAGCATGGGCACAAAAAGATTGCTTTTTTATCAGGCAAATTAAAATCAGGTGGAGTCAGCGCGAAGCGGTATGAAGGTTATAAAAGCGCTTTGGAAGAAGGCGGAGTGCCTGTCAATCCCTCTTATCTTTTTCATGCGAACGTTGATTTTGAAAATGCCAGAAAAATGGCGAGAAGGATTGTGACTGAGACAGATTGCACGGCAATCTTCTGTACGGCAGATGTGATTGCCATGGGTGCTATTAAGGAATTGAATATAATGCAGATTAAGATTCCGCAGCAGATGTCTATCATCGGCTTTGATAATCTTGATATTGCGAACTATTGTACGCCGGGTCTTACAACAATCGGACAGGATATATTTGAGAAGGGAAAAAAAGCAGTGGAAATGCTGTGTTATACAATGGATGAAAAAGTAAAGGAGCCTGAGGAGTATGTGGTTCCTATCACAATTGTAGAGCGCGAATCCGTTGCTTATGTATAAGGTCATGGAACGAAAATGGTGGAAAGAATGTGTTATTTATCAACTGTATCCAAGAAGCTTTATGGATAGCAATCACGATGGAATCGGTGACATAAACGGTATAATAGGAAAGCTTGACTATTTGAAGGAGCTGGGAGTCGGTGCTGTCTGGCTCAATCCTGTTTATGAATCTCCAAATGATGATATGGGTTATGATATCAGCGACTATCAGCAGATAATGAGAGAATTTGGTACAATGAAAGATTTCGACGTGCTTCTTAGGGAGGCACACGGCCGTGGTATCCGCATCATTATGGATTTGGTGGTGAACCATTCGTCCGACGAGCATTCATGGTTTGCCATGTCACGTAAAGATAAGGATAATCCATATCGCGACTATTATATTTGGCGCAAAGGGGAAAACGGAAAGGAACCAAACAACTGGGGCTCTTTTTTTACACCCTCCGCATGGAAATATGATGAAATCACAGATGAATATTATCTGCATCTATTCTCAGAAAAGCAGCCTGATTTAAACTGGGAGAACAGAAAACTTCGGGAAGAAATATATGACATGATTAATTGGTGGCTCGATAAGGGCGTGGATGGTTTCCGCATGGATGTCATTAATCTGATAGCCAAGAAACCGGGGCTCCCCGACGGAACAGGGGAGAAGACGATTTCCGGATACACCTTCTGTCCTGAGAATTTTGCGAATCAGCCGGAGCTCCATGATTACCTTAAGGAAATGCGTGCCGCTTGTTTTGACGGCAGAGATAGCATGTGTGTGGGAGAGACGCCCTTTGTAACGCCGGAAATCGGCAGGCAGCTGATGAAAAAAGAAG
Organism: Bacillota bacterium; assembly: GCA_023408815.1. Lineage (GTDB taxonomy): Bacteria > Bacillota > Clostridia > Lachnospirales > Lachnospiraceae > Kineothrix. The sequence continues at coordinate 6,721 of JAEYJO010000050.1, read as the reverse complement.
CCCGTGAACTAGATATGATTTTCCAGTTTGAACTTATGGATATAGATAGCGGGAGAAGCGGAAAGTGGGAGATTGTTCCATACACGCTTGCAGATTTCAAACGTATTATCAGCCGTTGGCAGGAGGCGACAAAGGAAGGCTGGGGGAGCTTGTTCTGGTCGAATCATGATCAGCCCAGGCCGCTTTCCAGATTCGTGTCACCGGATACGGAAGAGGAGAGAGTACGGGCGGCTAAGATGCTTGCCGCAGCAATGCATTTGTTAAAAGGAACCTCTTTTATTTATCAAGGGGAAGAAATAGGAATGACAAATGCACCCTTCACCTCGATTATGGAGCTGAGGGATATTGAGAGCATCAGATATTATGAAGAAGCCGAAAAAGCAGGGATAAAGGAAGAGGCATGGGATGCTATACTGAAAAAAGGAAGAGATAATGCCAGAACCCCTATGCAGTGGGAGGATAGTGTAAATGCAGGATTCTCGGATGCCACTCCATGGCTGGCAGTTAATGAAAATTATCATAAGATTAACGTGGAAAAGGCGCTGGCGGATACCGATTCAATCTGGTACTTCTATCAGAAGCTGATAGCTTTTAAATCCGGAAATGATACGGCTATTTACGGGGATTATAAGGAGCTTTACTCTGAAATGGAAGCCGTATTTGCATACCGTAGGAAACTGGCGGGAGAAGCCTTCGACGTCATCTGCAATTTTACAAAAAAAGAAGTAGTATTTGACTGGAAGCAGTATGGTGGGAAGGAGATTTATTTCCATAATTATGATAATAGAAGTGAGTCTGTTCTGCGCCCTTATGAGGTGCGTGTAATCAGGATAAAATGACTTATGATATTTGCTCGGTCTGCTGTAATGTAATTGCAAAAGGCAATCGCCCTATGACACGATTGTTCAGATTTAAAAGGGATAAAATCAAGTATGAAAAACGGAGATAAGACAAAAATTAGAGTATTAAAACTATCGGAAATAGAGGAAGGCTTTCAACTGATCGGGGAAGTATTTCAGGAATTTGTTGCCCCTTATTATACGCAGGAGGGAATAGATACTTTTTATGAGGAATTCATTCGGGGAGAGCGGTTTAGAGGAAAATTTGTAAGCAAGAAGGAAGTTATGTATGGAGCTTTTATAGAAGATAGGCTTGTAGGAGTGTTATCCTTATCCGTAAAGAATATGGTATCATGTGTGTTCATAAAAGACGGTTATCATCGGATGGGGATTGGAAGAAAACTATTTTATATTATAATGGAAGAGCTACGTAATAAGGGTGTAAAGAGAATAACATTAAATTCATCACCCTATGCTATTTCATTCTATCATAACATAGGGTTTACGGATATAGGCATGCAAACCTCGTATAAAGGAATCGTATATACACCGATGGAGCTTTTAATTTGAGAATTATCTCCAAGTCTATCCCTTCAATTCGCTCGATTATTAAATGAACGAAATTTTTTCCATTTCCGAATTTTACTGCGGAAAGACTTAAACGGTGCAACCGTGTTAATGTGCGTCCATTTCCATATAGGCCAGTTAGATGGGGTAGATGCGGCCCATTTTCTGCCGCCGGGGCGAAAAAGTTCCTCTTCGCTAAAGCCGCTAAGCCATTGGATCAATTCATCAACGGTAGAAACAAATAATTTGATTAACTGAGACAAAGATTCATCTCGATACTGGTCATAAAAACTTTGGTATAACCCTCCTAATTGATTCCATTTATATCCGGGGGACGGTGTGACGACTTCTTTTCCAGCCAGCTCATCACTGTCCCAACTAAGGAGAAGTTTCATCCAGCCAAGCTGATAGGCAATTATTTCCTGTGGTGTGCGGTCGACCTCTTCAAGGCGTACCGCCTTGTCGGATTCGGGTATTCCATCGAATTCGGATATAAACATATTGGCTGTCTTTTTAATTTCAGTTATTAAAGCATCTTTGTCAGCATATTCCTGCATAATTTTATATTCCTCCAGATTTACTGTTTATCTCTATTATAATATACAAAATATGACAACATTATGTCGTATTATAATGTGTCATTTTGGGCCAGGTTCGAGGTGTTGATGCGGTTCACGGAACTGTGGTAGATGTGAAGATAACGTTATGTCAGATTTGGTGCGAAGGCAGCTTGGTAAGTCAGAATAGTAAACTGTTGTACATAATTGTAAAGATATGGTATATTATTTATATAATAATGCGATAAAAAAGAAAACGCGTGGCAAATAACCATGCATTTTTTGATTGTGGAATACTTTATTTGTGGTGATTAAAAGTAAAGTTGTTTATAAATAAATATGAAGTTCTAAGGTGGATGCAGGAGGAAGCCATGAAATTAGGAGAGGTAGGGTTTTTAACAAATGATGTGATTCGACTGGCAGACTTTTACAAATTTTTGCTGGGAATCGATAACGGAAGTGGTGATAGCGTGCACCAGACTATCGTTGCGGAAGAAACGATGCTGACTATTTATAACGATGGAACTGTCAAAAACAACAAGAATCAGAATATTTGTATTGCATTTACGGTAGATAACGTGGATGGGGAATACGAAAGATTGCTGGAAAAAGGTATGAAAATAATAGATAAGCCGATTACCCGTCCGTGGGGAGCAAGAAATATGAGTTTTTTGGATCCTGATGGAAATACGGTATATTTAAGAAGTTTCCCTGAGAATGTGAAAGAAGGATAAGGTTGAAAGGAGCATGGTTTTATAATGAGGATATTGTTAACCGGCGCTAACGGCTTCCTGGCATCGAGGCTGTGTATCGCATTAAAAAAACATGAGGTTATGGGACTGACTCGCGGGCAGATGGATTTTACAGATGGTAACGAAGTCGAGAATATAGTAAGAGGGTTTAGTCCGGATATTATGATCCACTGCGGAGCGGTATCTGATATAGGCGCTTGTGAAAAGGATCCAGAGCTGTCGTATAAGGTAAATGTACTGGGAACGGAGAACATAGCTAAGGTATGCGGGAGATTCGGTGTAAAATTGATATTCTGCAGTTCGGATCAGGTTTATTTAGGACATGCAGGGACTAGCCCGCATTCAGAAGAAGAAAGTCTGTATCCGCCTCATGTCTACGGTAAGCAGAAGCTTCAGGCGGAGAGAAAATGCCAGGAGTTTAATGAAAACAGCGTGATCTTACGGCTCAGTTGGATGTATGATAAGGAAATGAGGATGGGAACAGAGCATGGCAATTTGGTAACAAATGTTCTGCAAGCGGTACAGGAGGGAAAGGAAATCAGATATCCGGTGTTTGATTTCAGAAGCATTACCAATGTTTGGGAGGTTGCCGCCAATATGGAAAAGGCATTTAGCCTTTCTCCCGGAGCATACAATTTTGGAAGCGAAAATGACCTTTGTACCTGCGACGTGGTAAGGCATATGTTAAAGCTGAAAAATATTTCAGGGGTAAGCGTAGTGGAAGATAGGGAGTCGTTTGCGGACAAACACAGAAATCTCCGGATGGATTTAGGCAAGATAAGAGAGTCGGGAATCAATTTCCTGAGTACGGCAGAGGGCTTGAAGGAAGCTTTGTCAGATCATGTAAGCGGACGATAGTCATCACGTTATATAAAAATAATTTATATTTTAAAACACCGTAATAAGCGGCAGGCGGGCTTGCTTCTTTTCGGTGTTTTATTATTATTTATATTCAATGCAGAAAGTATTGTAATCCCCCATTTCTTGATATAAAATCAGAATAAGGTATAGCGTTAAGTATAAGAAAGGGAGAATATAAATGAGTGAGAAGAGAAAAGACCGCAGAATGGAGTTGGAATCCAAGCTGATTGTGAAGCGCCTCGATAAAGACAGAGGAGATAAGGAGGTCGCAATCGACGTGGTAAATGTATCCAAGTCGGGAGTTGGCTTTCAATGCGACGAAGAACTGGAGATAGGGGCAGTTTATGAAGGCTTTTTGAGAATATGGACGAAGGAGATTATTCATGCTTTTATTGAAATCATTCGTATGGAAAGAAGCGGCGATAGCATAAATTACGGCGGGCTGTTCATAGGAATGCCGGAAATGGAAAGCCATAGAATTGATGTTTACGATGTGGTGACTTCCGTCCAGGAGAAAATGAAAAACGAATCGGAAAGCGGCTTGGAGGATAAATAGTGGAATTAGAAGAGATTACGATAGAAGAAGCATGCAGGGACTCTTACTGGAAGAAACATGAAGAATATTTAATAAGGGATATTTTCCCTAATGAGTCGATCGGCAGTCCGATCACGCAGGAGGATAAGGAGTATTTTCTTTCGGAGAAATACCGGAATGCGTTAATCGCCATATGCGATAGGACAATCGACAGGGCACATATGATATTTTTTAATAAAGGAGAAGTTCAAATCGGCTTTTGTTCCTATTGTGTTTATACTTCAGAGGACGGAAAATGTTTTATTTTAGATTTTTGCATTTATCCGGAGTATAGAAGTGCAGGGTATGGAAAAGCCTGTTTTAGGCAGCTCCGGAAGGAAGTACATGATGCGAAATATTTTGAACTGAATTTATCCAATGAGGGAAATCGAAGATTTTGGATGTCCTTGGGATTTGAATATAACGGCTATGACGAAGATGGAAGTATTTTATATACATTAATGCAGGAAGGTACAGGGGAGGCTTTATGCGAGGAATTAAAAGAACAGGATTATTGGCAGATTTTAAAGCTTCATAACGGATACATGGCCGAAAGAGAGATGGCCTTATTGACCGATGACAGACAGGATGAACTGATAAATAAAATAGAACGGGGGGAGCTTTGTTTCTTTGTGGGAAAATGTGCGACGAGAGTCGTGGGAATGTATTGTGAGGAAACAAAAATGTTGTTTGTTGAGCCTTTGTTCAGAGATAGAGGAATTGAAAAGCAGCTGATGGATTTTTCGGCGGCTTTCCTGAAAGGAACGGAGGAGACAAAACGATGATAATAAGAAGTGCACAGGAAAAAGATGTAGAGGGTATCAAAAGACTTCTTTTGCAGGTGGCCGCGGTACATCACCAGGGACGTCCTGATTTATTCAAGGGTAACAGCAGGAAATATACGGACGAGGAAATCAGGGAGATTATTTGTGACGAAGGAAAGCCGATATTGGTGGCGGCCGACGAAGAGGAATATCTTATGGGTTACGCTTTTTGCGTATTCCAGCAGCACATAGAGGACAATATCCTTACGGATGTAAAAACGCTGTATATCGATGATCTTTGCGTGGATGAGAACATCAGGGGGCGTCATGTGGGAAAGCATCTTTATGATGCGGTCATCGAATTTGCAAAAGAAGCGGGATGCTACAATGTTACATTAAATGTATGGAGCTGTAACGAATCAGCAATGAGATTTTATGAAAAATGTGGTCTGAAGCCGCAGAAAATCGGCATGGAGACGATACTTTAGAAAATATTACCGGAGCGTACATAGATGTATACAATGGCTAAAATAGAAAGGCGTTCAAATGAAACAGATAGAATACCGTGAGGAACTGGCGGCTGAAGATTATAACAGACTGCGGGAACTGGCAGGGTGGAAAAGATTGACGGAAAAGCAGGCGGTAAGAGGGCTTGCAAATACCACCTTTCTCATATCCGCGTGGTCTGACGAAAAGGTGGTAGGCATGGGAAGAGCATTGTTCGATTACGGATATACGGTCTATATCGGAGATGTTATCATATCCCCGGAATATCAGGGCTGTGGAATCGGCGCCCGTATCGTACAGGGCTTGATGGATAAAGTGAAGGAGGCTGCGGAAGAAGGCGACTATCTGATGTTTTGCCTCGTTGCGGCGGAGGGGAAGGAAGAATTCTATGAACGGCTGGGCTTCCAAAGAAGGCCTTGCGAAGGACTTGGGGCCGGGATGTCTATGAGGGTGGAAGTGCACAAGGAGTTATAAAACATCTTGAGACCAGACGGGAGACGAATAAAATGACAAAACAAAAGACAAAACAAATATTAGAAGCCTTGGACAAAGAATATGGAGTGACTAAGGAGGGCTTTGTTCATGAAGCTGACTGGCAGCTGTTAATAGCGATTATGCTCAGTGCCCAGAGCACGGATAAGCAGGTGGACGAAGCGCTTCCGGGTTTGTGGAAGAATTTTCCGGATATGAAAAAGATTGTGGATGCACCGGTTGAAGAAATTGAGAATTCGATAAAGAGTGTTGGATTATACAAGGTAAAGGCTAGAAACATGAAAAAATGCTGTGAGCAATTGCTGGAGCAGCATGCAGGGAAGGTTCCGGTAACTATTGAGGAACTTACGGCCCTGGCAGGAGTCGGACGGAAGACGGCCACCTTATTTTTGGCGGATGCTTATGAGATACCGGGAGTAACGGTGGATACACATGTATTCCGTATTTCCAGACGAATAGGATGGGCTAAAGGGAAAAATCCGGTTCAGGTAGAACAGGAGTTGATGAAGGCATTACCGAAGGAGCACTGGAACCGCATTAATTTTCAGCTCATATATCATGGAAGAAGTATATGCACGGCACGAAAAAGTCATTGCGACAACTGTATTTTAGCAGAATGGTGCGAAAGGCATCTTTAGGTCTGTATTTGAAAGCTTAAGATAAGACAGGAAATCACGATATTCGGGAGTATCCCAAAGTTTGTGTAAACCTTCAGACTGATGTAAGATAAAATCACTCAGTTTGGAGGTTTTATTATGGCAAGGAAAAATGACACACCACAAAAAGCCGCGATGCGGGAATTCATGAG
>JAEYJO010000044.1 GCA_023408815.1 Bacillota bacterium | reverse complement strand
ATGGCTTCTATGACTTGGCCACTGCCTATCAGTCTGTGCACGTCAACTATTGAAAGCGCCGTGTACCGAACGGTACGCACGGTGCTGTGAGAGGACGGCGGTTAGTCACCGCCTCCTACTCGATTAAATTGCAGGGTTAATCCAACATACTTCTCAGCCAGAGAAAAAAGACGATTTTATCAGGAGAAAAAACAGGTAGTAAATTCTCTGGTACAGATAAAGGGGGCTAGTGACGTCTATCCAGGCAGTTATGCGGGAGACAGCACGCTCGCATAACAGTATGAAGATACACCGTCTGCGCAGCGTATGGAGCATGGAAGGGCATCTGAAAACGAGGACGATTGAAGAATTGCAGCTGGAGCCCTCATGGGCGTGACACGCGGTTCTAGTCGTATGCAAAGGCGGAGGCGTAGACAGAATTTCCCGGAATATGACGGCAGCTCATGAAGAATATGTTATAAAGAGCCGGAAAGTGAGCAGGTGTCCCATCGTCATTAATGAATACAGCACCACATGGAGCTGTTTCCCGAGGCCTTAGAGAAAACAGTTCAGAAAATAAAGGAAGCGAGACTTAAACCGGGCATATGGTTCGAGATAAAAAATGTTGGCTCCGCTGCAGAAATATACAAAGGCAAAGAGTATCTCTTAAAGAGAGCCGGGAAAGTACTCATTACTACCATGAGGCGCTTTCTGGACATGCGCGACCCGTGGGTCATCGGCTATCTGAACGGATGGCAGGGAATCGTAAGAGTTTCTGATGGGGGTGAGGCATATGCTCTTTTCCATGTATTTGAGGTTCCCATGGGAAGTGTCTTGAAAATGGAGCTTCCGAAGGAAGTTCATGCTGTGATCAAAGAAGTATATTCCGACAGAGAGAGCGCGGTGTCGATAGAAGATAACTGCTTGTGCTATACGCCAGAGGACAATAAAAAGGCGGTGGCAGTGCGGCTTGGAAGGAAATAAATATATTATTCCCAAATTTGCTGTTAATGTTATAATATCTTTATAAGTAACTTTGTAAATGGATACAAAATAAAGAGGAGATCAGGTAACAGCATATGAAAAAATCAGCAATATTTATGGCAATTCTGGCGGCAGCTTGTTATGGAATCAGCGCTCCCGTCTCAAAAATTTTATTAGGAGAGCTTTCACCTGTTTTCATGGCATCGCTGCTTTATCTAGGTGCCGGAGCGGGAATGCTCATCGTAAACCTGTTAAGAGGAAAGAGGTCAGAACGGAAAGAAGCGAAAATTACGAGAACCGAGCTGCCTTATGTAGCCGGCATGATAATCCTGGACATCGCAGCGCCGATTTTTCTTATAATCGGTCTAAGCCTTACCACATCGGCTAACGCGTCCTTGATGAATAATTTCGAGATTGTGGCCACCGCAGTGATCGCCTTAGTAATTTTTAAGGAAGCGATAGGAAAAAGAATGTGGATGGCCATATTCCTTATCACCGTATCGAGCATGATCTTATCTGTTGAGGATTTCAGCACCTTTTCCTTCTCCGTAGGCTCGATATTCGTACTGCTGGCCTGCGTCTGCTGGGGCTTCGAAAACAATTGTACACGGATGCTGTCGTTAAAAGATCCATTTGAGATCGTCATTATTAAGGGCTTCGGCTCTGGTTTTGGTTCCCTGCTGATAGCGGCGGCTTCATCGGAAATTATTTTTCATGGTGCTTATATCGCTTGTTCTCTTTTGCTGGGCTTCGTTTCTTATGGGCTTAGCATTTTCTTTTACATACGCGCCCAAAGAGAGCTGGGGGCAGCGCGCACCAGCGCATATTATGCAGCTTCGCCGTTTATCGGCGTACTCCTGTCGTTTATGATTTTTGGTCAGAATCTGACACTTTCATTTTCCGTCGCTGCTTTCATTATGGCGGCAGGGGCATATCTGGCGGCGTTTGAGAGACACGAGCATACCCATGCCCACCATGAACTGGAGCACGAGCATAGGCATAGTCATACGGATGAACATCATACTCATATTCACGACTATCCGGTGGAGGGTGAGCACAGTCATCCTCATATACACGAAGAAATGGTACATACCCATGCCCACACCCCGGACTTGCATCATACTCACGGGCATTAATTACAAGGTTTAAATTATGATGTTTTGAAACCTCCCACCAAAACCTGCAATTCCCTGATGCGATCATTTACGTTGTTGCTGAGGTCTGCAATGGAAATCATGGAAGCGAGAATTTCTTCGGAACCGGCGGAGGTCTCCTCCGTTGTGGCAGCATTCTCCTGTGCGCTGGCGGAAAGATTGCTGATATGTGACACTACGTTGTTACAGCTTAAGTTCATCCGGCCGTTGATGCTTTCTAATGCATCGATTTGTGTGTTGATGACTTCCAGGCTGTTGGCGATAGCCGTATACTTGTTCTTCGTATCGTCTACGCTCCTGGTCTGTATCTGCACCGTATCTCTCGCCAAGTAGCTCTGTTCCTTTGCCAAGGCTGCGTTTTCCTGCAATTCCTTCAACATCGTGTTAATGGTGCCTACGGATCCGGCAGACTGTTCCGCGAGCTTGCGGATTTCATCGGCGACTACGGCAAAGCCCTTGCCGGCGTCTCCTGCTCTGGCAGCTTCAATGCTGGCATTCAGAGAGAGAAGGTTGGTCTGCTCTGCGATTTCCGAGATGAGAGAGCTGGCTTCTCCTATCTGATCGGCACTGGCATTTATTTTATCTATGACCTCTAATATTTCCAGAAAGATCTTCTGACTGTTCTTATTTATTTCAGCGAGACCGTTTACTACACCGAGTCCTTCTATCCCCGCCTTATTTATCTGTTTGGAAGCTTTTGCGAGAAGTTCACCGCTTTCGGCGCTCTGTCCGATGACCTGCTCCAAGTTCACGATTTCTGATGCAGACTGCTCCGTATCTGTGGCCTGAGAGGTGGCAGTGCTGGCGATTTCCTCAATTGCCCTCGCGATTTCTCCTGTAGCAACACTAACTTCATCAGTGCTTCTCACCATCGTTTGAGAGGAATTGCTTATTTCGAAGGAGGCTGTGCTTATCTGCCCTACGATTTCCTGCAGGGAAGCGAGCACCGTATTGAAGGAGGAGGACAGAATTCCCAGCTCGTCTTTGCTGTTTAAGGAAAGAGCATCCTGCGCAAGATTCTTTTTGGCCAGTTCGTTCATACTCACGGTTATCTCGTTGATATGCTTCCTTAAGTAGCGTATGATCATTACGGCGAGGATGAAAATTGCCGTGATAAAAAAGATAGCTATCGAGGTCACTCGAACAATTTTGGTGTGAATCTCGCGCTCTAATTGGGCGGAACTGTAATCGCTGTACAGAGTGAGCAAATCCTGCATTTCGTTGAGGCATTCTCTGGCGGTGTCAAAGGATTCGTCCATTATATGAAAATCCCCTTCTCCGGTCTCCGGATCATAAGCGGACTGCCAGATTGTAAAATTCGTATGAAACTCCTCCAGAAGATCTTTTAGCGTTTTATCCTTTTGCAGAAACCCATCGGGATCGTCGGAGTTTTCAGAGCCGTTAATTAGCACGAAGAGATTGTGAGGAGTGTAATATTCCAATAGCTGTGAATGGTTTTGCAGATATTCCGTTACTTTATTAGCATTGTCGATTGTCTGCTGTGCATTTTCCTTGTATACGGCTCTTAAGTCTGCGAGCTGCCCGGAATCCGAAGAATCCAGAGAATTAATGCGTAATGCTGCCTCATTGGCCTGATAGAAATCTCTATCGCTGCTCAGCAGGCTTACGTGTGTCATGTATAGGTTAACGTAGAAAATATCCCGACTGCTTTTATAGGTGGAATTGACTGTACTGTAAAATATGAACAGCAGCAAACATAATCCCAATGTGGTAGGTAACACAATTAAAAACAACTTGTTTCTGATCGATAGATTCTTAAACATCATTTGTCGCCCTCCTGTTATAAATTATCTCATAAGTAAATGTCTTTTCCCCTAAGCTAATTATAGCATCGTCATTGTGTAAAAACTATTAAAAATGTTGTGTAAAAACAAATTTATGCATAATTCCTACAAAAAACGTTTTTATTTTCGAGCTTATTCTGTACTATCTTTTTGGATAGTATATTACTAGAATGTGAGTACTTGAAGTTTCTTTTTTTTGTATTAAAATTATATTGAAAACTGTCTTTTGATGAATGCACCTAAGTGAAGGAGGATTTAATTTGAAAGTATTACTTATTAACGGAAGTCCTCATGAGAAGGGCTGTACATACACTGCGTTGTCGGAAGTCGCGGGTGTTCTTGAGAAGAATGAAATACAAACGGAAATATTATACCTGGGCACCAAGCCGATAGCCGGCTGTATCGCCTGCGGGAAATGTGAGGAGACCGGCCGCTGCATCTTTAACGACAAAGTAAATGAGATAATTGAGAAACTGGACGAATATGACGGCATGGTAGTAGGATCGCCCGTTTATTATGCCAGTGCTGCAGGACAGCTTTGTGCCTTTCTGGACAGATTATTCTACAGCGGAGGAGACCGTATGGCGGGCAAGTTCGCCGCTGCCGTTGTATCCTGCCGCCGCGGAGGTGCAACTGCTGCTTTCGACCGCCTGAACAAGTATTTTACTATCAGCAATATGCCGGTGGTGCCCTCACAGTATTGGAATCAGGTACATGGCTTTACGCCGGAGGATGTGAGAAAGGATAAGGAAGGATTGCAAATCATGCGGACCCTCGGACAGAATATGGCATGGCTTATGAAGAGCGCACAGATCGCACTCAGAAACGGAGTGGCGCTGCCGAAGTATGAGCCATATGTGGCTACTAACTTTATCCGTTAGTCATTAGGGTGTGTCTGAAAACTCATTGCACCGCTCTAAACGCTTCACTTTGCGGTATACTGCGTTGCAATTTTGGGAACGTAGCACCACTACGCACCCAAAATCGCGCCTTGTCTCCCGCAAAGTGAAGCGTTTCGCTCGGTGCAAGCAGTTTTCAAACACGTGCGGGTCCGCTGCTTTCCCGGATCACAAGCTCCGGCAGGAAATCTATTGCGTCCTGAGCGGGCAGGCCCTGTATCTCATCCAGCAACAGTTTGATGACATAGCGTCCCAGCACATCGTTGTGGCGGTCCAGGCTGGTGAGCCGCGGAGTTAAGTAATCTCCGTCATAAAAGCGGTCGCAGCTTATCAAGGCAATATCTCCGGGGACGGAGAGCTGTCTGTCCGATATGGCCCGCAGCGCACCCAGCGATACGTTATCGTTCATTGCGAGCAGAGCGGTAACGGGAGCTCCACAATCGAGAATATGTAAGGCGGCGTTGTATCCGTCGGCCATATAATAGTCGGAGGTAGCAACGAACTCCGGCTCATCCTCCAGCCCTAACTCTAAAAGCGTGCGGTGATAGGCGCTTAAACGGGATTCCGTGATGTAAACTCCTCGTTCGCCACCCACAAAACCGATTCTTTTATGGCCCAATGAAGCCAGATAGCGGATGGCCATGATGATTCCGTTGTCGTTTTCCTTATTCACAAAAGTGCAGGGAATGTCAGGGAGTTTTCTTCCGATTACAACGGCGGGCACAGTGGAAGCAAGCCGTTTCAGAGCTTCTATATAACTGTCACTGATTTCACATAAGTCGATTTGCCCCCCGGCAATGATGACGCCATCCACTTTTTTATCTAAAATCATCTGAAAATAGGTTTCTTCTTTTTCTCGTTCACCCGAAGCATAGGAAACTGCAGAAAATACTGTATTGCATAAAATGACTGAATAGCCTGACTGATGGGCAGACCACTCGATTTCAGAAAACAGCGTGGAGAAGTAGGGATTGGTAATGTCGGGAACGATGACACCAAGTGTCTTTGTCTGCTTCAGGATAAGCCCTTGGGCCAGCGGATTGGGAGTGTAATGATATTTATTGATGACACTCTGAACCCGTTCCTTTGTCTTTGGCGATACGGGAACCGTGCCGTTTAAGACGCGAGAGACAGTAGCGATGGAAACCCCGCTCTCTTTTGCAATTTGTATGATTGTAATATTTTTATCCATAAAGTCCTCCTCGCTTACCATAGTTTAACATAGGGAAAAATAGTTTTCAACCGATAAACGCCTCTTCTTTCCACGTCATTTGCCTTGGATCGCAACTTACCCCATCTCCCCCCAATTACGTAAATAATGCACAAAATTTATCTTATTAAATTGTGTTATCTGGACAAATTACAATGAAAAATAACAAAAACGGGAAAATAAGATTGACATACGAAAACTCCGATAGTATATTAAGAATACAAAATGTAAACGTTTTCAGAAAAGGTTTACAGAAAACCTTTACATATTCCGGATTATGGAATGCAAACAAGCAAAAGAAAGATGGAGGTATACCATGAAAGCGATGAAAAAGTTATGTGCCCTGCTTTTGGCAGTGGCAATGAGTGCATCCATGCTGACAGCATGTGGAAGCAGCTCAGGCAGCGAAGAAGCTGCAAAGGGGGATGAACAGGTAACCGTTGAATTTTGGACTTTGGCTCTGCAGCCAACCTACACGGATTTTATTCAGGGACTTATCGACAAATACGAAGCGGATAATCCGAACGTAAAAGTAAATTGGCAGGATCTTCCTTATGATGCCATCGAGCAGAAACTTTTAGCGGCGACTGCGGGAAGCAACCCTCCTGACGTAGTCAATATCTGGTCGCAGCTCGCATTAACGCTTGCAGGCAAGGGAGCGCTACTGGATCTGGAAGCTGCTGCCACGGATGAGCAGAAGTCTATCTATATAGAATCTATGTATAACTCAGCAAAGCTTGGCGACGGCGTATATGCGTTTCCCTGGTATGCTACTCCCAACGTAACGGTGTACAACACGGAGCTTCTTGCACAAGCAGGAATTACCGAGATTCCGGCAACTTGGGATGAGGCATTTGCAGCAGCGAAGGATTTCAAAGATAAGACAGGCGCATACTTGATCACACCCAGTTCCATGTATCATATGCTTTGCTACTATGACATTCCGATTCTGACCGAAGATAAGACAAAAGCTGCATTTAATAATGCTGAAGCGGTAGAACTTTTGTCCCGCCTTGTAGAATATGTAAATGAGGGCGCCATCGCCCCGAACAAATGGGATGATTGGGATAACGACCGCCAGCAGTACGCCAACGACAAGCTCGGTATGCTGTGTTCAGGACCCCAGACCATCGCGAGAATCCGTACCGAATCTCCCGAGAAATATGCGGTAACAGACGTTGCTGAATCCATTTACGGACCGTGGGGCTATACCGGTGCAGCAGTTATGAATCTGGTAGTTCCGGCTAACAGCAAGCACCAGGAAGAAGGAATCAAATTTGCTAACTATCTCTCCAACGATGAGAACCAGCTCGCTTTTGCGAAAGCGGCTTCTATATTCCCTACGACGAAAGCAGCGGCTGCCGATGACTACTTCAAGTCCGACATGGACACGGTGGAAGGAAGAACGAACTACTATGCTTCCCTGTCAGCGCAGAAAAGCACGGATATGACACTGGGAATTCCCAATGACAATGCTGTGAAGCTGGAAATCGATAACCTGATGGATATGCTGTTTGCCAGCAGCATGACGCCGGAGGATGCTTTGGCAAAGTGTGAGCAGAGCGTGAACCAGCTGCTCGCAGAGAACCAGTAAGCGTAAGATAATATTCGCTGACCGATAAGAATGAAGAAAGTGCTGCCGCAAAATGTCGCAGATTTTGCGGCAGCTTTCCTAAGGGAGAAAAAATATGAACAGCTTTTACAGAACGCATCGAAAAAAATTTAAAACCACTCTCATATCGTATTTATTCATGGCACCGGCGCTGATTATTCTCGGTATATTTGTATTTTATCCGATAGTTTTCAGTATACCGCTGGCATTTACCAATTACTCAGCGGTGGGCGGTACGACGAAATTCATCGGTCTTTACAATTTCGAAAGGCTGGTCAGAGACCCGGATTTTTGGCTGGCTCTTAAGAATTCCTGCCTATTCGTTGTTGTAGTTCCGATTTTGCAGCTTCTTTCCATTTTGCTTGCACTTTTGATGAACCAGAAATTTCATGGCAACGCCGCCCTTCGCGTGTTGATTTACATGCCGGTTGTTACATCCATGGTAGCGGTGTCGATTATCTGGAAGTTCATTTTCGAGGATGATGGACTCGTCAATGCCCTGCTCATGAATTGGAATATCATCGACAAGCCCATTTCTTTTTTGTTTGAATCCAGAATTGCCCTCATTGTACTGATGGGAGTCACGATCTGGCAGGGCATCGGCTATTACATGATGATGTATTTGTCGGCCTTGCAATCTTTTCCTACAGAGATTCTGGACGCTTCGAAAATCGATGGTGCTAACGCACGGCAGACCTTTTGGAAGATACGCCTGCCTCTTTTGAAGAATCAGATAGGCTTCTGCTCTTTGATCTCAACGATTGCGGCTGTAGGCGTATTCGATGTAGTATTCACGATGACGAACGGAGGTCCCAACAAGTCCACTTACGTCATCAACTACTATTCCTATAAAATGGCATTCACTAATTACGATTTCGGATATTCGGCTGCAATAGGACTTGTCAGCGCCGTTATCATAGGTATATTCAGTTGTATCCAGTTTGCCATTAAGAACAGAGGAGGAGAATGAGATGTCACGCAGTGCAATAAACACAATGAATATAAGAAGGAAGAAAAAGATAAAAGGATTTTCTGTCGCCGCGTTTCGTTATCTTGTGGTGATAGCCATTGCAGTCATCTGTGCAGGGCCTTTTTTATGGCTGGTAAGCGCTTCCTTCAAGGTGTCGGAAAATATATATACCTTGAACCTGCTTCCGAAGGCTCCTTCCTTTGGCAATTACGAACAGGTCTTCTCCCTGCTGAACATCGGCAAGATGCTGTTCAATTCCTTGATTATCACGGTGGGCGGCATCGTGCTGGACGTTATTCTCGGCTCCTTATGCGCGTATCCGCTTGCGAAGCTTGACTTTTTTGGCAGGAAGACGATGAATACAGTGCTTATCGCTACGATGATCATACCTGCGGCAGCGGGACTTGTGGTGAATTACATCACCATTTCCAAAATGGGATTGAACGATAATTTCTGGGGTGTCATCCTTCCCAACTCGGTAACGGTATTTAATATTATCTTCCTTAAAACTGCATATGAGGGAATCTCCACTGATCTGATCGAAGCGTCGCGTATCGACGGAGCAGGAGAACTTACTATCTGGTGGAAAATCATGCTTCCCCAAATCATTCCGGCCGTCGCTACGGTGGTTATCATGGACTTCATCAACAAGTGGAATAATTTCCTTTGGCCGTTAATCGTGTTGAATGTAGATAAATATCCGGTAGCGGCAGGCCTGAAATATTTGAGCGGACAATTCACTTACAAGTTCGGCAATGTGGCGGCGGGCACGGTGGTATCCGTAGTACCGATTATCATCGTCTTCTTGTTCTGCCAGAAATACTACGTGAATACAACGGTGGGCGCCGTTAAGGGCTGATAATAAAAAAGGAGAACGGAATGGATATTATAAAAGGAATCAGCCACATAGGTATGGTGGTACCCGATGTGGATGAAGCAGTCAGATTTTACTGTGAAGGATTAGGGCTCACACTGAGGCGCAGGGATAATTATAACGCTATCGTCATAACGCCGGATGGCGTTATCTTAGAGATTTCTCCGGACGGTACCGACAAAGGTGACTATTCGGGGATTACCCACATCTGCCTGAACACTTACGATGTGGATGCGACATTTCAAAGGGCACTCTCATATGGGGCGGTCATATCCAGACCGGAGAATCCGGAGCCTTATAATTATAATTCACTGCGGATGGCGTTCGTCCGCACTCCCTCGGGAGAAGAGATAGAATTTTGGTATATTGAGAAAAACGGGCTGCTGCGAGAGCCTGTGGCAGATGGAAAATACATTAAAAATTTCGTTCATGTAGCGCTTACCGTGCCGGATATGAAGGAGTGCATCCGCTTTTACGAGGGCCTCGGCGCTGTTTTGAAGGAGGATTGGGAGTGGGGATGTTCCCTGCGCCTTGCGGACATGCGCGAGCTGGAACTTTTTACAGGCGGCTCTTATTCTGAAAAAGCATATGGATACACTCACTACAGCCTGCTTACCGATGATGTGGAAAGGGCGGCGGCACAGGTGGAAGCGCTTGGTGGCAAGAGATTGGAACAGCCATATGATTGGTCGAATCTGCGCATCTGCTTCTGTCAGGGCATGGGAGGAGAGGTATTGGAATTCTTTCAGATGTATGAAGACGGGCGGGCAGCTGATGTTTTTGACAAGGCACCGGAGACTCTGCCCGATGTATTTGCCTGAACTGCAAAGAAAGTGAGGAACGAAAATGAATCGTTTGGATTATGTGAAGCTTTTAAAGGAAATCGATGATGAAATCGGCGCTCCGAAAGGAACCTTTCAGAGTATGTTCGGGGCAAAAACGAAAGAAGAGCTGGAGGAGATTCGTTATATCGCCGCAATTGCCCTTGTGGCCGCCGACCGTTTTTACTCCAATCTGACAAAAACCGAATTTGAAATGCGGGAAAAGGATGAAAGGGGGACGAGGACGTGTTGAAGATAGGATTCGCCGATTATTATCTGGACAATTGGCACGCCAATTACTACCCTGGATTTCTGCGGGAAGTCAACGCTAAATATGGCTATGATGCTGCGCTGACCGACGCCTATGCGCTATACGATAAGAAGCAGGGGCTGACGACGAAAGAGTGGTGTCGTAAAAATCACATCCATCAGGCTTCTTCCATGGAGGAAATGATAGAGAGAGTAGATGCGATTATGGTAATCGCTGCGGACGATTCGAGATGGCACGAAGAAGTGTGCCGTCTGCCCCTTGCAAGCGGCAAGCCCGTATTTGTAGATAAGACCTTTGCTCCTGATGTGGAAACGGGCAGGCGGATGTTCGAATATGCAAAAGAGCATCATACACCGGTATTCTCTTCTTCGGCTCAGCGCTTTTGTGAAAGCATCCTGAATTATAAAGAGCGGGAGCAGGACAGCACGAAGTTCATGTCCACCGTGGGCCCGCATGACCTGGATAACTATGCGGTTCATCAGTTCGAGCCTATCGTTGCAGTGATGGGAACGGGAGTGCGCCGGGTGAAAAGTTTTGCCGTGGGAAGCAAGGTGACACAGTTGATATTGGACTACGGTGATGGACGGCTGGCTAGCTTCACGCAGACGCCTAACCCATGGGCGGAGTTCAATTTCATGGTATCCGACGGAGAAAAAGGAGAGCGGTTGGATAGCTCCGACTATTACCTCAATACGATGAAAGCAATTCTCGATTTCTTCGAGACAAAGCAGCCTCCGGTAAGAGAGGAAGAGACGCTGGAAGTACTGGCTCTTATTGCGGCGGCAAAAAAAGCGAGAGAGTTGCCGGATAGCTGGCTGGAAATAACATATTAGGAGGCGTGCAAATTGCGATGGAAAAGATAAAGCTGCATTATTTGACCGGCGATGTTCATATGGGCGGCCACGACGTACACCGGGTAGCGATAAACAATAAAATTTTGCTGGAGAAGACGGGAGCCTTCGATATACTGATGGTATGTGATGAGCCGTCCATCGGAGATATGTGCTTCGACACATATTTTGCCGGCGACCTGATAAAAGAATGCCAGGTGTTCGTATTTAACTGCGGCAACTACCGATTCAATATAAGGGAGGAGCAGGAAAGGCTGGAGCAGGCAGTGGCAGAGGGAGCGGGCTTCGTCTTTCTTCACGGGGATCATCCCTGTTATTGGAAGGCGATAGGCAATTCAGCCTGGGAAGGCGCAGAACGGATGGCAGGACTTCTCTGGAGAGAAGCGACCTCCCATGGAGATTATGGCGAAGCCCATATAGAGATAGATTTGCCGGAACACCCGATCATGAAAGGGCTTGAGGCCTTTGATACAAAGGATGAGATATTCTGCAACTGTGAAAATGTATGGAATGTGCCGCTTCAGACTCTGGCCAGCGCCTGGTCGGATCCGCATGTGATATCCAGGCACGGAGAACCGGGTACGGGCAAAAAGGAGCCGATTGCCGTGACGGGAAACTATGGGAAGGGAAGAACCTTTAACCAGCTTCTGGGGCATGTATGGCCTTATTACACCGGACATGGTCTCGGGGAAAATACGCTGCTCAGCTTCAGCCCCAGACAGTTTCGGCAGATGTTCGTCCGGGCATGTGAATGGGCGGCCACCGGAAGGGTGGAGAAGACGTTCGCCTTTGACGGTGAGGCAAAACTTCGATAATAAAAATAAGAACCAAAACGGAGAGAGAAATGGTAAAAGATTATAGAGTAGTATTTACAGAGAGAGAACGGGCCGAGCTTGTAGAGAAAGAATTCGACGATGTTCCGGCAGCGGATGAAATCGTAGGAAAAAATATATTGTCACTCATATCCACTGGCTCCGAGAGGGGCGGCTATACACAGCAATTTCCATCGGAAAGCGATCCGATGCAGACCGGCTCCTCTTCCGTCGCCGTAATCGTATGTGCGGGAGAAGGGGTAACGAATCTGAAAGAGGGCGATCTGGTCTATCACAACGGACACCATACATTATATTGTAAGATGAAGGCGGAGGATGTTATTCCTCTTCCGGAAGGAGTGAAGCCGGAGCACGCGCTGTTCGGAAGATATGCGGCGGTCTCCATGACATCCATCTTTCACGCCACGGCGAAACCGGTGGAAAGTGTGGTCGTAACGGGACTTGGTATGGTGGGGCTGATGTGCGCACAGATGGCGAACTGCTTCGGTTACCGCGTATACGCTACAGATCCTTCTGAAGAACGAAGAAACACGGCGTACAGGGCGGGACTTGTTAATGTCGGTGCTTCTCTGGAAGAATGGCAGGAGCTTAAGGGGAGCGTAGCGACCCTGTATGAGTGCTCGGGTAACGAAAACGCGCTGCACGCTGTCATTCCTTATATGAGAAAGCGGGGAGAAATCTTCCAGATAGGCGTTCCCTGGAAAAAAACTTCGGATTGGGATGCCCATACGCTGCTTTATGAACTGTTCTATGCATTCATAAGTATTTACGGAGGCTGGGAGTGGTCGATACCGCTGAAATCCGACGAACTGCATTCTCACAGCTCCTTCTCCCATATCCGTTCGGCGATGGAATTCATCGCGGAGGGAAAAGTGCATGTGCCGGAAGAGATGTACGAGCTTCGAAATCCCGAGGATTGCGGACAGGTATATCATGACATCACGATTCCTCGCATGGCTCCTACAAGCATGATGCTGGATTGGAGGAATTTTTAGCATGGCAAACATAAATGGGAAAGATACAACAGCTATCGGCATCCATCATATAGGAATGCATTCTCATCATTTCGATGAAACGGTTCGATTCTACGAGGAAGGACTTGGTTTTACTGTGAAGCATACATGGGGAAAAGGGAAGCGTGTAGCAATGATGGATGCAGGATGCGGAAGCTGTATCGAGGTGTTCGATGCGGGAGAGGGTGAGACCGTTTCCGGAGGAAGCTGGATTCATGTGGCATTACATACGGAAGATATCCATGCCAGTTACGAGCGGGCCATACGAGCAGGCGGCAAGCCGAAGCTCGCTCCTGCCTTTGCTGACATATTGGAAGCGACCCCGGAGCCTGTTTACATGTGGTTCGCCTATGTGGTGGGTTTTGACGGAGAAGAGATAGAATTTATTCAGGAAGTGGAGAAGCCGGAGGGAAGCGGCAAATGCGTATCATAGCGAAAAAAGTGCGGGTGATGTTTTTCCCGGAGAAGGCGCACACCGAGGCGCAGATGAAGACGAGCCGGCGGATACTTCTCATGCAGGGAGCTATGGCCGGTGTCATGCTATCCCTGACCACGGGAAATTTCATGGCAGGTTATCTGGCTTATCTTGGTGCCAGTCCCTCCATGGTGGCGCGAATTGCGATTATTCCCCAGCTCGGCTGCGTACTGCAGATGATTTCCCCCTTTCTCTTCGAACGGCTGAAATACCGAAAACTACCTATTGCGCTTATTTGCTTTGCTTTTCGCTTTTCGATAGGATTTGCGGTGTTCGCACCGGTTCTTTTTCAGGGGCAGAAGGCCGGCCGGCAGTTTGTATTCATTCTGTATTTTTTGGCTTTTCTGGCCGCCGGATTCGTAACCCCGGCGCTGAATCAGTGGGTGCTTCAGGTGGGGCCCGTGAGCGGGCGAGGGCGGTATTTTGCCATAAAGGATATTTGGTCGTGTATGCGTTCTGCATCCTCTTTTCTCTTGTGGATTTCGTGCTTATGCTTCTCATACGGGAACCGGAGAATTCCGTGACAAAAGGATATCGCCTTAAGGATGTGGCCGGCCCCTTTCGCAATCCGCACTATCGGCCGGTGCTCATATATAATATGTGCTCCTATTTCTCAACCCTGTTCGCATCTGGATTCCTTGCAATCTATCAATTAAAGGTGCTGCACTTGAATCACACATTTATCGTGGGAAGCG
This sequence comes from Bacillota bacterium, assembly GCA_023408815.1. Taxonomy (GTDB): domain Bacteria; phylum Bacillota; class Clostridia; order Lachnospirales; family Lachnospiraceae; genus Kineothrix. Next base: position 20,359 of record JAEYJO010000044.1, on the reverse strand, counting down.
GCGTGCTGGCATCCATCCTGGGAGTGGGTGGCATATGGTTGTGGGGAAAGGTGGCGGATCGTACGTTTTGGACGGTGGTAGTCCTTAGTACGCAGATGGTGACGGGTTTGTGCAATCTGGGATGGTTCTTCATGAAGCAGGATGTGAGATGGGCGGCACTTGTGCTTATATGTGTATCGGCGCTGGGCAATGCTTCCTCCGGAATGTCGGGCCTGAATCTCCAATATGCCAGCGCTCCGCCTGAGCGGATAACAACCTACCTTGGCGTTACGGCGGCGGCAGCCAGCATGGTAGGATATGCAGGAGCTATGGCGGCGGCCTCCTTGCAGGAACAGCTGGAGCGCATTTACGGAAGCGGGCAAAGCATTGCTGTTTTGTTCCTCATAAGCGGTGTCGCCGGACTTTTCACGGCCTGCTACGGCTTATATCGTCTTCCCAGAAACCGGGTGGACTACTTGAAATAAAGAAGTAAAATATAACGGAAAAATTAGGAGGAAGCATTTTGGATACCTATTTGGGATTGGATTTCGGCGGGACAAAGCTGCTGATTGGAGAATTGGACGAGGAAGGCCGCGTTTTGCAGAGCAAGCGGTACGATACCGGACTGAACAATCAAAAGGAGGCCACGGAGGTGATTCTGAATGACCTGGAAGATTATGTAGAGATGGTGGGTATTCGGGGAAACCTGAAGGCATCAGGGCTTGGCATCGTTGGAATCGTGGATAACAGAAGAGGGGAATGGGTTTCCATTAACCACGAGATTACGAATCCTCCGGTTCCGATTGCGGCTATGATAGCCGGTAAGCTGGGAGTGCCCTGCGCTGTAGATAACGATGTGCGAAGTGCCACGACGGCGGAGCTTATACTGGGACAGGGCAGAACGTCTTCGGATTTCATCTATCTGAACGTGGGCACCGGATTGGCAGCAGGTTTTGTATGCGATGGTAAGATTATGCGAGGTGCTAACCACAACGCAGGGGAAATCGGTCATATGGTCGTGGATCTGAGCAGAAGAGAATCTTGTGTGTGCGGCAGGGAGGGCTGTGTGGAAAATGCAGTTTCCGGTATTGGTTTTACGAGACAGATTACAGCGCGCGGACTGCCGGAACTTCTGGATGCCGGAAAAAGAGCGGATGTGGTACGCCTGTTTGAGGGAGCGGACACAGGACTTAAAGAATGTGTTGAAATTACTGAATATGCGGCTGAAGCGCTGGCTTGTGTTATAATGAATCTTGTGAGGGTCAGCGACCCGGATACGGTTATTTTGGGCGGAGGTGTCATAAGCGACGGATGGCTGATGCGGAAGGTGAACAGACATCTTTCCCCCGAAACGATGCGCGGCGTGACAAACGGTGTAGTATTTTCCAGCTTCGACTTGCGACATGCGGGATTAATCGGAGCGGCTACCCTCGGGATGCTGCTCATGAAAGGAGACAATCGATGAGAGAAGAATTCCGAAAAGAATTAGAGGACAGCTTATTTATCCATTCCATGCTGCCCCTGCATAAGGAACGGTCATTGGAGGCGGAATTCCCAAATAAGAAGGTGCTTGATAGAAAGAATGTATGGACGGCGAAGGAGAGGATAAGCGCTCCTGCTGCGGGGGAGAAGGGAACCCTGCGTGTTCTGACGGAGGAAGAGCAGACGTGTGTGAGAATTACGGCGCCCCTTCGCAGTGACCGATGGCCGGAAGGAGCTCCTGAAGATGGAGACTACAGCAATTTCGGAACAGCCGAGGTACATTTTTCTTTGCCGGGAGAGAATCTGACCGTCTACAACAGGCTGCATTTCTGGGTACGCCCGGAGGTGAAGGGGGCTGAGGTAGTACATCTGAACGTGGGGATAAGAAACGATGGAGAGCAGAAGATACCGGACCGCTATGTGCGGGAAGGATTTACTGTGTTCGATTTAAATAACATGGAATGGAATGAATGCTTTTGGGAATTTCCGAGCCTTCCCAGAGATAAGGTGACGGAAATTCAGTTCTATGTTTTTCTGTGCGGACAGGACGTAGCGATGGGAGAGGAACTCACCTACTCTTATAAAGACATCGCCTTGGAACAGGTGGAGAATCCTGAAAAGGAGCTTGGGTGGGAGTGTGCAGAAAATAGTATCGTGTTATCCAGCGCAGGTTATTTTGCAAAAGGAAAAAAGAGTGCTGTTGCCAACCTGACGGCGGATTTCTTCGAAGTAATCGAGGAGAGTACGGGGAAGATCGTATACCGCAGTGCGGCTAAGCTGGTGGAAAATAAAAACGGCTGCTTTCAGGTACTTGATTTTTCCGGGATAAGCGGCGAAGGAACTTATTATCTGCAGGTGGGCGAAGTGCGAAGCCAAAGCTTTGAGATTACGAACAATTTGATGGAAGAAAATATATGGCGGGTGTTGAACTTCTTATATGGCGAGCGATGTGGAATGCCCATTGCGGGAAAACACGGAACATGTCATCAGGATATTACGGCGAGACACGAAGGGCTTACTATGTCCTTCGCAGGCGGCTGGCATGACGCCGGGGATGTTTCCCAGCAGAGTGCTCAGACCGGAGAGGTGGTACATGCCCTTTTGGAGGCAGCAGCAGGCTACCGGGGCAAAAACCCCCTTTTATATAAAAGAATCGTGGAGGAAGCGCGTTGGGGTCTTGATTTCATCTTAAGAACGCGGTTTAAGGACGGTTATCGTGCCACCAGCGCCGGAGCTACGAGATGGACGAATAATTTGATTGGCGATATGGACGACGTGGAGACGAGGGTTTATAACCATGCTTATGAAAACTTCTTGTTTGCAGGCATCGAAGCCTATGCATATCTGCAGCTTAAGGAAGAGGACGGCCCTTTGGCCTGGGGCAGTCTGGAGGCAGCAAGAGAGGACTTCACATTTGCAGAGAATCGCTTTGAAAAATCCGGTGCAGAAGCGGTACAGATGTTTGAGCACACTTATAATTCCGGACTTTCTCAATATTATGCGGTGATCGTATGGGCGGCTTCCTATTTATACGAAGCGACAGGCGAAGAAGCATATGCGAAGAAAGCGGAAAACTGGTGCGACAAACTGCTTCAATGTCAGGAAACCGGTGCGGCAGGGCTTCCTTTTGACGGATTTTTCTATCGAGAAGAGGATCACTGTACGATCGTACATTTCAATCACCAATCAAGAGCGCAGCAGTTTATGCAGGCGTTGACGGAAATCTGCCGTTCCCAGCCGGAGTCTCCTAAGCGTCCTCTTTGGGAAGAGGCTATGAAGCGCTATGGAAATTATCTAAAGGCTATTGCAGGTAATACTGCGCCTTATGGAATGCTCCCCGCAGGTGTTCATAAGATGGATGAATACGAAGATGAAAAAACATTCCCGTATCTCCATGTGACGTGCTCCTATGAGCAGGAAAGAGAAAATTACAGAGAACAACTTACTGGCGGAACGCCGGTGAAGGATGGGTATGTGCTGCGCAATTTTCCTGTTTGGTTTTCCTTTAGGGGTAATACGGCAGTGATGCTGGCAGAAGGTAAGGCCGCATCTTTGGTCGGTCGGTACTTCGGTGACGAGGAGCTTCTGCAGATGGGAAGAGAGCAGCTTTATTGGATATTTGGCAAGAATCCCTTCGGTCATTCACTCATGTACGGAGCGGGCAGCCGTTACCCGGCACAGTATGCGGTACTTCCGGGCGAATGTGTCGGTGAGCTTCCGGTTGGAATCGAGACGTTTAATAACGGTGATGAGCCCTATTGGCCTCAGGGCAACAATGCTACCTATCGTGAGGTGTGGACATCGGCAGCGAGCCGGTGGCTCTGGCTGGCGGCGGATTATACGGTTGAAAATATGGAGGATTAAAATGAAAATTACAGTTATGAAAACCGAACACGATTTTGATGTAGCAGCAGCGTGGCGTATCATCGGACAGATGCTTGAAAAGCCGAATGCAGTCATCGGCCTGTCCACAGGACAGACGACGAAGAATATGCACAGGATCGTCAGTGATATTTATAAGGACTCCCCCTTCGATACGTCGAAGGTGACCATATTTAATGTAGACGAGCTTACCAACCTTGATCGTTCCTATCCGGGAAGCTGCTACACGATGATATATGAGCAGGTCATTAAGAATCTGGGAATCCCTGATGAAAACTTCATCATGCCGCTCACATTCTCCGATGACTTCGATGCTGAGTGCGCAAAGTTCGAGAACGCTTTGCAGGAACGCGGCGGTGCGGATCTGCAGATGCTTGGCATCGGCTGGAATGGCCATATAGGCATTAACCAGCCGGGCACACCCTTCGAACGTCATACATGGGTTTCCCCCATGGATCCGATTTTCGAAGAGAAGGTGCGCAGAGAGACGAAGGTACCTGATGACTATCCGCTTGGAGGATTGACAAGAGGTATCATAGATATCATGCAAACGAGAAAAATCGTACTGATCGCCAAGGGAGAGAGTAAAGCAGAAATCATAGAGAAAGCGGTGCGGGGACCTATCACCACAGACATTCCCGCCTCTGTCATTCAGCTTCATCCCAACTGTGAAGTGCTGCTCGATGAGGCGGCGGCCAGCAGATTAATATGATGGCCCCACCTGCTCCTATATATAAAAGTGCTTAGACAAAAGCGGTGAAAAATAAAAATTTTTCCCGCTTTTTATTTTTAGGCAGTTGTAGTATAATCACGAATAAAAATAAAGCAGCTTCTTAATGTTCATATATATATTTGGAGGGAAAAGGATATGGATAAAAAATTATTAGCACAAGTAATAGTGAATCAAACACACCGTGCGCTGTGGGAAGTAAAGAATGTAATCGATTGCGTGCCGGACGAGCTATGGGATAAAGCATACTGTGATATGCCCTGCTGGAAGCACATTTATCATATGCTCCATTCCCTTGACCTATGGTTCATCAATCCGAGAGATAAGGACTATGCGGAGCCGGATATACACCAGAAGGATTTGAACAACCTGGATGTGATTTCCGACAGACGCCTTTCCAGAGAAGAAATAAACCGTTATTTTTCTTCTATTAAGAAGAAAATTGATGCTTATGTTTCAGAGCTTTCGGATGAAGAGCTGAGCGTGAAGCCCGAAGATTGCGAGTATGACAAATTCACCTTGATTTTAGCACAGTTCCGGCACTTACACAGCCATATGGGAATGCTTATGGGATTTATTATCGCGGATACCGGTCTGTGGCCGAGAGTGATTGGGTTGGAGAAGCCCTTCCCTGTGGGAGAATATGATAAATATTTTTAGAAGAAAGAAAATAGTACATAAAATACAGAAAATGCCTCGATTATGGCTTTATGGCCTGATCGGGGCATTTGTTGATTTACAAAGACAGTAATTGACTTGGAAATGAATATAAAGTATAATAAGTATGAAAAGTATGACAAATAAAACATAAGGGAGAATGTTATGGAAAAAGATAAATACTTGGGAATCTGCAAAGTGGGAGAAAAAGGACAAATAGTAATTCCAAAAGAAGCAAGAGATATGTTCGATATAAAACCCGGTGATTCAATCGTTGTATTATGTGATAAGAAAAAAGGAATAGCACTTGTAAAATCAGATGTAATTGAAAGTATGAGCGATGAATTTCTGGGGGGCAGTAATGACAAATAAGAGATTGGATTATTTAGATAATATCAGATGGATTACAGTCGCTTTAGTAGTGGTTTATCATATCATATATTTATTTAATAATAGCGGGGTTATATCAAATATTAATGTAAAAGGCATTCCTGTTATGGACTCATTTCTAATATTTGTGTATCCTTGGTTTATGTGCCTATTATTTGTAATAGCAGGTATTTCAAGCAGATATTCCCTGGAAAAAAGAACTGATAAGGAATTTATAAGAGATAGAACCCAAAGGATATTAGTGCCTTCTTTACTTGGAATATTTATTTATGGTTGGATATCATCTTTAATTACGAGTCAATATGTAGATATGTTTGCAGGAAATGGAGACATGATACCCGGAATCATAAAATATCTTATTTATTGTTTGGCGGGGATAGGGCCATTGTGGTTTTGTCATATTTTATTTATTGGATCTTTGCTGATTATATTAATAAGAAAAGCCGATAAAAAAGACAGGCTGACTGAAGTTTGCAGAAAAATAAAATTACCGGTATTATTTGCAATGGTATTTTTGGTATGGGGAAGCTCATTTATATTAAATACTCCATTAATAACCGTATATAGATTTGGAATATATTTGCTTATGATGTTACTTGGATATTATGTTTTTTCGAATCAGGAATTGATGATAAAACTAGAAAAAGTATCAATACCTTTAACTATAATATCAGTAGTAATAGGAATCTTATATGTAGTAACATATTATGGTCAGAATTTCGCGGATAATAATGTGTTAAGTGACTTATTTACTAATATTTATTTGTGGATTGGTATATTATCAATTTTAGGTATTGGAAGTAAGTTCTTGAATTTTAGAAATAGATTTACACAATATATGACTGAAAATAATTTTAATTATTATATTTTACACTATGCAGTTGTATTATCGCTGGGATATTTCATAGTTACTTATTTAAATTTACCATTTATGATTAATTATATTTTAATATTACTTGGAACAATCATCATATTGCCTTTGCTAATTGAAATTGTTAAAAGGATACCCATAGTCAGATATATGGTTCTAGGAATTAAAAAGTAACATCCGATTAGATGCGGTCATTTATCTAATCGGATGTTATTTATTCCTGCCTGCTCATACAGTTTACCCAAACAAAGATTGCTATTGCTGTTGCAATAAGAAATTCGGCGCAGGAGTCTTTTTGTTTTGGGCATATTGACTCGAATATTTTAAAAAAAGACCTTTTGACACCCTAATCTTATAATATACTATACTATTTACCACGCTTCTACACAATTCTGTAATCCTTGCAATGGAAGTATATTATAAAAATAAAGATAGGCTTAGAATAATGGGGATCAGCTTTTCAAATCCATACGATAAGGAATTATGATAGGAAATAATAATGAAATAGAAATAGAGTATAATAAAAGGGAGAAAATGCATAATAAAATATAATAAATAGAAACAAAATACAATGAAGTGCAAGATTCTAATTGACTTATTCTTACAGTGAATGATATAATGACGCCAACGTTAGACTGTGAGGTAAAGCCATGGACGGGAAATTTTATACCATATATGAAGTAGCACAGTTATTGGAACTTCATCATAAAACAATACGCGGATTTATTGCGGACGGCAGATTAAAAGCGATAAAAGCGGGGAAACAGTGGCGCATTGCCAGGGAAGATCTTGAGCTCTTTATGGGCGGTGAGGTGCCGTCCCGCTCGCCCGATGATCATGGACATATCACAAGGAATGCGATAAAGCAGAATCTCGTGTTCTCGACCACACAAAACACCGCATTTTCTGCTACACAGGGAGCCGTGCCGGCAGCAAATGAAAGCATAAGCGTTTCCACCGTAATAGACATAAAGGAAACATCAAAGGAAAATTTCGAACGGATATCCAATACCCTGCTCGCGGTGATGAACAGCAAAGGAGAAGTATATGCAAATGCGACTATCCATATAAAATACGATGAGGAAACAAAGTTATTTAAGATATTTTTATGGGGAAGTATAGATTTCATGAAAGAAATGATGTCAATTGTGCCGCTTTTAATGGAAGAAAAGAATTAGAATAATGAAAAGATAGAAGAAAAGATAGGAAAAGAAATACATTGCAAAGAAACGGAGGTCGGCATAATGCAGACAGAATTTATACAAGTAGGAGAGATAGGGCTGGAAAAGCTAAGTGAAGATGGGAAAACTGCTGTTTATATTCACGCCAGGGAGCCCGTCATTACTGATACCCAGTCGGCGCTCGATTTAATGTCCACGGTCAGGTACGAGGTTGATTGTGACATCATTTTGCTGGATAAGGCGAACATAACGGAGGAATTCTTCGACTTAAGTACCCGCCTTGCGGGGGAAATCGTGCAGAAATATGTCAATTATGGAGTTAAGCTCGCAATAATAGGTGACTTTTCCTCTTATAAGAGCAAGCCCTTGCACGATTTCATTTATGAATGCAATAACGGAAAGGATTTATTTTTTGTTCCGGGAAAAGCAGAGGCTTTGGAGAAAGTCTTTCTCATCTAGGAAGCCGTATCTCGAAGGTGGTACCGCTGCTGCCGGTAGCGGTCACAGAGATAGAACCCCGGTGAAGGCTTAGGATTTTCTTTACCAGCGTAAGCCCCAGGCCGTTTCCCTGCGTGGTATGGGACATATCGCTCTGATAGAATTTGTCGAAGATACGGGCAATGGATTTTTCCTCGATTCCGCAGCCCTGATCTGTGAAGCGAAATACGGTCTCTGCAGCTTCCCGCTTTACCGATATTTCTATGACGGAATATTCCGGCGAAAATTTAATGGAGTTGTCCAATAAATTCAGCCATACCTGCCAAAGAAGCTCCGCACAGGCATAAATGTTAATTTCCTCACACTCCAAATAAATTTCCATGTGCCTGGCGTTCCATTTATTTTCCAGAAGAGCCACTACCCTGCGTATCTGCTCACTCACGTTATAGGTAGCTTGATCCGATAGAATGGTCTGATTTTCGATTTTGGATAAATTGAGCACATTGGTAGCGAGGTCCGAGAGCCGGTCGGATTCCGAGATAATGATATCCAGATATTCGTTGCGCTCTTCCTGTGAGAGGTTCTCGTATTTCAGCATCTTCGCAAAGCCTCTCATGGAAACGATAGGAGTTTTGAACTCATGAGAAAAATTGTTCACGAAATCGGCCCGGAGCATTTCGATATTTCCGAGCTCCGCCGCCATATGGTTAAAGCTTTCACTCAGCTTCATCAGCTCCGGACTATCTTCGCCTAAATCAAGCCGCACCGAAAAGTCTCCTGCCGCGAGCTTATCGGTAGCTACAATCATTTTGCGGAAAGGAGAAAGAAATATGCGGCTGAAAATAACGGACAATATGGTGCCGACAAAGATGGAAGGCAGAGCCAGCAGAAGAAAAGGCATCATAGCGGAGCGAAAGTGGTAAAGTCCCAGGCGAATGAGAAACATCGCGATAAAAAAGACGATTACCATAGAAAAGACCATGATGACAAAGACCACTACGGTAAAGCGCAGGGCGAGAGGCGCTTTTTTTATTTTATATATTTTTTCTGTAACTTTACTCACATTTTTTCACCACCTTATAGCCAATCCCTCTTATAGAAACAATTTCAAATTCAGGATAGTGCTCAAATTTTTTCCTCAGACGGTTAATGTGCACATTTACCGTCGCATCTGTCGTCTCCGAATCCATTCCCCATATTTCATCCATCAACTGAATACGCGTGAAAATCTTGTCAGGATAAGATAACAGCTTATAAAGCAGATAGAATTCTTTTTGAGGGAGCGTCTGTGATTCTCCTTCTCTCGTAACGGTAAAGGAATCGTAATCCAGAGAAATCTTGCCTATAGTCAGTTTATGCTCGCTTACAATTTTGGCCCGGCGAAGCAGGGCTTTGATACGAAGGAGCATTTCCTCCTCGTTGGCGGGCTTGACCATATAGTCGTCCGTGCCTACGATAAAGCCTTTGACCTTATCATCAGGAAGCTGATTGGCGGTCAGCATGAGAATGGGAACCATGTCCCCTGCCTCCCGAAGCTGCCTGGTGAATTCATATCCATCCATTTTCGGCATCATTATATCCAAGACGATTAAGTCTATATGCTGCTTGTCCATCAACTCTAGGGCGGACAGACCGTTATCAGCACAGAACACCTCGTAACCGGCGTGTGTCAATACGGCGCACATCAGCTTTGACGTATGCTTATCATCTTCTACGACCATAATGTGGAACATGAAAGATCCTCCTCTTTTTGCACAGTGAATATTTCTTGGTTCATCCCTTGTGTTATCTATTCTACCATAAAAAATAAACTCTATATAAACAAAGTAAAATTTTTATTATATGTCAATATAGTTTATTTTCGGTTTATTCATTTCGTGTATAGTGTCAAAAGGCATTTGAAAAATCAGAGGAGTTTGGAAGGAGTAGAGTTCTAAAGATGGTAAAGGTAAAAGAGTTTATGAAAAAGCACAAGAAATTGTTGATACTGCTCTGCATTCTTATCGTGATAGTAATAGGTGTATTGGCAGTCAGGGCGCAGCTTAATAAGCAGATGGAAGCTGTGCAGGCAGCCATGAATAAACAAGAAACGGCGTTAGTGGAAAAACGTTCTCTCGTGAGTTCGATTTCTGCAACCGGAAAAGTAGTAAGTAACGAAAGCAAGAGCATTATCGTAAACCTGACAGGAGTGGAAGTAAAAGATGTGAACATAGAGGTTGGAAACACGGTTCAGGAGGGTGACGTTCTGCTTGAGTTCGATTCCTCGGATATTGAAGACAGTCTGGCGGATGCGAAGACTTCTTTGAACGCAAGCAGCGGCAAGTCCGGCATTTCGGTTTCCTCCTCCCAGCGGAGCCTTTCGGAAGCGCAGGCTGTGAGGGATATTGATGCGGAGCGCGCAAATCAGGATGTTGCGGATGCCTGGAACGATTATCTGGAGGCTCTGACGGATCTGGAAGAGGCGGAGGATGATTATGACAATGCAAAGCAGACCACAGTAGAGAAAAAGGGTGAGATGGAACTTAGGCAATCGAATGCGGAATCTGCAAAAGGCAGCATGGAATCTGCCGCCTCGCAATTCAGTTCTACGGTAGACGGACTGAGGAGTACATACGGGGCATATGATTTCAGCGCGTTGTCCATTGAGAACAGCAATCTCGTAAGCTTAAGCGGTCCCGATTTCGTAACGGATGGAGATACGGCTGCTACGGATGCGATAACGCAGGCAATTGTCGGATTGATATCATTACAGCAGCAATACAGCTCGGCCAGTGCGACCTATAGTGCAAGCAGTTCGGATTTAGCAGGCTGGCAGACGAAATATTCCACAGCCCAAAGCAGCGAGTCCACTTACGAAAAAGCGGTAGACACGGCTCAGAATACGGTAGACAGTAAGTTGGATGCTTATAATACTCAGGTAAGGAACCAAGAGGACTTGGCAAGAAACAACTCGAGTACGGTTGCTGCCAAGGAGGACGGGCTCAAGACCGATAAGCTGTCTGCATCTACGGCATCTTTAACCGACAAGCAGCAGGTGAAGCAATACGAAACGCAGCTCGAAGATTGCGTCGTAAAAGCTCCTTTTTCAGGAGTTGTGACGGCGGTCAATGTGGAAGCAGGGGACATCTATAAGGGGGAATCTATACTGACGATAGAGGATACCAGCGCATATGAGGTGTCTGCGGAAATTGACGAATACGACATCAGTAACATAGAACTGGGACAGAAGGTCGTTATTAAAACAAACGGTACGGGCGATGCGCAGCTGGAAGGAACTGTCATCGATATAGCCCCCCGGGCTACGGAAACTACGGGAACGGATGTGACCTATACCATCAAGGTTTCGGTGGATACTCCTAACGATGATCTTCGGCTGGATATGACGGCAAAACTCAGTATCATTCTGGAAAGCAAGGATAATATCATGACAGTTCCTTATGATGCGGTACAGACCGACGATGAAGGCAATAAATATGTGGAAGTGATTAACGACGAAGCAAAACCTGCGGAAGCGGCCACAGATACGAATGTACAGGATGAAACGGGTGAAAAGAATACATCGAATACAGAAATCGTTTATATAAATACTGGAATTGAAAGCGATTATTATGTGGAAGTGGAAAGCGGCGAGCTGACCGAAGGAATGCAGGTCGTTGTAAAAGCGGCCCAGAGCAGCACCGATTTGGAAAGCATCATGTCCATGCGGGGACCTATGGGAGGTTTTTAACGGATGGAAAAAAGACCAATCATAGAACTTAACGATATCATTAAGCGGTTTTATGTCGGACAGCCTAACGAACTGCAGATTTTGAACGGAATCTCGATGACAGTGCGGGAGGGAGAGTTTGTCTCCATTGTAGGAGCTTCCGGTTCAGGGAAATCTACACTGATGAATATTATCGGTATTCTCGATCGTCCTACGGAGGGCTCTTATGTGCTGGATGACGTTAACGTCATAGCCGCCAGGGACGAAAGTTTATCCAAGATAAGAAACCGCAAGATAGGCTTCGTGTTCCAGACCTATAATCTGATCGCGAGGACCAACGCCATTAAAAATGTAGAAATGCCCATGCTTTATGCAGGTATGGGAAGAAAGGCGAGAGTGGAAAGGGCGAAGGAACTGCTGGACATGGTGGGAATGGGCGATAGAATGTACCATTTGCCTGAGGAGCTTTCCGGCGGACAAAAGCAGCGAGTTGCCATCGCCAGGGCTATGTGCAACGATCCGGCCATCATTCTGGCGGATGAGCCCACGGGTGCGCTGGATTCCCAGACGGGACGTATGGTAATGGATTTGTTTCACCAACTCCACGAAGAACAGGGCAAGACCATTGTGCTGATTACGCATTCTCTGGAGCTGGCGGAGGAGACCGAGAAGATCATCACGCTTAAGGACGGCTCGATTATCGGAGAAAGGAAAGGGAGTGGAAGAGCATGCTTATTATAGAAAATGTGCGGCTGGCGCTGTCCAGCTTAAAAGCGAATAAGATGCGGGCGCTCCTTACCATGCTGGGAATCATCATTGGTATCGCTTCCGTTATCGCTATCATGACCGTTGGTAACTCTCTGACTTCCTCCATCACCGGTTCCATGTCCGCTATGGGAGCTAACAATATAACGGTGGGTCTGCAGCAGAGAGAAAATGAAGAGGAGGAAACGGAAACAGGAATGACCTTCGGCAGCGGACGTAATCAACAGAAAGCTCCCGAGGAGGAAGATTATTTCACTGCAGATATGTTAGAGGGCTATTGCGAAACATATCCGAATGAGATATATGCCTTGTCGGCATCGGAAACTATCGGCAGCGGGCAGATTGAGGATGGAAATTTATATGCCAATGTGTCGGTAATGGGGGCAAGTCAGGGTTATTTCGTGGCTAATGACTTAACGCTTCTGGCAGGACGCTTTTTCTCCGACAGAGAGACGGATGGCGGTGAAAAGGTTGCGATCATCTCGGAAAAAGCAGTGAACAATATGTTCCAGGGGGACGTGGAGAAGGCGATAGGAAGCACTATTCAGACAAATGTAAATGAATCGTATGAAAACTATACGGTAGTTGGAGTATACGAATATGAGGAGTCTGCCGTCACCTTTTCTACCTCATCGGAAAAAGATATCAGCACCAGCGTATACATTCCGTTAAAGACTGCTCTCGATAAAAATCATAAAGCAGGTTATACCAGCTTTACGGTAGTTACGCAGGCAGAAGTGGACTCGGATAAGTTCGCAGGCACGACGGAAAGCTACTTCAATACCTATTATAGAAATAACCGTGATTTCGAAGTGTCGGCAACGAGTATGGCAGCTCTGGTAAGCACCATGTCCGACATCATGGGAACGGTAACGACTGCTATATCTGTTATTGCAGGAATTGCCCTGGTGGTAGGCGGAATAGGTGTTATGAACATCATGCTCGTATCCATTACCGAGCGCACGAGAGAAATCGGTACGAGAAAAGCGCTGGGTGCAACCAACGGTTCTATCCGGCTGCAATTTATCGTTGAGGCAATCATCATTTGTATGATAGGCGGTATTATCGGAATTGCGCTGGGAATAGCGGGAGGAGTCCTGGGAGCTCAGCTCATGGATTCGGAGGCAGCCATATCGGCAAGCAGCATCATCATATCGCTGTTATTCTCCATAGGTATTGGCGTGTTCTTCGGATATTATCCGGCAAACAAAGCGGCTAAGATGGACCCTATCGAAGCACTGAGATATGAATAAACGACACTGCTTTATCATGATAGCTATAAAGATCTTCCGGAAAAAAGCGTTCCTACGCTTACACCTTTGACAATATCATATAGAGCGGCAGGATTTTTCCCGTTTGTAATAATCGTGTCGATACCTTGAGCGGTGGCTAATTTCGCGGCCTGGAGCTTCGTCTTCATACCGCCCGTGCCACGGCGGGAGCCTGCGCCTCCGGCTAAGGACTGCACCTCTTCGTCGATTTTATCGATATGATCTATGAGCTTTGCGTTAGGATAGAGGCGAGGGTCACTGTCATAGAAACCGTCGATATCGGACAAGATCACAAGCTTCCGGGCCTTGCACAATACGGCAACGACGGCGGAGAGCATATCATTGTCGCCGAACAGCCGGTCTTCCGACTCGATTTCCGTATAGTTGACGGAATCGTTTTCGTTTACAATGGGTATAATGCCCATTTCCAGCAGGGAATCGAAGGTGTTGGTGAGATTCTCTTTCTTTTCCTCAATTTCCATGTCCTCCGCATTGAGGAGGATTTGGGCGATAGTTTTATCATAGTCGTTGAAAAATTTATCATATAGGAACATAATACTGCATTGCCCCACCGCAGCGGCTGCCTGTTTAAGCCGCATGCTGGTGGGGCGTGTTTTCATTTTCAGCTTATTGGCACCTACGGCGATGGCGCCCGAGGATACGAGTATAATCTCATATCCCATATTCTGTACATCCGATAGAGCCCATGCGAGGCGGTCGAAGGAGCGCAAATCGTTTTGGCCGATGTCGTTTGTGAGTGTGGAAGTGCCGACTTTTACAACAATTCTATTTTGATATAATCCCATGGGGGTTCTTCCTTTCGAGTAAGTCTGTGGATTTTTATATTTTATTCGTTTCTCTTGAAAACGCTATGAGCATAATGTATCATAAACTTATAAATTACAAAAGCGCATGTTTATCATGTATAGCATTACAAAAACAGATAAAAGAGTAATACGTGTAACAAATATATAAACTGCTTGATTAGAGGGTAATAGGAAGAATTACGTGAACTGCTGCAGAAAGAGTGAATGAAAATGGATATGAATATTCAAAAATATATGGCGTTTGTTTCCACCGTGGAATATGGAAGCTTCACAAAGGCTGCGAAACTGCTGAACTATTCACAGTCGGGCATCAGCCGGATGATTAATGACTTGGAAAGAGAATGGGGAATATCACTTCTGGAGCGTGGGCGCTCCGGCGTGCGGCTGACTTCCGACGGCATGAAGCTTCTGCCATATGCAAAAAATGTATGCAGGGAATATCAAAAGCTGCAGATCCAGGTGGATGAGCTGAATGGACTTCAGTCGGGACTCATTCGAATAGGCACATTTTCAAGTGTGGCAACTCACTGGCTTTCCAACGTCATTAAAGAATTTCAAAAGGATTATCCTAACATCGAATATGAACTCCTTCTGGGAGATTATACCGAGATAGAGAGCTGGATATTGGAAGGGCGCGTGGATTGTGGATTTCTCAGGCTTCCCACCATTCCCGAACTGGAAACAATTTTTTTGGAGCAGGATAAACTTCTCGTAGTTTTACCGGAGAAGCATTCCCTCGCGGATTGCGAATATTTCCCTGTCAAAGCGCTTGCGGATTCTCCGTTTCTGCTTCTTGGAAAAGATGAGAATTCAGAGGCCTCGGAGATATTCAAACGGTGCGGTATATCTCCCGAGATTCATTTTACTACATGGGACGACTATGCCATTATGTCCATGGTGGAGAGTGGACTGGGAATCAGTATCTTGCCTGAGCTCATTTTGCGCCGCATACCTTACCGCATTGTGGCAAAGGAAATGGAAGTGCCAGCTTACCGTAAAATCGGAGTGGCGCTCAAAGATAAAAAAAGCGCATCGATGGCGGTTAAGAGATTTCTGGATTATATCGAATATTGGTAAAGATCAAAATGTGGAAAAAAGCAAATTGCCACGCCGTAGGTTTATTTAGATAAGGTCAATTTTGAGCTGATAATGTTTTCTGTGTTTCTATGGGCAAATAATTTTGTCTCTCCCGTGGTTAAGTTATAAAGGGCAGACCACTGCAATCTGTCAGTATCTCCGGCCCGGCCTCCCACTTCGGCCAATAGCGAAAGCGCCTGCGTGTTGCTCAGTCGATTTCCGTTGCCTTCGATTGCTGCCATTACAGCATCATAACGCGCAAACTCTGTAGCTCCTTCTCCAATCTTAAGATCGTTGTAAGCAATAAAATTAGATGCGATCTGAAAATCTTCTTTCGTTCCAACGGTTTGCATCGCACCGTCATAATATTCAACAATCACAGATTTTCCGCTTGCGTCTGCAATTAAGTAGTGGCATTCTATTCCCCCGGAGAAATAAATGTTATATTTTTGGAGCAGGCTTACTGCTTCGTCCACAGAAGCGGCCTTGTCCAAGACAAGCCGAATTGCTGTCGTTGTGTTCAATGTAATCTTATCGGGATCGAATCCGCCGTCTGCTTCGGGAACAGCAAGCAGCGCCATGGCAACGCCTTTTTCATTCATTCCGTCGAAGGGTAAATACGGTGCGGCGAGAACCAAAAAACTGTCGATGCCAAGACCGTCCGGAAGATGTTTCTCATCGTATCCGGCAAAAGAAAGATTTACTGTAGCGACCGATGCGTAGCCATTATCCGGCTTTGTAAAAAGCTGTAAAGACGGGGCATAATCAAAATCAAAGTTTCTGCCGTAAATAAATTCGTTGTCATCATTATATGTTACAAAAGCGGTACATCCATCCCCCGTAACTCCTAAGTCGATAGGCAGACCCTTTAGCAAGCGTTTTGTGACAAACTTCTCTATATCTTCATCGCTCTTCGCGCCGACTTCTAAGAAATCATCAAAGCCATAGTCACCGTAATAGCTTATCTGAAACATTCCATAATCATCCACTTTTTTGAGAGAGGATAATGTCCGGAGTTCATTGCGAAACAGAACGGCTGCGGTGGCTGTTACCACCAATACAATGCATATGAGAATAGTAATTATTCGCTTAAACACTCTTTTCATCTATTTCTCTCCTCGACAAAAGTTACATAGTTTCTGCTACAAATCGATGGTACCATCGTTTTGCAAAGTCACACACGGTCGGATAAGCCTTTAGCAAACAATGGTAATCCGAAAATATTATACTATAATTTTAAATTCTTTTATATAAGAACCTTAATTGGCGTTATAATAAGTGTTAAATATAGGTGTCTTGTCATATGACATTACATGTGATAAAATAAGCACCAGCATTATGCAGAGAGGAACAAGAGATGGACACAATTATAAAGAGGATAGAACAGCTAAAAAAGGAAAAGGACATAGCGATATTAGCGCATTACTATACCGACAGCCGGATTCAGACCCTTGCCGACTGCGTTGGAGATTCCTATTTTCTCAGTAAAACGGCGACGGAAATACCCCAGAAGACCATTTTATTCTGCGGAGTGACATTCATGGGTGAGAGCGCCAAACTGCTAAGTCCTGAGAAGACGATCCTTATGCCGGACAGTACTGCGGACTGTCCTATGGCTCATATGGCGGATATCGACGAGATAAGGGCGGTAAGAGAGAAATATGAGGATGTGGCGGTAGTCTGCTATGTCAATTCCACAGCCGAAATCAAGGCCCATTCAGACGTATGCGTCACATCGGCCAATGCACTCAAGGTAGTGAAGAAGCTTCCCAACAAAAATATTTATTTTATCCCGGACGCTAATCTGGGCAGATATATTGCGGGCATGATTCCCGAGAAATATTTCATATTGGGAGATGGATTCTGTCATGTACATACGAGCATCAAAAAAGAAAATATTCAAAAGGCCAAGGAGCTTTACCCGGAAGCATTAATTCTTGCCCACCCGGAATGTACGCAGGATGTGCTGGAAATGGCGGATTATATCGGAAGTACCTCAGGAATCATCGATTATGCGGGGAAAAGCAATGCGAAGGTCTTACTCATATGCACCGAAATGGGTATATTGCACGAACTGGAAGCGAAGAATCCGGATAAAAGGTTCTATTCGGTAGGACATAGGCAGTTCTGCCCGCATATGAAACGAATAACGGTGGAACAGATTTTAGAACAGCTGGAAAATGCGGACAATCTCGTTACACTGGACGAAGAAATGCAGAGCAATGCCAATAAGGCTTTGGAAAAAATGATGGTTATGTCGAAATAAGGTGATGGGAAATGAAGACTAAGACGGATATTATTATAGTAGGAACGGGGGCAGCGGGACTATGCTGTGCGCTTAACCTGCCCGAAAACAAGCAGATTTTGATGATTACCAAAAGTTCTCTGAAAATGAGCGACTCCTATTTGGCCCAGGGCGGCATCTGTACGCTGAAATCGGAAGCGGATTATAACAGTTTTTTTACAGATACGCTGAAAGCCGGACATTTCGAGAATGACCGGTCTGCGGTGCGGCAGATGATAAGGAAGTCACCGGAGATTATAGATGATTTGATTTCCTATGGGGTTGAATTCGAGCAAAAGGACGGGGCCCTTCTTTATACGAAGGAAGGTGCACATTCTGCCCCAAGAATTTTATATCATAAAGATGTGACCGGACGGGAGATTACGGAAAAGCTTCTGGCACAGGCCGCGAAGAAAAAGAATATCACTATTATGGAGTATTTGGAAATGATAGATTTGGTATCCTATAATAACTGCTGTCTCGGTATTGTCGTCCGTACGAAGGACGGCGGCCTCATGCGGCTTTCTTCCGATTATACGGTATTGGCTACCGGAGGAATCGGAGGCTTATATGAGGCTTCCACAAATTATCCCCATCTGACTGGAGATGCGCTGGCAGCAGCACTGGGGCATAATGTTCTGTTAAAAAACATCGATTATATACAAATCCATCCGACCACCCTTTATTCTGAAAAACCGGGGAGGCGTTTCCTTATTTCTGAATCAGTAAGAGGAGAGGGGGCTTATTTACTGAATGCAAGCAGGAAGCGATTCGTGGACGAGCTCCTGCCTAGAGACCTGCTGACCCAGAAAATCCTCCGTCAGATGGAAATAGATAGAAGCAGGCATGTCTGGCTGTCCGTGACACATCTGGGCAGTAAAGTCATTAAGGATAGATTTCCTAATATTTATGCCCGTTGTATGGAGGAGGGAATCGATATTACTAAGGATAGTATTCCTGTCGTTCCGGCCCAGCACTATTTTATGGGAGGAATCGCCGCGGACCTTGAAAGCAGGACCTCTATGGAGCATTTATATGCCGTGGGAGAGACGAGCTGCAACGGTGTACACGGAGCAAACCGTCTCGCCAGCAACTCGCTGTTAGAAAGCCTGGTCTTCGCCAAAGAAGCGGCAGAGCATATTTCTGCCACATTTCAAAAGACAAACTACTCCATAGAAGCGGTAGACCTTACGGTATATGCCGATTATGAGCGTCTTAAGGAAAGAAATAGAAAAATGATTCTAGAGGAGATAGAAAAGGAGAATAAAAATGAACAACGAAATCACATTCAAATTAAATGCGGATAACCTTATATTACAATCGCTGCGTGAGGACATATCCAGTGAGGACGTATCAACCAATTCGGTCATTCGGGAGAAGAAGGAGGGTAAGGTTCAGCTTTTATGCAAGCAGGATGGTGTCATAGCAGGTATGGACGTCTTTTTACGGGTATTCGAGCTTTTGGATCCTTCCGCCAGATTAGAAGCGTATGTGAAGGATGGAGACCTGGTAAAAAAAGGAGACTTGCTCGCTGACTTATATGCGGATGTGAGGGCGCTTCTTTCAGGAGAGCGGACAGCGCTTAATTATCTGCAGCGCATGAGCGGAATCGCCACCTATACCCGTTCCATAGCAGACATGTTAAGCGGAAGCAGGATTAAGCTGCTGGATACGAGAAAGACTACACCTAACATGAGAATATTCGAAAAATATGCTGTCAAGGCAGGAGGCGGATACAATCACCGCTATAATCTTTCCGACGGTATTTTGCTGAAGGACAATCATATAGCGGCGGCCGGAGGAGTAAGAAAGGCAATAGAAATGGCACGAGAGTACGCGCCCTTCGTGCGAAAGATAGAAATAGAGGCAGAGAGTCTGGAAATGGTAGAGGAAGCGTTGGAAGCTGGGGCGGACATCATTATGCTGGATAATATGAGCTTAGAAATGATGAAACAGGCTGTAAAAATAATTGACGGAAGGGCGGAAACGGAATGTTCCGGAAATGTGACGGCGCAGCGCATCGGCGAACTGACTCAAATCGGTGTCGATTATATTTCCTGCGGAGCATTGACTCATTCGGCCCCTATTTTGGATGTCTCGTTAAAAAACCTTACGGTATCAAATAAATAGAATTAATAAGTTTATATTATGAGGAAGGAGCTGTAAAGGGTTATAAGCCTTGCACAGCTCCTTTTTATTTATGGCTTTAGCCTGGCTGAGTGCGCAAAGCGTGCGAAGTCAAAAAACCACCCGCTATGCGGGTGCGCATCGATTGTTATACAAAAAAATCACCTTTCCGTTAGAATAGAAGTGTTCAAG
>JAEYJO010000039.1 GCA_023408815.1 Bacillota bacterium | reverse complement strand
TGCCATCCGGCTTCCTTCAGATTCGCAGTCACCCACGACACCCTTGCCATTGGCTATGTCCTTCCCACTACCGGGCGGACTCGGGACTTTCACCCGTTGAAACGTGCGCCCGCCGGGCGCACCTCATTAAAAAACCGGCCCATCTTTTGGGCCGGTTTTCCTCTCCTATCGATTAAGTCATATTGGCAAAACGTTCCACCGCTTTTGTAAAACTCGCTATCGTCTTGTCGGCATCACCGTGCTCGATTCCATCCTTTACACAATGGTTAATATGACCCTCTAAAACTACTTGTCCAGCTTTATGGAGAGCAGATTTCGCCGCATTGATTTGCGAAAGTATATCTTCACAAGGAACATCCTCGTCCACCATTCTGTCAATTGCCTGTACCTGACCAACGATCTTGCTCAGGCGCCGATGCAGATTATCAGAATCCATACACTGTTTCATATTAATACCATACCTTTCTCATACCCTTAGGGGTATCTGTACAAAATATTATGGAATAAATCGGACGAATTGTCAATAAGCTGCTTTCCAATTAAAGATAGGTAGTAGTATAATAATTTTATAATCCCTAAGAAAGGAACAAACACCATAATGAACGGCATGGAAATCGAAAGAAAGTTCACAATAAAAGAATTACCCGATAACCTCAGTTCTTATCCGTCTCACCATATAGAGCAGGCTTATCTTAACGTAGATCCCGTCATACGGATCAGGAAACAGGACGAGGAATATTATATGACCTATAAAGGAAAAGGACTCTTTGCAAGGGATGAATACAACCTGCCCTTAAACAAAGAATCCTATTATCATCTGCTCGAAAAATGCGACGGCAATACGATATCCAAACGAAGATATTTAATTCCCGCAGACGGTTCTTCACTTACCATCGAGCTGGACATCTTCGACGAGCCGCACGCTCCCCTCGTTATCGCCGAGGTAGAGTTCTCCACGGTGGAGGAAGCGGGGTCTTTTCTCCCGCCCGAATGGTTCGGCGAGGATGTGACTTACGACCATAAATACTATAATTCCAACTTGATTTAGCCCTTCGCCGGTCCAGTGGATTCCCGCACGATCAGCTCTGCCGGAAATACGATGTGTTCATAGGACTTCCGGCCGGCAATGATGTCGAACAGCAGCTTGATGGTAGTCTTTGCCATCTCCTTAACCGGCTGCTTGATGGTAGTAATGGCCGGATTATAATATTTTCCAACGTCTATGCCGTCGTATCCTGCAACGGAGACATCTTCCGGGATTCTCATGCCCGCTTCCAAAAGCGCCCTGCATGCTCCCACCGCCAGCATATCCGCGGTGGCAAATATTGCAGTAAATTTTTCTCCCGATTCAATGAGCTTTTTCGCCGTAATATATCCGTTTTCCATGGAATAATGCTCGATGTCGTCCTCTACCCGGCGCACAAGTTTCTCATTGAAGGCAATACCTGCCTCCGAAAGAGCATCCCTGTACCCCTCCAGACGAAGCTGTCCGATACTGTTAATTTCGGACTCTGCCGACAGAATCGCTACATTCCTATGTCCAAGACCGATAAGATGAGCGGTCATGATATAGCTTTCCTTTCTATCGTCCACCGCTATGCTGGAATATAACACTCTGCTGATATTCTCAGGCACGGCAGTTCCTATAGTACTGAATATGTAAGGTACCGTGAGGTTCTCGATCTTCTCCTGCGAATGGAAGAAATAGCCTCCCAGGAAAATGATTCCACGAAGTCTCTTTTCCTTTACCAGCTCTAAGGCAACGTCCACCTCATCCTCGTAATATTCTACATGCTTAAGCACGAGAGAATACTTTTTCTTCTGCGTCTCTTCTTCGATCACCTTGATCATATCGGAAAAAAGCGGATTCGTAATACCCTTTACGAGCACCGCAATGCTTTTTGCATCGATTCTTTTCAAATTCCTCGCGCTGTTATTCGGGACAAAACCCGTAGCCTTTATCACATCCATAATCATGTTCTTCGTCTCGGGATTGATGTCCGGATGATTATTGATGGCTCTGGAAACCGTACTGATGCCTACTCCGCACTGTTTTGCAATATCCTTTATAGTAATTTCAGGCATGATACATCCCTCCACATTTTTC
This sequence comes from Bacillota bacterium, assembly GCA_023408815.1. Lineage (GTDB taxonomy): Bacteria > Bacillota > Clostridia > Lachnospirales > Lachnospiraceae > Kineothrix. Next base: position 24,746 of record JAEYJO010000039.1, on the reverse strand, counting down.
CTATATCCCCGTCATTTAAATTCTTCCGTATAGCTTTGTTATCTTCCGGATCCTTTCCGCCAGCTCATCTTCAAGCTGACCCGGAAGCAGCCTCCATTTCCAATTATCACCCAAGGTCGAGGGCGTATTGAGTCTCGCCTCCGAGCCAAGGCCAAGATAATCCTGAACCGGAATGATCGCCGTGTCCGCAACGCTGGCTAACGCGGCGCGGATAAAGTCCCAATGAATATCCTTTTTCGCCTTGATGTTCAAATACCGCTTGGCAAAGTTCTTATCTCTTCTGTTGAAGGTGGTATACCAGCCTGCCGTCGTATCGTTATCGTGAGTTCCCGTATAGACTACGGAATTGTTCGTGTAGTTATGGGGAAGATAGTCGCTTTCCTCTCTCGAATCGAAGGCGAACTGTAAAATCTTCATCCCCGGATAGCCGGTCTTTTTTACCAGCTTGATAACGCTTGGCGTAAGAAAGCCCAGATCCTCTGCAATCACCGGTTTGTTGCCAAGCTTCGCTTTCATGACCTTGAAAATGTCGAAGCCCGGCCCCTTCTTCCACTCTCCGAACTCTGCGGTCGGATCGCCGTAGGGAATGGCATAATATTCGTCAAAGCCCCTGAAATGGTCAATCCTTACTACATCATAAAGCACATAGCAATAGGTGATCCGGCGCATCCACCATTCGTAGTCCGTTTTTTTGTGGTATTCCCATTCATAGAGAGGATTCCCCCACAATTGGCCGGTGGCGGAAAAAGCGTCCGGCGGACAGCCCGCCACCCCGATAGGAGTACAAGTACTGTCCAACTGAAACAGTTCCGGATTAGCCCATGTATCCGCACTGTCAAAAGCTACATAAATAGGAATATCTCCTATAATACTTATATTTTTCTTATTGGCATATTCCTTCAGTGCAAACCACTGCTTCGCAAAAAGGAATTGCTGGAATTCATAGAATTCCACTTCCTCCGCGTATTTTTCCTCGTAGGCCTTCATAGCGGAAGCCTTGCGCAGCTTGATATCCTCATCCCATTCTATCCAGCTTACGCCCTTGAAGGAATTTTTCACCGCCATATAAAGTGCATAGTCGAAGAGCCAGTGCTCATTTTCCTTCTTGAATCCCTGAAACTTCTCATTCTTTGCTATCTTGCTTTTCTTATATGCCTTTTTCAATATTTTTGATCGCGACAGGTAGATTTTTTCATAATCCACATACATGTCATCGCTTCCGAAATCGCATGCCTTACAGTCCTCTTCGGTAATCCAGCCATCCTTAACGAGAGCCTCCAAATCTATATAATACGGATTTCCTGCAAAAGTGGAAAAAGATTGATACGGAGAATCCCCGTACCCTGTGGGACCGAGAGGAAGTATCTGCCAATATCTCTGCCCTGCCTTTTCCAAAAAATCGACGAACTCATACGCCTGTCTGGAAAACGTACCGATGCCGTACTTAGACGGGATGCTCGATACCGGTAATAAAATGCCGCCTTTTCTCATAGTTCCTCCCATTAACCCTTCACCGCTCCGGCTACAACGCCTTCGATAATGTATTTCTGACATGTCAGATAGAATATAACGATGGGAATAATCGACAATACCAGCATCGCCATGAGCGCTCCCATATCCTTATTTCCGTTAGAACCCACGAGCATCTGTACCACAACCGGAATCGTCTTATACTGCGTACTGATACCGATTACCAAATAGGGCAAAAGGAAGTCGTTCCATATCCACATCGCATTTAAAATGGCCACCGTAATCGCCGTAGGCTTAAGTATCGGGAATACCACTCCGAAAAAAGTCTGTAACGGATTGCAGCCGTCGATCATGGCCGCCTCTTCTATTTCTAATGGAATGGATTTCACAAAGCCCGCGAACATGAATACGGACAATCCCGCCCCGAAACCAAGATACAATAAACACATTCCCAAAGGATTTCTTAAATGGAACTTATCCGCAAGGCTGGTCATCGTAAACATGACCATTTGGAAGGGTACGATCATGGAAAACACGAACATATAATACAGAATCGTGGAATACCTGGATTTTACCCTCGTAATGTAATATGCGGTCATGGAGGTGAACAGTATGATCAGTCCGACGGAAATGATCGTAATGAAAAACGACCAGCCGATGGCCTTGAAAAGCCCCGTCTTAATCAAGCCGTTCACATAGTTTGTAAGCCCTACAAAAGTCTCCGAATCAGGAAGGGAAAAAGGGTCCTTGCTGATGAAAAATTTCCCCTTAAAGGAGTTATTCAAAATAAACAGCAGGGGATAAAGTATCGCGACTGTCAAAACGCTTAACAAAACAAAAAATATTTTATTGGAAAATCTGCTTTTTGCCGACGTCATTAATGCTCTACCTCCTTACTTCTAGTAAACGATAACTGCACTAACGCAATGAGCGCCACTATGATAAAAAATACTACTGCCTTGGCCTGACCAACGCCTTCATACCCGGTCTTGCCATAGAAGGTCTCGTAAATGTTCAGCGCAAGCATCTGCGTCTTTTTCATCGGCGCGCCGTCAGTAAGTGCCTTATTCTGATCGAACAGTTTAAAGCTGTTCGACAGCGTTAAGAACAAACAAATTGTAACGGAGGACATTACCATCGGGATTTTAACCTTGATCAAGGTCTGCCATGGCGTCGCTCCATCTATCCTCGCTGCTTCTATCAAATCTCCCGGCACATTTTGAAGTCCGGCGATGTAGATAATCATCATATAGCCTATCATCTGCCAATTCATAAGGAGCACTAAGCCCCAAAAACCGTAGGTCGCATTGGATACGATCGTCGTTTCATATTTATATAAAATAGCATTAATCATCTGCTGCCATGTATAGCCGAGCACAATACCGCCGATTAAGTTCGGCATAAAAAATACAGTTCTGAATATATTCGTTCCTTTAATTTTTCTCGTAAGTAATAGTGCAATCGCGAATGCAAATAAATTGATCGTCAATACGCTGATTACCGTAAATGCCACTGTGAAGCCCAAGGCGCTTGTAAATCCCTGCCCGCCGGAGAAGGCCGTTTTGTAATTATCAAACCCTACCCATTTCGCATTGCTTACCGTGGTGAATTTACAAAAAGATAAATACACCCCCTGCACAAAGGGAATAATAAAAGCAAACGCGAAGGCTACTACTGTAGGAAGGGTAAATATCAAAAAATATTTTTTTAATGTCTTTTCCATAGTCCGTCCTCCTCTTCGCAAATCTTGAAAAACACTCCGCAGCCGAGGCTGCGAAGTGTCCCTTTACTCAACTTGCTGATAAACAAATATTCATTAAAATATTAATCTTATGTGTATATACTACTCTGAATCGGGATATTTATCAAATCCTTTTTCTGCAATAGGAATGTGGGCGAAGCACACTTTTGTTCTTTACTGTGCCGTTGCGGATTTCTCCTCTGCCCATCTCGTAACTACCAGGTCTTTTACTTCATCCCATGTCATATTATTGTTGCAGTACTCGAGAAGAGCTGCGCCGAAATCATCCTTGAACGACTGGCTGGGGAAGGTTGTAAAGTTCCATGTTACGCTGGTCTTTCCGTTTTCCATATAACGATACATTTCTTTTGCAAGAGGATCGGTCGGCTTTTCATCATCGCCAAAGGTCGTGAACGGTGCGGAGTTTCCTAACGAATTAACCATATAGTCCTTGCCTGCGTCTGAAGAAATCATCCAGTTAACAAAATCTAACGTTGCTTTCTGGTCTGCTTCAGAAGCCTGACTGTTTACGCACCAGAAGTTCTCTGTACCGGTGCAGAGTCCCTGATTCTCTTCGCCGGGAGCGCCTGTGTAGATGGGCATGAATTTAACATCCTCTTCCTTTACCGTATTGCCTTCTACTGTAGAAATCTGCCCCCACGCCCAGTTGCCGTTCTGAACCATAGCGCACTGTCCGAGCGCGAACTCAGCCATAGAATCCGTAACTGCCTTGCTTCCGAGAAGTCCGGGCGCAACGGTGGAGTTGTTGATGTATAAATCGAAAATGTTCTTGTAGTTATCGGAATATGTGAATTCGATAGCTGCCATGTCACTTACCTTGTTGTCTTTGTATTCATAGTAAACCGGAATGTTTGCAAGGTGTGTCTGCCATCTCCAGTCTTCACCGGGAAGAAGAGAGGTGGAAGCGAATACGCCTTCAATACCCAGGTCCGCTTTCTTCGCTGTCATATCTTCTACAACTTCCTTCAGTTTGTCGAAAGAATTGATTTCGTCAACGCTTGCTGCTTTTGCTCCGTCCAGCGCGAAATACGCCTGCATAACCGCGTCGTTATAAATGATTCCGTAAGATTCTACCGTGTAAGGAACGCCATATACGCCGCCATCTTCGCCGCTAATTGCAAGGCCCTTATCGGAAAGAGCGCTGTAAAGCTCGGAACTGGATAAATCGAGACAGTAATCCTTCCAGCTATTGTAACCAACCGGTCCGTTAATCTGGAACAGGGTAGGTGCATCCTGACCTGCGATCTCAGATTTCAATACTTCTTCATATGTACCGCTTGCCGCAGTTACGACCTTAACCTCTACACCAGTCTCTGAGGTGTAAGCCGCTGCGATTTCCTGCCACTGCTCATCGACCTCGGGCTTGAAGTTCAGGTAGTATACGCTTCCGCCTTCTGCCGATGCGCTCTCCTCTGCCGGAGCCGCATCTTCCGCTGCAGGTTCCGTTGTCTCTTCCGCAGGCGCCGTCGTCTCTTCTGTCGCCGCAGGTGTTTCTGCTGCAGTGCTGCCGCAGCCAACCAGCATGGAAGAAACCATCGCTACACAAAGTAATGCACTAATCAGTTTCTTTTTCATAATCAATACCTCTCCTTTTTTTGTGAATAAGTTTTTTGGTACCGTTTTCGGTATCGTTATCGGTAACGTTTCCGAACATGTATAAAGCATAGCATTCCGCCTAACAATTTGCAACAGTTTTTTCGTAAATTTTCGTTTTTTTGTCACATATGATACAAACGAAATGCTCGTTTTTGTTAATATTTAATAAATACCATCACTTGTCAGGTGATGGTACTCATTTTTTATGAATTATTTGCCGCATGCATGTTCTTTCTGTACTCGGTAGGAGATACTCCGCATACGTTACGAAAAATTTTCATGAAGTGCTTTTCATTCTCGTAACCCACTTTTTTACTAATTTCCACCACTCGCATTTCCGTCTGTGCAAGGAGCTTCTTTGCCTCCTCTACACGGAATTCCTTTAAGTAATTTACGAAATTCCTGCCCGTATATTGTTTGAACACATAGAAAAACAGTGAATAATTCATGGATACGTGATTAGAAACCACCGCCATGTTCAAATCCTTATCGAAATTCTCCTGAATAAAGCCGATAGCCTCCTGCATCTTCTGCTTGTTTTTATAATCGTCGAACTCCTCGTCCAGCCTATCGTGAAATTCCATCAGCCAGCCGGTGAATTCTTCCGTAAAGGAATCGATATCGGGAAAGCTGTAAATATCCTTGAACCTTTCGGCCTCCTGCGCTGCCTGCTGCATCACGTTCTGGTAGATTCCCACTACCGAATCGATCAGTGACAGAATGTCCTCCTCGAAGGTGACTGCCGAATATTTCTTTCTCTTCGTATCCTTAACGATCTGCCTTATACTGGTCAATGATTCTTCGATCCTGCTGGTTCCGATTTGCTGGGCAATCTGGCGCATCTTCTCCGTATTAGGCTTATCCGCATCCGTGCGTATTTCTTCGAAGTTCACCTCATAGCGCCCGGTACAGAAAGCTTCTTTCCTTGCCGCCTTTGCTTCCTTGTAAGCAGCTTTTAAATATTCCATGCCCTGATATCTTTTACTGATTCCCGTATGGCATCCGGACAATTCCTCCTTAAGGAACCGTTCTTTCTCAGCTCCCATAATTATGTAAACTAAACTTTTTTCTATGTCTTTCCAGTACATGAATTTCTCACCGGAAGCTTCCGGCCCCTCCTGCATCTGCGTACAGAGAATATAATAGTCCTTGCTGACGGGCATCTCCTCGAACCACTCTGCCACCATCTGCATTTCCTTGCGGGTCACGTCCGACGTCATCACATATTTCAATTGATTTCTCCCAATACTTCTCAGCTCAGCCTCCTGCGCTTCCCTCTGAAGGAGTTCGTTCTGAAAAGTCTCGAGAATCGCTTTTACCTTATCCCGTTCCACCGGCTTTAAAATGTATTCCCGAACTCCTCCCCGCAGCATCTCCACCGCATAGGAAAAGTCGTCATAGCCGCTGACCGCCACGATAAGAGGCTTATGGGGAAGCGCCTGAACAGCGGAGACCAACTCTATCCCGTCCATTTTGGGCATACGGATGTCAGTGAACATTACATCTATTTTCTGGCTTTGCAGCATCTCGTAAGCACTCTGGCCGTTGTTACACTCTAAAATAGTATCCACCGGAACACCGGAGCGCTGTATCATCGTCTTAATTCCCTGCCGTATCATTTTTTCATCTTCTACAATGAGTAATGTATTCATTAGAGTCCTTCTTTTTTCCGTAAGGGTATCCTTACCATGATCTTTGTGTAACAGCCTAGTTTGGAGGCTATTTCAATCCCGTAGCGTTCCCCGAAGCTCATCTTTATTCTGTCCTGTACGTTCTTTAAGCCGATACCATTGCCGGAGCCGCCGGCCTCGATTTCTCCCGAAATCTTTTTATAAAGCTCGCTTACTTCCTTCTCACTCATACCCTTTCCGGCATCCGTTATCTCTATGATACAGTCGTCGCCGTTCACGAAGCCCTTAACATATATGCTGGTATCCTCCGCCATTTCCTCTATGCCGTGATAAATCGCGTTTTCTACAATGGGCTGTAACGACATCTTGGGAATCTCCTGCTTATAAATAATGTCACTTATGTTCAGGGAAAGATAGATTTCGTAGTCGAAGCGGAGATTGATCAGCGCCAGATAGTTCTTGATGTAGTCGATTTCCTCCTCCACCGTCACGTTCCCGGACACCCAGCGCATACTGTAGCGCAGCAGCTTTCCAAGGGAGGTCACTGCATCCGATATTTCGTATTTTTCATCGATTTCCGCCATCATCTTAATGGATTCCAGCACATTGTATATGAAATGAGTGTTGATCTGATTCTGGAGAGCTTTAATCTCCGAATTCTTCACCAGACGTTCTCTGTTGATATTATCATCCATAAGCTGCCTGATCCGCAGAAGCATCTTGTTTATCTGAGTACCCAGTTCTCCCATTTCATCGGTTCCGCAGCCCTCGATCACCACGCCCAGATCACCCTTTTGCACTTCCCTGATAGAAAAGAGTATGCTGTAGAACTGGCTCAAAAGGCTCTTTACTACGAAATTGATAAGAACAATCAGGCACATGAGGATCCCCACCATGATAAGAATGAAAAATGCCCGCATATTGTGGATCCTTCCAATTTCCGATGCGATGCTGTCCACATAGATCAGACTGCCTGACAGCTCCTTTACGGGGAGAAATCCTACCACAAAAGGCTCCCCATCTATTTCGGTATAATAGGTATGGCTTTCTTCTTTTCCCCCGGAAACCGTATTCTTCAAAATATATTCTATGTAACTGTCCTGATTGTCCTTTTCCGTGCCGTAATGGCGTTCTCCGCCATCGTCGGCAAAACAGCTCCACCGTCCCGGCCGATCCTCATACAGCTCGGGAAACATAGTGTCCATGGACATGGCTACCTCCAGCACACCCAGATTGCCGTTTTCAAAATCCTCGATGGGTGTTATGAGAGACATTATTTTTTTATTCTGGTCCATCACATAGGAGTCGAAAATCATATCTGTGTAATCATATTTCCAGCCATAAATGTCCGCATCTTCGGCCCAGTCAAGCCGCTCCATTCTCTCCCTTTTATAGAGAATAGGCATCATTTCCTGAAGAGAATTGCTGTCCGCATAGACCCGGATCTGATAAAGGTAGGGATTGCTGTTTACCATTCTCTCCAAAGAGGCGATGTTGACATTATAAAATTCCCGCAGCTCCTCCGTGCTCATTGGCTGTCCATTCTTAATGCTGCCCAGACAATCCGTCAAAAAGGCATCGCTTAAGAAAAACTGGGTGGACATGTTGATGGAATCCACGTTTTTCAGTATCCGGGTATAGCTGCTTTCCATACTGTATTCCATACTGCTTCGCTTTTCCCTGACCGCACTTTCCTCCATGCTGTAAAAAAGGTACATGGAAAAAAAGACGATGGGCACGATAACGAAAGCAATGATGATAACCGTAAACTTTATATTTAATTTTAGACCCTGCCATTTTTCTCTTATCCGCTTCATCTGTTTCCATTTTCCATCCCTTTAATGAATTCCAAGCTTCTCCTTAGCCTCGATCATCCGCTTCGTCTTTTCCTCCATGACGGCGGCAAATCCAAGCTCCTGCCTCTTTTGCACAAATTCCTCCAGGATGCTGTCGAATTCCTCATCGGAGGAAGAAAGCAGCAGCTTGGGCAGATAGCGGCCCCAAAGATCTTGTATCTTCATGTCCGCATAGCCCACCTTTGAGTCCGTCTCAAGGTCTATCGTATACTGCTCCAAATAATGTGTGTACGGGTAAGTCCACTCTTCCAGCTGTCCGAGAGGTTCTGAAAGCGGCGGCTTCCATTGAAGCTGCATCACATTGTTCTGGAACATCCAGTAGGCGTCGTCTCCGCCGTACAGTCTGTCGTATTCCTTCCTGTCCGTGTTGAGGAGATTCCTTACATCCTCTCTCAGTACAGGTTCCCCCTCCACCACGTCATAGGTTATCCCTTCCACGCCCAGGTACGTCGCTTTCTGCCCTTCCTCACTGATGAAGTAGCTAAAAAGTGCAATCGCCCGGTCCGGATATTCACAGTTCTTGGAAATAAAGGTTACCGTCCAGCCGGTGATTCCCGGACCCGGAAGCATATAGTCGTCTCCCGCAGAATTCTTCGGACCGTCCACCGCGATATAGATGCTCTCAGGATTATTTTTGTAAAGCACCTTCTGCTGGGCATCCAGATCCGTCCGCTGGTAAATCATGCAGAAATACCTCCCCTGCTTTATCTTCTCCTCCATCTGGGTTCTCTGGTCGATGAAGATATCCTCCTTCAGATACCCCTCTTCTCCAAGCTGCCTGAATGCTTTCATCCATCTGATGTATTCCTCATCCGTAAATCTGTCATAATATTTTCCATCCTGCTCATAGGGAACCGCAAGGAAATTCTGCAGAAACTGGTCGAAAGAATCACAGCCCTTGGCGGTAAACGCATGGGCACCAATGGGGATTAGCGGCTGCCCGTCTACCGAAGGAAACATCTCCGCCGCCTTTCGCACCGCCTCCATGAAGCCCTCCGGCGTAGTCATGTCAGGGCTTCCGATGGCCTCGTATATATCCTTGCGTACCAAAAAAGTCTGGTTGGAGCCGATATTGCCGTAAGTCTCGTAATCTTCCGCCAGATAGCTGGAGTTGGGATAACAATAGATATTGCCGTCCTCCTTCGTATACCAGTCGCACACCTTATCGTCCGTCACCTGCCAGAAATACGGATCATAATCTTCCGCCAGCTCGTTCAGGGCATACACCATATCCCGGTTAATCATCTCGTCAATCTGCGGCTCCCACCAGCCAAGCGTAATGATGTCCGGCAGCGTATCGGAGGAAATGAGAGCATTAAGCTTCTCCGACTCGTTCCCCTTTGGCGTGATGAAATCGATGTTTACTCCGGTATCCTCCGTAATCTTTCTGGAAACGGCGTTACCGCCCCACGGAGTTGTAAACCAGGAGAAATTGATATACCAATCCAAGGAGATGCTTTCTTTACCTTCCGTTTCCGACACTTCCGTCACATTTGAGGAAGAGCTTTTTCCTTCCTTTTCTCCTGCGTTCTCCATCGCACCGCATCCCCATAGTCCCAATGCCAAAAGCAGGGCACCTGCCAAAATTCTTATCCGTTTTCTATCGGAATCCTTTTTCATATCTTCTGTCATACTGCTCTCCACTTAGCCAAATCAGCCTCCTGTTTCTTTATGTCCAATATATCAAATTGTCCATAAAGAAACAAGGAGGCTAATATATTATTCCTTTACACTTCCCGACGAAATGCTGCTGATAATGTATTTCGAGCAGAAGCAGAATACAATGATAATCGGAACAACCGAAATTGCAACTGCCACATATGTAGCGCCGATATTGGTGGCGATATCCCTCACCGAATTGAGTGAAGCAATCATAACGGGCAGCGTAAATTTCCTCTGTGAATTCAGTATAACGAGCGGAAGCAGGTAGCTGTTCCACGAGCCGATGAAGATACCGATCGCCATGGTGGCAATGCCCGGCGACATAATTGGAAGTCCTATTTTATGGAAGATATAGAACTCGTTTGCCCCGTCGATTCTCGGAGCCTCTAACAGCGACTTGGGCATAACTGAAAGCAAATACTGTCTGAGAAAAAACACCGTTGCCGGAGAAGCGACGGACGGAACGATAAGCGGAATAAAGCTGTCGATCAGTCCGAGCTTCGTTGATAAATCATAAAAACCTAAAAGTCCAAGCTGTGCCGGAATCATCATGGAAACAATGATAATGGTAAAAATCACTTTTCTTCCCTTAAAACGGTAAAAAGCAAAGCCGAAAGCGGTAAGCGATGAAAAATAAGCCGCTAACACCGTGCTGAGTACCGAGATGAAGATACTGTTGGCAAAGCCCCTTGGAATATTCAGATTCGCCTTGACTACCGCCCAGTTCTTCATCAGATAATCGCTGGGGATCAGGGTAAAGCTCTTCATGATATCCGTACCCTCTCTGGTTGAGTTTACTAACATCATGATAAAGGGCAGAAGGCATATCGTCGAAAGCAGAAGGAGCAGCAGATAAATAATCGTTTGATTCACTTTCTTTGTCATTTAATCCTCCTCCTTCCTTTTTTTTGAGTACATCATCAGGTATACCAAGATGGAGCATATACAAATAATGAAGAAAAGGATAAACGCTATAGCGCCTGCATATCCGATCTGTCTGTTCTTAAACGCCATCGTATACAAATGCATAACCGCTGTATTTACTGCACGCACCTGCTTCTGCTGGCCTAAGGTCATCAGATAAGGAATGTCGAATAGCTGCAGACCTCCGATTAAGGAAGTAATCGCTACATAAAGCATAATCGGTTTCAAAAGAGGAATTGTTATTTTCCCAAAAACCTTCCACCTTCCTGCGCCGTCGATAGCTGCGGCCTCATAATAATCCCTGTTAATTCCCTGAACACCTGCCATAAGCATGATGAAAGAATTACCGAACCACATCCACGCACCGATGACTCCCACCGACGTACGAAGCAGAGGAGGAGTTCCCATCCAGTCCACACTCTCACTTACGATTCCAAGGCCCCTCAAAATCTGGTTGAAAGAACCGAATTTCCAGTCTAACATCGTTTTGAACAGATAAGCCACGGAGGTGGCTGCAATCAAGTTCGGAAGATAAAACAAAGCCCTGAAAATGCTCAGTCCCCTCGTCCGGTACTTCATGTCGCTGAATACTATTGTCAGCAGAAACGCTATGCCAAGCTGTAAAATAATATTGATGCTCCATATATTTACCGTATTTCCGAATGCCTCCCACAGTAATTTGTCCTTAAATACCCTTATGTAGTTGGTAAGTCCTACCCAAGTAGGAACGTTGAAGCCGCTGTAATCCGTAAAGCTCAAATACAGAGTACGGGCTACAGGGTAGATATTAAATGTAAGAAACACCAAAACAAAGGGGGCAATAAATGCGTACCCCATGTTATCCCGATTGTGAAGCCCTTTTGTTTTCTTCGTTTTATCCGCTGCCTTCACCTTTCCACCCGCTTTCTTTTCCATCTTTTTTTATCATTCAATCAGGAATCACGGCATGACCCGTGATTCCCGAGCAGTAACTTTTTATTTTTTACTTATCTTACTACCGTAATTTCAGGGAAGGTGGCCTCTACCTGCATATAGAAATCTTCAATTGCTTCTTCCTTCGTCATCTCACCCTTTTGTACCGCTTCGATGGATGCTCCCCAGAAGCCGCCGATGGTATCATCATATTTCGTCTTTACGGAATAATCGATATCCTGAGCTTCTCCCATGTAGAACTCATATGTTTTCTGATTGCCGAAGGATTCGTTCGTATAATCCTTGTTCGCTTCCAGAACTGCTGTGTTGGACACAACATCGCCATTGGACTTCTCCAGCCACCACTGTGCGGTTTCGTCATTCAAGGTACAATATTTTACAAAGTCCCAGGCTGCATCCTTTTTCTCGCTGTATGTGTTGATTCCCAGGAAGGTACCGCCGCCGAAGTAAGAGGAAGGTCCTTTGCAGATTCCGAAGTTACCCTTGTTATCCGCTGCGTTATCACGAACGATCAGAGCACCCCAGGAAGGCAAGGAATAGGAAAATACCTGTGTCATTTCAGCACCTTCCAACTCTGCCAGATCACTCCAGCCTGCATTCAACGGAAGCTCGCCCGCCATGGAAGCATACCATGCAGCCGACCATTCAGGAGCAAAAGCTACCAGCTCATCCTGATACAGAGTAGCTGCCGTATCCATATAAGCTTTGGCCGTATCGCTTAAGTTCAGGACACTGTCCTTAACCCAAGGCTCCTGCGTATTTACATACCATCTTAAATTCCCTGTATCGGAGAAGATTCTATAGCCCGCATCCTTTACTTCTCTCGCGGTTGCAAGAATGGTATCGAAATCCTTGAACTTTTCTGAGATGAATTCCGGATCGTCATTGCCGTAAATTTCCTTCGCAAGGTCACGGCGGTAAATGATACTTCCCGGGGTTACCTGATAGCTGAGCGCTCTCTGGATACCCTGCGCATCCTTGCCCGCTTCATATACATAATCTACGATAGTGTCTTTATAGTCGTCTACGTTGTACTGTGACAAGTCATCAAAAAATCCTGCTTCGAAGAAGTTCGGAAGCATCTGGGGCTCGCCTACGATTACATCTACCTCGCTCGATTTCGCACCGAGCGCGGAGGTGAGCTTCGTGGAATAATCTGCCGGAGCGATTACTACTACCTCTACTTCATTTCCCGTTTCTTCTGTATAACGTGCCGCAAACTGCTCTAAGTCTGCTGCCAGCGTCCATACTACGATTTTATCGCCGCTTCCCGCAGCGGTGTCGGTGCCTTTCGCATCTGTCGTTTCTTCCGCGCTGTCCGCCGTCTCCGTACCGGACGTCCCGCCTGTTGTTTCGCTGGCACTTCCTCCGCATGCTGCGAGAGATAATGTCATCATTCCGGCAAGCATTAATGCCGTCAATCTTTTAAACTTCATTTCATATCCTCCTTTTTCATACTTAATTTAGTAGATGATTCCATTATATGATTTTATAAAAACGTTTTTAATGCTCCATTTTTTAAAAAGGTGTCTTTTTTTTAGCTTTGTATATTTATAAAAATCAGGCACCGTAGCAAATGGTGGAAATCGTATGAGGCTGCAGCGTAAATTGTCCGCCCAGACCGTTTTCACGAAGAGTTACCTCTGCCGCGGACTCGGATTTGTTGAGGAGGACGATCACCCTCTCTCCGTCAGGATTTAAAAAGCCGACCGTTTCTATTTTATCGGTATAGCGGCTGGTCTCTATTTTTCTCGCTCCGCGCTTAATGTATCTGCTGAAATGTCCTATGTAATAATAAGAAAGCCTCTTTTCGATAATATCCTCTCCGGGCGCACACATCATAGGGGCTGCACAAAAGTTTCCTACATGGTTGGGCCCGCCCTTGTCATCCAGCAATAGGTTCCAGTCGAAAAAGGCTTCTACTCCCGCTCTTAAGTTACCGATCATATCGTGGGCGTACATCTCAGCCTTTGTTACCTCCGAAGAATCCGCAAAGCGGGAATATTCCACGCAGCCCTCCGTAAAGAAAAGGGACTTTTCAGGAAATCTTTTCTTCACTGCTTCTAACGCTTCGAAATGGTCTCCCGTATACCAATGCACCGCTACTCCCGCCACCTCGTCTAAAGTTTTCTGAGAAGCAAATACCGCTTTGACCCTGTCGTAAACCTCGTCCTTATTGTGGTCCCATATAAAGATTTTCACGTGATTCAAAGAAGCTGCTGCCAACGCCGGAGCAAGATGCTCTCTCAAAAACAGCGCCTCCTCCTCCGGGGTATAGATGCAGGAATCCCATGCCTGCACGGCCATAGGCTCATTCTGAACGGTCAGATAGCTGATCTTGATCCCTTCCTTTTCATATTCCTGAATATAGCGGACGATATAGCCAGCCCAGGCACCGTAGTATTCCTCCTTCAGCTTACCTCCATGGTTCATGTCTCCATTGGTCTTCATAAATGCCGGAGGAGACCACGGAGAAGCCAGAAAATAAAGCTTGGAAGAGCTTTCCCTCATCGCATCCCTTATCATGGGAATCATATTTTCTCTATCGCGTGCGATGTCAAAGCTCTTAAGCTTAGTGTCCCCCTCCTCAATATAAGTATAGTTTCCAAGCGCAAAATCGCAGCTATGAATGTGAGTACGCCCTATATTATATCTGAGCCCTTCCTCGCCGAAGTAACCTTCGATCACCGCCCGCTTATTTACTTCCCCAAGCCTGGAATAATTATAGGTGCTGGCCTCGGTAAATGCACCGCCGAAGCCTTGTATCACATGCCCTTTCAGATCAGGATAAACATTTACCAAATGCGCGAAATCCTCTGTCTTGCCTACCGGCATATCTGTTTCCTTCCAAAATTCATTCTTCAAGTAGTCTGTCGTAATACATCTCATAATGCTTCTGCCCTCTTCTTTCCTTGTTGAATCATTGTCGATCGATGGTAGTATCATCATATAAATAAAAACGTTTTTATTCAGTCTTTCATTTTTTAATTAGGTGTTATTTTTTTATAATTGTCACGAACACCGGCTATATGCTATACTATTACAGTTCGGCTTTATGTCCGAATTGCAGTAAATTATATTTACCGCATGATATCGAACGAACAGCTGAGCAGGTATATTATGCTTGCAAATATTGTGTCTGATATGTGCTCGCACATACGGCCCAAAGTTTGCAGACTATGAAAAAGGCAGGGTGATTATTATGAGTATTTTGAACGTGGAGAATCTGACCCATGGCTTTGGCGACAGAGCCATTTTTAACGACGTGTCCTTTCGTTTATTGAAAGGGGAGCATATCGGCTTGATCGGCGCCAACGGAGAAGGTAAATCTACCTTTATGAATATTATTACGAACAGGCTCATGCCCGATGAAGGAAAAATCGAGTGGGCAAAAAATGTACGCGTAGGCTATCTGGACCAGCATACCGCACTGGAAAAAGGAATGTCGATTCGCGACGTCCTATCCTCCGCCTTTTCCTTTCTCTTTGAAATGGAAGCCGAAATGAACGAGATTTGCGATAAGATGGGCGAAGCCACAGAGGGTGAGCTGGAACAATATATGGAAGACCTCGGCACTATTCAGGAGCTTCTCACCATGCACGACTTCTACATGATCGATTCCAAGGTGGAGGAGGTCGCACGAGCGCTGGGCCTTACCGATATCGGGCTTAATAAGGATGTTACCGATTTAAGCGGCGGCCAGAGAACCAAGGTACTGCTGGCAAAGCTTTTGTTAGAGAAACCGGATATCCTTCTCTTGGACGAGCCCACAAACTATCTTGACGCAGAGCATATCGAATGGTTGAAGAGGTATTTGAACGATTATGAAAATGCGTTCATCCTCATCTCTCATGATATACCTTTCTTAAACAGCGTCATCAACCTGATATACCATATGGACAATCAGTCGCTGGACCGTTACGTCGGAGACTATGACAAGTTCCAGGAGGTATATGCCATGAAAAAGTCTCAGTTAGAGGCTGCCTATAACAAGCAGCAGAAGGAGATTGCGGGTTTGAAGGATTTCGTGGCACGCAACAAAGCCAGAGTGGCTACGAGGAATATGGCCATGTCGCGCCAGAAGAAACTGGATAAAATGGATGTGATCGAGCTTGCGGCCGAGAAGCCCAAGCCGGAATTTCATTTCAGGGAAGCGAGAACCCCCGGACGATATATCTTCCAGTCCAAGGACCTCGTAATTGGTTATACGGAGCCGCTTTCTTCCCCTTTAAACCTGGAAATGGAGCGAGGACAGAAAATTGCCCTCATCGGCGCCAACGGCATCGGTAAGTCCACCCTGCTAAAAAGTATCCTCGGACTCATCCCCTCTCTGTCCGGCAGCGTTACTCAGGGCGATTATTTGAACATCGGTTATTTCGAACAGGAAGCCGACCAGAAGGTTACTACTACCTGCATAGAGGAAATATGGAAGGAATTCCCCTCCTATTCCCAGTATGAGGTGCGCTCTGCGCTCGCCAAATGCGGACTGACTACGAAGCATATCGAAAGCCTGGTAAAAGTACTGAGCGGCGGAGAGCAGGCGAAAGTCAGATTATGTAAACTAATTAACCGGGAGACTAATATCCTTTTGCTGGATGAGCCTACCAACCATCTGGATGTGGACGCAAAGGCGGAGCTGAAACGCGCCCTTGCCGCATACAAAGGAAGTATTCTCCTCGTCTGCCATGAACCCGAGTTCTACGAAGGGCTGGTTACCGACGTGTGGGATTGCACGAAGTGGACGACGAAGGTATTCTAATCAGATTTCTTCGTATATTCCCGGGCATAGTAAAAGCTATCTGTATCAGCAGCAAACGACCCCGAGCCTTCTCCGGAAGATGTATATGAAAGTTTAACAATCGCTGTTTTCCTTAACAGCGTCTGATAATCCGTGTAATGGGTATGGAACACATAATATAGCTGATTGTCCTCTCCCGTAAATATGTCCCCATGCCCCGTACCATTTGCACGTATATTATTTCTGCTTATCATCGGCCCCTCCTGCTTTTCCCAAGGTCCCAGCGGGCTTTGGCTTGTTGCATAGCCCACGGCATAATCAATATTCCTGAAATCATTGGCAGAGTAAAACAGATAATAGGTACCCTGCTCTTTCATAACCGTAGGCCCTTCCGTTACCGGCCATGACGCATTCGCCGTATTTTCCCACGATTCAGTTGCTGCGATACAAGCAGTTTCCGTATTATCTTCTATTCCGGATAAATCCTCCTTCATTTTTGCCGCGTAAATATTGTTCCCTCCGTTTTGCTTCACATAATACAAATAAATCTGCCCGTCATCATCAAAGAAAACAAAAGGATCAATTGTTTTATATTGTGCGTTCTGGAACAGCGGTCGTATCTGTTCCTGAGTAAACGGTCCCTGCGGACTTGAACCCTTTGCAATGGCTATCTGTTCATCTGCCGTATATGCCATATAATATGAATCCTTATATGAAAAGACTTGCGGTGCCCAAAAACTGCCGCCGCCAAATGACTCACCTTTTTTTAATGCTAATTTATCGCCGTTATCAGGCTTCACCCAATGCATAAGATCCTTTGACGTGTAAACCCGAAAGCCCTGCGATGTGTCCATTTCATTTGTACCATAAAGATAATAAGTACCCTTCTCAAAAAAGATTGTCGGGTCCGCCTGATACAACTGCCCGGCATCCTCCTCCGACCACTTTTCCTTATTGCCGCATCCTGTGACAAAACACAGGCATAGAGAGAACAAGAATGTTATTTTCATTCTTCTTTTTAGATCAACTGCATCCATTTAACATTACCTCTTACTTCTTTGTGCAATTATATTTTTGATTTAATGGTTTCTAAAGCCGAAAAGAAGACATATTATTTTCCAGCACCGCTGCAATTTCTTTCAATTGTTTTGCGTTTCCGCTGATTTCATTCATAATATCGCTGACTTCAATGACAGCCGCAGAGGTTTCTTCGGTACTTGCTGCATTCTGCTGTGCAATGGCAGTGAGATTCTGAACAATATCCACAACACTGGTACGTGCCTCATCCAAATGTGCGGTCTTATGAGCGATTTCGCCGACGCCGCTGATGGACTTGTTGATTCCTTCGGTAACCTGTGTAAAAACGGAGCCTGTCTTAGTAACATTTTCACTTTGGTTCTTCATAATCTCTTTTACCTGATTCATTGTCCTAACCGCCTTTTGGGAATCTTCGATCAGCATATGGATAATTTTATCAATCTCACTAGCTGAATTGTTGGACTGTTCCGCCAGCTTTTGTATCTGTGCTGCAACAACTGCAAATCCCCTTCCTGCTTCTCCTGCTCTTGCGGCTTCTATAGACGCATTTAAAGATAATAGATTAGTCTCATCGGCAATGGAAGAAATCAAGGTAGTTGCTTCCTTAATTTTCACAGCAGAAGCGTTGGTCGTATTCGTCTGTTCATAAATAATGTCGATAGAAGTAATTGCTCGTTTGTTAATCTCACCAAGCTGCTGCAGCGTATCCTAAAGGTATCAAAGTAATTACTGCGAATATCATCAAAATAGCAAAGGCAATCCATCCATCTTTTTTCTTATTTGTATATGTAAAAGAAGCTTCCTCATTTTTCTTAATTTTTTTCATGATATCCTCCTTAATCTGAATTCTTTCGTAACAGTATCAGCTGCCCCACAGCCACACTACCTATGATAATCCCCAGACAAGTTGACATTGCGCTGGCCATGCCCGCTGCCGACTTACCTGTACCAAAGGCTAAGTTACGAATATACATAATTAAAACAAAGGTGGATTCACTGGGACCGCCTGCTGTCAGTATCAGCGGCTGACCATAGATATTAAATTGTTGGATTACCGACACAATGAGGGTATACACGAGCGGAAACTGAATGGAGGGGACTATGATATACCGCAAACGCTTCCATCCGCTCGCGCCATCTAAATCCGCCGCCTCCAAAACCTCCTTGTTAATTCCTGACAGTGCTGCCACATATATAATCAAATTGCCGCCAATCCCCCACCATATAGTAGTTACCACAATTGTAATCCACGCCCAGGGCTGTTCAGCATACCAGTTAATATCCGTCCCGAACATCTTATTGAACAATCCGAGAGAACGATTGAATATAAACAGCCATGTCAGCGTCACAGAAGTAATGGAAAATAGTGTCGGCATATAGAATATTCCCTGAAATATATTACGTCCCTTTGGCCTTTTATTTAACAACAGCGCCAACACCAAGGGGATCGCGAGCTGAAACGGGACACAAATCAATACGAAAATTACTGTATTCTTAAGACCGTTCCAAAACTGCCTGTAAAAAACGGATTCCGTATTCGTCAAAAATACACTATAGTTTTTCAAGCCTACAAAAATTGGCGATGTAAACAAATCCCATTTTGTAAAGGATGCATAAATACCGTAAACCATCGGCGCCAAAAAAAATACAATAAATAAAATTACATGAGGAGCAATAAACAGGTACGGAGTAATATTAAGCTTCTTTCTTTTTTTCACTTTCTGCATTTTCATCATCTCCTATTACTTTTTAAAGGGGATACTACTTTGGTATATCCATCCATTTGCGGCATCCCCTTTTATATTTTACTCGCCCATCTCGATTCGGCCTTCAGTTTCCTGAACTGCCTGATTTAAACCGTCCTCTGCTGTCATACGTCCAAATAATACTTCTCCGGTAATCTTGTCTAATGCTTCTACTGCGTATCCATAATATTTGTAATCGTAAATCTTTAATTCATCATTCTCGTCTGCAAAGAAAGCCTGCGGCATATCCTGGAATTCAGCAACGTCTTTAATCGCTACGTGTGCCGGTACCTGACCTGCCTTTGCCCATTCTAAGCTGTTATTTCCAATGAAATCGATGAAATCAAGAACTGCCTGTGTTTTCTCTTCATCTCTGTTCGGATTCTTGGGAAGTACAAACTGATGAGAAGATGTCCAGTTACCCTTTGTTCCTGCATCAAATACAGGGAAGTCGAACATTTTTGCATTAAGTCCCGTATCTTTTATGTTGTTATACATCCAAATACCTTCCGGGCAAAACATGATATTGCCGCCAAGGAACATTTGCCAGGGATCATCGCCGTCTTTCTGTATGTAGCCTGACTCATTTAAATCTGTCCATGTATCAAAGACTTTTTTAGCCTTGTCGTTGTTGAAATCCGGTACATTTCCATCCGTACTTAAAGTTCCTCCAAGCTGTGCATAGGAAGACAGGAAGTATACCCTCTGCCAAGTGATTCCAAGAGGAGTAATGCCATCTGCTTTACATGCTTCACCCACTGATTTCACTTCGTCCCATGTCAGCACTCCGTCATCCATAACTCCATTACCATACTTTTCATATAAGTCCATATTTACATAGAGGCAGAACGAATGAACATCGAGAGGAATACCATAATGTCCGCCTGCTATATCTGACATTGCCCATGCTTTGGGGTTATAGTTCTCCGCTTTAATATTGGAATCTCCAATTACGGTGCTATAATCATCAAGAAGCCCCATTTCCTGGAATAAAGGGACTCTCTCAATATGGTTAATCGCTACATCCGGTACATCTTCACCTGTCTGAATTGCCAGAGGCATCTTTAAATATAAATCGTTAGCTTCAATTGCACGGTGATTTACCGTATAGTCAGGGTTCGTTGCATTGTAAGCATCCACCATAGCCTGCATGGAAGTGCCGTCTGCACCTGTGAAAACCGTCCAGAACTCGATTGCCCCCTTTTTGCCCGGAGCCACAGATGCCTGCTCCTCCGAAGAACCGTCCGTTTCCTCTGTCTGTGTTTCTGCTGCCCCACCGTTTGTAGTGGTTTCTCCTGCCGTTTCGGTACTGGAACCAGAACCGCATGCAACCAAAGATAGACTCGTTACCATTGCCAGAAATAATGCCACTGCTCTTTTTGCCATAACTTTTTCTCTCCTTCTTTTTGTTTTATGTAAATGCTTTGCAAAGACATTTAAAAACATATATATTGTTTTTACATTTCATTTATCCTTTTATTTAAAAACAATATTTATGCTTTAATAATTTATATAATAATACATTTTATCTAAAATATCAATATAATTTTTTATTTTTTTATGCGTTTTTATTATTAATATCATGTTTTATAATTTCATTTTATGTTTTAATATGTTTTAAAATTACTTTCGCCGATATTATTTAAACATATTTTCCGTTTATATTGACAAATATAGTTCTTATCCGATCGTGTGCGATCTTGTCAATGAATGGTATTTTATTCACAGGAAAATAGCCAGCCCCATATTTCAGGACTGGCTATCATAAAAAATAACATAGCGTTTTCCACACTAATATTCTATACTAAGTACAATATTTTGCGGATGGTCGCCAAACTTCTCTCCAAAGATACTAAATCCCCCTACATATTTTGCATCTTTTTTATTTCCGATGCGGATTACTATAGGAGCTCCGTTCTCTATCTTCAGCATTTCGATAGTAGTATTCCCTGCATTGCTTTCATTGATATAACAGCCGTCTCTTCTAACCTCCCATGTGGTCAGAAGTCCATACTGTGTACTTCCTGACGACCACGAGGTCGGGGTAATTCTCCCCCTTCTGGCCCCAAAGTCTCCCGGACTCCGCCACGTTCCGCAATCTACGCCGTTAATCCACATAGTAATATCCGACTTCCAATCTTCTCTGTAATTAGGCGCTTCGGAGCAAATCTCCAAAGATATTCCCAGACTTTTCAGATCCGCCTGTTTCGGAAGCTGATTCGGGAATTTATATTCCACATAACCCGCAGAACTCCATAATATCTGCGCTCCGAGATGCTCCGGCATATAGAAACAGGCTATCAGGTCTTCATTTCCAATGATCCCGGTCTCATCTCCAATTCCACAAGTAGCATACATCTCACAATCAGTATAGGCGCCAATCGGCATGCTTACGCTGGTCACCATATTCACGCCCTTCATTGCACCGCTCATCCCAATAGTAACCAAATCGTTCTTCCTGCTGCACAAGCGCACACCCCCTCTTGTTCCCGGCTGAACCTCTGCATTGATCAGCTTGGCTCTCTCCAGAACCTTGACGTGAAGCGCAGCGCTGGAAGCCGGTATCCCAAGCTTCTCTGCTATCTCTCCTATATTCAGGCTTTCTTCATGTAAAAGCTTCAATATATCCAGCCTTACCGGCGTCGACAACGCCTTTCCAACATTACACACTTCTTCGGTATCATCCAAGTTTAATGTCAATAACTTAGCCATAACTTACTTTCTCCGTTCTGTTTTTTAATCTGTAGGTGTGCACCCTCTCCTGTTGGAGCGAATATCATATCTAGCGGTATTTTAACACAAACGGAAGAAATCAACAATATCGATTAATGGAAGTGATTGCAATGCAGGAAGATGCTATTTTATTAGTATATGAGCATACTCGACAAAATATGACAACAAAAATATACATATGCATACTATAAAATGAGGATAAAATAATTACAATACCAAAAGGAGATGAAAATATGTCATTACCAATCTTTCCGGAGGTAAGCCCTCCGATCAGCAGAGATGATGCTATCAATTATATTTTAGCCTCCATCGCTCTGGAAGAACTAGGATTAAGTCATATTTTGAACGCCGAAGGCGAAAAAATCCAATTTGCAGTAGGAACACTTCCCAGTGCAACCGGCCCTAATGCAACTATCGAAGAAGTCATTGAAGTTAATCAAAATGTTCTCGCTATTTTGGACAGTGCTGCCCAAAATCAGGTTATTTTAAATTCTAAGCTGAGAAATGCGCTTTCAGCATCCACGCTTCAGGGACCGACCGGGCCAACCGGGCCGACGGGACCTTCCGGCGGACCGACCGGACCTACTGGACCCACCGGCGCTACCGGGGCTACGGGTGCTACTGGAGCTACCGGCGCTACCGGTGCTACTGGTGCTACCGGACCTACCGGCGCTACGGGTGCTACCGGCGCTACAGGACCCACCGGGGTTCTTATTCCGGGAGAACCGCTTTTTAATGTTATAGGCCCGACCGGATCCGCTACCGTAGGTTTTGGAGAAGATATCACTTTTGAATCATCTACTCTCGATATTACCGTAACTCCGGGCTCGGCAATCGTCAGGATTGAAGATCCCAATTCCCCCGGTCCCACCGGGCCTACCGGACCTACTGGTGCTACCGGTGCTACCGGCGCTACTGGTGCTACCGGCGCTACCGGCGCTACTGGCGCTACCGGCGCTACGGGTGCTACTGGTGCTACGGGTGCTGATGGACCTACCGGCCCGACTGGCGCTACCGGACCTACCGGTGCTACCGGATCTACTGGTGCTACCGGACCTACCGGTGCTGATGGACCTACCGGACCTACCGGCGCTACCGGACCTACCGGTGCTACTGGTGCTACCGGTGCTGATGGACCTACTGGACCGACCGGTGCTACTGGTGCTACCGGCGCTACCGGTGCTACCGGCGCTACCGGTGCTGATGGACCTACTGGGCCGACTGGACCGACTGGCGCTACCGGATCTACTGGTGCTACCGGGCCGACTGGTGCTGATGGTGCTACGGGACCTACTGGGCCTACTGGCGCTACCGGCGCTACGGGTGCTACCGGACCTACCGGCGCTACGGGTGCCACTGGCGCTACCGGACCTACGGGTGCTACCGGACCTACAGGTGCTACCGGACCGACGGGTGCTACCGGACCGACTGGCGCTACCGGACCTACTGGCGCTACCGGACCTACTGGCGCTACCGGACCTACTGGCGCTACCGGACCTACTGGCGTCGCGGCCCCAGGAGAACTGCTTTTTAGCGTTCTCGGTACTACCGGAACCGCTGATGTAGGGTTTGGAGAATCTATGACTTTCCAGTCAACCACTCTCGATATTACCGTAACTCCGGGTTCCGCAATCGTTACGATCGAAGATCCCAATACCCCCGGTCCGACTGGACCGACTGGGCCGACCGGCGCTACGGGACCGACTGGTGCTACCGGGCCTACCGGTGCTGACGGCGCTACCGGCGCTGATGGTGCTACCGGACCTACTGGCGCTACGGGACCTACCGGCGCTACGGGACCGACTGGTGCTACCGGGGCTGACGGTGCTACCGGGGCTGACGGTGCTACCGGGCCTACCGGGGCTGACGGCGCTACCGGCGCTGATGGTGCCACCGGGCCTACCGGGGCTGACGGTGCTACTGGCGCTGATGGTGCTACCGGGGCTGATGGTGCTACGGGACCGACTGGTCCTACCGGCCCTGGCGTTACGAGCGATAGCATGTCAGCAGCCAACACGACTTCAGCTATTATTGCCGTTGTGCTGGGCGGTACCGATGTCCCCCTGCCTGACAATCAGAACCTGAACACGTTCACCGTAGACGGTACGGATACTGAATTTACCGTACCGGTGACAGGCGAATACCTGATCAGCTATGCCGTTGCCACAACGGCTGCGCTTGCGGTTTCCTCACGGATATTGCAAAACGGTACACCGATGGGTGCTTCTGTCGTTTCTCCTGTTGCATCGGCGAGTAATCTGTTTACGTCTTATATTGCTCCACTGACTGCGGGAGATACGCTGACACTACAATTGTTCGGTCTGTTGGGCGCGGCAACCCTTCTCGGGGGAGCAAGCACGTATATGACAGTTGTTCGACTGATATAATCTTCCCTTTCGGGGAGAAAATAAAATGCCTTCTCCGCTTTTGCGGAGTCGCGTATAAAAGAATATCAGCGGGCGTTGCCCAGACGCCGGAAAGTGTTGATTTGACAGTAAGGCCAGACTGATTTCATTCGCGTCAAACCAATCTTAATCGAGTAGGAGGCGGTGACTAACCGCCGTCCTCTCACAGCACCGTGCGTACCGTTCGGTACACGGCGCTTTCAATAGTTGACGTGCACAGACTGATAGGCAGTGGCCAAGTCATAGAAGCCAT
>JAEYJO010000038.1 GCA_023408815.1 Bacillota bacterium | reverse complement strand
TGTTTTCTGTTATGGCTCAAATATCCAGAGAAAGAACTTCTAAATATTTCCATAGGCGCAGTCGTTCTTTTTGTTTTGGTCATATTGACCAGAATGTATTTATAAAGGACCTTTTGACACCCTAATCCTATTACATAAAAAGGAGCCGAGAGGCTCCTTTCAAACTTTAGATGAAATAACTGCTATTTATTCCTCTCCATAACTGCTGATTTACCGAAACTTCACGTCCGCATTGCCGCTTGAGGTGCTGGTCCTTATCGATGTCGTTGCATTTGCTCCATAGGTACCGCTCGCCGCATTGCCTCTCTTGTTGTAGGAAAGGTATTCATCGAAATCGGTATCTATGCTTCCGCTGCCTGCATTTGCTTCATAGGAAAATGAGCTGTCCCTGGGAATAATCAGCCGGATGTTGCCGCTGCTCGCCTCCGCTTCCACTGTTTTTCCCAGACTGATCAATTCAGCTTCGATGTTCCCGCTATGGGCGGAAGCTTTAAAACTTCCGGAGGCTCCTTCCACCTTGATGTTTCCACTGGAAACGAACACATAAGTGTCTCCTGTCCCGGAGGATACTACAATATTTCCGCTGGATGCCGTGACCGTTCTTTCTCCCTGAGCCATACCGAAGAAAATATTACCGCTGGAAGTCTCTGCCGTAATTTTCTCTGCCTCGATCGATTCACAGGTGATATTACCGCTTTTTACATACGAATGGAACTCCTTGAAGCTCCATGCCGGATCCGAAGTGATATTTCCGCTGGATGCCGTGACCGTTACGCTTCCGCCGAAGGCTTCGGGCAAATATATTTCGATTCTCTCGCTTCCTGTCAAAAAGCCCAGAGTAAAGGTCACGTTCATCCCCTCATTCTTCTTAACATACAGCGTATTACCTTCTATTCCCATTCTCGTATGATCTTCTCTGTTCTCATAAAGATATTCCTTTATAACGATTTTATCCGGCTCTCCTTTTAGAAAGACAATATTTTCCGAACTATATGAAATATCTATATTTTCAATTCCATCGACCGCAAATTCCTCTGTATTTTTCAAGCTTACCATTCCGAATCCTCCTATAAAGCGAAAAGAACCATAATTATGCTGCCTTGCATAGACTGCAGACGCCGCACAGATCACAAGCGCTCCGCATAAAAACACGATGAACCCTATCCACGTTCTTTTCATATCTATTCCTCCGTATCTTCATCCGAATACGGGGAACGATATTCTTCATATTCGCGCTCCTTCCTAAGGCTCTGCATATAGGAAACCAAAGGATAGTAAATCGGAATCGTCAGAAAAATCACCCATGCCGGATGCCATGCGTTTGTAAAGAATCCGGCGCAAAAAAACAGCAGCGTAGCTAATACCGGATATGAAAAAAAATGCATATTTTCATTTTTTATCGCTGATAAGAAACTGTTCCACAGCGGGATCAGAAGGAATAGCATCCATGCCGGATGCCATGCGTTAAAGAACGCTCCTGCCAAAACATAAAGCAGCACGATAACGAGAGCAAAAGGGAAATGATGATAATGTCTGAACCATTCCTTGTCATATTTCTGTCCATTTACATATACTCCCTTTTTGTCGATATGAACGTTATCCCTGCCCTTTTTGTCGTCCACATGTATGCCGTCCCAGCCTACATGAACCTCGCTTCCGTCCTTATCCTTTACATGCACCCCGCCGAAGCCTACGTGAACGTATTCATCATCATCGCTGTATGGAATCCCTTCTTCAGAATCTGAAGTCTCCTGCGTCTCCTCTCTGCGAGGTGAAATCTCGTCCTCCGTCTTTAAAAGCTCATCCAGAGATATTCCGTACAGCCTCGCCAGTAATATTAGATTATCCGTGTCCGGTGAAGCCTCCGCCCTTTCCCACTTGCTCACAGCCTGCCTGCTGATTCCAAGCTTCTCGGCCAAGGCTTCCTGCGACAGGTTATTGCTTTTTCGCAGATTCACTAACCGATTTGCAATTTCAATATTCATAATACTTTCTCCTTTTCTTAATGAGAAAAAATCCATTTGGAATTTTCACATCGGGAACTCCTTTGAACTAATTATAGAAATTGCCCCCCGGTTGCACTACCAATTCTAGTTTGAATGGCCGCAACCATCGGTTGCGAACAGCCAAAATATGCAGTTTTACATTATTCACCCCTAACATAGGTGATAAAGCGATTTCCATTTTCTTCGAACATCTGCTTCGAGTCATTCATTCCCTTTTTGTAAATCGTACCGGTAAGCGGGTCCATCAATACCGTATTGAGCTCGTTGAAGCCCACAATCAAAACTGCGCTGCCGTCGTTTAAGGTGGCAAGCACCGGTATATCCTTATTCGTATAATATAATATAGCGTCCAGACTGCATCCCGTCAAATCAAGAACCTGAACTCCCTCCAGATTGCTCTTCATAATATCCAGTATGTTTTCTCCCCTGTTTAAAAAATACTCTGAATTGCGCATTACGCCTTCATATTGCAGAATCGTATCCAGGCATACGGCAAGGCTGTTCTTTTCTTCGGTAATCGCCGCCTCTTTGATCGCCATGATCTGGTTCTTCAAGCTTCTGTTACCCTTGATCCAGATATAATCACCCTTTCCATTCACTACGATACCGGAAAGCTCGTAGGCCAGATCGACCGCGTTTCCCTCATCGGTGAAGATTCCCTCCACCCCGTCTTTTCCGTATACATAATACCGGGGAGCTTCCGTTTCATTTTTTTCCAGTGCGATTTCCCTTCCGCCCTCGAACAACACTTCCTTTGGTGTCAGCCACTTTAAAGTCTTCCTATTGATATTGCTCTTTACAACTATCTGCACTATTTTTTCAAATTTATCCGTAGGTACGGATTCTACCGTATTGTTTCCAGCAGTCTCTACCTTTGTGTTTACGATCTGATCGTTAGAAATCTCTGTATAAACTCCTGTTTCCTCATCCTTCTCCAAACGCAAAAGGCTGATCTGATTTCCCTGAATCTCGCTGCCGACCACATAAATTCCCGGTTGTTCGTAAGTCTTAAGCACCTCGCCGCTTTCGTTCTGTATCTTGATATTATACATAGGAAAGAATATGCTTCCGGTGTTATCCTGAACCACATCTGAGCTTTTAGCCAGTCCGTATATCAGATCCTCGTCCATAAAGCCCAATGGCGCAATATATTCCTCCGATACTTCCCCTTCCGCACCTGCTGCTATTTCCGTCTTTTCCTTTGTGTTCAGATTCATAAGTATCAGTTTTTTACTGGCATATTGGTCCCCTCCGGTCTGCCATACCACCATCCGGTTGGAGTCCGATACCTTATAGCTGCCTTCTATCAGATCGGAAACCATGACCTCACAGGTACGGTCCTCCAGATTCACCGCATAGATGGAGCCCTCGTGCATAAAGAAGAAGATTGCCGACTTATTGATATAGGAAAGCTGCTCCAGCTCCGCCTTCAGTATTTCGTAGGAACCTGCACTGGGTATATAGGCCAGTTCTTCAATCGTGTTCAAAAGCCCGCTGAAATGATATACCGATATCCCGACCTCTCCTTCATGCTTTCCCCGGTTCATATATCCGTAGACAATGAACTGGACATTCCCCGCCTCATCCACGTTCAATATCTTTATTTCGTGCTTCTCCCAGGTGGTCCTCTCATCGTCATAATTTCCGTCGTAAAAACTGAACAAAAGAGACAGCTTATTGTCGGTAACATTATAACAGTATAGCCGGTTCCCATCGGTAAACGCGACTACGTTTCCGCCGTCGCTCTCTGCCAAATCAATGTCTTCAAGCCGGATTATTCCCAGATCGATCTTGTTGTTGCTGTAAACATCTGCTTTTTCATCAAAGATCTGCTTCATCGTCCTCTCGAAATCCAGCAGATAAATCCGGTCGGAGGTATAGCGTATCCGGTAGAATTCTTTGATTCGGTAAAGCTTTGTCTGCTTGCCGTCTGCTATGGACACAAGGTAATTCAGCTCCAGGGCTCCGGTCTGGGAGGCCAGTTCCTTTATTGTTATATCGGGCTCCGTTAATTTGTTTACGGACAAGTCTCCCCATGTAACCTGATTGAAGCTGCTGTGTATCGTCACCTTGCTGTAGGTCGTATTATCTCCGTCAGAATTGGATTCCAGATATTTGGTAAGCTCCTTGGCCGCCTCCTTATCGAAGGTTCTCCTATGAAAATCCAGCACATAATCTACCTTTTCATCAACAAAATAGTTTTCTGTCTGGATAATTCTCGTATAATAATAAACCGTCCTCCCATTGCCGTCGGCAAGGAGCAGCACGAGCATGTATTCCGTATCCTCTTCGATTAAATCTTTTATGGAGAATTCCGCCTCAATGGTCTCTTCCGTCTCCTGATAGTCGGTAAGCTGTGTACTCTCCACCAGCCTCTCTCCGTCAATGCTTCGCACCTCAAACGACAACCCCTCTATCGTCTCCCCGTATTTATCCACGGTAATATTCACTTTTCTCCCTTGTCCGAGGGGCGTTATGCTGTCCCTTTGGTAGCTGCATTCCATGCTTCCCTTATATCCATGCAGACTGTTTACCTCTCTGCCGCCTACCACCATATGGATAACCGGATATGTCGCTGGCCCCATTTCCATCGTCATCTCGGTATTACCCTGGTTTGCCACCGCACTGATAATAAAAAGAGCTACAAAAAACACAGCCGCCAGATATAAACATTTTATCGCTGTTTTCTTCATTTTCCGTTTCCTTATTCTCCCGAAAGCAACGCGCTAAGCCAGATTGGCTTTGGTTACTGCTCGCAGGTCATTGACTTCATAATATAGATACGCTGTTTCACTGCATTAATTTCTGCAAGGTAGTTTCCACATTCATCATGCTTGTCATTTTTTTCACATTCGTTTCTCTGCGTTTACCGGTTTTCTCCGGTTTCCTTATCCCACGTATTAAAATGTTCTTGGGCGTATGCTCCATATCTATGAATTCCAGTATCTGTACCTCGTAGCCTTGTTCTTCCAAAATATTGGCGCGTATCGCATCGGTAAGGAGCGCTGCCATCCTCTCCTTGATCAGCCCGTATTTAAGTGCCGGGGCCAGCTCTTCACATGCAATCTGCCTGTTCACCTCGTGCTGACAGCATGGCACAGATAAAATCACCTTAGCTTTCCATCCCACCGCCTTTGACAGCGCATAGTCGGTTGCGGTATCGCATGCGTGAAGGGTTACAACCATATCCACTTCCTGCGCCTCCTCAAAGGTACTGATATCTCCTTGTAAGAATCTTAAGCTCTCATACCCATATTTTAAAGCGAGGGCATTGCAGCGTGAAATCACGTCTTTTTTCAGATCCAAGCCTACAATCTGCACCTCTAATCCTTGTAATATCTTCAAATAATAATATATAGCGAACGTAAGATATGACTTCCCGCATCCGAAATCGATGACTTTAATCGTTCTTTCTCTAGGGAGTGTGGGCAGAATATCCTCAATAAATTCCAAAAAACGGTTAATCTGCTTAAATTTATCATATCTGGACTTTACTATTTTTCCGTCCAAGGTCTGAACACCCAGGTCCACGAGGAAAGGAACTACCCTTCCCTCTTCCAAAATATATGTTTTCGCCCGGTTGTGGGACAAATCGATTTTCTTCTGTCCTGCTGCCGCCTTTTTATTGATCGTTATTTTTCCTTTTTTACTTACGAGTACAGTGGCCTTTATTTGCGTAGTCTCTATCTCGCATTGGCGAAAATTTTCCGACATATGTGACATAATCCGTACTATCAAAGCTTCCTTATCGGAATTCTCGTGAAATACCTGCGCTCCTATATATGTGGTTACCTGAAAACACAATCTATCCTGCAATATTACAGGGCGTATCTTCACCTTACTCATGTTTTCCTTATCCGTCGGATTGCTTAATATAATCTGGTACAGCCCTTCTCCGATTGCTTCCTGCAACAATTCTTCCATTTTTATCCTCTTCCCGAACGTCTGAAGCAGCAGTATGCTTCACACATATATTTCTATTACAGAACAAAACTGTGCTCCGCACACTCACACGACTTAATACTTCGACAGCACAGCTTTTGTTCCGCGCGCGAAGCTGCGCATCCTGCACGGAGTGCTTTAATCTTATAGGACGCACTTTCCTGTAAAATTACAATAATATAGTCATGGCAATTCATGCCATGACTATATTTTACTGACTTTACTATAAAACTACAACTAAAACTTTAAAATACCACTATGACTCCGATTATGTCTTCTCTTATAAACTTCATAGCAGAGAATAATCTGCACCACATCGGAAATCGAATCCAGTTTCTCTTGCGCAACAACCTCACCCGGCCTGGCATCTTCTTCCTGCCTTCTGATAACGTCCAGGATATTCTGGGATAGTCTGTACATCTGCCACTTATCAGGGTATTCGTCATAAATCATACTGCCTTCATAATCCAGCTTATCCAACATGCTGGCTACTACTTTCTGGTATTTTTTCGCCTCTATTGGATACATCTGCTGTAAGTACTCCAAATCTCTCATCGCCGTATCTTCTTCCTGATAATAGAGGGGCAGCGGATATGTCATATAAAAGGGCAAAATTCTTTGATTATACATGAGCAACTTCCTTTATAAAAAGATTATTTTTTATGTTATCATATGCGTTTTTCCCTTTTTTGACTTTCCCGCTTGACTTTTGTTTGGGGCAAGTGTAATATTTGAGCATATATACCTTTACTGCAAACCGTAATCAGCCGCGAGCTGTCACTCTCCTTTTTTCGCTTTGCGGCATTCTGGGAGGACGCATGACAAACCCTACTCTTTACCGTAAAAGAATCATGCCGGATGAGTGTATTTTACTGAAGGACGATATTATCGTCACATGTAACGATGAAGTAATCATTACCAAATGGAACGCTTTAAAGCCGAAAAAAAATCTGCACCACGGCTATTCCTGTTATTTTCTGGGACAGGGCTTCAAGGTGAGCAAGTTCTACCGCGAGGACGGTTCTCTCTTATATTGGTACTGCGATATTGTGGAATATATTCATGATGAAGCCAAAAATACTTTAACTACCTTAGATCTGCTTGCGGACGTCATCATCTACCCCGACGGCTTCGTGAAGGTCGTGGATCTGGACGAACTGGTTACCGCTTTGGACAAAGAGTTGGTGCAGAGCGATTTGATAAAGAAATGCCTGCTTCGTCTGAATTGTCTGCTTCAGATTATATATGCCGGAAAATTTTCTACCTTACAGAAATATATCGAGGATATTTTATAGATTAACAATAGGCACGACATTCCTTTGTTCTCAAAGAATTGTCATGCCTTTTTATGTTAAAGCCTAATAAAATACATGTCCTCCAATGTTAATGCCGCTCAGCCCTTCGATGGGAGTACGGAAATACACGCAGTTTCCGACATTGGTATTTCCCTTCATGGCATCGTCCGCCGCCTGATAGCAGCTGGCCGTAGCCTTTCCCTCCGCCAAAGCGATCGCAAGCCGTCCGCTTGCCACGGGAGAAAACTGACTGCCTTGATAGATGACTCCAATCACCGAGTCCGGATAGACGGAGCTAAGTACGCGGTTAATAACGACCGCACCTACCGCCAGCTGTCCGGCATAGCCCTCCCCGCCGGCTTCGCAATAAATGAGATTCGCAAGGAGATACCTGTCTCCCTCCGCAAAGCTTACCTCGGAAATATCCCTCCATGCTGACTGCGCCGCCAGTTGGGAGAGTCGGATTTCTTCAGCAAGCTGTGCCTGGAGCTTGGCAATATTTTCTTCCTGCTCCTTTATACTCTGCTCATATGCCAGAGCCTCCGCTTCCGCCTGTGATATTTCATTTTTCTTTCCGGCGATATTCGTGGAAGTCTGTCCTACCAGCCCGGATACCCGGCTTTTTTCCACTTCTACCTGAGCCTTATAGTCGCCCAGCTCCTGTTTTTCTTCTTCTAACTGCTTTTCCGTCGCCTCGATCTGCTCTTTCGTCTCCGTATATTCCTTAAGCTTCTTTCTGTCGTAGGCAGAAAGCTGATCGATATAATCGCTGCGATTTAGAAAATCAGAAAAATTCGCGGAAGCAAAAAGCATTTCCAGCATGACGTAATCCTGGGTTTCATAAATAAACTGAATCCGCTTTTTCATGCTTTCATATTGAAGCTCCTCTGTGGCTTTTGCATCTGCCAAGTCTTCCTTCGTCTGTTCTATCTCAGCTTCCTTATCGTCGATTTGGGCTTCCAGCTCCTCCAGGTTATTGCTGACTTCCTTCAACTGACTGTTGAGTGTATTCAGCGCTCCCTGAAGCGAGTCCTTTTCCTGATTCAAGTTCTGCAGGTCATCCTGCGTCTGGTTCAAGTCAGACTGCGTCTGGCTTTTCTGATCCTGCGCTTCCTGCAACTTTTTTCTGGTAGCATCTGTCGCATATGCAGTGGTCGCAGTTGTCATGGGTATTCCCCCTGCCAGCAATGCTGCGATGAGCACTGCCGCCATATTCTGTTTTCCTGTATGCTTCATTTATCCTACCCGCCTTGGCCCGGTGACCGAAAGGGTCCCCTTTACATTTCCAATTCTACTTTTCTGCCCGTCCTCTGGTACTGGTAATATCTCACTCCCGCCGCATCCAGCATCCGCTTGGATGCTCTGGTCGTGGGCGTATCCGCATATTTATCGCTGTCGTATACGATGGTCCTGATGCCGGACTGGATAATGGCCTTCGCACACTCGTTGCAGGGAAAAAGCGACACGTATATCTTCGCCCCCTCCAGGCTGCCGCCTCGGTAATTCAATATAGCATTTAATTCGCTATGCGTCACATAGGCATACTTAGTATCATATATATCGCCTTCTCTTTCCCACGGAAATTCATCGTCGGAACAGCCTGCCGGAAAACCGTTATATCCCATGGATAAAATCTTATTGTCCTCACTGACAATGCACGCCCCAACCTGAGTACTGGGGTCCTTGGATCTCATCCCCGAAAGCTTCGATACCCCCATAAAATACTCATCCCAGGAAATATAGTTTTTTCTCTTCATGTATCCCCCTTAGAAAAATCATTCTCATTTGGTTCCGAATATTCTGTCTCCCGCATCCCCCAGGCCGGGAACAATATATCCGTGATCGTTTAGTTTCTCGTCCAGTGCGCCTACATACATGTCTACATCCGGATGAGTCTTCTTCATCTTCTCGATTCCCTCAGGCGCCGCAATGATGCACATGAAATGAACGTTCTTACAGCCTTTATCCTTCAGCATCTGGATCGCCGCTACGGAAGAACCTCCCGTCGCCAGCATCGGATCCACGACGAACACTTCCCTTTCCGCACAATCTGCCGGAAGCTTACAGTAATATTCCACCGGATTTAAAGTCTCCGGATCGCGGTATAGACCGATATGCCCTACCTTAGCCGCCGGAATCAGTGTCAGCATACCATCCACCATACCGAGTCCCGCACGCAGAATCGGAACGATCGCCATCTTCTTGCCTTTCAACGCTTTTGCTGTGGCGGTGCAGATGGGCGTTTCTATTTTCACATCGGAAAGCTGCAAATCCCTTGTAGCCTCATAGCAGATTAACATGGCAATCTCACCAATTGTCTGTCTGAAATCCTTCGTCCCGGTATCTCTTCTCCTGATATAACCGATTTTGTGCTGAATTAACGGGTGATCCATAATTACTACCTTTGCCATTGCAATACCTCCTGTGTATGCTGTTACATTTTTTATAATTAATTCAAAAGTTCATCCTCGATTGCCGCGATCTTGGTGACTCTCCGGCAGTGTTTCTCTTCTCCGGAAAATTCCGTATGGAGAAACGTATCCACAATTCCAAGCGCCAGATTGGTACCTACGATACCCGCTCCCAGAGCGAGCATATTGGCATCGTTGTGTTCTTTTGTCAGCCTTGCGGAAACCGTATCCGAGCAAAGCGCACAGCGAATGCCCTTGACCTTGTTCGCAGTGATGGATATTCCAATCCCCGTAGTGCAGATGACAATTCCCGTCTCGCACTCTCCTGACGCTACCGCCTCTGCCGCAGCACGTCCGTACTCGGGATAATCGCAGGAATCCAAGCTATTGCTGCCAAAATCCTTGTATGCAATACCTTGCGCTTCCAAATATTTAATAACTTCCAGTTTCAGACCATATCCTCCATGGTCACATCCTAATGCGATAGACATAAGCGCCTCCTTATTTATACTGTTCTATATATTTTCTATATGATGTCCTGCCGCTTTCAGCAGCCGGTTCATAATAGCCTGTCCAATTCCCCCGTTTTCCGAAGTCTCATCGAAGGCCTCAGAATAAATCACCGTTACATCCTCATCGTCAAATTCACGCAGTATCCGATAAAGCGCTCTTGCGATGGACTCCTCGTCCTCCCGCCTTCCCGCACTTTTTACGCTATCTGCATTGTAAAGGGAAACGGTGGCATCCGTTCCGATAATTCCGACCTTTTCTCCCATTTTCCGCATGCTCAATGCCCGGTCATTTATCTCCCGGACCACTTTCTCCTGAAGCCCTGCGATAATGGTCAGCCTGCCTTTAGGCGCGTAATGCCTGTACTTCATTCCCGGCGCCTTGGGCGCCTTTTCCGAGCTATCGCCTAATATGGTTCCGTCCACCTCCACTTCGCCCAAAACCTTTTCTAACATATCCTTCGTAATATAACCGGGACGCAGTATCATGGGAGTTTCTCCCGTCAAATCCACAATCGTGGACTCTAATCCGATGCCCACCTCACCGCCATCGATGATCATCTCTATTCTGCCATCCATATCCTCCGCCACATATTTTGCGATGGTAGGGCTTGGCCTGCCGGAGATGTTAGCGCTTGGCGCCGCGATATATCCTCCGGACGCTTCTATGAAGGCCAGTGCCGTTCTATGCTCCGGCATCCGAATGGCTACCGTGTCTAATCCACCAGTGGTGGCATAAGGCACCTTATCCGATTTATTCAATATGATAGTGAGGGGACCGGGCCAAAAAGCCTCTGCAAGCAGCTTTGCCGCCTGTGTAACCTCTTTTACGATAGGATCTATATCCTCCAGCTTACTAATATGAACGATAAGCGGATTGTCCGAGGGCCTGCCCTTAGCACGATATATTTTCCCCGAAGATTCCTCATTCAATGCGTCTCCCCCCAGCCCATATACGGTTTCTGTGGGAAAGGCCACCAGACCGCCGGATTTAATAATATCTCCGGCTTGTTTTAAAGCTTCATAATCTATATTTTGTTCATCCACACGGATTATTTTTGTTTCCATTTAAGTTCACCCCGTATAGTATATCACAATCGGTTTTTTTTGTCTCTATTTATGTATGCCAAATTGCAACAACAGGGATACCACCTTCTGTTCCGGCTTCTCCCTGTTGTATGATAATATACGTATCCATTTACTCTTTAACCGTTATACGATATTTCCCGTCAATTGAAAACACCGCTTTCCGCCCTTAACGTCCATAACGATATGAAGGAGCGATTCATTGTAGAAAATCGTTCTCCGACATATTATATATTTCCCTGAAATTTTTTGTATTGAATTCAGAATCCCTTATGTGATCTGCAAATGAAGAATCACTCAGCAAAAAGTATGTATTTGTTCCAAGCTGCTTGTCCCATGTTACATCTATATTATAATATTTCTCATCAATTTCAACAATATTCCATGCGTGAAATTCTGTATTTCCCTCCCATTCTACGGTACCTGTTAAAATCCGGCTGTTGACTCCTGCTTCCTTCAGTAAACGGTACATTGCCACACTGTATCCCTGACAGCCCGCAGTATGATTGACAAGTGCGCCATATGCCGTTGCATTCAAATGATAATACTCATTATTTTTATGAACCTGATCATATTCAACCGTATCATACAGGTATTCATAAATTGCTCTGGCCTTTTCATAATCCGAAGTATTATATTTGAAATTTAATTCTTTTAAAATTGATGTAACTATGGCATCTGTTTGTTCTTCCTGCTCTAAAGTCGTATAATAGATTGGTTCAATATACAAAACATAGTTATATTGGTCATTAAACGATTCATGCCCGTAAGACAAGTGATACCCTCCGTATTGGTATCTCAGATAATCGCCTTCCTTTGGTTGCTCAGTTGGTGCAAATACCTGCTGCATGAGCATATTCACTAATGCACTGATATCCTCCATGTATTCGCCGTCAGACGTGAATTGTATCATAATACGCCAATCATGTTTTCTAAGACTATCCCTTATTGTCTGAACCACATCTTCCTCATTTTTAAAAAGAATGCCCAACTCAATATTCTGCCGTTCCTGTATCGTCGGTTTCTGCCGATATATCCCCATTGCTGTCCATATACAAATCCCAACACAAACAAAGCATAGCAGCCAGGCTTTTTTTTGCAGCCGCTTCGGCATGTTTTTTCCTGAATACAGATGCATTTAATTTACCTCCTTGATTCTCCGTTGCTCTTTTGCAGGCAAGGAAGAAACCAGTCTGTCGGTTGGTACAAATTTTCAATCTTTTTTCTCTGCCTGTTCCAATGCATTATAAACAGCTTCATAAAATTCATTGTAGTTAATCGTCGCTCCTGAAATAGCATCTACTTCATCCAGATTTCCGTTCTGAATAAGTAAATCAGCATATTCTGTACAAGCTTCAACTGCCAACTGCGCTTTATTATAATAATCCCTGCTTATAATTTCTCCGCCTTCCTTGCCGTAGTTTTCATCCTTCAATGTACCGTCCGATTCATATGTAAGAAATATACAATCTGCAATTGTATTATTCTTAATGGTAATCGTAACCACACCATACCCATTATCTGTATCAGAGCCCTCATCATTTTTATCGATTTCACTCTTTCCCTCATAGATACCATCCATATAGCTTTTTTGACTTCCACTACAGCCTGTCAAGGTAACTGCACAGCAGAAAAGCATTAATAAAATTAACCGTAATCTTTTTCCCATAATTATTCACATCCTTTACAATTGAAAACGTATCTTTCCTGTAAATTCTTTATTAACAACTTCTTTTGCAATTTTTCCATTTCTAAGAATAATCCTGCGCTGTGCCACCTCACCCACTTCAGGGTCATGCGTTACAACGATTAAGGTGGTTCCTTCTTCATGCAGCTTGCGGAATAATTCTACCACTGTTTCTTCATTTGCGTCATCGAGATTTCCCGTCGGCTCATCTGCAAGTATAATTTCCGGATGATTGATCAATGCACGCGCAACGCAGACCCGCTGCTGCTCTCCGCCGGAAAGCTGGCTGGGAAGGTGCTTTGCACGTTCTGCCAATCCCACACGTTCTAATGCTTCAAGTGCCTCTTTTTCATCCGGTATGCTGTGATAATATTGTGCCACCATGACATTTTCAAGTGCTGTGAGATAATTGATTAAATGAAATTGCTGAAATATCAGTCCAATCTTATCCCTGCGTATGTCTGTCAATATCTTCGCATTTTCTCTGGCAATATCTACTCCATCCAGAAGTACTTCACCTTTAGATGGTTTATCCATACAACCTATGATGTTCATCATGGTACTTTTTCCGGATCCGGAAGGTCCCATAATCGACAGCCATTCTCCTTTTTCAACGGAAAAGCTGACATCGTCAAGAGCATGCAGCTCCTCATAGATTTTAGAAACATTTTTAAATTCTAACAGTCTCATTCGTTATTCTCCTTTTAATACTAACGCAGGCTCTACTCTGGTTGCACTCTTTATTGGAAATAAACAGGCAATACCTGTGACGGCAATAGATGCTATAATTGTTATAGGTACAAGAATCGGCCTAAATGATATATAATTACTAAATACATTCACACTGACGACCTGCGCAAATGCAAATCCGATGGCAGATCCCAAAATGCCGCCAATGCCTCCCAGCAACATTCCCTCTCCCATAAATTCTTTAATAATGCTTGTATCTGAAGCTCCTATCGCCTTTCTAAGGCCTATTTCCGTACGTCTTTCTGATACCACTGCCGTCATGGTTGTGGCCACACAAATCATAGTTAAAGCCAATACTATTACGGTAACCAGCCAGACCAATGCCTGTAGTTTTGTTAAAACCGTTGTTTCCGAGGCCGTTACCTTCTTAACCAGTTTCGCATCTATTTCCGGTACAGATTCATTAATTTCATCCATATACTCCTTTAACTCATCTGTGCTTGCTAAAATGCTCAGTTCCGCCAGATCCAGATTGTTGCCTTCAGATGTTAGATTTTCCATATCACCCAGTGAAATATAGACATAATGTTCTTCCAATCCGCCGGTTTTTAATGTGCCGACAAGCTCATAGTCTATTATGCTGTCTTCCTGGTTTTTATCTTCCGGTGTATAGCCTACTGTTACAATATCTCCTATCTTTAATTGCAAGTTTCCGGCAATATTTTCTCCTACTAATATCTGATTTTCTTCAGAAGGCCAATTACCTTCAATCAACCAATAAGGACTTGTCTTTTGTACAGCCTCCATATCCATTCCTGCTGCGAGAATAGGCTGCTCATGTATACGCACTGTCTTATATTGATAAGGTGTCGCTCCTACCAGATCTTCCTGAGCAATACACGCAATACTTTTCTCCAAATCCTCTGAAGTAAAACTTTCTTCCACAGGTGTCAGAATCATGTTTGCACCATAATTACGAAACTGTGCCCCCATTTGCCTTGGCACATCGTAATATATTGTTACTAATCCTGATAGAATTGTAGCTCCAATGGCAATCGCAAGGAGAGCTATAATCATTCTCGATCTACGGCGTAAAAGTGACGCCGTAATCATACGAAAGAACATTTTCCGTTTCTTCATCATTGCTACCTCCATTAATACATTCATTATTTTCCATGCAATACTTCCGCCGGTTGCAATCGAAGTAACATCCGGATTGCAGGAATGCTTCCTGCTATTGTTACCATAACAACTAATATAGCCACTATAGGAATTACCATTGTTCGTATTGTAATTGCAGAACTGAAAACACTTTGCCCAATAATCTGAGAGAATCCGATTCCAGCAACAAAGCCCACAATTCCTCCCATAATTGATGTTATTAAAATCTCCGTTAATACCAATCCGGTTACAGATCTGTTATGTGCTCCTATCGCCTTCATCAGACCAATCTCACCGCTTCTCTCCATTACACTGGCCGTTACCAGATTACTAATGCCAAGTGCCGACCCTACAAGACTTAACATGGTGATTAAAATCATTAATAATTTTGTCTTGTCTAATATCGCACCCTCTGAATCGGCGACCTGCCTGACAGGAGATGCTACGGAATCGGTAATCACTTCTTGAATTTGATAGCAGATGGAGCTGACATATGCTGTACAATACCACGTCTCATATTGACTGACGGTTAAAGATTCCGGATTCTTGGCTGCTTTTACCGCAAGCTCATTATCCGGTGTTGTAAGTGCACTAACTTCAATACTATCGATAAGACCATCTAAACCATCAAGCTTTTGCGCAGAATTTAAAGGAACATAAATTTGCCAATCCTCATCCCCGCCGGATTCAAATATTCCAACAATTTTAAATATGAGCTTTTCCTCTGTTCCAATCACCTGAATTTCATCCCCAACTTGAAATCCCTGTTTCTCCGCTAAAGAAGCTCCAATCATTGCGGCCTCGGCATTCTCTTCACTTTGTTCATCAATCCACTGTCCGTCAATTATTTCCCACCAGCTTCTTAAACTGCTCATGCCTGCATCCAATTGCTCTCCTGTCGGCAGATCCAAATGATGATTAAACCAGCTGCCTATAACTGTAATCTCTGTCTGATCCTCCAGCGTTGCCTGTGCATTTATAAAAGGGGCATAATCTACAATATTAAATGCCCAGAAGATTGTTTTTATTTTACCTAGTTCATCTTCCTGCAAATAGTTTCCGGTACTTTCGTCACCTTCAACATCGTATAAATCATTTACAACAGAAGTTTGTTTTGGAACTACCGTAATATTAGCTCCATAGGTTTTTAATTCCTGATTAACTTTATCTCCTACGTCAAGTACTACACTGATCATCGCGGTAGCAAGAGAGGCTCCAAGTGCAATCGTTAATGCTATCATAATCATTTTTTTCCATTGTCTTAAGAAAGTACCTCGAATCATCCTGATAAACATATAACTTCCCTCCTACTTAAATTCCGATTCAAATTCCAACAATTTATCTATATCGATTACGATATAACCCTTTTGAATGTCATATTCAATTACCATCGGATTACATCCGCCTTTAAAACCAATCGTATTAATATTCATAATTACATCACATAAATTGCATACTACCTGTCCATTTTTTTCATAATAACCGGTTTCTCCGCAAATCTCACAGGCGTCCAATCCAACACCATAAGTAGATGAATTCGGTTTTTGTATAATAATAAATCGGATAGTCACTCCATTTTCTGTGGTATAACCAAACCTATGTAAATGCCCGTCATTAACCTGTTCAAAAGAAACCAATATTTTTTCATCCTCAATTAAGGTTTCCTCAATTGGAGACAACTCAATTTCCTTATTTGCATAGGCTTCTACCGCCGTCAAAGTTATAATGGTTATTAAAAAGCTTGCTAATGTTATAATACTCCATCTTTTACGGCTTCTCCATTTTGCAAGGATTTTTCTTCTTTCTGCAGAGTTTGTGTAAGGTTCGTTTACAAATCGGCTCTCGATCAGTAAAATAATGGGAATTACGCACCCTAAAATCATTATGGTGTAAATAAACCAATTGCTATAATTTGAAGTATATTTTGAAATCACAAAAAGAGTATGATTTGTCTTTATAATACGTTTGGCCAATAAAATGCCAAATGCTGTTGCGACCTGCTGCATTGTAATTACTGTTATTACAATACTCATAAACAAAAGCGCTTTTCTTTTAGATGTGGCAAGTACACTTTTATATACAGAACTGCCGGCAACAAAAACTAATAAAAATCCCAAAATAGTTCCTATCATTTTATAAATTGCCGATGTAACAAAAAACGTTTCCTCCGTTAAAAGTATTGTATATGGGATTTCAAAGAAAAATGGCAGAAAATACAAAAGCTGCATACAAACCACAACTGCTAATGCAACTGGAATCAGAATATCCCCTGTTTTCTTAAGTTTTTTTGATATATAGGTAAATATAAAAAATAATACCAATGCAATAAGCGACACTGTATAAATTCGCAGATTCCACATTCCGGTGTCCACTTTATCCGTCATAGTTTTGAAATATGTTATGACGACAGACATGATCAGGCCAGCAATTATACCGTACCGAATGATTTTAATTCCTTTTTCTGTAAATGCAATCCTTGCATATGCAAGCGCCATTCCTAACATAATCATGATTGTAATAAGCTGTTCCGTTGATTGTACCAAATATTTAAGCACTTTTTTTCTCCTTATAACACAGCAAATACGTTGCACCAAAACTTTCGGTGCAACGTACTGTACTGCTTTATTTAAGCTTCAGATTACCACTCCTGAGGAACGTAATCCCATCCTTCAAAGGTATAGGTCAGATTTCCCTCTGCAAAGTAATCATCAAAAGATCCGCCAGGGCCGGTCTCAGCATCTGTATGTAACAAATAACCATTTTCTTCCGGGCTATGAATAGTGAATTCTAATGAATAGGTATCTGCATTCGGCAATGCAATGTTTGCACCGTAATGAGGTCCATCCGACGCACTCATCTCCATAAAAGTTCCTTCTGCGGCAACTGTTTCGTCAGATCCGATAACCTTGTAATCAACGGTAAGGTAAGGAACCCAGTCACCAACACCAAATCCTAAATTGTTTTGCAGTGCAGAAATATCCGCCTCTAAATGGATATTAAAATCCTCAATATTTCCGTTTCCGTTTGACATGGGAACAGGTTGAAAATAGACTGCAGACAAGTTGATAAATCCAACTTCTTCATCCTCAAATATAGGATACTCTGTAAAGCCTGCTGCTTCTCCAGGTGCTGCCGCTGCTGCATCTGTTTGAATATTTGCTTCGACACTTTCTACACTTGTACTTTCTTCAGCACTTTCTTCACTTGTGCTTTCTGCACTTGTACTTTCTTCGGCAACCGGTGTCTCTGTCGCACCGCATCCGGTAAGTGCCATAGATGCTATCATGGCTGATGCCAAAATAGTAGATAATATTTTTTTCTTCATAATGTCCTCCTTATGAATTTTTTTTATTTAATTCTGAAACTAACACTATGTTAATTTCAGGAATTAACATTGTTAATTTTTTCTTCCAGAGCTTCGTCCACAATTATACGAATCAGCTTTTTCAAATTATCTTCCTGTTCTTTCTTCTTTTCTGCTTCCTGAATCATTCGTTCTTCCTCTCTTTTCTTTTCCGCTTCCATGTGAATACGACGATTCTTCTTTGTCTGTATGACAAATATTACAATTGTTACAATCAGAAGCAGCAGCTGTGGAATCAATGTCTGTAAAATAGGATAGATTCCAAGTACATCTAACAAATCATTGGTCGGAATCCATGCCAGCCATGAGGGAGAATACATGGTAATCACATCCCCTTCAATTAATTCCTTTATGCCGGCTCCCAAAAACGAAATAGACATTAAAAACATTAGAATACTTGTAGCTGTAAAAAATGGCTTAATCGGAATTCGAATACTGAGCAGGCGAATTGCCAGATAAATAAACACAAGGCAAACACAGCCCATAACAAAGCCGGCCCATACCATGTCTATATTATTTCCTAAAAGCATAGGCTGGAAGAACAAAACAACTTCGGCACCCTCACGGAATACAGCTAAAAATGCGGTGAATGCCAGCGCAAACATGCTTCCTTTTTCTGAAGATTTTTCTGTCTTTTTCTTAATATAGGTGGTCCATGCATCTGTTTCCGACTTGGATAACATCCAATTACTCACATAATAAAGAACTGCCACTGCAAGCAATGCGGTAACACCTTCAATTATTTCCTGCGACGCAGTGTTCGCAAGTTTAATTACATTTAATAACCACGCCATAACAAAGCTTGCAATAATACCAATCACCGATCCGATATATACCGGCATAACTTTTTTCTTTCTCGAAATTTCATCATTTTGTGTAGCTTTTGTAAGGTAAGCAATAATTGCTCCTACAATCAGTATTGCTTCCAGCCCTTCACGTATCATGATGGAAAAGCAGGCGGTAAATGCAGCTACCGCAGCAGTCTTTGTTTCTGACGAAGCATTATCTGTATCGCCTTCATTACTTTCATTTTCATCCGGAGTACCATCCAGTATATTTGCATCGGTACGAATCATGGATTTTAACGTTTCAACTTCTTCATTAAAATCATCCGCACTTCCGCCATTTTTTGCGACTGCCTTGCATGCCGAAAATTGCAGTTCTACTTCCGTCTTTCTCGATCCGGATATGTAACCCATTGCGATTCTCTCAAATCCGGTTGTCTCATAATATCCATAGTAACCATCATTAACAGAATTGTACGCCTCAGTCGCATCGCCGGAGGCATATAAATCTTTTGCATGTTCAAATACCACATCCATTGCATCCGCCACATCATTCCATGTTGCTGACGGCTGTCCCGACTCTTTGTACTCATCCCATGTTGCATAATAAGATTCCCCGGCATAAACTACATTGGCGGAACCAAAAACCAATGATAACAGCATAATTATCATTGCTATTTTTCTTATATGCGTAACTTTTTTCTTATTCT
Source organism: Bacillota bacterium (assembly GCA_023408815.1). Taxonomy (GTDB): domain Bacteria; phylum Bacillota; class Clostridia; order Lachnospirales; family Lachnospiraceae; genus Kineothrix. The sequence continues at coordinate 85,006 of JAEYJO010000038.1, read as the reverse complement.
TCATTGCTGTCTCACTCTCCCTTCGTCAATCTCCCTTGATTCAAATAATACACGGTATCAGCATAACGCCTAACCTCGTTATCATGGGTAACAACAAAAACTGCCTTGCCTTGATTTGCTATTGTTCTGAGAAGTTTCAGTACTTCTTCCGTATTCTCTTCATCCAGATCCGCGGTCGGTTCATCCGCCAATATTACATCCGGATTCTTTATCAAAGCTCTGGCAATAGCCATCCTCCTCAATTCGCCTCCCGAAAGCTCTGAAGGCATAATATCCTTTAGTTCTTCTATCCCAATCTTATTAAGCAATTCCAGCGCACGTTCAGCCGCCTGCTTATTCTTTTTTGTTCCATATAAGTCAAAGGGCAACAGGATATTTTCCAATACCGTTAATGATTGTATTGCCGTCTGCCCCTGCGGCACCATTCCTATATGCTCATTGCGAAAGAACGACAGCTGCTCGTCCTCCATCCCATAAATAGCTTCCTCTCCAAAAAACACCTGCCCGCTTGTAGGATTCAATATACCCGCCAGAATCGTTAAAAGTGTGCTTTTTCCGCTTCCTGACGCTCCGTAAAGAACCGTAACTGCTCCCTCCGGCAATTCAATACTGACATCTTCCACCGCATAAAAAACATTACTGTCATTTCTTTTTCTGATAAATTGCTTGCTGACATTTTGTGCCCGTAAATTCATTTAATTATCTCCTCTTAAAATCAGTGCCGCATTAATTCTGCTGATTCTGTGCGCACACATTGCAGCAGTCAACGAGCTTGCCAGCACCGAAGATATCATTGCGCAGAAGATAATTATGATTAATTTTCCTATGCTCGGAAGGAGAAACGGAAGATTTAACGCGCTTTCAATAAAATTACTGAATAATACGGTCATTAAAACTGCAAAAGCAGCACCAAGTATACTTCCCAAAGCACCAATCAAAAAATTTTCTTCAAGCAATACCAGCGCAAGCTTTTTTCTCGATGCTCCTATCATTCGAAGGATAGCAAACTCTTTTTTTCTTTCATTGGATATCATCGCAAAGGAAAGAACCAAGATAGCCAACACTAAAATCCAAATTACAGCTACCAGAGCACCTGCAATATCAGACACCCCCACTAATTTACCCGAAACATCCGAAATCATATTTTGTGTCTGTACTGCCTCTACTCCTCTGACATGAAGATTTATATCATTCGCAACTTCCTCTGCGGAATGTCCGTCTGCGACATTTATCAACACACACGATACAATTTTTTCCGGATCTATATTTCCAAAATCATATGTCTTACTCTCTTTTGCAGAGGCAATCATCTTTTTTATAGTGTTTTCATTTGCATATACTGCCGTATCCAGATATGTACCGGTCCTGTCAAGCCTGTCGGCAACACGGACTATTGTTCCATAAAACATTAATTCGTCGCCCGCAAAGGCGTTCAAGCTGTTCCCAACAAATATTTCCATGTCTTCCAGCTCATTCTTATATGACAGCTGTACCCATGGCAAAATCGTGAAATCTGTCGCCGGGTCAAATCCGATAATCTGTACTTTATAGGAACAGCAGCTCGAGCTTGCCGAAGCAAGAAAGAATTGTTCTGAAAGTTGTCCGATACCTTCTATTGCCGACAGCTTTTCCACAACCGAGTCATCCATGTAGAAATATCCCGGATTACCCTGGAGGATCATATTTGAAAAATTTGTCTTTGTCGTTGCCTCATATGGAACCACCATAATATCAGCTCCCAGCCTTGACTCAAGCGAATTCAACCCACTCCGTAATCCTGCTACAAGCAAAAATCCTCCCAAAATAGAAAAGCAAAGCAGCATTGATAATATAACCAGCGCAAATGTTCTGAATGGTCTTCTCACGAAGTTTCTGACAGCTAAACTATTTTGCCGTATTATCACGCTTTTCACCTCTTTTATTCAATGCGAAATTAATAATAATTAAAGCAATAATTAGTATTCCCAACACATAAACAGCAGGGCGCATTATCATAATGCATCTCATGCTTGACATCATGCAAAGCGGAATAAGAACACCTGGAAATAAAAGCATTAAAAGCGCTGTTGGAAGCATTGTCAACAGGATACCGGTTTTGACCTTTTTGTTTTTTACGAACAGAAAAATGATAATATGTACCGTTAAAAGCAATGCTGTCATCCCGGTTGCTGTACCGGAAAAACTTTGCTTTATTATTTTAACTGCACAAGATGTGATCATGCAAAAGATCTTTTAACGAAACAAGAATTGAATATTTCTTATATTGCTAACATTGTGGGATATAAAACATCATCTCACTTCACAAAATTGTTTAAACAGATTGAAGGATGTACACCATCTGAATATCGAAGGGAGTATTTACAATCCTTAGATTTGGATTAAAGCATTGTTATTGAACTGCAAAGCAGAATTATCGGTTGTCCGTAAGGAAGGCCATAGAAATGCACGGATTTCCGGCGTATGGAAGCAACACTGGAAATCCGTAAAAAAATGCTTTTATATCCTCCATCTCTATTTTTGAGAATTCAAATATTGTAATACCCCCATATGTACCGCCCAAGCCGCCTTTTCCTGATAAATCTCCGTTTTCAGCTTCTCAGCCTCTTCTCTATTGGAGAGAAATCCACACTCCACGATAACAATAGGAACCGAAGTCTTTTTTAATAGGTAATAACTATCATTCGCCTTAGCTTCGCGTTTATTTTCAGGATCCACACTAATCACAAAACGATTTTGTATCAACTTAGCAAGAGCCTTTCCCGTTTCACTGCCGGTATAATAAAAAACCTGCGCACCGTGAACATATTCTTCCTGGTAACTATTCTGATGAATACTTACCACAATTTTCGGCTGCGCCTCTTCAATAATAGCTATCCGGCGCTTCATGTCCTGAACCTTTTTATTGGAAGCATTCTCATCATACAAGCCGCCCTCGTCCGTCCTCGTCATAACCACTTTTATGTCCTGCGCTTCGAGGAATTTCTTCAAGCGATTTGCGATTTGAAGATTCAGATCCTTTTCCAAGGCTCCATTAATTCCTACCTTACCCGGATCCGCTCCTCCGTGCCCCGCATCGATGACGACACAGATTTCCTCGGAGCTGCCCTTGCTTTTCCCCGAGATAACTTTGTCCGCATTAACATAGGCGGCACTCTCCCTTGCCACAAAATACATGGATACCAGGAGAATTACCGCCATCACAATACTTAAAATCTTTTTCTGTTTTTCATCTATCATTGATATCCCGCTTATATTCCTGCCGTTACTTCAATCTATGAAATATAAGAAAGAAAAATGAACACTTTCTATTGGTTCAGGTAATTCCCGATCACATCCCATACGGATGCTTTCTCGAATCCCAATTTCCACTCCGCCACACCGGCAATATTGTACTTCTGCATAATGTTCAACTTGACCTCTATGGACTGCTCGTCCTCCAGCCACACCTGATAGAAGCTGTCGCCTTCTTGTATCTCTCCGTAGTTTTGACAGGTCTCCTCATCCCACCTCGTCTCAATGTTATGATTTAACACGAACTCCTCCGCAAGATCCATTCCCACCGCCTGACTGGTAAGCTCGGCGCCCTTCGTTTCCCATATTCTCGTATAGAAAGGAATTGCATTGATTACCTTTTCGGCAGGAACCTGTTCCACCGTCTTCTTGATTCCGTTCTCCACAAACCCGATGGAGGCAACACTGCCTGCTTCAGAACTTCCTTTATAATATTCATCGTAGCCCATAATGACTACATAGTCCGCCACAACTCCTTGTTCAGCCCTGTCATAATGGTCCGTGTAGCCTGTCGGAACATAATTATCCACCGAAAGCACTATTCCATTAGCCCTGCAGGCAACGGACAGTTCCCTGATAAACTGTATGAAATGATCGCCCGCATCCTGGCTGATTTCCTCGAAGTCCACATTGATTCCGTCCAAATCATATTCCAGAGTCGTACTTATCAAATTCTCAATGAGATAGGTACGTTTACTCGTATAGGATAAGACCTCGTACGTATCTACCGTTTCCTTATTAGTAAAGTTATCGATAAGTCCCCATACCTCTATTCCCTGCTCATGCGCTTTTGTCACATAATCCTTCGCAGCAAAGCTGGTAAAGTTCCCGTCGTTGTCGCTTAGCGCAAACCATGTAGGCGAAATCGTATTGATTCCCTTGGTTCCCTCCAAGGCGGAAGCCAGGGTGTCATTTCCTGCAGTTCCTGCAACGGCATGCCATGCCAGATTGATTTTATAGGGCTTGGAAATGTTCGTATATACCGGCTCCTCATAGTCCGTAACCGGAATAGGGGACTGAGAACCGTAATTGTCCAGCTGCTTGTTCTCCACATAGCCGATAAAGGCATCAGAAGTCTTTACCTTACTCCATTTTTCCATTTCCTCGACGACTACCACAGTATCACCCTCAGCCACATCCGTTAAAATAGGACTCTTGACTCCACCCTGATAGCGCACTGCCGTATCGTTGATAAGCTGCGCCGTCTTACGTTCCTCCCACTTCGTATAAATCTGCATACGATTCGGATCCGTAAAGGTTTCATATGAAAAATTCGCATACTTTTTTAAATAGTCTATAGCTATATAAAAGGTATCCCCTTCGTATCTGGAAATGACATATTCCTCGGAAACATCGCCGGCTGACGTGCTGTACTGGGAAGAGCCGATTTCGCTTCGCACTGTCTCCTGCGGCAGGGTAAGCAGCAGAAATCCTTCGTTCTCATCCTGGTAAAATCTGTCATTAAAGTATTTATGAACCGTCGCTAAATCGAGGTAATATGTTCCCTCGATCAGTCTGGCAGATTCCTCGATCAGCTCGTCCTGTAAAACGATCGGCACCTCGTCGGCGCTTTCTATAGAAAAATATTCGTCGAGATTCTCCCTCTCCTTCGAATACGAGTATTTATCCGCAATTTTTATACCAACGCTTATTGCAATAACCACGATAATAAGGACGACCGCAGTTATTACCGGAATCAATTTCTTCATTTATCCAGCTCCCTTCCAATCGTCCTTTATTATAACAAACTATTCTAATACCGTCATTACCAAATTTGACTTTTTAATACTTTTTTGTCGGCTTTTTATTTTATTTCTTTCGGCACCTATTTTCTGCACCTTACAGTCTCGGGGGTCTTCCTGTTTGATGCAACAAAGCCTAAGCTTATCTTTGCGCAGAGAATTATTGTTACCGTTTATACGACCAACAGCAGAACCGTGATATATTTTTTGTAAATTTTCTTATACTTTTTGATAAATTGACGATAATAGACAGTGACGGAATGTCTGGACGCGTATCAAATAAATGGTATAAAAATAAAATTGTCCTGTTGAAAAACTATATGCGAATTATAATATTGTGAAAAATTAGTTGGAAAATTTTATTTGACGGACAAGCACATAAGCTTGTAAGACATCCTCCATACTATATGATAGAAGGATAAGAATTGAAATATTAAATCACTATTAAATCTGTGAAAGATATTCCAATATATGCTTTAAAATGATACAATAAATATATAAAACTGCCATGCCTCCTTTCGATACTAATTATCCGGAGACATCCCGCAGTAGTAATTATAACCAGTTTTTCCGGATATTTCAAGTAAAACTTGAAAGAAAATCCATTTTTTATTAAAATTTTTTAAACACTGAATCAACTCTATTGACTTAAACTTAGGTTAAGTATAATATACATTTAACTGTAAAGTATTATTCTTTAGGGTTAATAGGTTCAGGTTAGTCACAAGATAAAACAATGGCAGTATCTTATAGTAAGGATGTGATAACATGAAAATTGAAAAAGTTAACGACCATCAGATTCGCTGTACACTTACCAGAGAAGATTTAGCCGACCGTGAATTAAAGATCAGTGAACTCGCATACGGAACCGAAAAAGCGAAAAATCTGTTTCGAGATATGATGCAGCAGGCATCCTTTGAATTTGGATTCGAGGCTGAGGATATTCCGCTGATGATAGAAGCAATTCCACTGAATTCAGACTGTATCGTTCTTATCATTACAAAAGTGGAGGACCCGGAAGAACTGGATACGCGTTTTTCCAAATTTGCTCCTTCAGTTCACGATACGGAAGAAGAACTCGATGAAATGATAGACAGTCTTTCCGAAGGTGCGGATGACGTACTTGATTTGTTCAAAAAGATTCACGATGGTAAATTTTCAGGCGCGCAGGAAGATACGGATGAAGTTACTGCGAATCAAGACAGATCGCAAAAGAAAGGCGCCAGGAAACCTGATTTCTCCATTCATGAGAATCAGGACTTGACCAGAATCTTCTCCTTCGATTCCCTCGGCGTGGTTGCTCGGATTTCTCACGTACTGGCCCCAAACTACAGCGGAAGCAATTCCCTATACAAAAATGACACCAATCGCCGTTATGTGCTGTTAGTAGCAAAAGGCAGTCATACGCCGGTTGAATTTAACAAAATATGTAATATTTTATCCGAATACGGAACCAGTGAAAAATATGCTCTGGCTAGTGAAGCATATTTGGAAGAACATTTTGAACCCATTATAAAAAATAATGCCATACAGTCGCTAAGTCAAATATAAGCACAAATGAAAGAGGTGTATCGGATTACCGGCACACCTCTTTTTCATATGGACTTTATACAGCTGCAACTTGTTCCATCAGGTCATCTATTTGTATGCCATGAACCATAGCTGCTTCTTCCAATGTTTCTCCCTGAGCGGAAGGACAACCTAAGCAGTGCATTCCTATTTCCATAAGAATAGGTGCCACATTAGGATTTATTCTTAATATTTCTCCAATTGTCATATCCTTAGTTATCTCTGCCATCTTTTCTACCTCCTTTTGTATAAAAAATGTTTTCTGGGAAAACTACTAATAGTATAATACTTTCTCCTCCTTCTGGCAACCTATTCCGAATTCTTAATAATATTAACAAAAAGTTTATATTTAAACCGTCATAACGCGTGAATGTACCTAAAAAAGTACACTCCGTCGCTTGACGCAGCAAGAGGCTTTCACTTATAATGAGTGTGCCCGAATTGTATAATTAAAAACTAATCATATAACAAAGTAGGAGGCTTATTTAAAATGAGACCAGAATGGAAAGACTTTGTAGGCGGCAAATGGGAAAATGAGGTCAATGTTCGCGACTTCATCCAGAAAAACTATCATCCCTATGATGGAGATGAATCCTTTTTAGCTGACGCTACACAAAACACAAAAGACTTATGGAACATGGTACTTGATTTTCAGAAGAAAGAGCGTGAAGCCGGCGGCGTTCTCGATATGGACACTAAGGTTGTATCCACCATCACTTCTCACGGACCGGGTTACTTGGACAAGAGCAAAGAGACGATCGTCGGTTTCCAGACAGACAAACCGTTCAAACGTTCTTTACAGCCTTATGGCGGTATCCGCATGGCAGAAAAAGCTTGCTCCGATAACGGCTACGAAGTAGATCCCGAAATCAGCGAATTCTTCTCTACTCATAGAAAAACACACAATGCCGGCTGCTTCGACGCTTATAACGAAGATATGAGAGCATGCCGTTCTTCCCATATTATCACAGGACTTCCAGATGCTTACGGACGCGGACGTATCATTGGCGATTACAGACGTGTCGCTTTATACGGTATCGACCGATTAATTGAAGACAAACTTGCTCAGAAGGATTCTACCGGACGCGTTATGACCGACGACGTTATGCGTCTTCGCGAAGAGATTTCCGAGCAGATCGTAGCTCTTAAGATGATGAAGAAAATGGCTGCTTCTTACGGATGCGATATTTCCAATCCGGCTACTAACGTAAAAGAAGCTATTCAGGCTACTTACTTCGGATATTTATGTGCAGTAAAAGAGCAGAATGGTGCTGCTATGTCCCTGGGACGTACTTCTACCTTCATCGACTGCTTCGCAGAAAGAGACTTGGCTAACGGAACCTTTACAGAAGAGCAGATTCAGGAATTTATCGACCACTTCATTATGAAGTTAAGATGTGTGAAATTCGCTCGTACTCCTGAATACAATCAGATTTTCGCAGGCGACCCCGTATGGGTAACGGAATCCATCGGCGGTGTTGGTGTTGACGGACGTCACTTGGTATCGAAAAGTTCTTTCCGTTATTTACACACGCTGACTACCTTAGGCGCTTCTCCCGAGCCGAACCTGACTGTTCTTTGGTCAACAAGACTTCCTGAGAACTTCAAGAGATACTGTGCTAAGATGTCCATTCAGACCTCTTCCATACAGTATGAAAACGATGATCTTATGAGAGTGACACATGCGGATGATTACGGTATCGCATGCTGCGTATCTTCCATGGTAATCGGTAAGGAAATGCAGTTCTTCGGAGCACGCGCTAACCTCGCAAAATGTTTGCTCTATGCTTTGAACGGCGGTATAGACGAAGTAACAAAGAAACAGATCGGCCCGAAATACCGCAAGATCGAAGGCGATGTTCTTGATTACGATGATGTAATAGGCAAGTTTTCAGACATGATGGAATGGCAGGCAGACGTATATGTTAATACTCTGAACGTTATCCACTATATGCATGACAAATACTGCTATGAAAGAGCACAGATGGCTCTTCATGACAGAGATGTAAAGCGTTATTTCGCAACCGGTATCGCAGGCTTGTCCATCGTTGCCGATTCCTTATCCGCAATCAAATATGCGAAGGTTGAAGTAATCAGAGACGAAGACGGAATCATCGTAGACTTCAAGACCACTGGTGATTTCCCGAAATATGGTAACGACGATGACCGCGTAGACAGAATCGCTCATGACATCGTATCCAAGTTCATGACTGCTATCAGAAGACATCACACCTATAGAAACGGTGTTCCTACCATGTCCGTACTTACAATTACTTCCAATGTAACCTACGGCAAGGCTACAGGAAACACGCCTGACGGACGTAAGAAGGGCCAGCCTTTCGCGCCCGGCGCTAACCCGATGCACGGACGCGATACACATGGCGCAATCGCTTCTCTTTCTTCCGTTGCAAAGCTTCCTTTCGAAGATGCACAGGACGGTATCTCCAATACCTTCTCTATCATCCCGGGAGCTCTTGGCAAAGAAGATAAGGTATTCGCAGGCGACATCGATTTGGATTTAAACAGCTAATTAATTGTAAAACGAAATAAGAAAGGGGTCTGTTATGGACGAGAAAACAATGATTGACGATATTGTAAAGATGTTGGATTCCGGCATGCTTCAAGGTATAGGTCACATAAACGTGGATGTGGATAATTCTCAGGAAGAATCGAAAAACGTTCAGACCTTGGGATGTACAGACTGTTCCAGAACCCCGTTAGCATGCAGTGTTCCTACTTTGGAACAGGGCTTGGACGACTATCGATAAAGGAAAATTTCAATGATGATTTTTCCATCACGAAAGGAGATAAGTAAAATGGCAGATATTAGTGCAGCACAGGTTGATAACCTTGTATCATTATTAGACGGATATGCAGTGAAGGGTGGACATCACCTGAACGTTAACGTTCTTAACAGAGACACTCTTCTGGATGCTCAGAAACATCCGGAGAATTATCCTCAGCTTACTATCCGCGTATCCGGATATGCAGTTAACTTCATCAAGTTGACTCCCGAACAGCAGAATGACGTTATTTCACGTACATTCCACGAATCCGTATAATTCACGCAGAAGCAATTATTATCGAGGGCCTTGAAACTGTTTCAGGGTCCTTTTTAAAAGAAAAGGAAGATGGACATGCAAGGCAGAATACACTCAATTGAAAGTTTTGGTACGGTGGACGGTCCGGGTACGAGATTTGTCGTATTTTTGCAGGGATGCCCTATGCGTTGTGCTTATTGCCACAATCCCGACACTTGGGAAATGAATGCCGGCACTCTCATGGAGCCGGAGGCAGTCTTTGAACAATACAATAGAAACAGGGCCTTTTACAAAAACGGCGGAATGACGGTAACCGGAGGAGAACCGCTGGTTCAGATCGATTTTCTTATCGATTTATTCACCATCGCAAAAAAAGAAGGCGTTCATACCTGCATCGACACCTCGGGGATCATATACAAAGCGCAGAATACACAGTGGATCGCGAAGCTGGATCAGCTAATGGCCTTGACCGATTTGATCATGCTGGATATAAAACACATTGATTCCCTGAAGCACAAAGAGCTTACGGAATATCCCAATGAGGATATCCTCGCCTTCGCTGCGTATCTGAATGAGAAGCATGTGGATATGTGGGTTCGTCACGTAATAGTACCGGGACTTACCGATGATGATAAGTATCTGTTCGACTTAGGGTATTTCATCGGTCAGTTCAGCAATCTGAAAGCGTTGGACGTGCTCCCCTATCATACGATGGGAGAAGCTAAGTATAAGCAGCTCAATATGGAATACAAGCTTGCCGGCGTTCCTGCCATGGATAAAAATAAGATTCCTGAGAAGAAAAAGGTAATACTTGAGGGAATCAAGAAGCGCCGCGCGGAGCCCGGTCAGCCTCATTAGGGGCTGTCAGAGACTTTTCTTATTTTGTGTTAATATTGTTACTGTTCACACAGTAGCTTAACACTTATTGTTAAGCTGTGTAAGAACGTGATTCAAGAGATGATTTCTGCTTCGCGAAGCGAATTTAAGTGAAGAAATCATGTGTTGCTGAGAACGGAATGAACAGTAATTTAATATTTTATGTTTCACTTGTATTTGACCCGGTTTTATATTAAAATAAGGTATAGTTTGATAACAATTTATCAATAAGGATACATATTAAGGAGGAATATCATTATGGCATATGTAATCAGTGATTCTTGTGTAAGCTGCGGCTCTTGCGAAGGACAGTGTCCGGTTGGCGCAATCAGCGCAGGCGACAGCCAATACGAAATTGATGCTAATACTTGCATCGACTGTGGTTCTTGCGCAGGCGTTTGCCCTACTGGCGCTATTTCTCAGGGCTAATATTATTATAATAATGCTCCCTGAGCCTTCAATCAGACGATTGAAGGCTTTTTTCTTGCGGCAATACGATTCTGCCTCTCCTCTGCCTTCTCCTTTCTCCTTCCTTTTTTGCTGTAGCTTCGAAGCAGCTCATCGATTCTCTTATAGTGCTCGTCCTCTCTCCTGCTTCTATCGGCTTCCCGTACCTCCTCCTTTTCCTCCTGCAGGCGGAACTGGTAATCCATTTCCTTAAGAACGCTTTCCTTAATATCATCGCACAGCTCCTTGTTGCTCTCCTTTACCGCTTCCGATATCATATGCTGTAATAGTATTTGCAGGCGCATGCTCTTTTCTTCTCTGCCGATAGCTCCGAAGCCGACGCTCTCATTCCTCGGCTCGGACAACTCCTTAGACGCGATGATCTCTATCATCTGTCTCCCGTGCTCTTTGTTCATTCCGGAATCCAATTCTCCACTTTCATAAGCTTTTTTCCTGGTCTCGTTAACCTTTTCTAACTTCTCATTATACAGCAGCCCGTTCTCGATTGCAGAATTGCCGTTTATACGCTCCAACCTGCCATTTCGAACCACTACACGGATTGCCTTAAGCTGCAGACCCTGTTCCTTCAGGCTTTTTACCTCTTTAAAGCATTCCACATCTTCTTCCGTATAGTATCTATGTCCCAGCTCGTTTCTCTTAATCGGAATTCCAAGCTCCTCCTCCCAGTAGCGGAGCACATGGGACTCTACCTCCACCAGCTTTGCTGCATCCGAAATTAAATAGCGTGTTTGTCTTTCCATTCCTGTTTCTCCTTTCTGTCTTCTTATATTTTCCGGCTTATTTCTCCGACACTTTCCATTCACTATACGTTTGTTGAATTTTGTATTTTATCGGGTTATTTTGTCAACCGTATACATAAAAAGAGGACTGTATACTATACATGTCCTCTTTTGTAATCTCATCTAATAAACTTAAATCGAAATATGGATTATCACTTCTGCATATTGGCAAACTTCGTATATTCCGGCAGCCAGACCAAATCGATGGTTCCGATTGGGCCATTTCTCTGTTTTGCCACGATAATCTCTGCAATACCCTTTTTCTCGGTATCCTTGTTGTAATAATCATCCCTGTAGATAAACATAACCACGTCAGCATCCTGCTCGATAGCTCCCGACTCTCTAAGGTCCGAAAGCATCGGCCTATGATCCGGTCTCTGCTCTACGGCTCGGCTAAGCTGTGATAATGCCAGCACCGGAACGCTAAGCTCCCTCGCCAAAGCCTTTAATGAGCGGGAAATATCCGAAATCTCCTGCTGCCTGGAATCTCCCCTGCCGCTTCCCGACATCAACTGCAAATAGTCGATGATAATCATTTTAAGCCCGTGTTCCAACTTGTACTTTCTGCATTTGGAGCGCAGCTCCGCAATACTGATACCGGGGGTATCATCTATAATCAGGTTCGACTTCCCGATAACTCCGGCAGTCTCAATCAGTTTTTCCCAATCGCCGTCGGACAAGCTTCCCGTCCTCAGCTTCTGCGCATCCACTCTGGATTCTAAGGAAAACAGACGGTTGACCAACTGTTCCTTGGACATTTCCAGACTGAAAATAGCTACCGTCTGATCAAGCTTGAAAGCCACATGCTGAGCGATATTCAGCACGAAAGCCGTCTTTCCCATGGACGGCCTGGCCGCGATGAGAACGAGGTCGGAAGGCTGCATTCCCGCCGTCCGGTAATCCAAATCGATAAATCCCGTTGCAATTCCGGTAACGCTCCCTTTATTTCTGGATGCCTTCTCGATTTGATCCATTGCGTTCATGACGACCTGGCGAATCGGTACAAATTCTCCCGTATTTCTTCTCTGTACCAGATTAAATACGCGTTTTTCCGTATCCTCCAGAATAACCTCAAGACTTTCCTTTCCTACATAACAGGTATTGGCTATTTCTTCGTTTAATTTTATCAACCGGCGCAACGTAGCCTTCTCTGCCACGATATTCGCATAGTATTTGATATTGGCAGAAGTTGGCACCGCAGTAATCAGATCTCTGATATATTCCAGACTGCTCATCTCCGCCGGAATATCCTTTTCCTTCAGCTTGTCCTGCAGTGTTACTAAATCCACCGGCTTCCCTTCATCATTCAGTTCTATCATAGCCTCAAATAGAATCCCGCACTGCTTGCTGTAAAAATCATCCTCCATCACTATCTCGGAGGCTACAACAATCGCTTCCCTATCCATAATCATAGCGCCTATCACGGATTGCTCGGCTTCTATACTATGGGGCAGTACCCTTTTGAGCAATGTTTCTTCCATTGCCGCCACTTTTCATCCTCTCACTTTTCGTATCTTTTATTTTTCTTCCTGAACCCTTACCTTCAGTTTACCGGCCACCTTCGGATGCAGCTTTACAGATACCTCATATGCGCCGAGGCTCTTTATCGCTTCCGGCATCTGGATCTTCTTCTTGTCGATTTCCATTCCGCATTGACTCTTTGCAGCCTCCGCGATTTCCTTGGAGGATATAGAACCGAAGGTCTTTCCGCCTTCCCCCGACTTTATCGTTACGATAACCTCCTTCTTTTCCATTTCCGCCGCAAAGTCTTCTGCAGCCTTAAGCTGCTCTAACGCTATTTTTTCTTCATTGGCCTTTTGCAGCTTCATATCGTTTATGTTCTTTCCTGTGGCTTCCAGTCCAAGCTTCTTGGGAAGCACGAAGTTTCTCGCATAGCCGTCGCTCACTTCCACAATCTGCCCCTTCTTGCCTAAACTCTTCACATCTTCTATCAATATAATCTTCATTTTTGTAAATGTACTCCTTTCAAACTTTGAAAACCTTTGCCTAAAACTTAAATCTCGCCGTTTTCAATCATCGTATCTAACGTATGCTTAATGATGCCGATGCCCTCCGCCAAAGACCTGTCCTCCATCTGGCATCCGGCTATATTCATATGTCCGCCGCCGCCCAGTCTCTCCATAATGATTTGAACGTTAACCTCGTCGATGGAGCGTGCGCTGACATAAATCTGATTCTGATATTCGGTCAAAATGAAGCTGGCCTTCACACCTTTAATATTTAACAGCTCATTGGCCGCCTGTGCTCCCGCCACCGTAGGATTCAGAACATCATCTCCGGTGCATATGGAAATTGCATAAGCGTTGCGGTAAATCTCCGCCTGGCTGACCGCGTCCGCCTTAGCCTTATAATCGGCCGCGTCTTCACGGAACAGCTTGCGCACTCTCGTAACATCTGCGCCGCTTCTTCTAAGAAAGGCCGCTGCCTCAAAGGTCCTCACGCCCGTCTTCGTCATAAAATTGTTGGTATCTATCATAATACCGGAATACAGGCAGTCCGCCTCGGTACTCGTGATTTTTATATTATCTCCGATATATTGCAATATCTCCGAAACCATTTCGCATGTAGACGATGCGTATGCCTCCACATAAGAAAGCGTCGCGTTTTCAATGACCTCCGTACCCTGCCTATGATGGTCGAATACTACGATGGATTTGCACAAACGAAGCATTTCCGGGCAATCGGTGATGCTCGGCTTGTTCACATCCACCACTACCAGCACCGCATTATTTCCTACCATCTCGATGGCTTGCTGGCTGTTGATGATCAGGTCGTCATCATATTCGGGATTGTTCTTGAACATATCGACCATAGGCTGCAGCGATGTAGTCACATTGTTGACGACGATATGCACCTTGCGCTCCAGAGTATGCGCGATTCGCGCAACTCCTACCGCTGCTCCGAAGCTGTCCACATCCGCATTCCGGTGGCCCATTACGATAACCTTGTCCTTGCCGGATATAATCTCTTTCAATGCATGAGCCTTTACCCTCGCCTTGACACGGGTGTTTTTCTCCACCTGCTGGCTCTTTCCGCCGTAGTAAATAGTGTTGTTAGGGGTTTTTACCACCGCTTGATCGCCGCCCCGGCCCAGGGCCAAATCAATGGCATTTCGTGAGAATTCATAATTCTGCGCATAGGTAAGACCATTCAAGCCGACACCTATACTGATAGTTACCGCCATTTCGTTACCAATATTGACGGTCTTTACATCCTCCAATAAGTCGAACCGATATTCCTGAAGATAAGCAATTGCCTTCTTACGCAGGATAACGAGGAACTTATCCTTTTCGATCTTCTTACAAATGCCGTCCAAACCGGCTATGTACTTATTCACCTTTCTATCGATCAGCGCGATCAAAAGAGAACGCCTTACTTCTTCCACGCTTTCTAACGCTTCGTCGTAATTGTCGAGGTAAATCAATCCTACCGCAAGGCTCTGGTCATCCACCTCCTGAAGTGCTATCTTCAAAGCAGTTTCATCGAACAGATAGAGGGCGATCAAATAACCTTCATAGTCTTCCACTTCAATGATATCGCTGCCCTCTTCCATATCCCTTAAAGATATTTTCTTAAGCTTAGCCACATAATCGCTGTCCTCGAAGCTTACGCTGAATTCTACTTCATCCGCTTCACCGGGCAGCTTTTCCTTCGTAATCGTAGGGAACAGAGAGGTAATCGATTTGCGGTATCCCCTGTTCTTATGTACGGTCTTCTCGAAGGCAGCATTCGTCCAGATAATCTTGCCCTCATCATCCAGCAGGGCATGAGGCAAGTCCAAATCCCTGAGAAGCTTTCTCTGAATCTGTCCATATTGCGTAGCGAAACTGATCAGCTCATTCATGATAACCGGTTTATTGTATAGCAAAAGTGATAAGACTACCACGAAATAGAAAATAACAAAGCATGTAAGAACCAGCCCTGCGCGGTAATCGATCAGATAGATTCCTAAGTTTACGATAACTAATAAAATACCTAAATATACGGAAGTCTGTAAATATTTTTTTAATCTGCCTTTTAACTTAATGCTGTTTTTCATACCTTACCCTTTTCCCTGCGGGCATCATCTACCCATTTGTAACCCTGTAACCTTCAAAATACATTTCTTACAGTATAGCATTTTTTTCTTCGAAGTTCCACACTATTATTTAGTCGTTTTCTATCCTTTTACGACATATTTTGTAAAATCTAAAAAAAGACCAACTACCATTTGCGATAGTTGATCTCATTCTTAGTATTAATCCATTACATACGGCATCAATGCGATGTGACGTGCTCTCTTGATTGCTACAGTAAGAGCTCTCTGATGCTTTGCGCAATTTCCTGTGATTCTTCTGGGAAGGATTTTTCCTCTCTCAGATACATATCTTTTTAATTTATTTACATCTTTATAATCGATAACATTGTCTTTGCCGCAAAATACGCAAACTTTTTTTCTTCTGCGCATGCCGCCTTTTCTTCTCATCGGAGAATCAGACCTCTCTGCTTTATTATAAGCCATAATAGTGCCTCCTATCTCATATTCACTTATCAGTTATGAACTCTGTATTATAGTAAATACTGAGTCCTCATATTTTAATTAAATGGAAGTTCTTCATCTATTCCATCGGGAATATTCATGAAGCCGTCCCCTGCCGCCATGGGCTCGGGTCTTCCGCCGCCGGAAAAGTTACTGTTACCGGCAAAACCCCCGTCTGCACCGGCACTGTTCTTACTCTCCGCAAATTCCTGATCCTCGACAACAACATCCGTCGTATACACCTTTACGCCGTCCTTATTCGTATAGCTTCCCGTCTGGATACGTCCGGTAATCGCTACCTTAGTTCCTTTTCGGAAATATTTCTCTGCGAATTCTCCCGCTTTGCCGAATGCTACACAGCCGATAAAGTCTGCGCTGGCATCGTCATTGTTTCTTCCGAATCTGCGGTCTACAGCAAGTGTATATCTGGCAATTGCCATCGGGCTTTCCCCTTGTGAATATCTCACTTCAGGGTCCCTCGTTAAACGTCCCATAAGTATTACTTTATTCATACGTTCTCCTGTTCTATCTTATGCCTCGTCCTGTCTGACGCATAAATATCTGATTACATTGTCCATGATACGAATTCTGTTTTCGATTTCCAGCGGAACAGTGCTCTCAGCATCAAAGTGAATGAAATAGTAGTAGGCTTCTTTCATTTTCTGAACTTCGTAAGCTAATCTCTTCTTACCCCATTCATCCACGTTCGTAACCTGTCCACCGAATCTTTCAACAAGAGCTTTGCACTTATCGAGAACTGCTACTCTTTCTTCATCTTCGATTTTTGCACTGACAACAACGGCTAATTCATATTTGTTCATGTGCGTTACCTCCTTTTGGTCTCTGGCCCTCATTCTAAGATGAGAGCAAGGAATTTAAAATATATCACGAGTTACTATGATACCATACAACCCCGTTATTTTCAAGGCTTTTGTTTAATTTCTTTGACATTTTTCTCAAGCACTCTGCGCGCTATCATGATTTGATGACCACAGCCTACGCATTTCAATCGAAAATCCGCTCCTATCCGCAGAACCTCCCATTCCTTGCTGCCGCAGGGATGCTGTTTTTTCAATCTCAGAACATCTCCAACCTGAATATCCATATAATCCACCCTCACAGTCTTATCACAACGCCTTTAGAACATCTCCTATACTGCCCTGCACGATTAAATCCGCCACATTATCCCTCATAGTCGGCGTCTTGTTGATGAGCACGAGCTTATTTCCTCTATAACTGTCAATCATTCCTGCGGCCGGATATACCGCAAGCGAGGTACCTCCGATAATGAGAACCTCCGCATTTGTTATATAGTCCATGGCCTGCGCCATTATCTGTGAATCCAGGCCCTCTTCATAGAGCACTACGTCCGGCTTAATGGAGCCGCCGCATTCATCGCAGCGGGGCACTTCCACGGAATGCAGAATATGCTCTGCGGTGAAAAGCTTTCCGCAGTCCTCACAGTAATTCCTAAGCACCGAGCCATGAAGTTCAAGTACCTTCTTACTTCCTGCTGCCTGATGCAAACCATCTATGTTCTGCGTGATGACTGCTTTTAACTTTCCAGCCTTTTCCCACTGGGCAAGCTTTAAATGAGCTGCGTTAGGCTTCGCCGTAAGACATAGCATCTTGTCTCTGTAAAAGCGGTAAAATTCCTCCGGCTTTCTTCTATAAAAGGTATGGCTTAAAATCGTTTCAGGAGGATAATCGTATTTCTGATTATAAAGACCGTCCACGCTTCGAAAATCCGGTATACCGCTTTCCGTCGACACTCCTGCACCGCCAAAGAATACGATGTTGTTACTGTCATCTATTATTTTCTTTAGTTTCTCTATTCCGTCCATGCCATCCTCCCTGTTTTATCTTCCTTATACTATACACCATTTTAAGACGGTTAGGAACCTTTGTAAAAATTTTTTTACCTCA
The DNA here is from genome assembly GCA_023408815.1 of Bacillota bacterium. Lineage (GTDB taxonomy): Bacteria > Bacillota > Clostridia > Lachnospirales > Lachnospiraceae > Kineothrix. Next base: position 66,774 of record JAEYJO010000038.1, on the reverse strand, counting down.
ACTTTACAAACTCTTGATAGAACTTCTCCCTTATATGACATAAACTGTCCATAGCCCATTATCTTTTTACAACCTTGGAATATACGGCTTATACAGAGAATAAGAAAGGCATGGTTGCTTATATGAAACGTAAAGACCGCTCTTTTATGAAACGTAAAGACCACTCTTTGAAAATACAATTTTTTAAGAATCTCTCCTTAATCTTTGTTTTACCCTTTCTTCTCTTATTATCTATTATCACTCTTTATACCTATCATACGGTAAAAGAGGAGACCGAGCATAAGAGCACTATTTATGCTTCCATGCTCAGTAATCAAATGCGGACGGAAATCGATAAATATACCGCTATTGTAGAAACCGCAGCTATGCAGGAAAGCGTAAAAAGCATGGACTATACACAAGCGGAGCCCTATCTGCAAGCTTTACTGGCAGTGGAAGGTTCTGATGTCTGGTCCCACTTCCTGATCGCCAACCAATATGGCACCGAGCAGGTACATACCGAAGGAAAAGATGGCCATGGTTATTCTATCCGCACGCAGGAAGCCTTTGCCATGCCTTGGAAAGAGGAAAAAACCTATGTGAGCGAGCCTGCTATCTCTGTCAGCACCGGCAGGGCTGTTCTTGGAATCAGCACGCCCATATATCGAAACGACAAAAAGGTAGGGGTGCTCATCGGTTATCTCCGTCTGGAATGTATCTCCGACATATTGAACAACTATCAGTTCACAGATAACGGTTATGTCTTCATGCTCAACTCCGATGGTACCGTCTCTGCCCATCCGGATCAATCCCTGGTATTGAATACCCGTTTTGGAGTTCCTGATGAAAGCGATACCGAAGCTATGGCGGCTTATACCCAGATTCCTGACGACCTTAAGAAGGTTTATCTCTCTATGACCCAGGGAGAGAATGGCAGTGTCATCGCCAAGAGCGGTAATACCAGCTTTCTCTATTCTTATTATCCATTGGGGGTAAGAGGCATGTCCATATGCATCGTCTCTCCGCTGTCGGAATCCTTTGTACTGGTATATGGACTGATCAAAACTATGATCATAAGCATGCTTCTCATATGCCTGACCGGAGGCCTGGGTACCATCATGATGTCTCAGAGAATTTCTTCTCTCTTCCGCTGGATCGCGGAGCAAACATCATTGTTGTCCTCCGGGGTAACCAATCTTCGTGAGAAAAAGCTTCCTTATAAAAATACGAAGGAAATAAAAGCCCTGAAATCCTCCATGTTTACCCTTGCCGCCGGCTTAGAGCACGTACTATCCGGTCTGGATTCGCAATCCCGTGACTTAACCCTTACGGTAAGTGAAGTATCGGAACACATTGCTTCCTCCGATGCGAATATCGACCACATATCCTCTCATCTGCAGCAAATTGCCGCAGGTACACAAGAGGCTTCCGAAGCCACCGATACACTGAAAAGCAGTTCTTCGAAAAATTTAAGCTTTGCCACAGCAATCGCGGATTTTTCCAAAGAGGGAAAAACCTATACTCTCGATATGATGCAGAAGGCGGAAGGACTGGAAAAAAATGCAATACATGGAAAGACCTCCGCTATGGAGGTGTTAACATCCATGAGAGAAAATCTTAATCTTTCCATGGAAGAAAGCGGCAAAGCCGCTATGATCGGCAAATTGACCGATGAAATCCTGGATATATCCAAGCGGACTAACCTCTTATCCTTAAACGCCTCCATTGAGGCGGCAAGAGCCGGCTCATCCAGCCACGGTTTTTCCGTAGTTGCCTCTGAAATCCGCTCTCTTGCGGAAAGCAGCAAGAATGCCGCAGGGAAGATTCAGGATATCAGCGAAGTCGTAACGGCAGCCGTAGAAAAGCTGGCTCTGGATGCTAATAATATTTTGTCCTTTATTGACACATCTGTTATCAATGATTATGTCTTTTTTACGGATATTGCCAATAACTACTATGCGGACGCTACCGAGATTTCCCGAATGATGGAACGTTTCTCGGAGCATGCGGAACAGCTGCGGGTTTCCTTTGCGCTCATGGACAACAATATTTCTCATATCTTTGATACCATGAATGAAAGCAGCGGAAATATTACAGGAATTGCACAGCTGACCTCCGAGTTCGCCGTAGTCCTTCACGGCATCCGCGACGAAGTCAACGCGTGCAATGAAATATCAGCACTGCTCCGGAGCAGTCTCTCCGCCTTCCGGTCAGAGTAAAATCAAGTGTTGCCTTGTCTTACTATTTTATAATAGGTCTTGGCCGTCATAAGGTAACTTAGTCCATAAAAAGTGATGAATATCACAGTTACCGCAGCCGCACAGATCACCAGCAGGAAGGTATTGAAGAACCGCAATGTCGCAAATAGCTGATCCACCATAAAAAGCCCGGCTATGGTATGCAGTACCGCTCCCATAAGGGGCAGGAAGAAAACGAGAAGTATCTGCCTGTGTATCGTGGTCTTGATTTCTTTCTCGCTCATGCCTACCTTTTGCATAATGAAAAAGCTGTCTCTATCCTCATAACCCTCTGAAATCTGTTTGTAGTACATGATCAGCAGCAGGCACATGAGAAAAACAACGCTGAACAGGATACCGATAAACAACAGTCCTCCATACATGCTAAGAAGCTGCGCCCGGCCTTCCTGATTATTATCAAACTCTACAAATCCCGGCCTGCCTTCACTCCAGGTCTTAAGTTCCTTCATAAATACATCCTGATTCGCAGCTTCTCCGTCCATGTTAAATCTGATGATCTTATAGTCGCTGTTTATGAAGCCCGCCACATCCTCCACACCATTTTTTCTGGCCCAGCTTTCGACCAACTCATCATGCGTCTTATCATCTCTCACAATGATATAGAACTCTCCCAGAAATGTGTTTTTTTCCGATTTGGGTTCTATCGTTATTTCCTTCAGCTCTTTTTTTATCACAAAAGACCTTCCCATAAACGTTACCGTATCATAGTAGAAATCAGCTCCGCTGGAAAAAATGAACACCTCGCCTTCTTCCAGCGTTTCCTGCACGTTTTCTATTTTATTATAATCTTCAAGAGTAATGATATTGACCTTGTAATTATCCCCGCTTCGTGAGTTCTCCGGGAATCTCGTGTTAAAAGTGCTGCCTTCCTTCCCGCAAGACAACGAGATACGTTCATAGGATACCAGCCCTTTTATGTCTACGCCTTTCTTTTCGCCGAAGGTCATCACCCCGCCGCTTATATCCTCCCCTTTTGCCTCTTCGCTTTGAAAATAAATGTCCGTATCATAAGGATAATCAAAATGCAGCGCCCCGTCTAATCCCATATATAGAGACGAGGTACAAACCAACGTAATAATCACCATTGTAGAAAAAATACAAATGTTCACAAGGCTTGCCGCATTCTTTTTCATGCGATAAAACATACCGGAAATCGTGATAAAGTTAGCAGGCTTATAATAAACATTTTTATTTCTCTTAAGAATCTTTAATAAAGCCACACTTCCCGATGTAAACAAAAAATAGGTGCCTGCGATCACGAGAAAGACTGCGAGAAAAAAGTTAAGAAATATCATGGAATCTACCTTCGAACGAATGGAGATAGCATATCCTCCTGCCAGGATTACCGTACCCATAATCGCATATATCCATAAAAGCTTCGGTTCCTTTTCGCCCTTTTTACTACCGGATAAAAGCTCCGCCGGCTTAGATTTTCCTACCTGTATCAGATTACAAACGAGGTTTAGGAAATATACCCCCAAAAAGAATACGGCCGTTTCCGCAAATGCCGCGGGGGAAAACACGAACTTCACGTCCACGGGCAGACCGGTCATGCGAAGGAGCAGTAAAAACAAAAGCTTGGAAAACACCGCTCCGCTTACGACTCCTCCCGTTAAAGCCGCCATATACGAAAGCAACGCCTCCGTAAGCATCATCGTTCCGATGTGCTTCTTTTCCAACCCTAGAATATTGTATAGTCCGATTTCTTTTTTTCTTCTCTTAATCAAAAAACTATTCGTATAAAATAAAAACGGCAGCAATATAATTCCTAAAAGCACTCTCCCTATCTGCAAAAGGGTCCACGCATATACGCTATGGGGCAGTATGCTTATAATGTCATTGTGCAATATGGAAGAGAATATAAAATAAGTGAATGCGGAAAAAATACCGGCACAAATGTAAGGATAATAGACCGTTTTGTTTTTTATCATCCCCGTCAATGCCAGTTTAGGAAGGATACGCCATTGCTTAACCGTTCTGTCCATCATGACTCCTCCCCTTTTTCAAATGGCGCAGAGTAATTACCCGTCTGCAATACGGTCAGCGCATCAGAAATCATTTTATACATTTCCTCGTTAGAGCGGTTACCTCTATATATCTGATGAAACACGCAGCCATCCTTGATAAAGAGGATCCTTCCCGCATGGCTTGCCGCTTGTATGCTATGGGTCACCATAAGAATCGTCTGCCCGTCTCTGTTAATATCCGCAAAAAGCCGAAGAAGCTTAGATGATGCCTTTGAGTCCAGGGCTCCGGTAGGCTCGTCCGCAAACACGATTTCCGGTTCCGTGATAAGCGCCCTGCATACCGCCGCACGCTGCTTCTGCCCTCCTGACACTTCATATGGATATTTATCCAGTAAGTCTGTAATTTCCAGTTTTTCCGCCAACGGGCGCAGTTTTTCCTCCATATTATGAAAAGGTGCCCCGGCTAAGACCAGCGGTAGAAAAATATTGTCTCGTAAAGACAAAGTATCGAGTAAATTGAAATCCTGAAAAACAAAGCCAAGATGATCTCTTCGAAAAGCACAAAGCTGCTTTTGCTTGATTTCCGCCAAGTTCTTATCATTTAAAAGCACTTTACCGCTGGTAGCCTTATCAAGCGACGCCAAAATATTAAGAAGCGTGGTTTTTCCCGAACCCGACTCGCCCATAATCGCCACGTATTCCCCCTCCTCCACGGAAAAGTTCACATCACAAAGCGCCTGGACCTTTACCGCTCCAAGATGCGTCGTATATATTTTTTTTACATTTTTTACTTCCAATAGCGACATCAATAAATCCTCTCTTTCATAAATCTTTCCTCTATTATAAAAAAAGAGAAAATGTACTGCCATCGCTTCGCCTTACATTTCCGCCGCCAAACTTACACTTTTGTCACATTACCATCCCGCCCGAAGCTCAGTATTACCTTTGTTCCCTCATTAACCGCAGAGCCGACCTCAATTTTATGAGACAGCTTGTCCATAATTTGTTTACACAGATATAGGCCGATGCCGGTAGACTTTCTGTTCATTCTCCCATTGTATCCGGTAAACCCCCTTTCAAAAATGCGGGGCAGATCGCTTTCGCATATACCCATTCCCGTATCCTCGATCACAATATGGCTTACTCTTCCGCCGGACCGGCTTCCGCCCTCGTCTGCTCCGTAAATACGGATACCCCCTTCTACCGTATACTTAAGCGCATTTGATAATATCTGCTCTATAGCAAAAGAAAGCCACTTCTCATCGGTTACCGTCCTGCATTCGAAATCCTCCAGGTCAAAGGAAAGCCCGCTGCCAATAAAAAGAAGAGAATATTTTTTTACAGCCCGCTTAATAATCCTGTTTACATCATATTCCTGAAAAATCATATCCGAGGACATATCGTCCAATCTGGCATAGTATAGGGCCATTTCCGCATACCGCTCTATTTTAAACAACTCTTCAAAGGCTTGCCTGGCAACCGTATCTCTTCCGCCGGCCGTGTCCTGTACGGCAGTCGTGTTCTGTACGGCTTCATTATCAGGCATCCCCTGCAGAACAAGACGTAAGGCTGAAATAGGAGTCTTTATCTGATGTATCCACATCGTATAATAATCTGCCATATCCCGGTTTTTTTCATCTAATTCAGAAACAAGCCGTCTCTTATCCTCCTCCGCTGCCACCACTATTTCGGCGTAAAGCATCTCCGGAAGAACCTTCGCCTCCGGCAGATGATAAGCACTTTCCCCTCTCTTTGAAAGCGCATCGTACAGCTTCAGGCACTTATTTCTATAGTGGATATAATCTGTTATTCCGGCAAGAACTGCAATAAAAGCAGTTAACACCACCGCATACAACATATGAATGACACTATTGTCATAACCATAAAGGGCTGCCAGCGCCAGAAAAATAAGTACGACCATGGCATATGCTGCCAATAATATACTGCGTTCTTTCAAATAATTCCCAAATATAATTCTTTCTTTTTTTTCTCTCATAATTCCCCTAGCTTATAACCAATTCCCTTTTTCGTAACTATCAGCTCTTCCATACCAATTCCCTCCAGCTTCTTGCGCAGGCGGTTTATATTGACGGTCAGCGTATTGTCGTCCACAAAGCACTCGTCGTCCCAAAGCCTTTTCATGATGACTTCTCTGGTTACCGTTTTCCCGGTATTCTCAAATAAGGTCTGCAAGATCTTATATTCGTTTTTGGAAAGCTCTATCTTCTCATTACGGCATACCAAAGACATATCGGAAAGATTCAGTAAAAGGCCTTTATATTCCATAAGCGACGTCTGGGCAGAAAAAGAATAGGTTCTGCGTAAAATTGCCTGCACCTTCGCCGCGAGCACTTCTAAATCAAAAGGCTTCGTAATAAAATCATCCCCGCCCATGTTTACCGCCATAACGATATTCATATTGTCGGAAGCCGAAGATACAAAAATAACCGGCACCTGGGAGACCTTTCTTATTTCTCCGCACCAATAATATCCATTATAAAAAGGCAGGCCGATGTCCATCAGTACCAGCTGCGGCAGAAACCTGCCGAAATGCCCCAGTACGTCACCGAAATCGGTAACTGCCTCCACTTCATAGCCCCATTTAATTAAATGCCTTCCTACTTCCTCTGCTATGGTATTGTCATCTTCTACAATTAAAACCTTATACATACTCCCTCTTGCCGTTTTCCCTTTCACTTTCGTACCATGGTCCTGCGTATATATAAAATTTTCTCACATAATACTTACTGCGTCAATCCTTACCATCTATTTGCTGTTTCTTTGAAATACTATTTCTCCGTTTACTATTGTATAGACGGTCTCTGTTGAAATTTCCATCGGATTACCTGTAAAAATAGCAATATCTGCATCTTTTCCTGCTTCTAAACTGCCTACTCTGTCCGCTACTCCGCATATAATTGCCGGATTTATTGTAATTGCTTTAAGTCCTTCTGCAATTCCTAACCCTTTTTTCGCTGCCAAGCCGGCATATAACGGTAAATATTGAATAAGCGTAACCGGGTGATCCGATATGATCGCTACTTTCACTCCTGCTTTGGTCAAAACCCCGGACGTTTTAAAATCGGCATTTTGTACTTCAAGCTTATTTCTGGAAGACAGATCAGGTCCAACTATTGCATAAAAACCACTCTGTTTTATTTCATCTGCAATAATATGTCCTTCTGTACAATGATCTAATGTCATATCGAGATCAAACTCTTTTGCTATTCGAATTGCTGTTAAGATATCATCGGTACGATGGACATGTGCTTTTAATGGTATCTGCTTATTCAGAACAGGAAGCCATGACTCTAATTTAAAATTTTCTTCAAAATCTTCACTATTATTCAACGCTTTTTCTTTCTTTTGCTTATACTGTACCGCCCGGAATAATTCCTGCCTTAACATTGCTGCTATAGACATTCGGGTAGTTGGACTCATATTCATTTCTTTATAGGCAGCCTTCGGATTTTCCCCAAATGCCACTTTCATTGCAGCGGGTGCCATAACAACCATTTTATCAATTACTCTTCCATGTGTTTTTAAAAAAGCAAATTGGCCTCCTACAACATTTGAACTTCCCGGTCCGACCATCACAGAAGTTATACCCGCCTGTAACGCATTATGAAAAGCAGGATCAAGAGGATTAACAGCATCTATAGCTCTTAAATAAGGAGTCACGGGTTCGGTTACTTCGTTGCTGTCATCTCCTTCTATCCCTTCCTTCTCTTCCGTTATTCCGATATGGCAATGAGCGTCAATTATGCCCGGCATGACCCACAGGCCACTGGCATCAATGACGAGAGTATCCTCTTTTAAATTTGTTTTAATTTCTTTACCTACCTCTATTATTTTATCACCTTCAATCAATACATTCCCCGGATTTATGAAGTCACCAGTGATTGTATACACTATACCGTTCTTTATTAAAAGCATAAATCACCTCCAAATGAAAAAAATATGCTTGGTATGTACAAATAAATACAAGTCATTCCCAATGTAAAAACTCTGTTTTGGGAAATACTAATAATGTAATTTTTAAAAAGTTACATTTGATTACAAAACAGTATTGACAAGAAAGGAGATTTTTATGTCTGAAAATCATTTGGCAATTGCAAATGTACCGATACAGCCGTGGGGCGAATTATATTCCCAGGAAGAAGCGCTTAATGTCGGTACCATATTCCAAGATTTAAATATGCCTTTTTTTGCGAGTGAAGCGGTAATGGGAACAACGGATCCTATTGCGAGCGGTTTGAAAAGCCTGGGAATTTCAAAAGAGCAAAAAGAAAGGGAACAATTAATGACAAAAATTAATCAGATAAGTTTTTTTCTGGATGATCTGACATTATATTTAGACACTCATGAAAAAGACGCTGAAGCACTTAAGCTTTACCATGAAAAAGCACAGGAGTGTGCGGAACTTAGAAAACAGTTTGCACAGGAATTTTATCCTCTGACCAAACTATGTGTTCCTCAATGCGGAAATGGTGAAACAAGCTTTTGTTTACAGGATGGTCCGATGCCATGGGAAGGAGCGTGTGTATAAATGTGGATTTATGAAAAACGACTCCAGTACCCAGTAAAGATCACGAAGACATGTCCCAAAACCGCAAAGCTTATTATCAGCCAGTATGGCGGGCCGGACGGCGAATTGTCAGCGTCTATGCGTTATTTGTCACAACGTTACAGTATGCCTGTTAAAGAAGTCGGAGGTCTGTTAACGGATATCGGTACGGAAGAATTGGCGCATATGGAAATCATATGTGCGATGGTGTATCAGCTGACAAAGAATCTTACGATCGAGCAGGCCAAGACAGAAGGATTCGACGCATATTATATTGACCATACCACTGCTCTCTGGCCGCAGGCAGCGGCCGGGTTACCGTTTACCGCAATAGAATTTCAGTCCAAAGGAGATGCCATCACCGATTTAACAGAAGACCTTGCAGCAGAACAAAAGGCAAGAACCGTATACGATAACTTACTTCGTATGATTCCGGAACCCGAAATCAGAGAGCCTTTAAAATTCTTAAGAACCAGAGAAATTGTTCATTTCCAGAGATTTGGGGAAGCTTTGGAAAAAACAAAAGATCAGCTGGACAGCAAAAATTATTATTACTTTAATCCCGAATTTGATAAAGATATGTTCCACGGTAAGTTATAACAGCTTATAAGAGATACAGCCGCACGGCCCAGGGGCCATACGGCTGTTGTTTCATCCTTTCAGCATGCTCATCAACGCCTTCGGGATACCTGATAACGGCACTTGCGTTTCTACTGCTCCGATATCATAAGCTGCTTTGGGCATACCATACACGACGCACGACTTTTCGTCCTGCCCAATGGTTCTTGCACCTTTTCTTTTCATAGCCAGGAGTCCTTTTGCTCCGTCATATCCCATTCCTGTTAATATAATGCCGATGGCTTCGTTCCCCGCCTTCTTAGCTGCGGAATCGAATAACATATCCGCGGAAGGGCAATGTCCGCTTACTTTTTCTCCACCGGATACCTCGACCTTATATCTTTCCCCTAACTTGTTAATCCGCATATGCCGGTCTCCGGGAGCAATTAAGACTTTGCCCTTCTCCACATAATCTCCGTCCTCGGCCTCTTTTACCGTTAGTGAGGTTTGGTTATTCAAACGCTCTGAAAACATTCTGGAAAATACAGGCGGAATATGCTGTACAATTACGATACCCGGAATGTCCGCCGGCAGCTGCATAAGTATACTGTACAACGCTTCGGTCCCCCCCGTGGAGGCACCCATTGCGATGATCCTGTTTTCAGGAAAATGATTGCCATATAACGTCTGTTTGGCAATTACCGCATTATGAAAAGCCACTTTGGAAACTGCCGCAATTTTTATCTTGGCAATCAGCTCCCGTATGAAAATCTGCATATTGGAAGAAGCTTTATCAACAGGCTTTGCGACAAAGTCCACAGCTCCTGCATCCATGGCATCGAATACGGCCTCGCTCAAACCGCTGACTATGATGACCGGGATAGAATACTGCGGAAGAAGTCTGCGGACAAACTCTATACCGTTCATCCTTGGCATCTCTATGTCACAAGTCATGACATCCGGTTCCCATTCCAATATCTTGTCTCTGGCTTCAAACGGATCCGAAGCCCTTGCCACGACCTCAATGTTTACATCCGTTTCAATTCCTCTTATTATGGCTTCCCGGAATACAATACTATCATCTACAACTAATACTCTAATCTTTTTCTTCATTTTCCATACACCCAGACTCTATACTCATAATATCCCCCAATATAAGATTCCAGTCAATTTTTTCTGTAGACGGCAGGCATAATATATTGGAATTCCGACCTTACCCTGTTTATCGTTTCCGAGTGGCCAATAAATAAATAGCCTCCGGGTTCCAAATGACTATAAAACTTATCCACTAACAAATCCCTTGTCTCATTATCAAAGTAGATCATAACATTCCGGCAAAATATGACATGAAATTTTTTCTTAAAAGGAAAGAACGATTCCATAAGATTGAATTTACGAAATATGATCTCGTTCCTTATCCTCTCCTCTACTATCCAGTTTTCCTCATCATATCTGCGAAAATAATTTTGTTTCCAATGAACGGGCAGCGGGGTTATCCTCTCATCGCTGTAGATTCCTCTTACCGCCGTTTCCAGTGCGCTCTGGGATATGTCGGTGGCCAATATCTTTTTATCCCACCATGATTTTTCCGGTCCCAGATATTCATCCAATAGCATGGCAAGCGTATATGCCTCTTCTCCTGTGGAGGAAGCTGCACACCAAATCCTCAGATCTTTTTCATGGACGGACTCTTTCAAGCCGGGAAGCACATGATCCCTCAGAAAATCAAAATGTCCTGACTCCCTCATAAAAAAAGTATGATTGGTGGAAATCTTATCAATCAGAGTTATGGCAGCCTGTCCGGTCCTGTCTGCGAGTACGTATTCGAAATATTCCGTAAAGCTGTTACAGCCTGCTTCTGAAAGTACCCCCTGCAGCCGCCCCATTACCAAAACTTTTTTCTCGGTTTTTAGATTAATACCGTAATTCTTTTTTACATATTCCGTAAGCTGCTTAAACTCTTTCTCTGTAATCTCAACCATATTGACCTCTGATCCAAACTGTAAAACTCCCTCTACATGCAGCCGTAAAATTAATATTTACCGAACTCCTTATCGCTGAGTATTATTTTTTTGGAGTTTTTTCTTTTTTCATTTCCTGTTTCCGAGGGAATGCTTTCCTTCCCATAGTCAGGCTGCCCGTCTTGATATTCCGTATGTGTATAATATTTCTTAATTTTTTTTAATTTGAACTTGGCAACCTGCTCTTCCAGTAAGATAGCCTGACTTGACAATTCCTCACTGGCCGCCGCACTTTCCTGCGCAGTTGCGGAGTTGGTCTGTACTACTGTTGAAACCTGCAAAATTCCCTGATTGATCTGGGCAATGCCGGAAGCCTGCTCATTGGATGCTACCGCGATATTACCGATAAACTCCGCAACACTTCCAATACCTTCTACAATTTTATTCAGAGCCTCTGCCGTTTCGTTGGCAATCTTTGTGCCGCCTTCCGCTTTCTTCACGGAGCCCTCAATCATTGCCGTAGTTTCTTTCGCTGCATTTGCAGAACGCGCAGCGAGATTCCTGACTTCCTCGGCGACCACCGCAAATCCTTTGCCGTGCGCACCTGCCCTTGCCGCCTCTACGGCCGCATTCAGCGCCAGGATATTTGTCTGGAAGGCAATATCGTCAATCACTTTAATAATCTTGGAAATATTAATAGAAGCCTCATTGATATCTTCCATCGCCTCCAGCATTTCCTTCATCTGGCTGTTGCCTTCCATAGCACTCATTTTAGCAGATTCAGTAATGTGGTTGGCTTCTTTTGCATGCTCGGCATTTACTTTTGTCTGGGCGGCAATCTCTTCTATGGAAGCAGACAATTCTTCTATAGAGCTGGCCTGTTCCGTCGCTCCTTGAGAGAGCGCCATACTGGAGTCGGATAATTGCGTGGAGCCTGCCGAAACCTGCTCTGCCGCATTATTGATGCTGGACATGACTTCATTAAGATTATCGGTCATTCTTGAGAAAGCTTCCGCCAATACGCCAATCTCATCTCTGGCGTTATAATCGATTTCTACATCCAGATCTCCCGCTGAAACTTTTTCCGCAATTCCGACCATCTTTACAATAGGCTTGCTGATTATACGGGAAATAAAAAATCCCAGTACTACCGCCGCGATGATTGCAATAATCACAATAATTATTACCGTCGTAATCGTATTTTGTGCCTTCTCGGAATATTCTTCCGACAGCCTTTGTCCGTTGTCATCCTTTAGCTGAAACAATACAGAGATGGAACTCATGGTTTCACTGACGACCCTCGCACTTTCATCTGCACGAAGCAGGGCGATCGCTTCCTTCTGATTTCCTGAAACGGAATAATTCACAATCTGTTCCTGAATAGGTGCGAACTCTTCCAGAGAAGCCTGCAGGTCGGCAAAAGCCGCTTTTCCGTCCTCTGTCTGCAAAGAAGTTTCAAATGCATCCATGGCGGCATACATTTTTTCTTCATTTTCTTTTATACTTTTTACATATGTATCGCTGTTCGTTCCGTTTCCTTCAATCACTAAATCTCTTAAGTTGACCCTGACCTGCTGATAGGATACGGAAACATCTGCAATATCTCCAAGGGGAATACCATATTCCTTATATAAAGAATTATATTGTTTATCCAGTGCATCCAAATTATAAATTCCGACAACTCCGACAACTCCGGCAATTATAGCCACTAATACAAAACCGAATATTAATTTAGCACCTATTTTCATATTGTAAAACCATCTCATCTCCCGCATCCTCCTATGTATTCTTCAAAGTATCTATTTCCTGTTCATTCAGTAACCTGTCACAATCCAGCAGCAGCTTTACCTGATTTTCTACTTTACCGATTCCCTTTATATACCTGTTTCCTCCGCTTTTTACATCCGGAGGCGCCACAATTTCCTCTTCCGGTATTGTTAATACCTCCGAAACATTATCGACAATCAAACCGATAGATACCCCTCCAATATCCACTACTATTACGCAGGTCCTGTCATTATACTCCACCTCCTCTTTTTTGAACCTCAGCCTGACGTCCATGACCGGTATGATCTTACCCCTTAGATTAATAATCCCCCTGATGTAATCCGGCAGTTCCGGAACCTCTGTAATGGGCTGTATGCCTATAATTTCGGTCACACATTTTATTTCGATACCATATACCTCGTTACCGATCTGGAAAGTTAAAAATCTGTCTTTTTGCGTGTCTTCTTCCTGCTCCAGCAACTCTGTTTCGTCCATCTTTTTCTCCATCATGTTCCCTCTCTCCTTTTCACTCTACAGTCAGAACGTTCCTATTCTCTTTCCTGAATCATTCCGAAGTCTTCCAGTACCTTAACCAATTTGGTTGTATCAATAGGTTTTGCAGCGTACGCATCGCACCCTATTTCGAAAGCGTTCTGAACCAACTGCGTTTCTCCAAGTGCCGTGATCATAATTACTTTTGATCTTTTCTCCAGAGGAATTCCTTTCTGGTTCTCCAGATCCCTGATGGATTTTAATACCTTTACACCGTCTACTTTTGGCATCATGATATCCAGACAGATCAAATCATATAACTTATCCTCTTTAATTGCCATCAGACAGGCATCCAATGCTTCCAATCCATCTACAACCAGATCACATTCCCCGTAACGGCTAAGAAACTTAAACAGAAATCTTCTGCTGACCAAATCATCTTCTGCTATCAATATTCTCATATTTACTCCTCCTCGGAAGCGATCGACTCATTTTGCAGTATCCGAACTTCCTCTTCTACTTTTTTAATGTTTTCTGCAGCATCGCCCATATTTCCGCGTCTGGCGGCAAGCTCTATTTTAAAAGCCATATCCTTGATCTTTGCACATTCCATATCTATAGACTGTTTTTTTATCGTATGGGCAATTTCTTCAATCAGTTCCAGATTCCCCTTCTCCATCGCCTGTTCCAGCCTCATGGTGTTCTTTGCAATTTCATGTAATAAGCCCTTCGCTCTTCCATTTAGCCTGTCCGTATTTTTGCTTGCAAACCTTATCTCTCCGCTGTCGGTAAGAAAAATACTGTCCGGCAGCAAACCTGTCTCCTCCTTTCTTCTCGCAATCTGTTCAACGGTAGAAAACAATTGATTCATATCGATAGGCTTGGATACATATCCATCCATTCCCAAGGCTAAAAACTTTTCTTTGTCTCCTTTTAGAGCATAAGCGCTCAATGCTACTATCGGAGTGTAGAGACTTGTTCCCTCCATTTCCCTTATTTTCTGTACGGCCTCCAGTCCATTCATCTCAGGCATCTGAATATCCATAAGAATCAGGTCATATTTATTCTCTGCGAATAATTTCAGCACTTCTATCCCATCTCTTGCTAAGTCAACGGAATACTCTCTCTTCTCCAGCATTTTTAGAATTACCTTTTGGTTAATCAGATCATCCTCTGCCAATAGGATTTTTATATTGTTCTTTTTACCGGATAGGCTGGCCGGCTGTATCGGCCTCTCTTCTATGGCTTTTCCGATTTGAAAAGGGAGATTGACATAGAAGGTACTTCCTTTTTCTTTTTCACTTTCTACACCAATACTGCCGCCCATTAATTCCGCAAGTGTTTTGGATATGGCAAGACCCAGTCCGGTTCCTCCATATTTTTTAGTGAATGACCGTTCCACCTGATTAAAGCTCTGAAACAAGTGCCGGATATCCTCCTGTGTCAGACCGATGCCCGTATCTGAAACAGAAAAATTAAGTTCTACCCGTGATTCCGTCTTATGCAGCAGTTTAGTCACCAGGGATATGCTTCCTTCATTCGTAAACTTTACCGCATTGCCAAGCAGATTGTGCAGTATCTGTTTTAGCCGGTTAGAGTCTCCGACCAAATATCTTGGAATGGCTGCACTGAAGCCATAGTTTAATTCAAGGCCTTTTTCTTCTACCCGAAGGGAATAAGTCTTTACCAATTCTTCTATTAATTCTTTTAGATCAAAAGTTATGTTTTCTATGGATAGCTTTCCTGCCTCCATTTTGGAAAAGTCAAGAATGTCGTTAATGATTTTGAGCAGAGAATTGGCACAGGTTTTTGCCATCTCAAGGTTTTCCCTTTGTTCATGCTTCAGCTCGGTCAGCAAAGTAAGATCTACCATTCCTACCATCCCGTTGATCGGTGTCCTGATTTCATGACTCATATTTGCAAGAAATTCACTTTTGGCGCGATTGGCTGCTTCCGCTGCTTCTTTGGTGGATATCAGGCGCAGTTCCGATTGCTTCATTTCAGTGATATCTGAAATAATAGCTACTATCTCATCTTCATAGGGACTATAAATCGAGAGCGAGAGCCACTTATTGTAAATATGGGAAAAATATTCTTCCATATTTACACTTTTTCCCTGCATTATTTCCATAAAATATTGTTCTTCAATATCCTTCAGAAGTCCTTTACTGTTCGGAAAAACTTCAAGAAAACTCTTTCCTACAATATGGTCTCTGCTTACGGAAAACAATTCTTCAAAAGACCGGTTAACTTCTACGATGACCACATCCACCGTTTCATAGTTCAAACTATGCTGCAGCCTGAAATACGCATAGGCACTCTTCATATTCATAAACAAGGAATAATATTTTTCCTGATTGATCCGGATATCCAGCTCCGCCTTCTTTCTCTCGGTAATATCTCTTACAATGCTAAAAAGAATTTTTTTACTCCCGATGTTTATCCCCTGAGAACTTACTTCTGCTTGAAAAGAGCTTCCATCCTTCCTTACATGCGTTACCTCAAAGAAGACCTCTCCTGCCTCCGTCTCATCCATCTGCTTCTGGTTGTATTTCCAGTCCTCCCGAATTTTATTTATATTCATGGCGCACAGTTCTTCCAGCGTATACCCGTAAGCTTTTACAGCCGACTTATTAGCCTCTATAATGCTGCCGTCCGGATTCAACAGGAATATAATGTCCCTGGCATTATTGATTATTTTCCGATATCGCTCCATATCTTCTTCTGCCTTGATTCTTTCTGTAATATCGTAAATGGAGCCTATATATCCTGAAAACCTTCCATCCAGTCCATAATAAGGAGTATCCACGGCCACACACCAGCGGTATTCACCGTCATAGCGTCTTATGCGTACTTCCTGCTGATAATTCTTTCTCTTACGCATGGCCGCAATCCGTTTCCTTAAATAATTATCCAGGTCATCCGGATGAATAATTTTATCCCATCCGTCTTCCAATACTTCTTCTATTGTCTTTCCCGTGAAGTCTTTCCACACCTTGTTTACATAATTACATTCCAAATTTTTATCTGTCATCCAGGCGAGGGAAGGCAGCTGATGCAGGATATTGCTGCAGAAATCCCTGGATTCCGTAATCAGTTTCTCCCGCATCTTGCTTTCCGTGATATCCATCAGAGTAACTATGCAATTTGTTACATTATTTACTATAATAGGAACTACACTGACCTGAAACCAATACTCAAATGGTTCTCCGTCTTTTATCAATACTTTCTTAATTTCCAGCTTACTTGTCTTAACCCCTCTGCGAATCGCCTGATTTACCGACCTTCGAAAAACACATCTTGCACATTTCTTACCATATTGACATCCCTGCTGACTCCGAAAGCTTTCCTTACATCCAAACGCATCTCCGAACCGTTCTCCTATCGCTTCCTCTCTCGTTTTTTCAATAAGCTCAAGCGAAGCATCATTAATCTGCGCAATACGGGCATTTTGATCCATTATGATCATGCTTACAGGCGCGACATCGAACATAGTTTTCAAGTTGTTTTTTTCATTGAGATGTTCTATTTCCAGCGTTTTTAATCTGGTAATGTCCCTGAGTATGATAACAACGCCAATATTTTCGGATTTAAAATTTTTAATGGTAGAGCAAGTAGCAGAAACAAATTTCCGTGTATTATCTCCCGTTATGATTATTGTATTATTTTCCAATCCCTTGATCGTATCATGCTCAATTACGGCAGGAATAGGGCTTGGAACCCTTATATTGGTACCTTCCTTATAGAACTTCACGACTTCATCGAACAGTTTTCCCCTGACTGCCGAAAACTGCGCATCCAATATATTTTCCGCAATTTGGTTCATAAAGAGAATTTGCCCTTTTAGGTCTGTCGATATAACTCCGTCACCGATACATGTCAGTGTCGCCGCCGCCAATTCAAGATTTTTTTCATCCGATTGATATGTATTTACTCTAAACACCTCATTTCTGAAAATTATACGGCAATCTTTTTATTGCAAATCCTAAAAATTGACCAACCCTGCAACGTCCAATATGAGGCTTATGCTTCCGTCACCCAGCAGAGTACATCCTGCAAGACCCTTGATTCTTCGTTTTTTTTGTATATATACCGGCAAGCTCTTAACAACCACCTGCTGCTGACCCAGTAACTCATCCGCAAAGATACATATCGTCCGGCCATCCTGTTCTACTACGATTATAATTCCTTCTTTTAATTCGGTAACGGCGGTTTCCACCTTGTAGCTCTCGTGAAGCCTCAAAATCGGAAAACACTGCCCTCTGATCATCAGCATTTCATTCCCTTCCGGATCGATGATGATATCTCTTTCATCCGGCCTTAAGGATTCTTTTATAGATATCGTAGGTATGGTATAACAAGATTTTCCGACTTTGATATTCATACCGTCTATAATGGCTAAAGTCAACGGAATCGCCAGGGTAATGGTCGTCCCTTCTCCCGAAATACTGTTCACAGATAATGTCCCGCCAATTGTTTGTATATTTTTGTTTACCACATCCATGCCAACTCCGCGGCCTGAAAATTCAGAAATACTTTCTTTCGTCGAAAATCCCGGAGCCAAGATCATATTGAAGATTTCCTGCTCCGTCATATCTTCTTCTTTTTTATACAACAGATTATTTTCTTTCGCTTTTTTAAGAATCTTCTCCCGATCAAGTCCTTTTCCGTTATCCTGCACAATAATAAGTACATCACTTCCAGAGTTTTTCGCCTCCAAAACGATAGTCCCTGATCTCTCCTTGCCCGCCTGCCTTCTTTCTTCCGCCGCTTCAATTCCATGATCCAAAGAGTTTCTTACCAGGTGCATCAGAGGATCGGAAATATGTTCGATAATATTCTTATCTACCTCGGTTTCTTCTCCTATAATTTTAAGGTTTACTTCCTTATTGAGCTGTTTGCACATATCTCTTACAATACGGTGCATTTTTTGAAAGGTCGGGGCCAAAGGCACCATACGAATCGACATTACAGTATCCTGCAATTCACTCGTAATTTTATTCAGCTGTCCGGCTGCTTTCTGAAAATTATCCAGCACCAATCCCCGTAAATCAGGATTTTGTATTACCATAGCTTCGGCAATTACCATTTCACCCACCAGATCCATAAGCTTATCCAATTTTGCAACGCTGACGCTGATAATATTTTGTACCGCTGAGGAATGACTCACTTTGTTTGTTTCCTTACCGTCCTCACCGCTATAATTGGCGGAAACTGTTCTTACAAAACTATCCCTGAGCGTATCCTGCTTTTGGATTTTATGTTCTTCATATTCTTCTTCCGTCTCCAACGGGACCAATTCCAGAGATTTCAAAAATATGGTTTGCTGGAAGAATTCATTCATCTGCTCATAAGTATGATCGGTTTTAAAATATATAAAAAAGCCGTTCTGGCGTATGCGCTCCGTACTGTCATCGGCGTCGATGACATCCTCGGGAACCGTATAAAACTCCTCCGTATAATCTTTTAAATTATGCAGGATAGTATACGCCCGGATATTTTCCATCTCACAGCCCTCTTCAAAATAAATCCGGGCCATAAATCTGTATTTATATTCCGTTGCCGGAACCCTCTCCTGGGAAATGTAATACTGCTGAGACTTTTTGGATATTTCTTTCTCTTTCTTACCGGAATCATCGATGCCATTCTCTTTTTTTAGATTTGATAGAAAAAGATTAAGATTTTCAGTTAAAATAGCCGCGTCCCCGTCGGGCTCGTCTCCATTTTTAATCTTCTCCACTTCCACCTTAATAAAATCGACTCCGTCCAAGACGAAATCAGAAAGGGAAGAACAGTCCACTTGCCGTGGCTTTTCTTCCCGTAAGAAATAAAACATATCTTCCATAGTATGCGCAAGCGTGGAAATATTATGAAACATCATAATGGCCGAAGAGCCTTTTATCGTATGCATAATACGAAAAATTTCATTGATAGCCGCAGGAGTAAAGCAACTTTCCTTCTCACTGCTTAAAATAGACTGCTCCAACTGTTCGATCAACTGCGAAGTCTCAAAAATATACATATCCAGCATGGGTTCATTGGTAAATTGATCCGACATTCCTATACCTCCCTCATCTGTTTCCTAGATTTCGAGCAATTTTTTTATGGTACTGAGTACATGCTCCTCCTTGAAGGGCTTTATTATAAAAGTTTTTGCCCCGTTCAGCACCGCTTCCTTTACCATATTTTCCTGCCCCATGGCAGATACCATCACTACCTTTGCCTGCGGATTCACCTTACGAATGAGCTTGAGCGCTTCTAATCCTGTCATATCAGGCATCGTAATATCCATTGTTACCACATCCGGTTTTATTTCCATGTATTTGCTTACTGCTTCAATTCCATTTTGTGCCTCTGCAAATTCTACGGAGTCAATTTTTCCCAGCAACTCCTTGATCGTCAGCCTCATAAAAGCCGCATCATCTACAATAAGTACTTTTTTCATCCTATGACCTCCAATTTCTTACGGCTCCTTACAATGTCCCTAAACTTCCGCTTCTCCAGTTTCCGAATATAAACTGTTCAGCACCATATCCAACGTCTCCATTGTTCTTTCCTTTAAAGAAAAATTCCTGTCATTTATTCTCCATTTCAAACATATCTCTCTGCACAAGCCGGATATCAGATCCGCTAAGTCTTCACTATTAATATCCTTACTTAATTCCCCCTCCTCTTTCGCTTTTTCTATCAGCTGTTGGATAAAACCGGTACGGTTATTTAAAATTTCTTTTATTTTCTCCTCCAGATCAGATTCATACCGAACAGCTTCAAACACCTGCATAATAGATGTTATTGCAGGATAGTTTTCATAATACTCCACAGACAATTCAACAAAAAACCGTATTGAATCACACGGTTTTAATTTCATTAATTCAGCCGATTGAAAAATATCATAGTCAAATTTGCAAAAGTAATCCAATACGGCTCTTAGCAGTTCCTTCTTATTGCTGTAATGGCGGAACAAAGTCGCCTCGGAAACTCCTTCTCTTCTGGCTATTTCTCTGGTAGATAATCCTTGAATCCCCAGCTCATCAATAATATCAATCGCAGTAATAATCAAACTTTCTTTTCTGTGCAGTTTAAACTCCATCATTTAGTCACCCACCGTAGTAAACGCTTACTAACATTATAACAAAATGGAAAAATTTGTCAATTACTCCCAACTATGTAACTTATAGATTATATTTCGATTATGAAGTTAAGGATACTTTTTTTAACTCTTTTAAAACATTGTTAATATGTCCCTATAACATAAATTTGACCTCGCTCTTAAGGCGAGGTCAACACTTTTTTATTCTTTCAGACATCCATCCACAATATGTACGATTCTTCCTGCTGCCTTTGCAACATTCAAATCATGAGTAATCATTACGATGGTATGCCCCATGTCATTCAAATCCTTAAACAACTTAAGCACATCCTTGCCGCTGTTGCTGTCCAGCGCTCCCGTAGGCTCATCCGCTAAAAGAATAGCCGGCTCTCCCACCAATGCCCTGGCTATGGAAACCCTCTGCTTCTGCCCGCCGGAAAGCTCCGAAGGCTTATGCTTCATTCTGTGATCCAATCCCAGCAGACGGATGGTATCCATACATTTTTCCTCCGCCTCCTTTGTAGTCATTCCCCGCACGATGAGCGGCATAGTAATGTTCTGCAAGATATTATAGGTAGAAATCAGCTGATAGTTCTGGAAAATAAATCCGATTTCCTTGTTCCTCACATCGTTCAACCGCTTTTCCGGCATCTCATGAATCGGCTGCCCATCCAGAAAATAAGCCCCTTCATCCAACACATCCATACAGCCGATAATATTCATAAGGGTAGTTTTTCCCGAACCGGAGGGACCAAGAATAGCTACAAACTCTCCTTTTTCCACCTGAAAGCAGATATCATGGAGAACGGGGACCTTTTCTTCTCCCAGCATATACCCTTTATTGATATTTGTCATAGCTATCATGCTATCGCTTTTGCTATTTTCCTGCATTTTCATCTCCTTCTTACCACTATGGCTTATTCCGTTATCCATACTGACTTCACTATATCAGTACCCTTTTCCAATAAAATGGCCACATTATTTCCCTCCGACAGCTTCGAAAACGTGGTTATCGTACCGAGACGGGTGACCACATCGGTTCCTACAGGAATCTCGTATACTTTTTCCTCTCCGCTTTCCGTTAAGGTACAGGTTATGTCGTTTCCGATCACCGATGTAAGGCGGCCATATATGAGTTCTTCATTTTTTCCTGCTGTAATTTGTACCTGATCGCTTTCTGAGGTGCTTCTTGCCGTCATAGTAAATCCGGTGAAGCAGACTACTCCTATCAATAGAACTACTGCGGCCATAATTGCAGACTTTTTTCGTTTTTTCAATTTTTTTGCCTTCATTTTTATCATTATGCTCCTTTCTAAGTCTGGATACTTGTGAAACAAGTCTTATTCGTGGTTGAGCGCAACTACCGGAATGAGCACCGACGCTTTATATGCCGGATAGAAGCCAAAGATGCTTCCGGTCAGCACACCGAAGGCTAAAGATAACAATCCTCCCCATAGGCTCAGCTCCACTCGTACGGAAAAACTCTCGATAATGGGTGTAATGCCGAGTGAAATCAGCACTCCCAGCACCGCGCCTATAAGGCTGATGCAGCTTGCCTCGAAGAGGAATTCCAGAAGAATATCCTTCTGACTGCATCCGATGGCCTTCAGTATACCGATCTCATTCGTCCTCTCCTTTACCGACACGAACAATACGTTCATAATGCCGATGCCTCCAACAATAAATACGATAACAGCCATAGCGATAAGCAGGAGTGTCAGCGTTTCATTGGACTTAGATGCTGCTTCCATCTTACTCCCCGCATCCGTTATTGTGAATTCCGCGTTAGGGTAGCTTTCCGCCATTACTTCCTGCACATATGTAATGATTTGATCGACCTCGTTCACTTCCTCCGCCACCACGGTAATGGAAGGGCTGATATCGCTTCCCGTCAAATATTTGATACCCGTTTCATAAGGGATGAATATCGCTTCATCAGGGCTGATCCCCGAT
This sequence comes from Bacillota bacterium, assembly GCA_023408815.1. GTDB lineage: Bacteria > Bacillota > Clostridia > Lachnospirales > Lachnospiraceae > Kineothrix. Next base: position 44,182 of record JAEYJO010000038.1, on the reverse strand, counting down.
GCCACCGTTCCCATTTCTGACAACACTCCTGTCACTACATAGGGACGGTTGTCGATGTATACGGAGGCGTCATAGGCATCCATAATGCTTCCGAATATTTCCTTTGCCACACTATAGCCCAACACGCATGACTTCTCTTTGTATTCGTCGTTTTCCTCGGTGAGGAAATCGCCGATGGCCAGTTCCAGATTACTGATTTCGGCATAGTTGCTTTTCACGCCCGCTATCGTATAATTCGTCGTTTCTTCTAACTCACCGCCGTCTACATCAGCCTTGGTCGTATAGGAAATAGTGGTGTTTGCAATTCCGGGAACGAAGGTTTCCAAATCCTCCATGTCAGACACGGATAAGACAATTTTTTCGGTATTCGTCTGTTCCTCACTGCCGGGGAAACCTCCTTCAAAACTGCCTCTATCGCTTGGAAAACCGCCACCCATATTGCCGCCTCCGGGAACACCCCCTCCCATGTTTCCACCGGGAAAGCCTCCTCCGAAGCCATTGCTGCTGTTGTCCGTGTATTCATAGGAGATGTCTATGGCTCCCGCATTCAGGTTCTTGAATTGCTCGGCTACTTCCATCTTGCCTCCTGTGCCGATAGCGATAACGAGCATAATCGTCGCCGCACCTACGATGATACCGGTGGAAGTCAAAAAAACTTTCGATTTATTTTGCGAGAGATTCAGCCAGACCAGCTTAAATATTTCCGATAATCTCATGTTGTTAACCTTACCTTTCTATTAATATGGTATCTCCCTCTGAAAGCCCTTCTTTTATTTCCACATGTACGCCATCTGAGAATCCTGTCGTCACTTCCCGCGTTACGATATTACCCTTTTCATCCTTCATCTTCACATAGGACTCAGTTCCTTCTCTGATAACCGCCCGGTTGGGTATGTAAAGCACCTCTGCGGATTCCTTGGTAATGAAAGTAACCTCCGTACTCATTCCTTCATACAAGCCTTCGATATCTCCCGTAATAGTTACGGTAACCGAATAGGTTGTAGTATTCGTGTTGCTATTGATCTGCGCATCACCGATTTCTGTGACCTCTCCCCTGAATACATCATCAGGGAAGGCTGTAAATACAACGTTTACCGCATTGCCCGTCTGTGCGTATTCCATATCCTCTTCATCTACCGTCACCGTTATCGTCGCTTCCTCGTAATCGTTCAGCGTAATGATCGAGCCGTCCTGCTCCAGGCTGTCGCCTACATTTATGCCAACCTGAGTGATAACGCCGGTATATTCCGAGGATATGACACCCTCTTGAATAACACTGTCGAATTCATTCAACTTCTCCTGTGCGGTGTCGTAATCCGTCTTGGCCTTTTCCTCTTCAAAATTGCTCTGCCCTACCGTCACGTCATAAATTTCCTGCGCATTTTCGTATTGATACTGCCGAAGCTCCTTATTCCCCTTTGCTTCGATGCCTCCGGCCTCCAGCTCCTTCTGTGCCAGAGAAAGCTGCGTACTTAAGGAGGCAATGCTTTTATTCAAATCCGCTATTTCTTCCTCCGTACTGTCTATCTCATCTTCCAGTGTCTCTATCAGGTCCTCCGTGTCGCTTACCGTATTCACCGCTACGATCCACCAGTACAGATTATCCTCTCTGCTAGTGTAGTCCCTCGCATACTCCGCATTGGCCAGTACCGTTTTCTGCTCAGCTAACAAGGTCTGCATCTCTGCCAAATTCTCCGTATCTTCCGCCAAATCCTCCTGCGCCTCGGTAAGCTGCTCCTGAATGCTTTCTGCGGACTCGTTCAGCATAGCTACCGTATTGTTATACTCCGATTCCGCATATGCCCCATATGCCGTATTAATGTCCAAGTCACCCTGCGCCTGGGTACTCACCTTCTGTTTATTAGTCAACGTCTGCTCATAGGTGATCTGCGCATCGGAAGCATCCTCTTTAAGCTCCTGTCTGATGCTGTTTACGCTTTCATCCGTCAGCTTTAAAATAGGAGTCCCTTTTTCTATCTCCTGCCCTGCCGACACATACACTGCCTCTACCTCTAACGTTCTGCCGGTGGACGATGAGGAGGCAGCCTCGGAATTCTGGAACATTTGTCCCATGCCCCCTCCCATGTTTCCGTTCCATGAAAAAGTGCTGCTGCTTCCCGTATACTCACTGATATCCAGGTCGAAAGTCTGCTCGGACGTGCCGATAGCTACATTTCCGCTTTCTGTAACGCCAACCGTCAGGTTTCCTTTTTCTACCTGAGCCTCTCTATATGTGACCTCATCCTTGCCGCTTATTACAGCAAGAGTTATGAGGCCGGCGATGCAGAGCACGAATATCGCCGAAATAATGCCTGCCAAAGCATACGCTTTTTTTCTGTCTGCGGAATACAACTTTTTCCATTTTACGATTCCATTTCCGGTCAGTGTGCTGAATACCGCCTTTATTTTCTTCGCGAACGCAATCAATTTCTGTTTCATTCTTCTAATCCTCATGCCTTTCTCACGGCCTTAAAGCCTCGGCCGCCAGCTTTTATATCAATTTCCAGGAAAGCCGCCGCTCATGTCAGGCATATCTCCTCCATTGCCGGGAAAGTCACCGCCGTTTTGCATATCTTCGCCGCCCGAAAAATCTCCGCTATCCGGCATGCTGCCATCACCAGACATCTCCTGCTCATTGCCGTCGCCTGAACTTTCTTGCTCCATAGTTTTGCTTTCCGTCAATTCTTCATCGCTTGCACTTACCTTGCTCTCTATATAAACAACATCTCCTTCGGAAAGTCCGCTTACGATTTCAATATTAGTACCGTCGGAAAAACCGGTTTCCACTTCTGTAAGCTTTCTGTTTCCTGCTGCTCCTTTCATGTAGACATAACTCTTCCCGTCGATTTCCTGCACCGCCTTTTTGGATATGTACAAAACATCAGAAACCGAATCCGTGACGAATGTTACATCCGCTGTCATTCCTCCGAACAACAGGGAAATGTCTCCCGCTATCTTAATGGTTACCGGATAGCTGATCGTGGACGCATAATCCGAGGTGGCCGTGGTCGTTATGGATTCCACGATTCCTTCATATACCTCATCGGGATAAGCAGTCATAACGATATCCACCGTATCTCCTACCGCTATGGCCGAGACATCCTCCTCCGATACGTCGATGGTTACCGCATATGCATCTTCTTTTACATAGCTTAAAATTGCGCCTGTATTGATCAAGTCATCTCCTGCTTCATATGACACATTTGTCACAACTCCGCTTCCATCTGCATAGATGATTCCGTCATCTCCTACGAAGGACTGGAAATCTTCCAGATTCTGCTGCGCCTCATCCATATCTGCCTGTGCCGATGCTACAGCTTCTTCTAAGGAATTGACCGTGTAGCTATAAATATCCTCGGCCAGTTCTCCGCCCACTACCGCGTTATCATAGGCGCTTTTGCTGGTCAGTCCTTCTACTTCCAGACCGCTCTGTGCTGCCGCCATGTCCTTCTGCTTCTCAGCTATGCTCTTCTCACTGTCCTCGATTGTCTGATTCAGCTCATCGATCTGTCCCTGAATCGTATCCAGCTGTTCCTTGGCACTCTTGTAGTCCGCATAATTACTTACATAAGCTGTTGCATTATGAGCATCCGTATCCTCATAGATATTTAACGCCTGCGTATATTCTGTCTGTGCATCGACTAACGACTCCCAAAGATCCTCATCCGCAAGCTGCTCCTGTGCATAAGCAATATCCGCTTCCAGAACTTTTATATCTGCGGAGAGGATGTTCACGCTTTCCTGCGTCCTGGACCGGGAGGCACTATAGGTAGACTCCGCCTTATCGGCTTCCAGCATACTTGTGTCGTAAGTTCCTTTTGCCGTAAGAAGCTCTATCTTATATTCTGTCTCCGCCTCCGAAAGAGCGATTTGTGCTTCGGTATAAAGCGTATTCAGTCTCTTGCTCACCGCCTCCACACTTTTCTCGGTCAGCTTAAAAAGAGCCTCTCCTTCTTCGATATGCTGACCGCTTACCGCATAGACATCCTCTATTTCTAAATATTTGATGGTCTCTTCTTCATCGTCATCATCGTCATCCGAATCATCATCGTCTTCATCTTCATCGTCATCCTTAAGCTCCAGTGTATAGTCGATGCTGGATTCGTCCAAGGTTACGTTTCCGCTCTCCATGATTCCGAGAATCAAGTCCCCTTTCTGCACCTGTTCTTCTTTATATATATATCTGTCCTCACTCAGCGTCGGCTTGATGAATACTGTGTAAATGGAAGCAGCAATAAGCGCTGTCAGTACTATGACCGTGAGGAGAAACTTAAGCAAAAACTTTTTATTTTTTAATTTTACTTTTAATTTGCCGATCATTCTTTGTTACCTCCGTCTGAACCTGGTGCATTCTCCCCCATTCTCTGAGTATTCACGTCTGAAGACGTGCCTGCATTCTCTGTGCCGCCGGTTCCATCTGCGCCACTGTTTGGCGTATCACCATTTTGCATTCCGCCTGTAGAATTGCCGTCTCCGGAAACACCGTCTGCATTGCTTGCATTTCTTTCCTGCATCTGTTCCATTTGCTCTTCACTCATCCCGAGGTAAACATAGGATGTCAAATTGGATTCCAGATTACTGATATCACCGCTTAGCTCTACCGTAACCGTATATGTTACTGCCGATTTACTGTCGGAGGAGGATACAGGGTTGATGGAAATTACCGTGCCCTCATAGTTCCCGTATTCACTGATAACCACATATGCGCTGTCTCCTACACTTACAGAGGCAATGTTTGTCTGATCCACGGAAGCCGCCACTGTAACCGTCTCCGGATCGCTGTAAGCCAGAAGAATATCCTCTGTGCCGAGATAACTGCCCTCACGAACTCTGTTCATAACAATTGTTCCGGCGCTCTGCGTGTAGAAATAGCCGTCCCCAAGGGTATTTTCAAACACCTCCAGATTATCCTTCGCCTCTTCTTCGTCATCCTTCAAGGCTTCCAAGTTCTCATCCAGTTTTTTGACAGTAGTGTCATATACCGACTCCGCATTTTCGCTATCGGCAATTGTTGAATCATAATCTACCTTGCTCGTTATTACCTGCTTCTCATATGTCAACTCCGCCTCCTGAAGCTGTGCCTGCAAGGTCGCCAGATTACTCTTCGCAAGATCCAGAGAAGCAATGGCCATCGCCGTGTCTTTTTCATAATTGTCCATCGCTTCTTCATATTCTTCACCATTCTCTGTAACAAGCTCATCCATCATGTCATATACAGTAAGCTTATCGGCCTCGCTGCTGCTTCCACCGCTGCTGCCGGCCTTTCCGCCGCCCGACATCCCTCCGCTCAGCATGCCTCCTGTACCGCCGGAAGCGCTGGAATCGCTCTGGGCTGCAGTATCCCCGCTATCTGAGCCCTGACCGGTGCCCGCGCCGCTCAGGCTGCTGGCACCGTTAGGGTACTGGTCGTTCAGGCCTTCGATATCCCATCTTTCATATAAGTCCATCAAAAAGGAGAAGTTGTCGTAGTAAACCTCCTTCAGCTCCTCGATGTTATAATAACTATAGTAATAATCTGTCTCCACCACAGCGGTATACTCGTCATAGAGCTCCTGCGCATCTTCCACCTGCTGCTTCAAATCCTCTACATCAGCCTTCGATTGCTCCAACGAGCTGTCATACTCCGCCTGCGCATATTTCGCATTTACTGCTGCCGTTTGATATGTACTGTCCGCATCCAGCTTGTTCTGCTCATAATCGATCAGTCCCTGCCGATAAGCCAGCTCCGTTTCGGTAACTGCATTCTTCAGCTCCTCTTTGGCCTCCATCAGGCTCTCATCGGAAATCTTAAATGCCTTCGTTCCTTCTTCCACCATATCTCCAATGGCCAGATAGCTTTCCTCCACGAGCAGCTGCGTCTCCAGGAAATCCAGCTCATATTCTTCTTCCGTCATCCCCGTGCTGGTCAGTCCGCTGGCCGTAACGACATTTTCTCCAAAACCATTCATATCCGGCCGGATCCCCGCCATATCTCCGGTATTTTTTCTAATAACAAAAAAATAAATCCCGCCTGCCGCAAGAGCTGCCACAAGCAAAAGTATACATGAGGATAAAATAATCTTCTGCTTTCTTTTTATGCCCTTCCATTTATCCCTTAGGCTTATTTTCTCCTTCACCTGCGCATCCGTATTTACCGTTTTCTTCTTCTCCTTCATACGTGCCTCCTGCATTTGTTTTTCCATCTATAAGAATAATTTAATAATCTTAAAATAACCTTGAAACCAGAAACAAAATTTTCAATTTTATTTTAAGGTTCGTGTTATAATATAACTACATCCGGTGCTCCGGAATAGAAATCATCATTCAAATGTGGAAAGGACAAGAAAATGCGGTTACTGGTAATAGAAGACGAAGAAGCGCTTGCCGACGCCTTATGCGAAATACTGCGCCAGAATTCCTACATGGCAGACTCCGTACTAAGCGGCCTTGAGGGTCTTGATTACGCGCGCTCCGGCATCTACGACATGATTCTGCTGGACATTATGCTGCCCGGCATGGACGGCATCTCCATATTGAAAACTTTACGCAAGGAGCAGATATTCACTCCCGTCATTCTTTTGACCGCCAAGTCTGAGCTTCAGGACATCGTAACCGGTTTGGATGCCGGAAGTGATGACTATCTGTCCAAGCCCTTCTCTACCACGGAGCTGTTAGCAAGAATACGGGCCCTGACCAGACGGGGCAGCAATTATACCGGAGAAATCATCACCTATGCGGATATATCTTTAAACAAAGGAACGATGGAGCTATCCTGCGGCAAGAACTCCATTAAGCTGGGAGCAAAAGAATTCCAGTTGATGGAAATATTTCTCGCAAGTCCCAAACAGGTAATTCCCAAGGATCTATTGATAGAAAAGGTGTGGGGCATCGATACCGATGCTGAATATAACAATGTTGAAGTCTACGTATCCTTCTTAAGGCAGAAGCTCCATTCTCTTGGAACTGCTGTTCAGATAAAGACGAGCCGCGGAATCGGTTATTATCTGGAGGTAATGCCATGATCAAACGAATGCGTTACCAGTTCATTCTCGTCACCATGGCCTGCATCAGCTTTATTTTCCTATTGATTCTGTGCGTCATCAATATATCCATGACTTTGTCCAGCCGCAATCAGGGCTATTCCCTGCTTTGCCGCATCGCCGATATGCCATTGGAAAAGGACAAGGGATTTTTAGTAAAAAACCGCAAAGAAATGACCGGAGAAAACGAAAATCCGCCGGGGAACCCCATCGGCGGCTTCGACGCTTTCCGCAGCTTTTCTGTTCTATATGATTCAGAAGACAATATTACTGATGTTTTTTATAATGAAAATTCTGATATTACAGAGGATACCATCCGCGTGCTGGCGGCCAAGGTAATGGAAAACCCACACGAGCGCGGTGTGCTTTCCAAGTATCTATATATCACGAGAGACAGGGAGGACGGTCCGCAAATATACTTTATGGACTATTCCGTAGAAAAGGATATATCCCTCAGGCTCTTCTGGACCTGCTTATATATCGGCCTCATCGGTATTCTCTTCATCTTCTTCCTCGTGGTGATTCTTTCCCGCTGGATCGTAAAGCCGGTGCAGACTACCTTCGAGAAGCAAAAGCAGTTCATCGCCGACGCCTCCCATGAACTTAAGACGCCTCTTACCATCATCACAACCAATGCCGAGGTACTTGCCGCTGGAATCGGGGACAACAAATGGCTGAAGCATATCCTCTCACAAACGCAGAGGATGAACACACTTATCAAGAACCTGTTAGAGCTGGCCAAGCTCGACTCCTATGACCAAACCATGGTGTTTTCCCAGTTCGACATGAGTACTGCTGTGAAAAATGTGGCACTTTCCTTCGAAAGCATGGCCTATGAATATGGAAAAAAATATGAAATAGAGATTGATGAGAATATTTTCTTCAATGGCAGCGAAAACAGTATTAAGCAGCTTACTACTATTTTATTGGATAACGCTTTCAAATACTCGGATGACAACGGCAGCATTTCTATCAGGCTCTCCCAGCATGGTGAAAAGAAGATACTGGAAATCGGGAACACCGGAAAAGGCATTCCAAAAGAAGACCAGAAACAAGTATTTGAAAGGTTTTACAGAAGCGATGCTTCCAGGAGCCGGGAATCCGGGGGCTATGGTCTGGGACTGGCTATTGCCGCCTCTATAGCACAGGCCCATAAAGGGCACATTGCCGTAAAGAGCGACGAGCATTCTTTTACGAAATTCATTGTGACCTTGCAATAAAGCTATTGACAAGCCTAAAATAATTGTGTACAATTTATTTCATAAAGGTTGTATGCAATTTAATTAATCAAAATTAAAAAGGAGAAATTCAGATGACAACTGCGATTCGTTATTATTCAAAAACCGGAAATACAAAGAAACTAGCAGATGCAATCGGACAAGCGGTGGAAACTTCCGCAGAAACCGTCAGCCTGCCAATCACAGAGCCCGTGGATATTTTATTTCTTGGCAGCTCCGTATATGCCGCCGGTGTCGACGGCGAGATAAAGAGATTTATCGCCTCTCTGGATAATACGAAAGTTAAGAAGGTAGCCAGCTTCAGCTCCGCCGCTCTGCTTCCTTCCACATACAAGCAGGTCAGACAGCTATTGGATGAGAAAGGCATTCCGGTGGATGAGAGGGAATTTCATTGCAGGGGAAGTTTTAAAATGCGGCATAAAGGCAAACCCAATGCGGAAGACTTAAAAGAGGTACAAGCTTTTGCCGGAAAGATATTAAACTCGTCAAAAAGCTAAATAGATATGCACGATTACAAATGGAAAATAAGAGGATGAGGAAAAACGACATGGAACGATATGACATTGCAATCATAGGTACCGGACCGGCAGGATTGTCCGCCGCCATTACGGCAAAAATCCGCAACAAAAAGATTTTGCTGATTGGAAGCAAGGACTTAAGTACCAAGGTGCAGAAAGCGCATACCATCCAGAATTATCTCGGTCTGCCCTCCGTCAGCGGAGACGACATGGGAAAAATCTTCCAAAGCCATCTCGAAGCAATGAAGATTGAAATCACCGAAGAGAAAGTTAATGCAGTTTATGCCATGGGCAGCTACTTCGCCCTCCAGTCCGCAAATCAAATGTATGAAGCCAGCTCCGTTATTCTGGCGACGGGCGTGGTCCTTGGGAAACCTTATCCCGGCGAAAGCGAACTGTTAGGGAAGGGGGTAAGTTACTGCGCCACCTGCGATGCTCCGCTATATAAAAATAAAACAGTAGCGATCATCGGATTTAGCAAGAAGGAAGAAACCGAGGCTGAATTCATGGCTGAGGTCGCCAAAAAGGTCTATTACTTCCCCATGTATAAAGAGGATGTTTCCGTCTCCGATGAAATCGAAGTAATCCGTGAGCTTCCCATGAAGATATGCGGTACAAAACAGGTCGAGACATTGCAGACGAAGGAAAACGGCTACGAGGTGGACGGCGTTTTTATCCTACGGGAGAGCGTCTCCCCCAGCCAGCTCGTTCCGGGCCTTCAGACCGAGGATAACCATGTAATGGTGAACCAGCAGATGGCAACCAGCATACCGGGCTGCTTCGCATGCGGCGATATTGTGGGTAAGCCATACCAATACATTAAATCGGCCGGAGAAGGGAACATTGCCGCATTGTCAGCTGCATCCTATCTGGACCAAAAGAGAAGAGAACAAAAAAGTGCGTAAGGAAATGGAGGAAAAATATGGTTAAGAAAATATCAGAGAAAGAATTTAACAAAGTGAAAGAAAGCAAATTGGCACTCATCGATTTTTCGGCACAATGGTGCGGACCATGCAAAATGCTTGCTCCGATTCTGGACGATGTATCAAAGGAACTTAGCGGTAAGGTGTCATTCTTTAATGTAGACATAGATGAGAATCCGGGCCTCGCAAGCCAGTTCGCCATCCAGAATATACCATCGCTTGTCCTTTTCAAAGACGGCGAGAAAGTAGATATGCAGGTTGGATTTCAGCCCAGAGCAAATCTTCTGCAGTTTATCAATGCTCATCTTTAACCAAAAGGCTTTGCCAAAAACAAATAAAGATAATAAATTAAATGTTATAAATTCACACAAACGGGGGGAACTTATGGCCGATCAATATGATGTCTTAAAGCTGGAGAACCAGTTGTGTTTTCCATTATATGCCTGCTCCAAGGAAATCGTGAAGAAATACAAACCCTATCTGGATGAGCTTGACTTAACCTATACGCAGTATATTACCATGATGGTTCTATGGGAACATAGGCAGATGAACGTAAAAGAACTGGGCGGATACTTGTATCTTGATTCTGGAACTCTGACACCGGTCTTAAAAAAATTGGAACAGAAGGGATGGATAGAGCGGAGCAGGGCAAAGGAAGATGAAAGGGTATTAAATGTCACCTTGACCGAGGCTGGCTATGCGTTAAAGGAAAAAGCGGTTCAAATACCGAAATTTATTGGTGCCTGTATAAAATTGGAATCGGAAGAAGCTAACTTGCTCTATAAAACTTTATATAAAATATTAGGAGAGCTTGTTCAATAAAAAAAGCACTGATTCTTTTTAGAATCGGTGCTTTTAAGCTATCGGGAGGATACCGGAAAAGCGGGGATTGATATGACGCATATCCAACCCTTTTCATTTCTGTGCTGCTCTACTTTTTGATATCCCATATTCATAAGGCGTTCCTTCAGGTCTTCTCCGCGATATACGGTCATGCCTTTTATACGGTCGGTCCATGTGGTGTCATCGGAATCATCGGATTCACAGCAGACGAAAAACACCCCGTTCGGTTTCAAAACGCGCTTGATTTCCTTGAAGGCAGCTTCCAAATCCGGCCAAAAATAGATGGTTTCAAAAGCGGTAACATAATCCAGGGAATGGTCAGTGTACGGCAGGCGGGAAACATCTCCTCGATGGATCGTACATCTTTTTCCGAGCTGTGCAGCATTCGTTTTTCTGCTGAAGGCAACGCTTTCTTCCGAATAATCCAAACCGTCTACCACACTTTCCGGAACATCCTTTAGCATTTTTGCTATATTGGCTCCTCCGCCGCAGCCGATATCCAATATATGCGAACCGGCCCGTAAAGTCAGGTGTGAAAATCCCCATGCTGCCAAATTTGTGTGGCCTGTGTTCATACCTCTTAGCATTAACTTACCAAGAAATCCCTGCGGCTTTCTTGTATTTTGAAAAAACTTATTAAACATAAATAAACCTCCTCCTATTAGTTAGTTTTCACTAACTATCTTACTACCATTGATTCTGTATGTAAAGTCATATATCCTTTTATTTCTTATGTTTGACCTATGGTATTATTTATGATACAATAATGTTAGTTATAACTAACCCTATCGTATCAAGACATTGAAAGAGGGAGTAAATAAACATGAAGGTAAGTCACATAATCTATAAGGTACAGGATTTGCACAAGGGCGTGGAGACATTTCGTGCGAAAGGGTTTACCGTCGAATATGGCAAGAAGAAAAATCCATATAATGCTCTGATTTATTTTTCAGAAGGACCTTATCTGGAGCTTTTGGGCAGCACAGGAATGCCGCCCGTTGTCAAGAAGATATTGCGTCTCCTGGGAAAAAACAAGCTGATTGACCGGCTGGATTCCTTGGATGTCCATCCTGTGGGGCCTTGTGCTCTTGCTTTGGAGAATTACGGAACCGATCTGGAGACCGAGCATATAATCCTTCAAAAACATGGGTATGATTGCTTTCAGATAAATTCTCAACGCAACGATACAAAAGGCCGCAGACTGCGATTTAAGGTTGGATACCCGGATGATCTCCAAATCCCGTTTTTTATGACCTACTTCAACATAGACCCAAAACCAAAGAATTTCATACATTCCAACGGCATTACCAAAATCAGCCGTGTTGCTTTTGGTACCAGGGAAGATCTTTTTCCTCTCATGCAGGAGTTGTGCGACGATGAAATATTGGAAGTGTGCACCGGAGAGGGCGTTGAAAAAATCGAGTTTGCCTATGCGCCCGGATATGAGAGCGTTCAAACCGTAATATAGTTGCCATTAGCTTATACTATAAAACGTTTCAGGTTCTCCTCCAGGTTTTTGGAGCAGTTTTTCAGCATAACTGCCATAGTAGCAAGCTCTTCCAGGGTATTCAGCTGTTCCTGCGTAGATGCGGATACTTCTTCCGATGCTGCCGCCGCTGCTTCGGAAGCCTCCGCAATATGATTAATGCTGCCAAGAACGCTGCCCTTGTCCTGATCTATCTTATGAATTACCTCCATAATCTTTTTCATATCTTGCAGCAATTCATTCATTGCCATATCAATTTTATCGAAATACTCTGCCGAAGCCTTGGACGATTCTGCCTGCTCTTTTATTACCGTGTTTGCTTTCATGATAAATTCCGTGGAAGCCTTTGTTTTTGACAGGATTTCCTTGGTTAAGCTCTCAATCTTCTCTGTCTGCCTCCCGGACTGCTCTGCAAGCTTTCTGATTTCTTCGGCAACAACCGTAAATCCTCTTCCATGTTCACCTGCTCTTGCCGCCTCAATGGAAGCATTTAAGGATAATAACTCGGTCTGTTCTGAAGTTGTATTAAGAATCTCCGTGAACTCATTAATAACTGTTATACTTTTTGCAAGTCCTGATATCTGTTCGGCAACGCCTTCCGTGATAGCGATAACCTCTAGCGCCTTCCCATCGAGTACCTGTGCTGCAAGAATTCCTTCTACCGTATAGTTCTTAACATTTCTGGCCGCGGATTCCATGGCATTCGTACGGTTTACCGCCTGGCCGATTCCATCCGCTAAGCTGGCGAAAACCTGCACACTATTGTCAATCTCCTCGCTCTGCATTCCCGCACCCATGGCAACATCATCAATTGCACTGGATATTTCGGACGCAGTACGCGTTGTTGCCGCGGATATCTTTGATAAAGCTTCTGCTGTCTTGCTCACTTCCTCCGACAGTTCATTGCTTTGTGATATAAGCGTCCGGAGACTTTTTACCATAGCGTTAAAAGAGCTTGCTACCTTTCCGATCTCGTCGGTACGCTTTGTCTTGGCTGTGACGGTCAAGTCGCCTTCCGCCGAAAGAGACATTGTTTTTTCCACACCCTTCAATGCCTTTGTCATATTAAGCGCAAAGAACAATCCCCCAAATACGGCTAATGCCGAAAAAACAACCCCCACCAGCACGATTAGGTTCTTAATTTCATTGGACCCCTGAAGCACTTCGGCCTCCGGAATCACGATTATGTAAATAAAGCCTGATTTATCGCATTTATTATAGGTAACAATCGTGCTGACGCCATTTACCTCCATGGTAAAGGTATCGGCATCAACCAGCTTCGCTCTTTCTTCCACTTCTGTAAAAACAAGTTCTTCCTCTCCTTTTACCATCTCGCTGTATGGAAGAGCAGAAATCCTGCTGCCATTAGAAGCAATCAGATAAGAGCTGTCATTCTCACCGACTTTTATCTTAGATAGCATAGACATAAATGCATCATAACTTAATTCGATCTTAACCGCTCCGACCGACTCCGTATTCGAGTAGTAGAAGCTTTTAACCGCCTTTCCGACAGTGAGATATCCATCATTCACATAGGTATCCACCTCGTCGGCATTTAACCATATCATATCCGTACTGTCAATCAGCTTCCGGTAAACAGTGGTTTCACGGACATCTGTGATACCTTCGGGCAATGTGGCGACCGGACCTATTACATCTCCGGTAACATACATTAATGACAAACTGTTAATAAACTTATTTGTAATCGTAATACTTTGAATCTCTTTGTCGAGCACTTGCAAGAGCTTCTTTCTTTCCATACTCCACTCTGCTTTTTCTTTATCGCTAAGTCCCTTCTGCGGTTCCAGATTATTGACAACGTCCTGGAATGCAGTACTTAAAGAAACCTGCAGAAACATCTGATTAATCCGATCCATCTCTTGGTCGATCATATCGGCTGTCTGCGAAGCAAGGGCCTCCTTTGATTTCTTGGACTGCTCCTCCAGAGCTGCTTTCGATATTCCTGTAGCCATAATTCCAATAATCAGGATTGGAACAAAAACCACTGTTAATATGACACTAATCAATTTTTGCAGTAAACTCATTCTTTTCAGGAATTTTTTCATTCGTATTACCCCCATTTACAATAATACATATTGATAGCAGTATAAATCATAATTATCTTCAATAATATTCAAGATTCATACTGATTTTCCCAAAAATATACTACATTCTTAATGTCTTTGAGCCTTATACCTCCTGCAGCTGCTCCGCTTCCCGCCTTCCCCGATTCCTGTATTCCTTCGGTGTAAGCGCCACATACTTCTTAAATTGTACGGAAAAGTACTTGTAATCGCTATATCCTATCATTTCCGCTATCTTATAAACTTTATAATTCGTATTTACCAGTAATTTCTTGGCCTCCTGCATACGAAGCTTCTGAATATAGTCAATATAAGTAATTCCGGTGACCTTCTTAAACAAAAAACTGAAATAAGTTTCCGACAAGTAGACGTGCTCACTGATCATTCTAAGCGTGATCTTTTCGCTCAGATATGTCGCAATATATGCTTTTGCCTTATCGATGATCATTTGCTGCTCTTTAATTTCCATCGGGGCAATGGTTTCATCTATTGCTTTTGCAAGCGTCACCATGACATAGATAATATAAGCTGCCAGTTCCTTGACCGTTAATGCCTCTTTTACAAATTCATTAAATTCATCTCCGATGATTTCCTCCATTATCCCATTGCTATTTGTAATTTTGGACTGAACCATTAGTTTAAGGGCGATACAATAATTTTTCACAATCTCAGGCAGTAAATTCTGCTCAGCGAGCTCTCGGAACATGGCCATGAGATATTTTTTTGTATCCTCATGGTTTCCGTTGCTGATAGCGACAGCTACATGCTCCATCTCTTCCGGATAGAAACGGATAAAATTCTGTTCGTACTTGGATTCATTATTATCCTGATAGACCTGGACTCTATGTTCCCCAAGATAAAAGTTATTCTGAATTGATTTTTTTGCCTGAATGAAAGATTTTGCTATATAATGGATAGAAGGATAACTCAAACCAATTCCTATGGTATAGGGCACTGTCACATTCTTAAACAGGCAGCTATGGATACTTTCACTGATACTTTCCAGACAGGGAATCATCAGAGCATCCTGTTTCTCCTTTGTCGGAAAGCAGAATACAAAATTGATCGTATCATAATCCTCTACAATATAATAAACATCATCAATGTTGCACAATTCTTCGTTTATGATATTCCGATAGGCAAAGGTAAGCAAGCGTTTATCGGTGCCCCATGTGGATTCCAGCTCTCCGAAGATACTCTTTCTATCGAATTTGATCGTTGCCGCCGCAAAATAATGGCCGCTGAAATCCATCTCCAAAGAGGCTGTCTTCTCCTCGAAATCATTAAAGAGGCTGATATCCCCATCTAACATGGACTGGAGGAATTCATTCCTGAGGGTTTCATATCCTGCATTCAAGTAAATATTGCTATGATATATTTCTTCCTTGATCTCCCTTTTTCGGTCCATATTCTCCTTCAGGGCGGTAAAGGTATCCAGCAGTTTCTTCTTATTAACGGGCTTCAATAAATAATCGAAGGTCCTAAAACTAATTGCCTGACGGGCATATTCAAATTCCGCAAACCCGCTTAGGATAATAATTTCAATATCAGGATAGCGCTGTCTTGCCATTTTGGACAGCTCCATGCCGCCCATAACCGGCATTTTAATATCTGTCAATAATACATCCACCTGAATTTTCTCAAGCTGTTCCAAAGCAGTCTTTCCATTCGTACTTTCCGCCACGACTACAAATCCGAGGGATTGCCACGGAATACTGTTTACAATACCTTTTCGTATCATATTCTCATCTTCTACCACCATCAATCTATACATAGCTTACTCCTTAACCGGGATACACAGACTTACTGTAGTACCTTCATTTATTTTCGATTTAATACTTATACCATAAGGTTCGCCAAAGTATATCTTAATCCTCTGATTTACGTTTCTCATTCCAATACTGTCCCCTACTCCAAGAATTGAGCTGTTCATCCCTAACATTATTCTGTCACAAGCATCCTTTTCCATACCACTGCCATTGTCCTTTATCTGAAAGATAATCGTATCCGCTTCCTTCTTTCCCGTAATATGGATGATTCCCCCTCCTTCTATCCCTTCGAATCCATGGGCAATACAGTTTTCAATAATGGGCTGCAAAATGAGCTTCACTGTTTTATAATGCACAATCCCGGAATCTATGTTCCATATTACATCGAACTGATTCTTGTGCATAATCTTTTGCAGACATACATAGCTTTTAACATTTTCAATCTCCGTGCTGATAGACACAAAGGCTCCTTTTTCCGAAACGCTTGTTTTGAAGAACTCACCAAGAGCCGATACCATCTCTCCGATTTCTTCATAGTCTTTCATCTGTGCAATCCAGAATACATTGTCCAGCAGATTATATAGAAAATGAGGATTGATACGCTGCTGTAGGGCTACCAGCTCGAGTTCCTTGATTCTGGTCCTAAGCTGCGTTTCATTTATATTCGTAGTATAGGTTTCCTCCAGCACTTCGTTTAGCTTGTTAAGCATAGAGGTAAACACCTTGTTTAAAATTTCATTCTCATCCTGAGAATTTATATCTGCTTCTGCCTCAGGTTCGATAAATATATCTCCTTCTTTAATCTGCTCCATACGCCCAAGTAACCGGTTCAAAGGAATCTTAATGCTTTCATTCACCAGATAGGAAGTACCGCCTGCACCAATTACAACGAACAGGAATATTACAATCGTAGTTATCAGCCCAAGCAAGTCATATTTGGTTTGAATAAATGTATTTTTTATTTTAAGTCCCGTATCCAAAATCGGCACTGTAACCTCATAAAACAGTTCCGGGTTCTCGAACTGGGAACCGGCAACGGTTCTTCCCTGAGTATCCGTGACAGCAATCTTTTGCTTTGCCGAACCCACGGCATTACTAAGCACACTCTCCACTGCATTCAGATTGATCAGAACGACATACCTTGCCCTCAATCCGCTGGTATAATCTACTTCCACCATTTCCGTTCTGCACAGGGCAGGCTGCTTTCCATAGTCCAGATAATGCCACTTTAAATCATCCTCCAATCCGTTTCTGATTTCTTTTTCATTAATCAGCGTCTTGGTATATAAAAATGACGTTCCATCCTCAAGAAGGATCGCCGCATAGTCTATCTCCTCCTGATTAGAAACAATACTCGCTATCGTATTCTCAATCCGGTTGCTCACCTCCTCGGTCTGGTATATCGGAGAGGTTGCATATAAATATATGTCCGTTAAAATATCGTTGTTCTCTTTCAAATATTTGAATTTTAACTCCATCTGCTCGAACATGTCATTGACACGGATATCGGATTCATAGGCAAAATTATCATAATTGCTTCTAAGGTTATCGTTATAATAGAGAAATTCCACAGCTGCACTGATACTGATCACAGTGGAAATCGGGATAACGCACAATATCATAAAGGCATAAAAAAGGCGTCTGCGTATCGAAATCTTTCTAAGGTATCCTACAAACTTATCCATATTGTTTTTTACCTTCGCTTCCATTGTCCTTATATACCGGCATTGTTACTCTGATCTTCTCCGCTTCGTTATCCATAATTACACCGAAAGATTCCCCATAGTAAAGTCTCAGCCGTTCATCCACACTGTTAATACCCCTGATGTTTACCTGCGTTTTATCGAGCTGACTCAGGAAATATTCTACGGCATTTCCTGTCATAGTTACCCGAATGGTGTCAAGTTCCTCCACAATAGATATACTAATTTCAATCTGACTTTCAAGATCATCCAGATTGGCCGAAATCACATCCTCTACAATCGGGTGGATCGCCAGCTTTATAATTTTGGTATGACGCATGGACATGGACACATCCCAATAATTTACGATCCGATTCTCAAAACGCTTGTTTTGTAAAAAAATATAGTTGTTTACACTTTCCACTTCATTTTCAATGGTAATGTATTCCCGGCCTTTTATGATAATAACCCTTAAATAATTGCCAAGTGCATTAACAATCTCACTGATTTCCTCGTCCCCTTCCAACTGCCCGTTCCAGTATATGGATTCCAGTGTATTGTATAGAAAATGGGGATTTATCTGCTGCTGAAGCGCAGAAAGCTCCGCTTCTTTCCGAAGCTCCCTCAGCTTTGTTTCCTGCAGCTTAATATCATACTGCTTCTGAAGAGCCTCCACAAGATTACTGCTCATCTTGTTAAAGCCTTCTATGACAGCATGGTATTCATCCCTCCCATCATCCTCTACGAACTTCTCTACCTTCGGTTTCTTCATTTCCTCCATCAAGCGGTTGATAGGCTCGGTAACGCTTCTTGTAAACAGTATGGCAAACATAAAAGCCAGCAAAGCAAACAGCACTGCGGTAAATAAGGTAATTCCAAACTGAATAAAAGCCGACTTAAGAAGCGTCTGCATATCTATGTTATTAACTATGGTCAGATTCGTATTAGAAATCGGTTTTGAGATGGATATGGACAGGATTTTATCGCCGCCGAAGACAGCCCCCACCTGTTCTTCGTTAGAAGCGCTTATAATAATATTGTTCTCATCGATGATCATTACCTCATTTAGAAGATTTGTAACATTTTCATAACACACCTTATTAAAGTAGGATAAGTCCAGAGCTGCGACAATGTTCCCGACGCATCCTTCATCGCTGTATATACCCCTTGTCAATATTACATAGCTGCTTTGGTCGCTTGGAACCTCCTTAGGGCTTACCTTCATAAAAACCTGCCTCGCTTCTCTGGAGAGCAGCTTGCTGGTTGCAAAATCGCCATTGGATACCGGGGATGGATAATAGAAATAAGAACGATTGACGGAGACCATTTCACAGGTATTAACAGCACCGCTCGATCCAAAAGTACTGCCCATAACCAAACGTATATGATTTTCAATATCACTTTTCTGGTTCCAGTCTACTTGATTATAAATCATAAGGTCATTCACAATCTCCGGGTTCATTGCGACTTCTTCCAACAAATTCATATGAGAAAACATATAATAAGAGATATTATTGGCAATCTGGGAAGATGATTCCTCCAGGAAGATCTTTGCTGCCTGCTCGTTTTTAGAAAAGGAGTACACCGCATTATAGCCTCCGATCAGGAGTATCGGCAAAACAGACATATAAACAAAGCACCAGATCAGTCTTCTATAAATGCTGTATCTATATAGGCTACTCAAGCCCCATTCTTTTATCATGCCAAGACATCCGTTAACCATTAACACTCCTTACGCCGCCAAAACAGGCGCTCATTTACTTATTGTATTGAAATCCCCACAGCTTTTCCGCGATGTAGGACCAATGCCTGATATCATTACTGTTATCGGCATTGATAATATATGGCGGAATCGTTACCTTCGCCTGATTGTCTGTAATACTGATATCACAGCTTTGCCAGTAGGTACCTTCGCAAAAATACTCGCCTTCGGGAATTTCCTTTCCAGCCAGAACATAATCTGCCAACAGATCCACTGTAATATCTCCATATGCGATTACATCCTGGGCAACAGCGGCATCTACATATCCTTTATTGATCAGACTTACGAAATATGGTTCTGCATCAATTGTCACAAGAATAATATGCCCCTCCTTCCAAAAGGGATACCAATGTCCTGATTCCTGAAGAGCTTCCACTAGGCCCCTTCCCGGATGCTCGCTGGAGCAATGAACCGCATCAATTTCTATTCCCTCTTCAAAAGCTTTGGTAAGCTCTTCCTTTACCAGCTCCGGTCTTCCTTCCGTTGCCTTCGGCAAATATGTTATATTGGGATACTGACTGATTACCTCTTCAAACCCTTCCTTCCGGAGCCTCCATGCATTGCTTGTGAGTTTCCCGTAAGCATTAAATACGGTTCCCTTTGCTTCCCCATACCTTTCAATCAATTGTTGCACGATGGCCTCTGCTGCCAGTTGTCCGGCCTTATAGTTGTCAAAGCTTACATCGATCGCCAGCGTTCCTCCTATCGCATTGGTATCAATGGTACACATAGGTATTCCTGCGTCATTTCCCCGGCGAATCCCTTCCTCAATGGAGATACTGTCAATTGCAGTAGTAATAATCGCGTCCGGTTCCTGCTTGATGAAATTTACGATCTGCTGATTCTGCCTCATAGGATCATAATCGGCCACAGAGTTCTGAAAGACCCATCCTCTTTCCTCTACCGCCTTTTTTACTGATTCATTCATGATAGCATAAAAATAAGAATTAAAGCTTTTGTGAGCAAATGCAATCGTAACCGGTTTTTCTTCCGCAACGGCAGCATCTTTTACCATACTGCCGTCAGATTCTATCCCGGTGCATGAAACGAACAGCATCATGCATAGTATTATACCTATAAATAACTTACTGCGACCCATTCCATACCTCCGCTGCCTTGTCTCCATACTTTGAGTATGCTATTTTATCTGAAAATTATATCATATTTTCCACTGCTTGTGGATTTCATTCCCTTTTGTTTTCCAAAGTGGTGTTCCCCTTATATTTTTTAAAATGGGATGCCCCCATAAGCAGGAACATCCCAACATATTACCTTTTGGCTCTCATTGCATCGTTCTTGATGCTTTTGAGACGTTTCATAACATTATTTCCGCCTTTTCCGAAATAATCGTGCAAAAGCTTATACTCCTTAAACAGCTCATCATATCTTCGTACATTATCGGCATTTGGAATGTATACTTTATCTTGAAGACGGGACATATGTTCTGATGCTTCCTCAATAGTATCGTAGCCACCTCTTCCGGCTCCTGCTGCAACTGCCCCGAACAGGGCGGCGCCAAGAGCCGGCGCCTGCTTTGACGCGGATATCCGGATTTCCTTATTGGTTACATCTGCATAAATCTGCATCATCAGCTCACTTTTTCGCGCAATTCCTCCGGCTGCATAAAGCTCCTCAATAGGAACCCCTCCTTCTTCAAAGGCTTCTATAATAATTCTCGTACCATAGGCGGTAGCTTCTACCAGAGCGCGGTAAACCTCCTCCGGCTTTGTCTGCAGGGTAGCCCCTAACAGCATTCCGCTCAAATCGGCATCTGTTAAGATACTGCGGTTTCCATTCCACCAATCCAAAGCGATGAGCCCGCTTTCCCCCGGGAGCTGGTCTCTTACCTTTGCCTCAAGAAGCTGATGGATGCTGATTCCTTTTTCAGCAGCTTCCTTCTCATAGCTGCTTGATACGCAGTTATTTACAAGCCAGTCAAAATGGTCACCAACACATGCCTGACCTGCTTCATAAGCATAGTATCCCGGAACCACACCATCTTCTACCACACCGCCGACGCCGGGAATAAAATGTTCTTCCTCGCTCATCATGATGTGACAGGTACTGGTTCCCATAATCATAAGCATCTTTCCCGGCTCTGTAATCCTGACAGCCGGCAAGGCTACATGTGCATCTATATTTGCTACTGCCACAGGAGTTCCTTCCGCAAGACCGGTTAACTCTGCCGCACTCTCGGTAAGATATCCCGCAAGGTCTGTTGTTGCATATATATGATTGCTTAATTTTTCCGCTACGAAGTTCTCCATCTCAGGATCCAGCTGTGCAAAAAACTCCTTGTCAGGATATCCATCCCTTTTAGACCATACTGCCTTATAGCCAGCCTGACACAAGCTTCTTTTTTCTTCTCCGACAAGCATCATGACTACCCAGTCACCGGCCTCCATAAAGCGATCCATTGCCTGATAGATTTCCTCGTCTTCATGCAATATTTGCATTGCCTTGGGAACTACCCACTCCGAAGACATTCTGCCTCCATAACGGGCCATGAATTTTTCACCTCTGCGATGAGCAACTTCATTAAATAAATCTGCTTCGCTTTGTGCCGCATGGTGTTTCCAAAGCTTTACATACGCATGCGGCCTGTTCTTAAATTCTTCTTTAAAGCAAAGTGGCGTACCGTCTTTGTCTACAGGAAGCACTGTACAGGATGTAAAGTCAACACCAATTCCAATAATTTGTTCTTTGCTGACATTGCCTGTTCTAAGTACTTCGGGAATTGCTGTCTTCAGAACATCCAAATAGTCCTGCGGATGCTGTAACGCGGTTTCACTTGCCAGACGCTCCTTAGAGTCCGGTAAATACTTATCCATAACGGCATGCTTATATTCCAGTACGGAATAACAGATTTCTTCACCGTTTTCAACATCTACCAGTACTGCGCGCCCCGACAGCGTTCCATAGTCGATACCAATGGTATACTTTTTCATCATCTTCCTCCTAGCATCTATGAGCAACCGAAACTTTCTGCTTAGAAGCAGGTGAATGCTCCGTCAATAGCAAAGTCCGATCCGGTGGTGAAATCACTGGTGTCGCCTGCGAGATAAACAGCGATCGCCTGTAACTCATCCGTGCGTCCCATTCTGCCCATAGGTGCCATTGCATTCCACTGGTCAATGAGAGCTTTTAGATGTGGTGCATTCAGTACAAGCTCTGTTCCGATATATCCCGGACTGATGCAGTTAACTCTTACACCGCGTTTTGCAAATTCAACTGCCATGGATTTCGTCAATTGGATCACACCTGCCTTGGAAGCATTGTAGGAGCACTGCGGTTGGGGCACATTAACGATATGTCCGGACATGGATGCCGTATTGATAATAGAACCTTTGCCCTGCTTTAACATAACCTTGGCTGCTGCCTGTGAGGTTAAGAATACGCCGGTCAGATTGATATCGATTACTTTCTTAAATTGATCCAAAGTCATCTCCTCCGCCGGGATGTTCATGCATATACCTGCATTACAGAAGGCAACGTCCAATTTGCCGAATTCTTTAACAATCGTATCAATCATTTGGTCCACATCTGCCTGGCTCGTAACATCCGCTTTTATTGCAATTGTCCTCACGCCTGTAGAATCCGAGATCTCCTTCGCTGTCTTTTCAGATTCCTCTATATCTACATCAACTATCGCCACATGGCTTCCTGCCTCAGCGAGGGCAACAGCTATCGCCTTACCGATTCCTCTCGCTCCGCCTGTTACAAACGATACCTTGCCGTCTAATCTCATTCTCTCCATGATTCCCATTTGCATATTCTCCTTTACTATGTTTTAACTTTGATTTATTTTCTCAAAACTTTTAATCTTATAAACCTTAAGTAAGCGCTCTTTTTTTCTGTAAGCTGTCAAAGCCTACCGCCAGCACAAGTACAATACCCTTTACTACCATCTGCATATACGTACTTACATTCATAAGAACCATACCATTGCTAAGAATTCCTATGATCAATACACCTGCTATTACATTCGACATCTTACCGTAACCACCGGTGATGGATACTCCACCGAGTACAACACATGTAATAACATCGAATTCATATCCCAGACCTGCCGTAGGCTGCGCTGAATTGGTACGAGATAACATAACGATACCTGCAAGACCTGCAAATAAACCGGATAATGCATATACCAGATACTTTGTAATGCCTACTCTGATACCGGAGAGCTTCGCTGCCTCTTCGTTGCCGCCGACTGCATAGAAGTAACGTCCGAAATAGCTCTTATTCAAGATAAAGGAACCGACTGCAAAGCAGGCAATCATAATGATTACCGGAACAGGAACAGGACCCAGATAACCCTGGCCTATTACTTTAAATCTTTCATCAAAGCCATAAATCGGTGTTCCTCCGCTGATAAGATAGGAGGCTCCTTCAAAGACGATCTGTGTCGCAAAGGTCGCGATAATCGCCGGAATTCCGATCGTTGATATCAGACAGCCGTTCAGAACGCCAACAAGCATAGATAACAGTAAGGATACAATAACAGCAGCAACCATACCAAATCCCATATTTACCATTAAAAACGCTGCTACAATATTAACAAAGGTAATAATAGAACCGGTAGAAAGGTCAATACCGGAAATTAGGATGACAAAAGTCATTCCTATGGATGCAATACCTAACATGGATACCTGACGTGCTATGGTAAACAAATTACTTGAGGATAAAAACCTGGGGTTTGCCAGTGAAAATGCTATAAACAGAATGATAAATACAACCCATATAGCTTTTTCTTTTAATACTTTTATGATTGTGTTCTTCATCTTAACCTCCTAAACGGCAGATGCCATTTTCATTATAGTTTCTTGATTAAATTCTTCTTTTTTCAATTCACCGGTGATCCGGCCTTCTGCCAAAACTATAATCCTATCTGACATTCCCATTAATTCTTCCATTTCTGATGAAATTAATAAAATTGTTTTACCATTCGCGATTACTTCGTTCATCAGCTTATAAATCTCAGCTTTGGCGCCTACATCGATTCCGCGTGTAGGCTCATCAAAGATAATCAATTCTGAATTCGCAGCAAGCCATTTGCCAATAATGACTTTCTGCTGATTGCCTCCGCTTAAATTTTTTACTAATTGATGCAATGTAGGGGTTTTAATTAATAATTCATGTTCGTATTTCTTTGCTATTTCCAATTCCTTTTTATTGTTAATTACTGACGCTCTGGATATCTTCTTGTATATTGGCATATTAATATTATTTTTTATGGATACTCCAAGCAATACACCATGGCGTTTACGATCCTCGGGTACCAGCGCAATTCCAATGTCAATCGCTTCTCTCGGAGACTTGGGATCGATTTCTTTTCCTTTAAACAGCATCTTTCCTTCTGTCTTCTTTGCAGCACCAAAAATCATCTGTACCAGTTCTGTCCTGCCGGCACCTACCAGGCCGCCAAGCCCAAGAATTTCACCTTTACGAACCTGTAAATTAATGTCCTTATCTCCATTACCACTTATATTCTGCAGCTCCAGAATAACTTCATCCTTTTTATAATCTGTCTCACGCGGAGGAAATGTCTCACTCAAAGAACGTCCCACCATCAACTGAATCAGTTCATCAACATGGGAATCCTTCGTTATCAGGGTCTTGATATATTCACCGTCACGCAGTACTACAATGCGATCCGATAGTCTGTATATCTCTTCCAGCCTATGGGAAATGTATATGATAGATACTCCTTTTTCTTTTAGCAATTCACATACTTTGAACATACTCTCAACTTCAGCAGTAGTGAGCGGAGCAGAGGGTTCATCCATAATCAGCACCTTTGCATCCTGTAAAATTGCCTTGGCAATCTCAATCATCTGCTGATAACCGACAGTAAGATCCCCAACCAGAGTCTTTGGGTCAATCTTAATATTTAACTGCGCAAACGCCTTTTCAGCTTCTTTCTCCATTGCTTTTTTATCAACAATGATTCCCTTCCTGATCGGGTTTCCCAAGAAAAGATTCTCAGCAGCAGAAAGCCCTTTTACATTATTGAATTCCTGATAAATAATTGCTATCCCATTTTCTGCAGCAAGCTGAGGGGACATATGGGTAAATTCCTTCCCATTAATCACTATTTTACCGGAGGTAGGGATAACTGCACCGGAACAGGTCTTAATCAACGTGGATTTTCCGGCGCCATTCTCTCCAATCAATGCAAGAATTTCACCCTTTTTTACCTCCAGAGAAACATCCTTTAGCGCAACTACACCGGGATATTCTTTTCTAATATGTTGCAGTTCCAAAATATATTCATCTTTCATTATTTACACCACGCATTCTTGTTTTTGAATGTGGAGTTATCCTTCCTGAATAACTCCACATTCATAATCTGTGCTACTATTTTCTATTATTTATAATCTGCCAGGTATTCCGCTGCATTTGAGCTGTCGATAACAAGAAGCGGTCTTACCAGATTCTGCTCTGCAAATGTTTCGCCGTTAAGGAGTCTCTCATAAAGATCAACAACTGCTTCCGCTGTTTTCTTATTAGAACCTTCGAAACCTACGGATGCTCTCGTAGCTTCACCGTTCACAATCGCCTCTAACTGCTGCTGTGTAGCATCTGCCGAGAAGATACCCATATCGTCGGGAATTTCACCTTCCATCTTTGTCATAAATGCCTGATTAGCGCCGATGTCACCGCCTGCACCGATGGAGCAAACAATTTTAGTATCAGGGTTAGCCTGAAGAATTGTTTCCATATTGGTTATTGCTGCCTGAGCATCAAGTGCCGGCTGCTGTGCAACAACTTTGTATTTACCGCCTGCGATTTCTTCAAGAGCATTCAGGATACCTGTTTCTCTTTCAAGAAGGATTGGTGTCTGGGGGTAATTCATGATTGCCACTTCAGCTACACTTCCGTCTGCATAATGATCATTAATGAAGTTTGCTGCTTCCTGACCAATTGCATAACCTAACTTAGTATTGTCAAGAATCCAGTTAAGATCTGTGTTTGTCATTGCATCATCCCAGCACATTACCTTAATGCCTGCATCTCTTGCCTGCTTTAAGTAATCTTCAATTGCATTGGGATCGGAAGGATGAACCATAATCAGGTCAACCTGGTTGGTTACAAAGTTCTCAATCTGCTGAATCTGTGTAGCGGAATTATCGTTACAAGCAAGAATGGTGTACTCCCAACCTTTTTCCTTCAGAAGCTTTTCTACTTCGCCGAATACTCCTGCCCAGTAGCTGTTTTCAAGTGACTGAAGCGTAATACCAACCTTGAAGTTCTCAGTCTCAGCCGCATCGGCAGTCTCTTCTTCTTTTGCAGGTTCTGTTACGGCTTCTGTCGTTTTTGCTTCCTCTGTCTTGGTCTCCACCGTTTCCTTGGCAGGCGCTGTGCCGCAGCCTACCAGCCCGGAGAATGCCATTACTCCAACCAGTAACAAACTAATGATTCTCTTTTTCATTTACTTTCCTCCTAATATATTTTATAGTTTCTATATCATAAACAGCCTTGGCCTTAAGCTGTTTATTTCACAGTAATGCGCGCAGTCTTCGACTAGCCGTTTAATTGAATAACAACCTTTCCTTTTCTCCGGTAATCCTCATTCTCAAAAGCCTTCACACAGTCTTCAAGAGGAATGATATCACTAATCATATCTGTTACATTCAGCTGCCCGGACTCTAAGATCGCAATTGACCTTTCAAATGTATATGGATTAATGAAGGATGAGGTAAGCTTTAACTCCTTTTTGAATATCACTTCCGGATCGACAGGTAAATTCGTATTAGGTCCTGTAAGTCCGAACATCATAACCGTTGCTCCCTTTCCGGCACATCTTACGGCAGTGTCAATAGTCCGGACATTTCCCACACATTCAATTACCACATTAACATTCTTACAATTTTCTTTCAGTACAGCTTCCATATCTTCCTTTAGCGGATCGATCACGAGATCTGCACCTAGCTTGATTCCCATTTCTCTTTTTTCCGCTACCGGCTCTGAAAGGATAATCTTGCTGGCCCCGGCCATCCTCGCCAGCTGCAGCATGATAAGACCAATAGGGCCTCCGCCGATGACCAGTACCTCATCTCCAAGCTTAATATTGCATAAATCAATACCATGCAGACAGCAGGATACCGGTTCGGTCATGGCAGCGGTTAACGCATCCATGTCTTCCTTAAACTTGAATACCTGCTTCTCGCAAACAACACAATATTGTGCAAAACCTCCGTTACAGGTTGTTCCGGTTCCGATCACATTTTCACAAAATTGCTCCATTGCATTTTTGCAATAGTAACACTCACCGCACATGTTATTGGGATCCACTGTTACTAAATCTCCGACCTTTATCTTACTTACTTTTGCTCCTGTTCTTTCCACAATTCCTGAGAATTCGTGTCCCATAATCAACGGTGGTTTAGCTTCAAAGGCTCCTCCATCTCCGCTGTATATATGTATATCTGTGCCGCACACTCCGCAATACTTAATCTTAATCAGAACATCTGTATCTCCCACTTCGGAAACTTTCGCATCCTCTACTCGGATATTCTTCGGCCCGTTATAGATTAATGCCCGCATATCCATGGCAATACCTCCTCCCATCTTCTGGCAAGAAACCGCTTTCTAATACCACTGATCCGCCAAGCATCGACGTATCATCAAGATATTATTAGATTACCTGAATTTCAAATCGATTAATATCCCAATAGATTTCTAATTATCTTAGTATCTTACGAAGATGTTCTTCTGTCCTTACAGGCAGATGGTCATGATACGGCAGTAGCGGTATTCAAAAGTATTTGATTTCATTCATTATATGGATTATCATATTAATGATAAAGATAAGAGGAGAGCCGTTATGAAAAAAGTAAAGGTGTGCAAACATTGTTCTAATTTTGACAGTAAGGAAATCAAGTCACGGGCAAAGGACATGAATTGCAAGTTAAAGTTCGAGTGCATAGGCAAGTGTCGTAAGAAGTGCCCTGAATTAACTGATAAATATTTTGGTAAGATTGATGGTAAGCTTATAATATGCTCGTCCAAAGAGGATTTCTTCGCGCAAATGAAATGACGGCCGTTAAGGAGAGTGCAATGAAATATACCATAAGTAAATTTGCAGAATTATTAGGTGTTACCGTTGACACGTTAAGACTTTATGAAAAATACAATATCATAACTCCCGAAAAGGAGGAACACAATAATTACCGGTATTTTGATGATTTTGACGCACGAAATATGCTGATGAGCAGATGGTACCGAAGTCTTGGTTTCTCCATGCCCGAAGTGGCGAAGCTTATACAATCAGGTGATTTTGACACAATCTGCGACAAAATTTATATAAGGACAAAGGAGTTGGAGGATGAAATTAAGCAGAAAGAGTTATTATTACAAAAAATAAATAACATACTCCTTAGACTTGGAAACGTAGATGATGAGTTATATCAATGTTCCATTCGCCATTATCCAGGAATTTATAGAATTAAACAAACGAATAAAAATGATCTCGTAAAGAACGATCAACTCATAGAAAAAGTAAGGGAATGGATGGAATACATACAACATTCCTTCTTTTCTTTTCGAATCAGTGAGAGCAAAATTTTATCTACGGAGCATTCCTTTGATTATAATTGGGGGCTGGCCCTTTATGAGGAAAGTTTTCATAGCCTGAATCTTAGGATAGACGATTTAGTTGAATATATCGAGCCTAAAACATATATCTCTTCTTTGTTACTTTCTTCGGAGGAATTTATCACCAAAGATACCCTTCAGTTTATGATTGATGAAATGCATGAAAAAAAATACTGTATGAATGGTGATATTTTTGGAAGAATTATTCTGACCGAGCACACTTCTATAAGACGCCAATCTCTTTTAGAAGTTAATATTCCCATTAAATGACAATTAAATTATGAAATCTTATTACTTTTGCGTTTTGATTGTTTGATAAATAACAAACTATTGACCTTGGTCTTAGACCAGAGTTTATGATACATTTGTCTAGGAATTTCTTAGATAAAGAATATATTGTATACTCAGGGAGGAAAAGATGAAAAGGAAAAAAAGTAAACGTATTTCATTTTTGGTTTTAGCTATGATGATGACAGCTGCTCTTTTTACAGGATGCGGTCAAACTACCGAAAACCAAAAATCAGACACCACAGCGAAGGAGACGGCTGAAGATACTGCACAAGCTGCGAATGCTGAATTTACACCCGGTACGTATAAGGCAGAAGCGGAGGGTAAAGATGGTACTATAACAGTAGAGGTTACATTTAGTGAAACTGAAATAACGGATATTCAGATTTTAAGCCAGTCCGAGACAGATGGTATTGGCACGTCTGCTCTGGATTCCATTAAAGAACAGGTTCTGGGAGGACAGACTTTGGCTGTAGATGCGATATCAGGTGCGACTGTGACAAGCAACGGCTTACTTGCAGCAATTGAAGACACGGTTTCGCAGGCTGGCGGTGATGTAGACTCTTTGAAGAACAAAATTGTAGCCAAAGAAAATGAAGGTAAAACCGAGCAATTATCAGCTGATGTTGTAGTAATCGGTGCCGGTGCTTCCGGTGTTTCGGCTGCTGTGTCAGCTGCTGATAAGGGAGCCAAGGTCATTTTAGTTGAAAAGACATCGGTAATCGGTGGTGCAAGTAATTTATCCTGGGCAGGTAAATTCTATAATTCTTCCGCTGCTCTTGATAATGATGTTACAGTGAATGTAGAAGAAGAAATTGCCAATTGGATCGTCAACAATCATTGGCGGGTGGATTCTGCTGCAATCAGACAATATGTTACAAAATCAGGGGAAACCTATGACTGGCTGGCCGAGAAAGGTTATCCCACGACTTTTATTAACTTTGGCGGAGAACAGCTGCATATGTTACCTGCATACGAAGACCGTCAGGATTTATTAAAAGCTATGTTGGACGAGGCAGTTGTGAAAAATGGCGGTCAGGTTCTTACAGAAACAACTGGTAAAAAATTAATAACCAATGAGGCCGGAGATGTAATTGGAGTAAGCGCAGAAAAGGCAGACGGAACCACCCTGAAAATCTCAGCAACAAGTGTTGTATTAGCAACCGGCGGCTATGCTGCAAACGCTAAGATGGTAAAAGAACTCTTTGGATTTGAAGGAATTAACGGTGGTTTGGGACAAAATATTGGCGAAGGTTTGGAAATGGCTTGGGAAGCCGGTGCCAAGATTCCTGACAACATCGGAGGTCAGATGCTTCATCAGACATTATCTACTGCAACAGATAATTTGAAGAAAAAGTATGAATCTTTTGAAGCAAGCTATCCATTGATGCTTTGCTATCTTCCTAATTTTATGAATGTAGGCCCTAACGGTGCAAGATTCCGTGATGAGGCTGCTACTTTAACTGCTGTTGCTGCAGCCAATACCAGTGCATTTAACGGTGCATATCATATGGTAATTGTTTCTACAAGCCAATTGAAAGAATTGGAAGCAAATGGAATGAATGGTGTGAATGCACCGTCGTTACCGGGACTGCCTCCTGAATTCTATGCTGATTTTACAGAACAGTTCACCTTAGACAATCCCTGGAAGAACGTAATAAGCGTATTCGATTCCATGGTGGAAAATGGTGACGGTTACAAAGGAAATACAATAGAGGAGCTGGCGGTCAATGCTGGTATGGATGTTGACACATTTACGGCAGAATTTGAAAATTATAGCAATGCCATTGCCACAGGTGAAGATACTGCATTTGGAAAGAGCGCCGAATACCTTACAGATATGGGAGACGAAGGTCCTTATTATGCAGTTGTTGCGAAAATTAATAACTTAGGCTCCGTTGGCGGACTGTTGGTAAATACACAATTTAAAGTACTGGATGATAATAGGCTTCCCATTAACGGACTGTATGCAGTGGGACTGGAATCAGAGGGTGTTCTCTTTAACGACACTTATGTTGGAAATGGTGTCGGAATCGGATACTCCTTTACTTCCGGGCGTCTTGGCGGTGAAGATGCAGCCGCCTATGCATTGCAAGCAAAATAGGTATCTATGCCGGTAGAAAAATGATAAAGTAACAGGCTTCCGTCTAAGAAACAAGTATTCTTAGACGGGAGTTTTTTTGTACAAATATATATGTACGTTGTACGATCGGCTATGTGCTTCCTCGTTGCTCAGGCGCACTTGGGACTTTTACCCATTAGATCCCGCCCATGAAGGACAAACACAAAAAGTGGGGCCTTTGCAAAATAAGTGAGCTATTACTTATGGAGTAATGGCTCCTTTTCCGTGTGAAATTCTTTTCTGTAGATTCTTATCCCGATTTTTCTATAAAAAAACTGCCGTAAAACAGCTATAAATCAGCTATTTTACGGCAGCATCTTCCAGTAGAGGAATCTAACGGATTTGAACCGATGAGCAGGAAGTTGCAGACATATGCCTGTACGTTTGCCATCCCTTTATTCATGGGCTTTCCATCTGGTTGTCACCTCATGCGATTACTTTATCTCCACCTTATTACGAAAAAGTCATCACATCACTTTGACATGAGTTATTATATTACGATCGCCAAACAGGTTATGAACATTCTGGATTTAGCAAATACGTCGATGCTGGGTGCATTGGGCTATAACATGGATACTATTCTTCGTTATTTCCCTGCTATGGAAAGAAACTACCGCCGAAAACTTTTTAACCTAGTTTACGTGTGCCATTTCTTTTTTGTAAGTCAGTCAGAAAATGACAGCCTCATAGCAGGCCTTATTGGAAGTAATGATGGTAGAGGCTGTTTCGTATCTTTTGGAAATCACTTCATAAAGATCGTCCACATTTGTCTGGCCCAGCTTCTTGAGACCAAACTCATCAATCACCAGCAGATCCGGTGAAATGTATTTCTTCAGTTTCTGGCGGAAAGAGTTGTCTGCACGGGATATGTATAAATCCTCCATCATTTCCGAAAGCGTGGTGAACAGCACCGTGTATCCCTGTTCGATCGCTTTTATGCCAAGTGCGATGGAGAGATGGGTCTTACCGGTTCCAGGAAGTCCTATAAAAGCTATATTTTCTTTTTTTCGGATAAATTCGCAGGTTCCAAGCGCATAGATGACCTGACAGTTCAGGCAGGACTGCCATGAAAAGTTAAATTCTTCCATTGTTTTATGCTGCGGCATGCGCGAACGCTTCATCCGATCGTTACGTCTGTTTCTTGAACGGTTCAGATTTTCATCATTTATGAGCAGTTCCAGAAATTCGATTTAGGACATCTGCTCCTTTGCTGCCTGTTCTGCCCGCATATCCGCTATTTGGAGGATTCCGGCAAGATGGAGCTTTTTCATCTTTTCCTGTAAGGAATCATTCATGACTGATCACCCCCAGTCCTCTCATTTGGAGGTAATCCGATAGATTCCTGATTTTGCTTCTTCCTTCCATGGACAGTTCCTGTTCATCCTCCAGCGAAAGATGGTACAGACCGCTTTCACAGATCTTTTTTACTGCCCGGTAGGTAATGTTTCCATAATGGCATGCCCTTTGGCAGGCCTTGTCTACGGCATCCTCCCCATGTTTTTTTCGGAGTGCTAGGATACCGGAAATGCTCCGGTAATGATGGCACTGGTACATATCCGTATCCTTAAATGCTTCCAGAAATGCCAGCGCGCCTGTCCCCACCTCCTCCATTTTTTTGCGGTAGCTTGACAAAAGCTCCTCCTGTGTTATTGTTTTGGTAGATGGGTAATGACTCTTATCCGTCACATGTTCGCCCTTTACATTCCCGCAGAGACTGTGGAGGGCAATCTCTTTTCCGGCATGGTATATTTTCAACAAATGATTCACTTCGATGGCATCCACATCCATTCCGATATAAGTGTAAGGCACGGAATAATAGTTGCCGTCATGAACGATATGGCAGTCGGTCCTTACGGTAGCTGTCCCGGATTTTGAAAAGAGAAAATCTTGTGCAGGAAGCGGCTTTAAATATGCTTTTTCTGTCTCGAGATATACGGTTTCCGGTTTTCGTCCGGTAGTTCCATGTATCCGGCGGTTTGCCGTTTCTTTCAGCCATGACAGGAGAAACAGCTTTGCTTGCTCAAGCTCTTTAAAATCCCGTCCCTTAAAGCAGTTTTCTTTTACGTATTTCACGTTCGATTCTACTTTCCCTTTATCGGTTGGTGTGTATACCCGGCACGGATTGGGCAGGAAACCATAGTGCCCGGCAAAAGCGGCATAGGTGCGCTGCACGGTCGGCTCATAAAAGTCTGCTTCTACGATAGCAGCCTTTAAGTTGTCAATCTTTACAGTCTGGGGAACTCTGCCAAAGTACCGGAATGCCTCTGTGTGGCACCGGATGAAGGTCTGTACGCTCTGATCCAGAGTAACAGCAACGTACATGTAGCGGGAGTAGCTCAAAGACATGACAAATATTCATGCTTTGCGCGGTGTTCCATTTACTCTCAAAGTTCCGATATAACCGAAATCTACCTGTTCCTCTTCGCCTGGCAGGGAATGCAGCACCAGGTAGGCGTGAGGCTGGGATTTCCTTATTTTTTTCACATAATCGCGCAGGGTGGTATAACCGCAGGCAACTCCGAACTCTTTTTGCAGATCCTGGTGGATGCGGGTAATGGACAATTCCTTGGATAACTGGATTTCTATGTATTCCTTGTATTCATCTAGCATGGGCAGCCAGGTTCTCTCCTGTGTTTCTTGTGGCAGCTCCTTTCCCTGAATTTCTTCCCTGAGCACTTTGCGTACTGTTTTTCTGTCAATGCCAAGCATCTTCCCAATCTGGGTCTTGTTGTATCTTTTCTGATACAGAGTCATGATTGTAGTTTTCATGTCTACCTCCAGCATAATAAAATTTTCCTTCTTATGGAGAGAGTCATTTGTTACGCTTTCAGTATAACTGGGCCTTTATGTTAGGCATAACAAAGTGGGGAATTTTCTCCGCCCAAAGTGGGTACTTTTATTATGCCATTCACAATGTTCCGCACTATCTCTTTGCGGACAGTCTCTATTTTCAGAGTTTTCTGCCTTCACCAGCCACTCCTCCTTTCTCAGTCATACTTGGGACTCCTATTGATTCGGTCCTTCGCTTCTCTGCTACTACGACCTCTGCTGACTTCTGCATGTTCTGTATTACCTTGCGGTAATAGTTACCTCTTTCAAGGCATTCATTTGCACCGATGTTAATGCTTAAGATATCTTTGTTTCCTTCCAGCGTGATACCCAGTACAACATAGGCAGCCCGGTTTAGGATACGTCCATCCTCCCGGATCTTATAGTGAATGGCATCCATAAATACAAATGGGTATACCGGTTCTAATGGACGGGACTGCCATTCTTTTACTTCCGGCAAGGTCTTATCGGTGATCTTGCTGACCATTTCTGCGGATAATTCGATCCCCTAAAGATCGCCGATCTGATCATGGATATCGCGTGAGGACATCCCCCTTGCATAAAGAGAGATCACCTTCTCCTCAATGCCCGAGATATCCCGCTTGTACTTCGGGATGAGCTGAGGTTCAAACTCCCCGTTCCGGTCTCTTGGGATATCCAACTGCATCTTACCATACTGTGTTTTGACCGTTTTGGGAGAATAGCCGTTACGCTTATTATCGGTATCTGTTTCACCCTTATTATTTTTTCGTATCCGAGAGAAACATCCAGTTCTGCTTCGAGAAGTTCCTGCAGGATATCTTTAAAGCTGTCATTAAATAAGGTGTAGATGTCTGCTGTACTTTTGATGTCGTTTTCTGCAATGATTTGTTGTAATTGCTCCTTTGCAATAGCCATATAAAAGGCCCCTTCCTGATAAAGAATTATTTATCTAATTCTTTCCAGTCAGAAGCCATTTATTTCCAAAGACACGAATTATTTTACACTACCGGGCCATCAAACAACAGTCTTTTTCATGTAGCAGAGATTTTTTATAGGCTAAATACCTACATAATATCCCATATCTTAATTTTATTCTTTCCTGACTTAATCCCTTCCAGCGGACCTACGATCGGTGCTTCTTTTCTTTCACAACCAATCAAATCCGTTGTGAACGATATCGCGGTTGCATTCGGATTTTCAAAGCTCGTTTCCGTAATACGTGAACTTCCAAGCTTTTGCGTTGTGATAATTTCTGTTGGAAGTGCAGTAGCTTCCTCGGGCATTGTTATTTCTAAATATACGCTGCCTTCTTCTGTCATAATTTCTACCTCGGGATTAAAATCCAATGATTGAAAATTTTGTTCTCGGTTATAAGCCTTCGCTCCGTTCAGATATATATTCCTATCGATATATGCTGGCTGCTTTACCTTTTCAAACTGCTCGATATCCCCCACGCCAAGTGATTTTACCTCTTTTATGTATTCTTCCATACTGGCAGGAGCACCGTCATATATGTTAGTTCCGTAGTATCGTTCTTTGTCTTTTCCACCCACAAAAATATTCTGATACCATCTGTCATCAAAACCATATACAGGAGCAGTACCCAGTACTTCTGTGGAATGTGCAATATGATATGGTGTTGCCCGATTCAAAATAGGATAATGATTAGTAAATCCACAGCATAGATTATGTACATATGCGCCGCCTTGTGCGGCGTTATCGAAGCAGTAAGGAGAGGTGAAGATATTCTGATCTACCACATAAGGACCATGTGTCACTTCTATCATAAAATCACGATTATTCTGGTCATAAATGTTACGACTCACCCTTGTTCCTTGTGCCTGCCAATCCAGCCAAGTACCTAATGCACAGTTATGGATATAATTATGACAAATCTCTACATCAATAGCAGCATGAAGCTTGATACCGCCTATTTCATGTCCATAGAACTCGTGCTTAACAGCTATATTATAGATTTCATTATTATAAATCTGACTGAAGATACATCCCATATGTCCTACAATGCCATTCTGTCCACAGTCATAAATCTTATTATTGCGCACAATATGAGATCCGATTCTCTCTTTTGCCCAGCCGATATGTCTGGCTTTAAATACAGCCTCCATCTGATATTGGTATCCTGGTTTTTTACCCCATTTTGTAAAATCATTATCTCCCGTAGAAATTTCTTTACCTAGGCTGATGGCGCTGCACTTCGCATCGTGTATTATATTGTCCTCAATAATCCAGCCTTTACTCCAATTCGGACCGATCAATCCAATCTGATTCGCAGTAGGCGGAGCCCATGGAGTCGCTGCCTGTCCCATCTCAAATCCCCGTACGGTTATATAATTAACGCCCGTTTGTTCCGGATAAAAACAAGACTGACGTACATTAATTTCTACTATCTCAGTATTAGGATCTGCTCCACGGAAGTTCGCATATAAAGTGGTGCAAGAACTATCATTTTCACAATACCATTGAAAAAGAGTTTGTTCCGGATCCAGAATAGCTTCTTTCCGGTTTCCCCATGTCTCATGTGGGCTGAAAAGACGCTTTTCCGGGCATTTTACCCTTTCTAAAGACCTTGCTTCATAAAAAGACTTTCCATTTAAATATATTTCACCGGTATGTATTGCATAATCTTGAGGTCCAACAAGCCAATCACCTTCCAGTTTCTTTAAATATGGGTTATAAGTACCGAAGTAAGTATGGGGAATTGTGACTTTCCAAACGCCGTCTCCTATATTTTCCCACCCTGTAACTCTCTCCGATCCCTTTATAACAACATGATCTCCCTCTGCTGCTTCATAAATAATCCGGCAAGTATCCGAAAATCCTCCATTCTTAGGTTTTATCCATTCCCGATACTCACCTTCATGTACAACCACTCTATCACCAGCGGCCGCCAGATCGGCAGCACGCTGTATGGTGAGAAAGGGAGCTTCTATAGAGCCATTATTTGCATCAGCGCCTTTTTGAGAAACATGATAAACTGCTGTCAATTCAGTTCTCCCTTCTATACCTATTATTTGTTTTTAATAAATTCATCAAACTGTCTTTGATATTCTTTTACTAATGCTTCAATTCCGGCATCCTTTAACCGCTGAAGTGCTGTATCGATATTATCCTCATAGGGAACAATTCCTGCTGTCATAGGATTGAAGAATTCCTGTTCCACTGCCTGCAACTGAGCGTATTCCGTACTGACAGGGGTGAGGTCAAAAGCGAAACCGATATCTTTCTGAGGAATACATCCCTCGTTCCAATTTTCATAAGTTTCTTTCTGTTCATCGGTTACCCATGACTGATAACGTTTGAAATTGATATTATCCGGAAGCCATGTATCTACTAATACATCCGTATTAATCATTTCTATCTGTCCATCTTTTGTTACACTATAGTCTTTCCCTTCTACACCATGAATGATAAAATCAACCCATTCCTGACTGGATTGAAGTAAATTAATCAGCTTAACATAACCTATAAGTTCATCACCTTCTACATTGGCACTCACTGCAAAGGCCGTTGAATATGCACCACGAGACATCAAAGGTTTCGTTGCGGTGTCGCCAATATAATAATTTGTAAATACAGCATTAGAATCTGCCTTCATAACAATATCCTGATATTCAAAAACACGATAGCTCGCACCGATAGTGAAAAGTGCATTACCATTGTAGAACTCTGCATCACACTGTGACCCGTTAGAAAGAACATATGTGGGAATCATTCCCATATCATACCATCTCTTGGAGATTTCACACGTCTGGCGATATTCTTCCGATTCATAGTAGCTCCATACTTCGCTAGAATCCGCCTGATTTCCATCGGTTGCAACGAAACTATTTAAGCGGAAGATATTACGATCGGAATCAAGAGCACCGTTCACGATTAACGGATTAAATCCACCACGTGAGAAACCTATCATATCAGGATACTTTTCATGAGCAAGATTCCAGAACTTTTCTACATCTTCTAATGTCTTTAAGTCATTCATCCCAACTTCTTTTAAGATATCTTCTCTTGCCATCAATAAATAGTTTTCTCCTGCATTAGGTTTATTCCCGAAAGGAAGTGCATAAAGATGGCCATCTACACGCCATGTATCAAATGCCTCCTCGCCTCCACAGTTTTCGAGCAAATCCTTTGCATTTTCCTGGTAAATATCTGTCAGATCAGCATAATATCCTTTTGCAACACATTTCGCCAGAAATGCAGTATCCGTATACGTTACAAATTTCTCTCCGGATGATAACATCAATTCCGTCTTTCCGCCTGCATATTCTGTCCAAGGCAGATATTGTACGGTAAGATCCACATTAATTTCATCAAGTACTCTCTGATGAAGTTCATTTGCTGCAAAGTCACTCATTCTCGTTGATGCCTCACCATAGAGAAGAAGTGTAACAGGTGTGGGTGCTTGTGCTGCCTCAGAATCCTTTGGCGGTGCAGATGCATTCGTCCCCGGCGATGCATCATCGCTTTGACAACCAACAAGGAATAAACTTGCTGCTGCCATTGTAGTAAATAACCATTTCTTTAGATTTTTGTTTCCCATAAATAATCCTCCTTTTTATATCAACAGCTTTTTGCCGTTGTTTTATAGTTAACCTTTTAACGCGCCTACCGTCACACCTTTTACAAAGTGCTTTTGTACGAAGGGATAGAATATGATAATCGGACCGATAGCAATACAGGTAATTGCCATTTTAATCGTTTGCGTCGGCAAGGTGACATGCGATGCCATCGCACTGGATGGGTTAGCCGCCAGAAATTGTATGTTAGCCATCATTTTATATAGGATGTACTGTATGGAATAATAAGCTTCATTATTAATCAACATAAGCGGAAGGTAGAAATCATTCCAATATTGTAAAGCATAAAATAAAACAATAGTTACAATACCTGCCTTGGATAATGGAAATATCATCTGTAACAGAATTCTAAAATGCCCTGCCCCATCTATTTGAGCACTCTCTACCAATTCATAAGGAAGGCCTTTGATAAAATTCCTCATTAGATACATATTAAAGACATTCATAGCAAAAGGTAACATCATAGCCAAATAACTATCCTTTAATCCTAAGTATTTGGTCGTTACTAAATACCAGGGCAACATACCGCCATTAAAAATCATTGTAAAATAAGCAAAAAAGGCAAGGAACTTTCCAAATTTAAAATCTTTCACAGTAATGACATAAGCATATGTAATGGTAACAAAGACAGAAAGAAGAGTTCCTCCAACCGTTACAATAATGCTCGTCTTATAAGCATTTAATAGTTTCGGCCCCTGTGTTTGAAAAACATATTTATATGTTTCAAGGGATAGTTTTTCTGGAAATAATGTAAATCCATTTCTGGCAACCTCCGCTTCTGTACTAAAGGATCCGACAAAAGCAAAAACAATGGGGAATAAGCAGATGATGGATATACATGCTAATAAAAAGTAAAAAAAAGCAGTCAACAGCTTGTCCGACGAAATCTTTACAGTTTTCAATTCAATTCTCCTTTCCTAGAACAATGTGCTATCCTTATCAATCTTGCCTGCTATCTTATTGGCAGTTAGGACAAGTATTAAACCAAATACCGATTGATAAAGGGAAATAGCCGAAGCAAACGCCATCTCTCCATTACGGACACCGCTGCGATAAACAAATACATCGATTAAATCCGTAGTAGAAAAGAGCACTGGATTCAAATTAGTGAGTCCTATAATCATGTTTAAGTTACCTTTCAGCATATTTCCTATAGAAAGCAGGAACAAAATTACAATTGTCGGCCTTAATAATGGAAGTGTAATTCTAACGATGGACTGCCATTTGGAGGCTCCATCCACCCTAGCCGCTTCGTAGAGAGAAATGTCTATTCCAGAGATTACACCATAATAAATAATGGAACTGTAACCACAACTTTGCCATGTATTCACAATAACAAGAATAAGAATCCATGCTTTCGGAGCCGAATAATAATCAAAAGTCGTTCCTCCCATAGACTGCATAATCTTATTGATCATACCTGTTTCAGCATTCAAGAAAGCATACAAAATAGCACCGATTACCATCCATGAAATGAAATAGGGCAGAAACATCAGACTCTGCGATATTTTTATAAAGCGGCGATTAGATATTTCACCGAGCATGATGGCAATAGCCACCGCCATCGCTGTTCCCACTAAAAAAAATAGGATATTATACATTACAGTCAGGCCGGTAGATCTCATAGCTGTTGAAAAATTGTTGAAAAAGAAACTGAAATTCTTATAAATAGGATCTGCCCATGGGCTTCCGAAAATACCTTCTTTAAAGTTATACTGTTTAAAAACTAGTATAATACCTGCCATAGGTAGATAGGAAAAGGCAACCAATGCCAAAATACCGGGTAAAGAAAGTACATATAA
Organism: Bacillota bacterium; assembly: GCA_023408815.1. Classification (GTDB taxonomy): domain Bacteria; phylum Bacillota; class Clostridia; order Lachnospirales; family Lachnospiraceae; genus Kineothrix. Next base: position 3,640 of record JAEYJO010000038.1, on the reverse strand, counting down.
TGGCCATTGTTGAATAAATTTACTCCTCCTCCTATACTTATAACTACCTTTTTGAATCATAACATATCAATCCTTCCTCTCCGTTGTATTATCTTTTTGCTCGTTCAGAGTAACATAGTACCTAGAACTTTTATACAAAAAAAATATGCTTTTCATGCAAAAAACACCTTCTTGCATAAAATACATATTTTTTTCATTATCATTTTTATATTATTTTTATATTTTTATGACTTTGAACTATAGGTATTTCGGTAAACCGATGGAGAAACCGCATATTTACGCTTAAATTGCGAGCTGAAATAAGATACATTAGAAAATCCTGCCTGAGACGATATATCATTAATATTCGACTTAGTATTTTTAAGTAAAGTAGTCGCGTAATTCAATCTTAAGTCATTCACATATTCCGGAAAAGTCAAATCGCTTATTTCATTAAACATCCTTGAATAATATGATGTAGAAATATGAAATACCTCTGCAACTTGTTCCAAGGAAAGAGACGGATCCTGATAATGTTCATTAATATACTGAATGGAATCAATCATATTACTCCGTAAGGATCCCTCCCCAGCAGTTCTAATTTCTAAACAGATATCCTCAATAATACTGCTGAGATAGTCATAAAGCTGCTTTTGGTTAATTAAACTGGTTAATTTAATATAATGATTCATGTATATTTCTTGGTATTTCTTAGTTTTAGATGAAATCTGTGAAATAATTGCCTCAAGTTCCGTGCTAAAATAACTTAGCGCATGGAAAATCTTCTTTATTTCATATTTTTCTATCTCCTTTAGCAAACCAACGGTCAGACGCTTCGCCTCAACATCATCCCCCTTTTTTACAATATCAAAAATCTGCTGAAATTCTTTTTTGGGGACATCATTATTCAACTTTTCTGTAAAGCCGGTGCTATCACAGACAAATTCACACCCATCGAAAAGTACATACTTCGATACATTCTGGATAAAGCGAAAACTTGCCTGAAGCTTTTCTTCCTGATCAATTATTTCAGAAACAATTAAATAAATACTTCCGTCAGTTTCTTTTATCGGCTGTAGGCATTCCCTAAGATTATATAATAACTGCTCTCTTTGCATTAGTATTGCGTTACTGCCCTTTTTCCCTAATAAAAGGAATAAACAATATCTTCCCTTCTCTTCCGGGAACATCTCAACCGATGAAATATCCTGTAAAGCTTCTTTCATGAAAGTAAATAATATCGTATATTGCTCTTGAAAAATCCGGCCTATTTTGCTTCTTACATATATAAGAACAATATCTTCCTTATGTTCCGATATTCGAAGCATATTCGGAGGAACGGCATTATTCGGTTCATCTTCCAAATACCCCAGTACCTTATCTGTATGGAAATACCTTGAAATACTTGAGATCTGTGAAATAATTCTTTCGCTTGTGATCTGTGTTAGTTGATCGCTATATTCCTTGGATTCCTCCACTAAATCTGTGTATGATGTCAGCTTTCCAAAAAATTGTTTTAGCGGCCTATAGACAAAATAAGTCGCCATCGTAGCTAGGAAAAAACACAATATAATAATGACAGCAAGACTTATTAATGCTACTTTCAATCCTTCATGTAAAGCTGTATTTGTATCGCTAATATCCATGAATTGCACAAACCTTAGTTCATAGGTCGGATCATACATTGCGACCATAAAATAAGTGCCATAATCCGTATCAATTTCATTTACATAACTACTATTTTCTTCACTTTTTATATTATTCCATACTTTCTTTAATAGTTCCTCCTCAAAAAGACCTTGAAATAATATCCGATTTCCTTCTTTATCAAAGATATAATACCCATTTCTTTCATCTCTGTTATCTAACAACTTATCGGATAACTTTTTTTGATTAATTGCAAAGAGCATGCCCCTTTGTGGCTTTTCTCCCACAACATCCCGCTCCATGCGAAAGAGAAAAAATCTGCTCTGTGAGTTCGAAACATTCTTTAAATAAAAGATTTCCTTATCATTATGGGAATTCTCCAAGTATTCAACTAACTTCTCCTGCTCTTCATCTTTTGGATAGACCATACCTATAATCTGTTTTATGGAACCACTTTGATAAATAGCACAATAATCAACGCATCCATCATTAATAATCGTGGAGTTCAAATATCTGCTAATATTCCATTCATTAATCGGATCGGATTCTTTGGAGTATAAAGACGTTTTAATACTTGGTTCCTGAAACATATTCTGGAGAACAGTTCTATAGTCATCAAATTGATTATTAACAATACTTGAAGTGTTATTTAGCTGAACAATGCTCATATTATAAATTTCTTTCTGTAAATAATGAAAAAACCAATTGAACATTATCATAAACAAGCAAGTAATTGACACAAAAAATAAGGTGACATAACTTAATGCCAGAAAAATAGAATACCGTTTATTAGCAACATCAATTTTTATCAATTTCATATTTTATCTCCTGATCAATCCTTAAAGAGTATATTGCTTCTTATTTAGCGCCTGCTGATTAAGCCACGCTCAATTTTAACCAATCGTTGAGTACCTTAAAAGCATAAATTCTATTCCATAGCAAAGTTTGCTTAGGCTGAACATTCTTTCCACTTTGATACTTTCTGCATTATCCTGATATTCTTGTCCATTATCCGTTTTTTCCTATGATGTAGTTTATATTTTTGTCCGAATTATTCCCACAGAATAGAATCTGCCAGATTTATCGGTAGTTCTATAAAAGATGGTTTCGTTCACTTTCATGGTAAATATTTATTAAAACTGTAACAAAAACAAATCCTTTAAAATCCTTGCTTTTATTCTATCATAAAATCTCTAAAAAATTAACTTTCCCACTGAAATTATTTTATCATTTTTTAAACTAATTTAGTTTTTATATAATACTATCAAAATATGCGAAAGTCAATCTTAATCCATTAGGTTATCTTGTGTCAATAAGAGGCTCTTCCTGATATCTCAGTAGGCCGATAATCTACTAATAATATGGATACTCGGTTAGCTGTTCCACAAGCTCCCCATCGAAATACTGATACTTATCTAATTATTCTTTTGTTTTATCCATGATTTCTTCTTCTTTTTATCGAAACTCTTCTCTAAACTTAAATATGCTCTTCTTATAGTGGACAGATGAAACAAGAAAAACTGTCTACCATAAAAAGAGCATATTCATCAATGCTTTTTTATTTTTTAAAAAGGCGTCTAACGGATTTGAACCGATGATCAGGGAGTTGCAGTCCCATGCCTTACCACTTGGCTAAGACGCCATATCAAGTGTAATTATAACAAATCGATAAACCACAGTCAATTAGCATCAATCAAAAATCTTATTGATGTGCTGTAACTTATCGACCTAAAATGACTCCGACGGGAATCGAACCCGTGTTACCGCCGTGAAAGGGCGGTGTCTTGACCGCTTGACCACGGAGCCTTATCTCTTTCCTGTGGACCTTGCCACGGTCAGGTATTTCCTTACAAGTGTCTTTTACTTGTTACAAGTGTTCTTCACCTATTACAAGTGTCCTTCACTTGTTACTCCCCGAGTAGGGCTCGAACCTACAACCCCGCGGTTAACAGCCGCGTGCTCTACCATTGAGCTATCGAGGAATCTGTTTCTTTAAGGGGCCATACCCTCAAAA
>JAEYJO010000035.1 GCA_023408815.1 Bacillota bacterium | reverse complement strand
ATGGCTTCTATGACTTGGCCACTGCCTATCAGTCTGTGCACGTCAACTATTGAAAGCGCCGTGTACCGAACGGTACGCACGGTGCTGTGAGAGGACGGCGGTTAGTCACCGCCTCCTACTCGATTATCAATTTATTAAAGTGTTATGTAAAAAGTCGGTCAGTTAAGTAATACCGATTATTTGACATACATTTTACATAAAAAAGATAGATATAAATATAAATATGAGAGAAACTAAAAGTGTAATTCGAAAATTGAAAACTGAAAAGGAGAGTTGCTTATATGACAAAAACCTATCTTATCGATACGAATGTTTTAATTCAGGCGCCCTATGCATTAGAATGCTTTGAGGAAAATCATTTAGTGCTTCCTCTCGTTGTATTGGAAGAGTTGGATGGCTTAAAAAAAGCTGATGGAGAGAAGGGAGCCAATGCAAGAGAAGCTATACGGTATTTGGAGAGACTTCGTATTGAGGGAGATTTGTTAAAAGGGGTAAAGTTAAAAAGTGGCGGAACGCTCCGGGTTGAAACCAATTGCGTGGATGTACCGCTTCCTGAAACTTTACCGGAGAATACAATGGATAATCGTATTCTAAAAGTATGTAAGGGGCTGCAAGCGCATTCGGAACAGGTTATTCTGGTAACCAAAGATATTTTACTCCGGATGAAAGCACAAATAATTGGCATAAAAGCAGAAGATTTTACTACGGAGCAAGTACCTGACGAGGAGGCAACGTATCTTGGACGAAGGGAAGTATTTGTGCCGGAAGAAATATTTAAAGATTTTAAGAAAAAGGGAATCTCCTTATCAGATATATATCAGATAAATGAAAGCGGGGATAAGCAATCTGTCAAGCTGACTGTAAATGAATTTGTGACATTACGTGCAGACCAATCTAATAATAAGACACAGCTCGGAAGATATGACGGAGAAAAAATTATTCCTCTTGTTTATAGGAAATGCAAGCCCTATGGTATTTCGCCCAGAAATTCCGGACAATATTTTTTACAGGAGGCATTAATGGAGGATGCGGATAAAGTTCCGCTCGTCATAGTAAAAGGAATGGCAGGCACATCAAAGACCTTTTATTCCCTGGCTGTAGGACTGGAAAAGATGCTGAATTCTTCACAGGTCGACTACCGAAGAATCTTAGTGACAAGACCTAATGCTCAATTCGATGCAGACATAGGTTTTTTGCCGGGCAGCGAACAGGAAAAGATATCTCCTCTTATGAGACCAATCATAGATAATTTAGAACAATTACTTGATTCAAATGAAGAAGAACGATATAAGAATGAAAAAGAGCTGAAAGGAAAAATTGAGGAAATTTTTGACAGGGGGATTATCGCGACGGAAGCCATGAATTTCATAAGAGGACGTTCCTTTGTAAATACATATTTAATTATAGATGAAGCTCAAAATATGACCCCTAAACAGATAACGGGTATTATAACCAGAGCTGGAAAGGGGACAAAAGTAATTTTACTGGGAGATCCAAACCAAATCGATACCGCTTTTTTAGACGAGAGAACAAATGGGTTAAGCTATGCTGCTGAACGTATGAAAGGCAGTAAGCTTTGTTATCAGATTACCCTTTTACCCAGCGAATGTGAAAGGTCGGAGCTGGCTTCCGAATCGATAAAAAGGATGTAAAATAGATTTTTGTTAGTTTTTCCCAGTGTCTTTTTCTACAAACTTAAGCCCGGCAACCAGTACCAGAGCTGCGACGCATAGGATGGCAAAGGACATCCCAAGTCTAGGTTCCAGGTCGGGGAGCAGAAGCCCTGAAATAATCGTACCACAGAAGTTAACGAAAGCATGGAGCAAAATGGAAGCGTACAAAGATTGGTATTTCTCCCGAACATAACCGAATACCAATCCCATAATCATGGCATAGATTCCCTGCACAAGATTCGCATGGAAGATGCCGAAGCATACTGCCTGAAGAAGATTGGCAATCCAGAACCGGGAGGTGATCTTTTTTGTAAAATGAAGGGTCAGCCCGCGAAAGAGAAGCTCTTCTCCTATAGGTGCAAAGAACAGGGTAGCGATTAACGTAACCGGCGATAAACTTTCCAGCCCGCTGGCTTCTAAAAGCTGTATATATCCGGTGAGCAAATCGGGCGAAAGATGAGAGATTACCATCAGTATGCCGGAGCAGGTATATTGCAGTCCTATCATACATAGAAGCATGGCGGGAACAGTAAAGAGGGAGAATCCCTTTAGGGGATTTCCAGGCAGCTTTCTGCCCGATACGTAGTAAAACCAAAGAGCAGCCATAAAAATAGTCACGATATGGGAGATTAAAATCAGGAATGGGGCCGCCTCCGTATAGCGTGCTATAGCCTCCGACTGAATCTCCTGCAAAGAGGCTCCGGGCATTTGCGCACTTATCTGTGCGGATAAGAATATGCTGAAAGCCGTTCCGGCTACTAGCTGTGCGGCAAGGCCTGCGATAAGGGGCAGGAGACATTTAAAGTACTGAAAAAATTTTTTCATTTTTATACCAATCTGCGCGTTTCGACACGCGCTCAAATCAATAGTTGAATACGCATTTTATTCAACCTTATTTTCCTTTCGGAGGCGGAAAGAACTGCTCATTTCAGCCTGATTATTATATTTTATTACTGTAATATTTCCTGAAAACGATATAAGAGAAACAGTAAACGATAACGACCCACCAGAAGCAATAAAAAATGGTGCGGCTGAAAAATCCCGCAACGAGCAAGGCTGCGTAGGATAAAATAAAAAGGACGACGGCGGCCGACTGCATTGCTTTTGCTGCGATTATTTGATTGCGTTCATCTTGTACCTTCAGGCGTTCTTCTTTTAAAAGGGTATCGCTTTTGAGTACCCTTTTAAATTTTATTATTTTTATGATGCTTACGCAGATAAGGCCGAAGCCAACACCGGTATATACACCGTCGAGCCATGAGTTCTCGCCGATATACCAAAAGAGCTCGTTGCATAATGCAATGGCTGCTGTGATGACACCGACGGCAATGACCCCATAGAAAATATGGATTTTCTTTTGTACGATTTTCGCATATTCTTCATTTGTTTTTACATTTTTTTCAAAAGTACTAAATAGACATATCATAAGTTTTCGTCCTCCTTGTCAAAAATAAACATTTCTTCGATAGATATATTAAAATATTGCGCAATTTTATGGGCAAGAACCAAAGATGCGTTGTATTTGCCGCTTTCCAGTGAAATTATAGTCTGTCTCGTCACGTCTACAGCATCCGCCAATTCATTCTGTGTGACTTTTCGGCGTTTTCTCAGTTCTTGGATTCTATTCTGCAAAAAAACACTTCCTTCCATTGGTATAGTATGCTTTACATTTATAGTATAGTTTGCTTTACATATAATGTCAATCGAATTTTACATTTTTATTTTATATATATTTCCGGTGAAAAAAATTTAAATAACAACAGACATTATAAGATTTATATGCGACAACTTAGTACCGGATTCGGGCAACATAGAAAAATATGATTGAAATACATTTATAAACTTCATATAGTATTTATAGAAACAAGTATCGATACTCAAACAGCAGGAGGTACTCATTGAAAATACGGATAAACGAAGTGTCCGGGCAGGAGGACACGGAGGTCATTATCAATTGTAAAAAAATGGATGAGGAAATCATGAAGATCATAACCTTGCTGCACGTATATGACAGGAAACTGACCGGAATAAAGGGTGGACAGACGTATATACTCGAGGCGGCAAAGATTCTCTATATTGATACGGTAGATAAAAAGACCTTTTTATATACAGATAACGAAGTATATGAGACCCCACTGAAATTGTATGAGCTGGAGGAACAGTTAGAAGCGGTGGGTTTCTTTCGTGCGGGCAAGTCCGTGTTAATTAATTTCAATGAGATAAAGGCTTTGAAATCGGATTTTAACGGCCGCATACTGGTAACGATGAACAACGAAGAGAAGCTGATGGTATCCAGACAATATGCAGTAACTATAAAGAAAAAACTGGATATAGTCGGTTAAGAGCCATAAGGAAAGGAGCAGGAAGCGATGGGTGAGAAAAATGTTATAAACAGGCTGGGTTTTATTTCGCAGACCTTTATCATATTTGGAGTTACCATTTTGGTGATGACGGGATTAGGCCTGGCGGTAGGTGAAAAAATCGAATTTTCAACGCTGTTCAGGTTGGGAAATCAGGGAATCGCCTACCGGACGCTGCTTGAATTCTTATTATCCTCTATTTGTATTTCTGCGATAGAGAAAATTTTTTATAAGGAAAGCTTTTTCGGAAATCTGTCCTATTTGCTGCGGACTGTATTCATGTTAATTTGTATTACAGTGCTTATGGCAGTTTTCATCATTTATTTCGGATGGTTTCCCGCGTACTCCTGGCAGGGATGGATCGGGTTTATAGTGTCCTTTGGAATATGCTTTGGGGTCAGTACGGCAGTGATGGTAGTGAAGACGAGGTACGAGAGTAAGATCTATGAGAAGAGGCTGGATGAGTATAAAAAGAGGAATAAGAGATAGGTTAGGAGCGTATGCGGGGCTAAGCTTATAGGAGGCCGGTAACGGTTATTAAAGGAAGGATGAGGATTGAATGAAAGCTGTCAGACTAGTAAATGTGGGGAAGAGTTTCGGGGAGAAAGAGGTCTTGAAAAACGTCGGATTTGAGATAGAGGAAGGGGAGATATTTGGACTGCTTGGTCCATCGGGGGCGGGCAAGACGACGCTTATTAGAATTCTGACGGGGCAGCTTGCAGGCTCCGGGGAAGCGTTTGTGTTCGGAGAAAGCTGTGATAGGCTGAAGGAGAATAATTACAGGGAAATAGGAATGGTGATGGATAACAGCGGTATCTATGAGCGGCTGAATTGTTATGATAACCTGAAATTATTCGTAAATATTTATAAAATCGATAAAAAGAGAATTGAAGAGGTGCTGGGGATGGTAGGTCTTGAAGCGGAGAAAAAAACTCCTGCGGGAAAGCTGTCAAAGGGAATGAAGCAGAGATTGATACTGGCGAGGGCCATTTTACATAGCCCCAAACTTTTATTTTTGGATGAACCGACAAGCGGTTTGGACCCTGCGACAACAAAGTCGATACACGAGCTTTTGTTAAGGCTTAGAAGTGAAGGTACGACGATATTCCTGACGACTCACAATATGGAAGAGGCAGCGAAGCTCTGCGATAATATCGCCCTCTTGCATGAAGGAAATATAGTAGAATATGGAAGACCAAGGGAACTGTGCCGGAAGTACAATAAGGAAAATAAGATAAATATACTTATAAAAAATGATCAATTGATAATATTGTCAAATGTGCCTGAGAATGCGGCGAGAATTGAGGAACTTTTTAAGCAGGGGGATGTAGTCTCGATCCATTCTTCCGAGCCGGACTTAGAACAGGTATTTCTCGCATTAACGGGAAGGGGGCTTGAAGAATGAAGGTTGATATTTCTCATATAGGGGCTGTTTTTACAAAGCAGTGTAAGGATATTTTAAAAAATACACAAGTATTGGTATTATTTTTCGTATATCCGCTGGTCGCAGCTGTCATGACTACTTCGGTGGGCGATCAGCTCGGACAGACAGACTTCTTTATTTCGATATTTGCCACCATGCATGCTGTTTTTACTCCCGTGGTGGTAACAGCGTCCATCATATCGGAGGAAAAAGAGAAGAATACTCTCAGAGTGCTGATTATGTCGGGAATACGTCCGATTGAATATTTGGTGGGTATCGGAGGCTTCGTGTTTTTCTGCACGATGCTCATGGGCAGCAGCTATCTCGCAATGGGAAGATACGATTTGAGGAGCGGGGCAGCGTTTGTGTTATGTATGGGCATCGGCTGTATCTGCTCCATTGTGCTGGGTCTGGCCATAGGCGGCTTTGCCAATAATTCCATGAGTGCTAATGCGCTGGCGGTTCCTATCAGCATGGTAATTTCCTTTCTTCCGATGATCGCTTATTTTAATGAGGCGATTGGCAAAGTGTCAAAGTATATTTACGGGCAGCAGATAGGAAATTTCATGCGCAGCCCTTCCGGGTATCGCTTGACCGGTGAGACGATTTTGGTGGTCACTGTTAATTTTTTACTATGCTTGGTTGCTTTTATCCTCGTTTTCCGTCATAATCGAATGGATGATTAATTCCCGAGAAAGGCTAAAAGGTGTTTTTATCAACGAAAAAAATATATAATTTAGAAAGCTTCTCTTGACAAAAAGCTCTATTATGTTTATTATAATTGCGAATGAGTTGCAATTGCAACTATGATTTCGAGGATAAACGCAGTGGAAATTACAGTTTGTTAATGGAGGTTTTTTATGTTAGATGTAATCATAGATACGCTGATAGATTCAGTGAAGCTTTTCCCTTTTTTATTTCTTACCTATCTTGCAATGGAATATATGGAACATAAGATGGGGGAGAAGACTAAAGCAGCGATAGAAAAATCCGGTCGTTTCGGCTCCATTCCGGGAAGTATATTAGGAGCCTTTCCTCAATGTGGATTTTCCGCGGCAGCTTCCAATTTATATGCCGGAAGAATTATAACTCTTGGTACATTAATTGCTATATTTTTATCTACTTCAGATGAAATGCTGCCTATTTTGATTTCTGAACAGGTGCATATATCCGTGATTCTGAAGCTTGTGGGCATGAAGGTAGCAATCGGTATGGTGGCCGGTTTTATCATTGATTTGCTGATTAAGAGGAAAAGCATACATGTACACAGTCACGAAGAAAGCGGGCATATGGATATCGGCCACGTCTGCAAAAATGAAAACTGTCATTGTGAGGAAGGAATATTCCGATCGGCAGCGCGGCATACCTTTAATATTTTCTTTTTTATCGTTGTGATTTCTTTTGTGCTGAACACGGTAATTTATCTTGTGGGAGAGGATTTTCTCTCCAATCTGGTTTTGAATAGACCTATTCTTGGACAGATAGTAGCGGGCTTATTGGGCTTGATACCTAACTGTGCTTCTTCCATTGCGATTACGCAGCTTTACTTAAAGGGTATGATGGGGCTGGGATCCATGATGGCGGGCCTGCTGGCAGGAACCGGTGTGGGGCTTCTTATTCTGTTTCGTGTGAACGATGATTTGAAAGAAAATATAAAGATTACAGTTATGCTTTATGCGATTGGAGTTATCGCAGGAATAGTAATTGACCTTTTAGGAGTTACAATATGAAAAATTGTGAGGAATTGATTTTTCCCAAAGAGATAAAGAGGACGAAGCAGAGGGAAGAAATTTTTCGGATTTTATCTGCAGAAACGGAGCCGGTCAGTGCAGTGGATATTTATAACCGTCTGGCACAGACATGCGGGAATGCTAACTTTGCGATTTCGACGGTATATAGGGCGCTGGGCATTTTTGAAGAAAAGGGTTATGTCTCGAAATCCACGCTGATGGGCGGAGATATGGCGTACTATGAATGGAACTTCGGTACGCATAAGCATTATGCAATATGCTTGAAATGTCACAAGCTGATAGCGCTTAAGAAATGTCCGTTCGAGCATACGAAGATAGAGACAGAAAACGATAATTTTGTGATTACGGGCCATAAATTGGAGCTTTATGGCTATTGTAAGGAATGCAGAGTAGAAGGTGAGGATATATAATGGCGCGTAAGCGATTATATATCCTCATTTAAGTGATAGGTTCCTCGTTTGTTTTTCTTGGACAGATAGAGATTCTGATCCGCACAGCGGTATAAATGACTGAAGCTGCTGCTTATGTTATTGATGAGGGAAATTCCGATAGAACAGCTTAGCTGTAGCTCATTGCCGTATTTGCGGGAGAGAGAAGAGAATTCGTTAATGACGTTTTTCGCTTTTTGCGTGATCAGTGATTTGTCCGATAGCTCCGGTTCAAAGACGGCAAATTCATCTCCGCCCAGCCGTCCCAGATACGCGTTGCTGCTAAAAACAACGGTGAGCAGATCTGCGAAATCTCTGATTACCTTATCGCCCTGCTCATGTCCGTATATGTCATTGATTTGTTTGAAATCATCGATATCTATCATATAAAAAACTCCTACGGGATTGCTTTTTATATGTTTGTTAATGCACTGCTCAAAGGTACTATGATTAAGAAGACCTGTCATGGAATCCTGCTCTGCTTTTTTTTTGAACTTAGCAATAATGGAATTCGCTTTTTCGGTTATTGACTTCGGGTAATGTTCATCATATCCCTGCTCTGTATTCGGTACGGAATGATGGATATGGAGTATTTTATAAGAATTGCCTTTCACTTCATAGATAATGCTGAGGCGAGTATCCATTTCTATAAGAAGTTCTTTTTGTTTATTTTCTTTTTCCTTCATCCACAAGCAGCCGTATACCAAATAAATGTTTTCAGAAAGCTGGCGGCATTCATACCATTCACTTAAGATATCAAAAGCAATATCATTATCGTAATTATTCCAAACAGACTTAAAAGCGGCAAGGGAGGAAAATATTTCATGCTTTCCGGTACCTATAAGTATTAAGTCGTCATCAAAATAATTCTTGACACTGCCTTTGCTCCTTATCGGATTCAAAAGGTAAGTCTCACATAATTCTCGTGTAATTTCACATAACGTGTAATTCATTGGTCAATTCCCCTGATTATTGGAACTCCTCTGTCATATATCGGAATAATTTGTAAATTATTACTATTTTACTCCTTTAGTGCCATTTTTTCAATATCAAATTTCGCAATATGTGAATATAATTTTACCAAAACAGAATTAATAGAAGATACACTATATGTGAAAGAAGGAGTGACTATTGGTAAAATTCGGTATAAGGTTAAGGGCATTGAGGAAGGAAAGAAAATTGACGCAAAAGGTGTTGGCAGACCGGCTGGGTCTGGCAACAAGTGCAATCTGCTCCTATGAGGCAGGAACGAGATATCCATCTTACGAGGTATTGATAAAAGTGGCGGGTATTTTCCGGGTCAGTACTGACTACCTTCTGGGTATAGAAAAAAGCAGGTACATCGATGTGACGGAGCTTTCGGAGGAAGACATCGAGATACTGACTATGCTTGCGGATTCACTGCGCAAAAAGAAAAAATGAAGGCAGCTGCGAAGGCACAGAGCAGTTACAACGAACGGTTTAATATGCCGTATTTATGTGAATACTTATTATGTATAAATAATATGAAAGAAGGCATAATTATGGATTCCATATGGACAATGACGGCAGATATTTCCGGAAGGAAACCGCTATTAGAGGATATAACGACAGACACGGTGGTAATCGGCGGCGGAATGGCAGGCATATTGATTGCCTATTTTCTGGAAAAGAAAGGAATTCCCACGGTGGTATTGGAAGCGTCGCGGATAGGGAGCGGGCAGACGAAGAATACCACGGCCAAAATTACTTTGCAACACGGTCCTGTTTATCATAAATTAATCGAGGAAATTGGGGAGAAGAATGCGAAGCTTTATGCGGAGGCAAACCGCCTTGCCATTGCTCAGTTTCGGAGTCTGGTAGAAGATAAACAGATTGATTGTATGTTCAGGGAGTGCTCAGCCTATCTTTATTCCTGTGAGGAAACGGATACGTTAAAGAAGGAGGAAGAGGCAGCAACGCGCCTTGGAATATGCGCGGAGCTTACAAACAAGACGGAGCTGCCGTTTCCGGTAAAGAGTGCTCTTAGGTTTTACGATCAGGCGGTATTTCATCCTCTGCTATTTTTGGAAAAAATATCCGAAAATATTACTGTTTACGAGGATACGAAGGTACTTGAGGTGGAACGGACGGAGGAAGAAAATAAAATAATTACAAACCGGGCCTCGGTGAAGGCTAAGCGGGTGGTATTCGCAGCGCATTATCCTTTTATAAATATTCCTGGATATTATTTCCTCCGGCTTCATCAGGAGCGCAGCTATGTAGTTACGCTTAAGAATACGAAGCAGATGGATCATATGTATATCGGTATCGACAAGGAGGGATTTTCTTTTCGTAAAAACGGAGATTATCTTTTATTAGGCGGCGGCGGTCATAGAACCGGAGAGAATACAGGCGGAGGAAGCTACCAGAAGCTGCGTATGGCGGCGGAAAAATGGTTTCCCGAATGTAAAGAAATTACACATTTTTCCGCGCAGGATTGTATGCCCCTCGACGATATTCCATATATCGGACAATTTTCAGCCTCCACTCCCGACTGGTTCGTGGCCACGGGATTCAGGAAGTGGGGCATGACAAGCTCCATGGTCTCTGCAATGCTGATCAGCGATCTCATTGCAAAAGGGCAGAGTCCTTATGAGGAGCTTTTTACTCCCCAGAGATTTCATCTTCAAGCGTCGGCAGACAGCCTCGCGCAGGATGGCATTCAGTCGGTAAAAGGACTGAGCAAGGGAGTTTTCACGACCACTCCTAAATGTACCCATATGGGTTGCGCGCTGGAATGGAATCCGGACGAGTTAAGCTGGGACTGCCCCTGCCATGGATCCCGTTTTGACGGCGACGGCAAGGTAATAGACAACCCGGCGATCGAGGATCTGGCAAATGAATAATTTTCGGGGAGGACATAGAAAAAAAGCTTACTTTGAGGGCTGGTATCTAAAGCATCAAAAGGACAATATTTCCATAGCCTTTATCCCGGCCTTTCACGTGAATGAGAAAGGAGAGCGTACGGCTTCCGTCCAGGTGGTGACAGAGGAGGGCACTTATTGTTTTTCTTTTGAAGAGAAAGAATTCTATGCTTCAAAAAAGCAATTTTATGTTAAAATAAATCATAATGTATTTTCTGAGGGCGGAATCAGTGTAAATCTGAGGAATGAAAATGTGACGATAACCGGTATCCTGTACTACTCGCCGTTTACTGCGCTTTTATCGGATATTATGGGCCCCTTTCGCTTTCTTCCCTTCATGCAGTGCCGCCACGGGATTCTGAGCATGCTTCACAGCATAGACGGAAGGCTTACAATAAACGGCAGGGAGTATGATTTTTCCAATGGAACGGGATATGTGGAGAAAGATTCCGGCAGTTCCTTTCCTCTGTTTTATACGTGGGCCCAGTGTGTCGGCTGGACAGGAAAGAGGGATTGTTCCATGATGGTTTCTGCAGCTCATATTCCGTTCGGATGCTTTACGTTTACCGGCTGTATCTGTGCCGTTTTGTATCAGGGAAGGGAGTACCGTCTGGCCACATATATGGGTGCCCGGATTATGAAAAATACGAACAATATTCTGATTATAAAGCAGGGGAAATATAAACTTGAAATATATAAGGCAAAGGAAGAAGCGAAAGGGAACGGGAAACGCGCTGGGGAGAAAGAGGATAAGCTTTTGTTGTACGCTCCTCAAAAAGGCAGTATGCACAGGAAAATAGAGGAAAATATTGCATGCACAGTTCGCTGCCGCTTTACTGTTTCAGGAAAACCGATCTTTGATTTTACCGACCATAGAGCGAGCTTCGAATATGTGGGGCAGCAGGACGGATATTAAGGTGTGTCTGAAAATTGCGTCCGGTCAATAATTTACAGATAAGATACGTATGGAAAGGAAGTATAGATACTAAATGATAAAGGTGCAAATAAATGATTTCGATTTGGAGAAGATAAGCAAATCCGGACAGTGCTTTCGGATGAATCCCATACCGGAACAGGAAAATAAATATGCGCTCATTGCCCACGGAGAATATTTGAAAATGGAAGAGACGAAGGATGGTGTTTGCTTTTCCTGTACACAGGAGGAATGGGATAAGCTGTGGAAAAACTATTTCGACTGTGGAAGAGATTACCGGAAGATATACCGGTCAGTGGATAAGACGGACGAGTACATGCTGCGGGCAGTGAGCTGCGGCAGCGGTATCCGTATATTAAGGCAGGAAATCTTTGAAACAATCATCAGTTTCATCATTTCTCAGCAGAACAATATTCCGCGGATCAAAAAGTGCGTGGAATCATTGTGCAGCAGCTTTGGTGAAGAAAAATATAATTTCCAGGGAGAAAAATATTATGCCTTTCCTACGCCGGAGAGGCTGGCAGGGCTGACCTTGGAGGACTTGCAGGGCTGCAATCTGGGCTATAGAAGCCGATACATATTGAAATCCTCCAGAATGATCGTGGAAGGGGAGATAGATTTTGCCGGGCTTGCGGACATGTCCTATGAAGAAGCGAAGGAGGAGCTGATGAAATTATGCGGCGTCGGCATCAAGGTGGCGGAATGTATCTGTCTGTTTGCGCTTCGTCATGTGGATGCGTTCCCTGTGGATACGCATATTAAAACAGTGCTTTTAAAGTATTATCCCGAGGGCTTTCCCTTTGAAAGGTATGAGGGATATGCAGGAATTTTGCAGCAATATGCATTTTATTATGATATTTACGGAGAAATGTGATAAAATTTAATTAAATATAATTTAGTTACAGGTTTATGAAAGGGTATGGTTTATTTTTATGGATAAAGAACTGAAGCTTGCGGTACTAATCGATGCAGATAATATTTCCGATAAGTATGTAAAGATTATTTTGGATGAAACGGCGAAAAACGGGATAGCGACGTATAAGCGAATATACGGCGACTGGACAAACACGAGGCTGGTGTCGTGGAAAAATGTGCTGTTGGATAATTCTATTACGCCAATACAGCAATATGGCTATACTACGGGGAAGAATGCCACCGATTCGGCAATGATCATCGACGCTATGGATATTCTTTATTCCGGCACCGTGGGAGGTTTCTGCATCGTTTCTTCGGACAGCGATTTCACCAGGCTTGCGATGCGGCTTCGGGAATCGGGAATGTATGTGGTAGGTATGGGAGAAAGCAAGACGCCCAAGCCTTTTATTTCGGCATGCAATCAATTCAAGTATCTGGATATTCTGCTTTCCAAGGAGCAGGAGGAAGAAAGCACCTCCAAGAAGGAGGAGTCCGCCGTGCTAAAGGCAGCCTCTAAAAATACCCGTTTGAAAAAAGCAGCAAAAGGGAATGACTCCAAAAAGGAAAAAGAAGAATTAAGGCCGCAGACAGACCTGGCCATGATAAAAAAAGCGATTATTTCATTGGTGGAGGAAGGCTCCGACGATGACGAGTGGATCCATTCCTCCGAGCTTAGAAACCAGCTGGGCAAACGCTTTCCGGATTTCGACGTGCGCAATTTCGGACATTCCAAATTCAGTTCCTTTGTCAACTCGCTGAATATTTTAGACTGCGAGCAGGAGAAGAACATTGTCCGGTTCAAAATGAAGAAATAGCTGGCAATAAACCAAATGAATCATTATAAATTCTCCTTTTTGATGACGGGTATCCATATTTCGTATTTGGCATTTTCAGGGTCGGGAGAGAGATAAACCTCGATATCCGGCGCATTGCCATATTCGTATCCCGAGGTGGGAAGCCACTCCGTGACAATTCTTTTCTCTAATTCCTGGATGGACAGGAACTGTCCTTCTCCGCTGAATATAGCCCATGTTGCAGCGGGCACCGTGTATTCCTCAAAGCCTTCCGGTGCAGGCAGGGTGCTTGCGGCTGCTATATAGTATTTCCACTGCATAAGCTCGTTACAGGCACTGACCCCCAATATGCCCATAGGCTGTATGTTCATGAATGAAGCGAGTATAGGTATCGTACCATTTACGGCTGCTTCCTGCCACATTTGCGGAACGATTGCAAAGTTTTCTTCAATATCCTGATGGAGCGGCTTAGAGACTCCTATAATTTTAAATGCGTCCTTCTTTTCAATTCTGTAATTCATTTCCGCTTCTCCTTTAATTGTTATTTTGAAGCTGATGGGAGGATAGGCTTTAAGGCTGACTCCCTCTGTTCTGGCCTGAGAAGGCGCTATGCCGTGAATGCTTTGAAATGCGCGGTTAAATGCGGTGGGCGAATCATAGCCGTATGTAAGGGCAATATCAATGATCTTCTCTTCTCCGCCCTGTATATCCGCCGCAGCGAGGGACATCCGTCTCCTGCGGATATATTCGGAAAGGGGTACTCCGGCCATATAAGAGAACATTCTCTGAAAGTGATAGGTGGAGCAGCAGGCTATCCTTGCAAGCTCGTCATACTCAATTTCCTTTTTCAAATGTTCTTCTATGTAATTTATAGCGCTGTTCAATCGTTCTATCCATTCCATCGTTTGGCTCCTTATGCTCTTAGTTTACTTAATACTAATTATTTAGTCCTCTCTTTTCATGCACTAAAATGAGAGTTAAAATAAATTTATCAAGAATCCAGACCACTGTAAAGAGAGAATACCGGTAAAAGAGGCAGATACACATGCAGATTAACAGATTGTTCGAAATCATATACATATTATTGGATAAAAAGACGGTTACGGCAGCAGAGCTTGCGGAGCACTTTGAAGTGTCCGTCCGGACGATATTCAGGGATATAGATACACTTTCCCAGGCAGGAATCCCGATTTATACCATGAAAGGAAAAGGCGGAGGAATCCGGCTTACGGAGAACTACGTGCTGAATAAGTCGGTGCTTACGCTGCAGGAACAGCAAATGATTATGCAGGCCCTTCATGGAATGAATGCGGTGCGGGAAGAGGAGATAAGGCCGGCACTTTCCAAGTTGTCTGCGCTTTTTGGCGGAGAACAGGAGGATTGGATAGAGATAGAATTTTCTTCCTGGAACTCGGATGATGGAGTGAGCCAGAGATTTATAATACTGAAAGAAGCAATTTTCGCCCATAAGAGGGTGACTTTTATCTATAGCGGAGCGAACGGAACGAGCAGCAGGCGCCTTGCGGAGCCCTTGAAGCTCGTCTTCCGGGCCAGCTCGTGGTATCTCTATGCATGGTGCATGGACAAAGCAGATTTCCGGTTTTTTAAACTGAGCCGTATGGAGGAGCCGCGGGTATTGGAAGAATATTTTGAGAAGAGGAAAAAACCAGTTATTCAAGGCAATCCGGTTTCCCAATACAATGCGGATTCCCCAAACGGTTCGATTTCAAGCGAGGAAAAAGAAGCTGCAGGTGCAAAAAATATATATGCGGATAATATGATAACCGTGACAGCCCTTATTTCCGACAATAAGGCATACCGCATACTGGATGAAATGGATAAAAAGGACGTGGAAAAGCTCGAGGACGGCAATTACAAGGTACGGATGCTCATGCCGGAGAACGACTGGCTGTACCAGCATCTACTGACCTTTGGAGCAGATTTGAAAATACTTGGCCCGGAAAGGGTAAGAGAAAGAATCATAAAAGAGTTAAAAAATACTCTGAAACAATATGAAATATGACAGATTGATGTCATATTATCCATGCTATTATGAAGCCATACAAAGTGAAAGGCTGATTTCGGAATGATAAACCGGATGAGTCCGAGAAGCTGTAAAAATAATGTAAGGAGAGAATGAGAGTATGGATTATCAAATCGTAACATTGAAAGAAAAAAAGGTTATGGGATTAAATGCGCGGACGAGCAACGTCGATCCGGCAATGGGTGAAATCATAGGCGGGCTCTGGGAACGTCTTTTTGGGGAAGGGTTGTTTGAAGCAATACAGGACAAAACAGGGGAAAGCTCCATCGGGCTTTATTCGGATTATGAGGAAGGTGCGGCCGGAAAATATGATATAACCGTGGGCTGCGAGGTTAACAGTCCGGACAATGTCCTTAAGGATATGGTACTTAAAGTAATTCCTGAAGGACACTATGCGAAGTTCGTAGTTATCGGCGATATGTCTGCGGTGGGTAAATCCTGGGGCGATATATGGATGATGGACCTGAAGAGGACATTTACCGGTGATTTTGAGGAGTATGTGAGTGTCAGGGAAAATGGAGAATATGAAATCCATATCTATATTGCAGTAAAATAAATACGGGGTCAGCCTTCGGTGAAGGAGCCGGTCTTCCATTTCTTAATAGCCTCAAGCTTTCTTAAAGCCTCTGCTTCTGCACCCTGGTCGGTAGGGCGGTAGTATGAGCGGCCCTTCAAGGCCTCCGGCAGACATTCCATGCGGGTAACCTTTTCCTGTGTATCGTGTGCATATTCATAGCCTTCTCCGTAATGCAGATCCTCCATGAGTTTGGTAGGCGCATTGCACAGATGGAGAGGAACCGGCTGTGCAATCGTATGAAGGGCATCGTGCCGGCATTCTCCGTAGGCAATATAAAGAGCGTTGGACTTAGGCGCCAGAGAGAGATAGGTGACGGCGTGGGCGAGATTCACGTTGCATTCGGGCATACCGATAAAATGGCAGGCCTGATAAACGGAGACGGCAAGCGGCAAGGCCTGACTGTCCGCGATTCCTATATCCTCACTGGCAAAGCGGATGAGCCTTCTGGCCACGTATAAAGGGTCTTCTCCCGCTTCCAGCATTCTGGACAACCAATAAATAGCGGCGTCGGGGTCACTGTTTCTCATAGACTTGTGCAGCGCAGATATGAGATTGTAGTGCTCCTCGCCGTTTTTATCATATAATAAGGACTTTTTGCTGATACACTGCTCCAAGCCTTCCTTTGTCACCGTGATTTTCCCTGTTCCCACTTCGCCGTTGGTAACTGCCATTTCCAGAGTATTAAGCGCCGTTCTGGCATCTCCGTTTGCAAAGACGGCGATAGCTCTTAACAGCTCCTGTGAAATATCTATTTGCGTCTGTCCGAAGCCGGAAGGGCTGTGGATGGCATTTGTCAGCAACTGGACAAGATTGTCGGCAGTAAGGCCCTGCAGAACGAATACCTTTAGTCGGGAAAGCAAAGCGGAATTGATTTCAAAAGAGGGATTTTCTGTAGTTGCGCCGATCAGCGTGATGCTCCCTTTTTCCACGAAGGGGAGAAAGGCATCCTGCTGCGCTTTGTTGAATCTATGGATCTCATCCACGAACAAAACCGTCTTAAGCCCCATAACCCTGCTATTCTCTGCCTGAGCCATCACTTCCTTAATCTCTTTGATCCCGCTGGTCACTGCGCTGAAATTAATGAACGAGGCACGGGTCTTTTTTGCTATAATATTGGCGAGGGTGGTCTTGCCTACTCCGGGAGGACCCCAGAAGATCATGGAAGAAATCTGGTCGTGGTCGATGAGCTGGCGTAATAATTTGCCTTCGCCAAGAAGATGCTCCTGCCCGATGAATTCCTCCAGAGAATCGGGACGCAGACGACTGGCCAGAGGCCCCGCCATACTGCGATTATCGAAAAGAGAAAGTTGTTCCATAATGTCACCTGAATTTCTGGATGCAAACACTTGTTCTACTGTGATGATATCACGTTTTTAAAATGATTGCAATGAATTCCGGAAAATAAAAAAAGTACCAACCCCATGACGCTTAGGTCACAAAATCAGTACTTGGCGTGCGCCGCCAGGGGCTCGAACCCTGGACACCCTGATTAAGAGTCAGGTGCTCTACCAACTGAGCTAGCAGCGCAAAATGTAAAACATTATTTATGTCACGTTTACAACGCAAGTGTTATTATAGTATAATGTCTTTTAGTTTGCAAGCACTTTTTTAAAAAAAGTTAAAATATAAATATATGAAGGCAGGAAAGAAAAAATGATATTTGAAAGTCACGCCCATTATGACGATGAGGCGTTCGAAGAGGACAGAGAGAAGCTTCTGGAAAGCCTCAAGGAAAACGGCATCGAATACGTAATAAATATAGGAGCAAGCATTCAGACTACGGCAAACACCATAGCCTTGACGAAGAAGTATCCTTTTATATATGGTGCGGCAGGAGTACATCCCTCCGATACGGCGGAGCTTAACGAGGAAAAATTCGCATGGCTGAAGGAGCAATGCCTCCTTCCCAAAATTGTAGCTGTAGGGGAAATCGGGCTGGACTATTATTGGGATGAGCCGGATAGAGAGACCCAGAAAAAGTGGTTTGACAGACAGCTTCAAATGGCACGGGAGGTAGAACTTCCGATAATCATTCATTCCAGAGATGCTGCAAAGGATACGGTGGATATGATGAAGGCCGGGGGTGCGGAGGAGGTAGGAGGAGTTATTCACTGCTTTTCCTATACGAAGGAGACGGCGAGGGAATTTCTCGCGATGGGCTTTTCCTTCGGCATCGGGGGAGTCATCACCTTTAACAATGCCAAGAAGCTGAGGGAAGCGGTGGAATATATCCCTATGGAGAACATTCTCCTGGAAACGGACAGCCCCTATCTGGCACCCATGCCCTACAGGGGAAAACGGAATTCCTCTCTGAACCTTCCGCTTATCGCTGAGAAAATAGCGGAGGTTAAGGGGATTTCTTATGAGGAGGTAGTGGAAATAACCGCACGCAATGCGAAAAGGCTGTTTCTTATGTAATGGGTTTAGGGTGTCAAAAGGTCCTTTTTGCTAACGTCTCTAGGCAATATGCTCAAAACAAAAAGACTCCTGCGCCGAATTCCAATACATAAGAAGTTCTAATTCTCAGTCTATATGAGCCAAGCATAAAAGAAAACAAAAAACTCGCTGCGCTCAAACAGTTTTGTTTTCTTTTATGGCACAAATACTCAGAGAAAGAACTTCTAAATATTTTCATAGGCGCAGTCGTTCTTTTGGTTTTGGGCATATTGACCCGATTTTTTTAAAAAGGACCTTTTGGCACCCTAATAGTAATAGGAAAGTGCTCCTATCACATAAAAGCACTTCACGCGCGGAACCAAAGCTGTGCTGCTAAAATATTTATCCGCGAGAGTGTGCAAAGCACACTTTTGCTCAGAAAAGGGGGAAGGCTGATGACGATTAAAGATGTAGCCGAGAGAGCAGGAGTCTCAACATCAACGGTATCCATTGTGTTAAATAACAAAGGGCAGGAAAGAAAGATATCTGAAAAGACTCAGAAAAAAATATGGGATGTAATAAGGGAGATGGGATACCATCCCAATGTAGTGGCCGGGACTCTTCGCAGCAATTTGGAGGAACGGTTTACGTATTATATTACGATTTTCTGGACGTCTGATGAGCGGGATCGAATCATGATCCGTTTTCTCAGAGGGCTGCAGGAACAGATCATGGAAAATAATCTGAATTGCGAATTAATTATAAAGCCATATATTAACGGACAGCTGCAGGAAGCTATGACGGAGCGGGTACTTAAGATGTGTCATGGAATAATACTATGTAATGCGTCGGAGCAGGATATGGAATTTATAGACAGTGTCGATTTGGGTAAGCCAATGGTTATCTATAACCGCTACTCCGATAATTATTGCAGCGTCAATATTGATGATCAGAACCTGGGCGAATATGCGGCCAGAGCATTTATTGAAAATAAATGTAAAAAGATTTTAATGCTCTCGTCACCTGCAAGATTTAAAGGCATGGAGATCAGGAAAGAAGCTTTTGAGAACTATCTGTTTTCCTATCAGGTGTCGGAACCCTATCTTGTGACCGGAAAAGATACGATAAGCAGCGGCTATGAACTGATTAACAAAGTAATGCAGGATCAAATTGAATTTGACAGTGTTTTTTGCAGTTCGGACGCTATTGCCATAGGCGCTGTAAGGGCCTTGCATGAAAAGGGAGTTAAGATTCCAAAAGATGTAAAAGTAATTGCAGTGGGAAATGGAGACGACGAGCAGGAAATATATGCGATTCCTTCTTTGTCAGTCGCTAAAGTTCCGATCGAAGAGATGGGTAAGAAAAGCATTATTTTATTATATGATATTTTGAAATTCAGACAAAAGGAGATTATGAGAATAAAAGTTCCTGTTGAATATATTGCAAGAGAAAGCTGCCCATCTGTTTTGTAAATCAGAAAATAGAGAAAAATAAATTTGGTAAAAATAAATAAAAAAATAAAATAAAATGTACATACTATGTGGCCTTGTTTGTACAATAAGACGAAAATACAATTGTTTATTAAAAAGCAGTTGTATTTTTTTTGTTTATTTGCTATTTTATTAGGGTAAACTTATTAAGTAGAACGTTATACTAGAACGTGTTACTTATACAAAGTGCATAATAAAATAAAAGGAGAGGTTATATGAAAAAGAAATTTTTAAGTTCAATTCTTTGTATGGCGCTTGTATCTTCTTTGCTTGCTGGCTGTGGAAGCAGTTCCGCCACAAGTAATGAAACCGCCCAGACAGAGGAAGCAACACAAACAGATGGACAACAGACGGATGCCTCAGGAGAAACTGATGAAAACGCTGCGGCGGATTCTGAAGCAGCACAGGATCTGGGTGATCCCAAATACGGCGGTACATTGAGGCTGGCGACCCATATTTCTTGTGCAACGCCGGGTTATACGCCTGAAATAACCAATAATGCAGGCTTGCTTTATTTGACAACTGCCTATGAATCTTTAATTTATTACGATGAAACTGGAAATATTATTCCCAAGCTGGCGGAAGAATGGCTGCCGGATGCCAACGAACCCAGCATCACATGGACGTTAAAGGAAAATGTAACCTTTGCCGACGGCGAACCCTTTAATGCCGAAGCGGTAAAAAGGAACATTGAAGAATACCAGAGCTGCCAGCGTAACGAGGTGGCAAATATCAAGAGCTGTGAAGTAATCGATGATACACATATTAAAATGGTGCTGAATTCCTGGAGTTCCTCTACGTTAGAGTCGGTAGGTTTTTTTGTATACTATATGTCTCCCAAGGCACTGGACGATGTGGATACTTTAAGGAATTCATCATGTGGAACAGGTCCGTTCCAAGTAACGAAGTTTGAACCTAATGTAAAAACGGAATATACCAAAAATGAAAATTACTGGCAGGAAGGAAAGCCATATCTGGATGAAGTTGTCATCGATGTAGTTGCTGAGCCTACAACGCGTTCTTCCGCATTTGCAGCCGGTGAATATGATATCGTACATATGAATAATTTGACGGTTGCTAATGACTTGATCAATACGGGCAAATATGTAGTTAATAAGAATACATCGGGACAAGGTCTCATTATGACCGGCTTAATTCCTAACAGTGCACGGGAAAATACGCCTTTTGCAGATGAAAAGGTCAGACAGGCCATGTGTTATGCCATTGACACGGAAACTCTTTGTACCGCTTTGGGATATGGTTTGATAGAAACCACCGATCAATGGGCCTCCAGAGATGCAATTACATATAATAAGGATTTAACAAGCTTTGGCTATGATCCGGAAAAGGCGAAAGCACTTTTGGCGGAAGCAGGATATCCGGATGGTTTTGATACAATTTTAACAACGGATGCGGGAAGTAAAGATATGTTTACGGCAGCTGCCAATATGCTTTCTGAGGTTGGAATCCGCTGTGAAATCAACTTGGTGGATGAAAGTACAGGGAGCAGTTTGTATCAGACAGGCGCATGGGAAGGAATCATGGGACATTTTGCATCAATAGGACCTGACCTCGGATTATACATGGGACGCCATCTCGATGTAGACGGTGCATTCTATGCAAAAGGAATCCAGCATCCTCAGGAAGCGTTGGATTTACTGGAAGCAATCCGCACCGCTCCGTCAGAGGAAGAGAAAGTGAAGCTTGAATGGGATATGCAGAAGTTAATGTATGACGGAGAAACAGGATTGGCTTTGTTCGGTAAGCCTTTGTTTGTACAAAATGAGCCCAATATTAAATACGATTATGTAATTGACGATGCAACGGGTGTTTGCAACTCCAATACCTGGAATATTGAAAACTGCTGGTTAAATAAATAAAAGTATTGAAATGGTTATGAAGAGGACGCCTCATAAAGCGTCCTCTCATATAAACTGGAGGGTTTCACGTGCAAAATAAATTAATAAAAATGATTATAAAAAGAATTTTTCAATCAGTGATAGTGATTTTTATCGTAACACTGCTTGTCTTTTTGCTTATGCAGTTGGTGCCCGGAGACCCGATTGTCAACTTTCTGGGAGCAAATGCTACTGAAGATCAAATTGAATATTATACAAAGCAGTTCGGTTACGATAAACCGGTGCTCATACAGTATTTTATGTGGATACAGGGTCTTTTTCATGGGCAGATGGGACGTTCCGTCGCTTTGCAAAAAGAAATCTCCGATATTATTTTTTCGCGATTGAGCGTCACTTTATCGGTTGTGTTTCCGGCTTTTTTTATGGCAGTCATATTGGGAATCATATTGGGAATCATCGCGGCGAAGAAAAGAGGCACAAGAATCGATTCGGCCATTTCCTTTTTTGCGAATATCGGAATGTCCATGCCTATGTTCTGGTTCGGCATGCTCCTTATATTGCTTTTCGGTTTAAAATTAGGCATCCTGCCGACGTCGGGATATTCGGCATTCGAAGAAGGCGCCGGAGATTGGGCCATTCACCTGATTATGCCTATGACTGTTTTGGCCATGGGACCGTTAGCTCAATTTACCAGACAAACAAGGTCCTCTATGTTAGAAGTAATTCGCCAGGATTATGTTACCACGGCCAGAGCCAAGGGCCTGGGTCAAAGAGCGATTACGTTCAAACACCAATTAAGAAATGCGCTTATCCCCATTATAACTATTATGGGCGTACAGCTTGGCGGAATGATCGGCGGTACTGTTCTGGTAGAAAGCATTTTTGTTGTTCCGGGTCTGGGGAATTTAATGATTACATCCATTCAGGGAAAAGACTTTATGGTAGTTGAAAACGGAGTATTGATTATTTCGATTGCGGTAGCTATCTGTAATCTGCTGGTTGATATTCTGTATGGAGTAATTGACCCCAGAATCAGGAATACATAAATCGATATGGAGATAGGAGAGAAATGGAATGAATAAGAAGTTAATAAGTAAAATTAATAATTCCAGAATTATCCGCGTTCTGTTTGCCAGAAAATCAGTGGTTGCGTGCTTGATAATTTTAGCATTATTAATGCTGATGGCTGTATTTGCCCCTATTGTTGCACCTTACGATCCCAATAAGCAGGATTTGCTGAATATGCTTAAGGGAATGTCGGCTGAGCATATATTCGGAACGGACTCCATGGGACGCGATGTCTTTTCCCGCATTATTTATGGAGGAAGAGTTTCTTTTACCGTTGGTCTGGTCTCTGTCGTCATAGCAGGAGGTTTCGGCATGCTGCTCGGCCTCATTGCAGGAATGGCCGGAGGTATTATCGATGCGGTTATTATGAGAATCATGGATGCTATGATGTCCGTTCCAATGATTATACTTGCTCTTTTTCTCGGAAGCATTTTTGGAAAAGGTCTGGGAAATATATGTCTGGCAATAGGTATCTGCATGATACCCAGTTATGCGAGAGTCACGAGGGGGCAAGTCCTTACGGTCAGGGAAATGGATTATGTTACTGCCGGTACCTTATGCGGCGCATCCAAATTTAGAAATGCTTTTGTACACTTTTTGCCTAACTGTGTATCCTCCAATATCGTTTTGATGACTATGAATTTAGGAAACGCAATATTGAACGAGGCGGCATTAAGCTTCCTGGGAATGGGAATCAATCCTCCTACATCGAGTTGGGGAAGCATGGTAAACGATGGCTATAAGTTTATGAACTCCGCACCTGTTATTGCAATCGCGCCCGGCATTTTCATTATGATAGTTGTTCTTTGCTTTAACATGGTAGGCGATGCGCTGCGCGATGCGTTAGACCCTAAACTACGGGGAACGTTAGGCAGAAAAAAAGTGGTTAGAAAAAGCAACAGAAAGGAATTGAGCTATGGCAGACAAGCTTCTTGAAGTTAAGAACCTCAGCATTGAATACAATACGGAAATCGCAACGGTTTATGCTGTAAATGGAATGGATTTATCGCTGGAATATGGTGAGACGCTGGGGCTGGTCGGCGAAACCGGTGCGGGTAAAACAACAACTGCATTGAGTATTATGCGCCTTTTGCCGGAAGGAATCGGAGAAGTGACATCCGGAGAGATATATCTGGACGGCCATGATATGCTCAACCTTCCAGAGGAGGAAATCCGTAATTTAAGGGGGAATGCGGTGTCTATGATATTTCAGGATCCTATGTCCAGTCTTAACCCCGTAATTACAGTCGGTGACCAGATTAAGGAAGTACTTAAGATTCATAATAAAAATATGACAAATAAGGATCTGGATAAATCTGTAGATGAAATGATGGAAATGGTGGGTATTCCGGCAAATAGAAAAAATGAATATCCTCATGAGTTTTCCGGAGGAATGAAACAAAGAATTGTCATTGCTATTGCTTTGGTGTGCGAACCGAAACTGATTCTGGCCGATGAACCTACTACTGCTTTGGATGTAACCATACAGGCACAGATGCTCGGACTGATCAGCGATTTGCAAAAGCGTCTGAAAACGGCAATGATCCTGATCACACATGATTTAGGCGTAGTTGCCCAGACATGTGAAAAAGTGGCGGTTATGTATGCGGGAGAAATTATCGAGTACGGCTGTGCAGAGCATATATTTGACGGCAAATTTTTACATCCTTATACAAGAGGACTGTTTCTTGCAATTCCCAAATTGGATGAAGAAACGAGGAGACTTGAGACAATTGAAGGAATGGTGCCGGACCCGACCGTCAAATTGGACGGCTGTCGTTTTGCAGGCAGATGTAAGCATTCCACCGAAGAATGCAAAGAAAATCCCCGGATGATAGAAGTGGAAAAGTCGCATTTTATAAAGTGCTTTTTATATGGGGATAAAGATATAAAAGGTACCGGAGGTGAATCATGAATGAAAAGGTATTGATTGAAGTAAAAAATCTAAAAAAATATTTTAAAACATCGAAAGGCATGCTGCATGCGGTAGACGGGATTAACTTCCATGTAAAAAAAGGAACTACTCTCGGCGTAGTAGGAGAATCGGGCTGCGGTAAATCGACGCTGGGAAGAACGCTTCTTCACTTGCATGAGGCTACGGATGGGCAAATCATTTATGATGGTCAGGATATAACGAAATATAATCCTGATAAATTGAAAGAAATACGAAAAAAAATGCAAATGATCTTTCAGGATCCTTCGGCCTCTCTGGATCCCAGAATGTCAGTGAGAGATTTAATAGGGGAACCGTTAAAAGTATATAAAGTATGCAGGACGAAAGAAGAATATAATGAAAAAGTTTTAGAGATTATGGATACGGTAGGTTTATCCAAACGATATGCGGATAGCTATTCCCATGAACTGGATGGAGGAAGACGTCAGAGGATCGGCATAGGAAGAGCGCTGGCAATGAATCCCGAGTTTATTGTATGTGATGAACCGGTGTCTGCTCTTGATGTGTCTATTCAGGCTCAGGTACTGAATCTGCTGATGGATCTTCAGGAAGAAAAAGGACTGACTTATATATTTATAACCCATGATCTCAGCGTAGTAAAACATATCAGCCATGAAATAGCGGTCATGTACCTCGGGCAATGCGTAGAATATGCTGTAACAAAGGATTTGTTCGGTAATCCTCTGCATCCTTATACGAAAGGACTTTTGGATGCGGTTCCCGTTCCGAAGCTGACTGCCAAAAGGCTTCAGACGGAAGTAATGAGGGGAGAACTCACAAGTCCTATCGAGCCAAAGGCGGGCTGCCGTTTTGCTGCGCGCTGCCCAAAGGCGAGAGAGTGTTGTACCGGAAAGGACATTCCGCTTCGAGAGATAGAACCGGGACATTTTGTAGCATGTACCCTTTATGAATAGATGGGAGGAAAATAATGAGTAAAAAAGTGAAAATAGGCGGAGGACAAGGTTTCTGGGGCGATAGCAACGACGCTGCAATACATATGATTCGTCATTCGGATATCGATTATTTGGGATGCGATTATCTGGCAGAGCTTACCCTTTCCATTATGCAGCGCCAGAAGTTGAAAAATCCGGCTATGGGTTATGCCAGAGATTTCGTAGGACTGGTGAAAGAAATAGGCCGGGAAGCATATGAAAAAAACATAAAAATACTGACGGATGCCGGAGGCATGAATATTGACGGCTGTGTAAAGGAAGTAAGCAATACCTTGAAAGAGCAAGGCGTGGATAATTTTAAGATTGGATACGTTACAGGCGATGACATGCTGGAGCGCTTACCGGAAATGATGAAGCAGGGAATCGCGTTTGAAAATATGGACGACGTGGGTGATTTTAATGAAATTAAAGATAAAATCGTAAACGCCAATGTCTACTACGGACATGAACCTATAGTAGAGTGTCTGAAACAGGAAGCAGATATGGTAATTACAGGTAGAGCAACGGACTCAGCGCTCTTTTTATCACCTATGATGTATGAGTTCGGCTGGGCACCGGATGATTACGATAATCTCGCAAGAGGAATTATGACCGGCCATCTTTTGGAATGCGGAGGCCAGGGAGCGGGCGGCAACTATATGTACGACTGGAAAAGTGTTCCCCGGATGGATGAATTAGGATTTCCGATTGTGGAGCTATCCGATAATGAAATGTACATAACCAAAGCGCCGGATTGCGGAGGAATCATATGTGAGCAATCCTGCAAGGAGCAATTTCTGTACGAGGTTTTGGACCCTGCAAACTATCTTACTCCGGACGTAAATGTGGATATCAGCCATGCGACTCTGACGAATGCCGGAGATAACAGAGTAAAGGTAGAAGGAATTAAAGGCAAAAAAAGACCGGATACGGTTAAATTGTGCATCGGCTATCATGCAGGCTACAAGGTGGCTACTTATTTAAGCTTTGCCTGGCCCGATGCCTATGAGAAAGCCCAATACACTGCAGACATTCTTATGAAGAAAATGAAAAGAAAAGGCCTTGTGGCTGAAGAAATCCGCATTGATTATTTGGGAGTAAACGCATTGCACTTAGGTGTGGCGAATATGGATTCGGAAATGCTTAAAAATATGAATGAGGTTGTGCTTAGAATCGCTATACGTACAAAAGAAAAAGCGGAAGCGGCAAAAATAATTCCCGAGATTTCTCCGTTGCAGCTGAACGGACCTCCGGGAGCAAGCTTTTTCGGCGGACGTGCTAAAGTGCAGGAAGTAATAGGTTTATGGCCGACGTTGATTCCAAGAGACACTTTACAATTGCATTCACACATTCTGGAGGTGAAATAATGGCACTGTTATATTTGAACGACATTGCTCACGGGCGCTCTGGTGACAAAGGAGATACCAGTAATGTCTGTGTTTTTGCAAGAGATCCTAAATTCTATGAAACAATCAAAAATGAGGTAACGGTAGAAAAGGTAAGAGAGCATTTTGGAGATATGGTAAAGGGGGATATTACGAGATACGAAGTCGCTTCGTTAAATGGATTTAATTTCGTCATGAAGCATGCGCTGGGCGGTGGTGCAACACATTCTCTTCGCTTGGACAGCCTGGGAAAGTCTATGGGTTCCGCATTTATGAGAATGAAAATAGAAGTGGATGATAAATTATTAAAGTAACAGAAACTGGAGGAATGTAAATTGAATACTCATAAAGCCTTAGAAGATATCAGAGTACTGGATCTTACAAGAGTGGTAGCAGGACCGTATAGTACGATGATTTTGGCAGATTTGGGAGCAGAAGTGATTAAGCTGGAAATACCTGATAAAGGAGATGATACTAGAAATTATGCTCCGTACAAAAATGGCTCCAGTATGTATTTTGCAAACATTAATAGAAATAAAAAAAGCATTACCCTCAACCTTAAAACGGAAGAAGGAAGAGAGATTTTTAGAAAGCTTGTAGCAAAAGTAGATGTTATAGTAGAGAATTTCCGCCCCGGGGTAATGGATAAATTGGGCTTAGGATATGAAGACCTGAAGAAGATTAACGATCAGATTATTTATGCTGCCGTATCGGGATTCGGAAGTTATGGCCCATATTCACAGCGTCCCGGATACGATATATTGGCGCAGGCTATGGGTGGTTTGATGAGCCTGACGGGCTATCCCGAACTCCCGCCCATGCGGGCCGGCAATGCGATGGGAGATGTTCTGGGAGGACTGAATCTGACCATCGGCATTCTCGGTGCACTGCATGCGAGAAATATTACCGGTGCAGGGCAGATGGTAGATGTGGCACTGGTGGATTCGGTAGTGTCCAGTTTGGATTCCGCTACACAACGTTATTTTGAAAATGGAGAGATTCCGCAGAGGATCGGAAATCGTTATGCTCCCTGTGCACCTTACGATGTGTTTCATGCGAAGGACACGGAAATGATTATAGCCTGCGGCAATCAGGGGCTGTACGAGAAGCTTTGTGCGCTGATGGAAAGAATAGATTTAATAACGGATGAACGTTTTGCCGTAATGGAAGACAGGGTAAAAAATAATGCCGAGCTAAAGATAATTATCGAAGACTGGCTGAATCGATACACGGCAAAAGAGGCTACTGATTTAATTCTAAAGGCAGGAATACCGGCAGGCCCGGTCTACAATTTGAAAGAGGTGAGTGAGGATGAACATATTGCGGACTACAGAGAAATGTTCGTGGAAATGGTTCATCCGGAAATAGGCCCAATGAGAGTAAACGGCTGTGTGATAAAGCTGTCCGATACAAAGCCGGAAGTAAAAGTGCCCGCGCCTCTTCTGGGAGAGCATAATTTATATGTATATGAAGACATTTTAGGAATGTCCGATGATGACTTGGATAAATTAAAACGACAAAAAGTTATTTAGAAACCGGAGGGCTTATGGAACAGAGCGAGATAAAAAAAGCAGACTACATATGCTCGTTGTATACTCAGCTGAATGCTCCGTGTACACATAAAATAGGTGATGTGAGAGAAATATTATTGCCGATGCGGGACGGTGTATGCTTAAAAACAGATGTACATTTTCCGAAGGATGTAAAAAGTGCACCGGTGATATTGATGCGCTGCTGTTATACTGATATGGAAAGAGAATTACAGGTACATGCACAGGAATATTGCAAAAGAGGATATATATTTGTTATTCAGTGGTGCCGGGGCATAGGCGGATCGCAGGGAAAATGGGAGCCTAACGTAAATGAAAGACTTGACGGAATCGATACGGTGAATTGGATTACGGCACAGGACTTTGCAGAAGCTATAGGTTATTGGGGGAATTCTTACTTAGCCTATACAGGGTGGTGCATGGCCGATCAGGTGTCCGGGAAAGTGGCCTCCATGTACCTGGGCGTATATGGTACAGACAGATATACATCCGCGTATAAGGACGGTTTGTTCAGGCAGGATATTCTGACTGCCTGGGCAATGCAGAATGCAGGAACGCCGATTGAGGCGGATTATTTGGAGTCGTGCAGGTTTAAACCGCAGATAAAGGTAGATGAGAAACTATGGGGTACTAAGCTTCCATGGTATAGAGACTGGATATGTAATGAAAGCAGAGAGAGCGACTATTGGAGCAGCGGCTTATGGAAAGAGCTGAAAGAAATTCCTTCCAGGGTCAGTATTCCGATTTTCATAAGAGAAGGGTGGTATGATCACCATTTGGGAAGTGCACTTGTCAGTTATCAAAGCCTGCCTGAGGAAACCAGAGAGCATTGCGTGCTGCAGATAGGACCTTGGAACCATAGCTATGGAATTGCTGTTGCAAAACATGATTTAAGCGATTTGGAAGACGACAGCGTTTCTTCGCCTTTTTTATGGTTTGAGCAGACGCTCGGAAAAAAAGAATTGCCTGAAAAGAAAATATCCTTCTATGTGATCGGCCAAAATAAGTGGGAAAGTTTAAATAACTATCCTGTTGTATGCGAGAAAATAAGGACCTTTTATCTGGCGGCAGGCAAGGAAGGACAAGGAGCCTTAAGCCTCAAGGAAGAAGCCGGTAAGGATGGAAGAATAGAATATGAATATGATCCGGAGAATCCGGTATTTTCTCATGGTGCGGAATCCTTATTTCACACAACACAGAGCGTAGGAAGTCTGGTTCAACCGAAATGCGGATATAGGGATGATGTGATCAGCTTCGTATCTTCGCCTATAGAAAAGGCGATTTTTATATGCGGGCGTATCAATGTGAAATTATATGTGAGTTCCGATGCACAAGACACCGCTTTTACTGCGAAAATATCGGAGGTTTTTCCGGATGGTGAAGCAGTGAATATCAGAGGAAGCATTACCACTCTTGCTTACCGTAATAATGCTTCCACAGCAATGAAATATATGCCGGGAAATGTAGTGGAAATTAATTTGGAGATGTGGGATATTGCATGGAAACTTCAAGAAGGCTCCTGCCTTCGTCTCGATGTTTCTTCTTCTGATTTTCCTCAATATGCAGTTCATAGTAATTATGCAGGAAACTGGGCGAAATGTGTGAAAACAAAAAAAGCGAGACAAAATATTTATATGGGCAAGAATTATCAATCCGTTATCGAATTGCCTTTGCTGGACTGATTGGACGGTAAATATATAGGAAGTAGTCAAAAGTAAAAACTTATCTCAATATTAAAAAATATTGAAGATAAGTTTTTTTCTGTTTATTATATAACTGTAAGATGATATGATGGAACAACATAATTAAATGATGGAGAATGAAGATGGCGACCTTAGGAACCCCTACCAATACAATAGAGATACTAAAAAAATATAATTTCAATTTTCAAAAAAAATTCGGACAGAATTTTCTTATCGACACTCATATACTAGAGAAAATTATAGCTGCCTCCGGCGTTACAAAAGCGGATTGCGTGTTGGAAATAGGCCCCGGCATCGGAACGATGACCCAATATTTGGCGGAGAATGCGAGAGAAGTGGTTGCGGTGGAGATAGACAAGGCCCTTATACCAATACTTTCTGATACCTTGTCTGGATATGACAACGTAACGATTATAAATGAGGACATCCTGAAAGTGGATGTTAACCGCATTGCACAGGAAAAAAATGGAGGAAGGGCCATAAAGGTGGTTGCAAATCTTCCATACTATATTACTACGCCCATTATTATGGGACTGTTTGAAAGTCATGTTCCGCTCGAGAGCATTACGATTATGGTACAGAAGGAGGTGGCAGACCGCATGCAGGTCGGTCCCGGAACGAAGGACTACGGAGCACTATCCCTTGCTGTGCAGTATTATGCGAAGCCGGAAGTAATGATTCAGGTACCGCCCACCTGCTTTATGCCTAAACCGAGCGTAGGAAGCACAGTAATCAAGCTGACCAGATACGAAAGGCCTCCGGTGGAGGTGGACGATGAAAAATTCATGTTTTCGCTTATACGTGCTTCCTTTAACCAGAGGCGAAAAACGTTAGTAAACGGCCTTACTAATGCGACGAATATAAAAACAGGAAAAGCCGATGTGCTTAAAGCGCTGGAGGAGATGAAACTGCCCTCTGCGATTCGGGGAGAAGCGCTTACTTTGGAGCAGTTTGCCCGGCTTAGCAATGTGCTTTCCCGATAATATTTGTTTTTTGGGAAAATAGCACAAGATATATGGATGAGTTTAGAAAAAAATCGCCATATATAGAGAAAAATCCTGATATTTTTTTGACATTAATTATCTCGTATGGTAAACTTAGAAAATGAAAATAGGGTTATTATGCTGTCTTTTGTCAGATGGGAAAAATGAATTAATTATGAGGTGAGTACCTTGGATAAGTACGAATATAAAGTACGGGCGGAGGAAATAAAAGCCCTGATCGCGGAGGGAGAATTCGCGGAGGCAGTAAAGATTGCTGATACGATTGACTGGAGGAGAGTCAAGAGTGTCATGATGCTTTGCACGATCAGCGACTTATATAAGATAAACCGCCGATTTCAAGAAAGTAAAGATATTTTGTTAATGGCATACGAGCGCCATCCGGGCGGTCGTCTTATTGTGTATTCCTTGTGCGAGTTGTCCGTGAAGATGGGAGAATACGTGCAAGCGATCGAGTATTATAAAGAATTCGTGCAGATTGCGCCCAAGGATACGGGAAGATATATATTGCAGTATAAGCTGTATGAAGCGCAGGATGTCAGCTTAGAGGAGCGCATCGCTGTATTGGAGGAATTCAAGAAGCGGGATTATCGGGAAAAATGGGCGTATGAATTGGCTTATTTATATCATAGAGTGGGGCTTGAGACAAAATGCGTGGAAGAATGCGACGAAATGATTCTCTGGTTCGGAGAAGGCAGATACGTTATAAAAGCGTTGGAACTAAAGCAGCTTCACCATGCCCTGACGCCCGACCAGCAGGAAAAGTATCTTCTGTTTAAGCGGGAGAGGGAGCTTCAGGAAGCTCAGCTGGCGGCGAATGAGAAGCAGCAGGAACAGAAAGAGGAAAGCGCTAAGATTGCGGAATTCCCTGAATATAACGCCCAGAATAATGACGACGATGAGGAAGAGGAAGAATTCCGGGTAAAGACGGTGGATGTGGGACAGTATAATACCATTAATCTGCAGAAGGAACTGGCGAAGAGTATGAAAGAGCTTTTGGGCGAAGATGCTCAGAACAATACGATGGAACCTCCTCATACTTCTTCTGTTAATTTTGCATCTTCCTATGAAGAATCAGCGCCCTCCGTACAGTCTATGCCGGCAGTACCGCATGCTGCGGCTATACATCCTGTTTTGGACGCACAGAATACTGCGGCAGACCATTCTGCATTAAATATACATAATATTACGGCCGCACCTTTACCCGCCTCTGCAGATATACAGTCGCAGCTTCCGCAGTCCCAGCCCGCGGAAGAACAGACGGCAATGGAGGAAGTATTTTTCGAGGATGTAAAGGACATTCTTTTAGAGGACACGAAGGAAATAAATATAAAAGAAGTGAGCTCCGGTAATTTGAGCGATACGAAGGAGC
The DNA here is from genome assembly GCA_023408815.1 of Bacillota bacterium. Taxonomy (GTDB): domain Bacteria; phylum Bacillota; class Clostridia; order Lachnospirales; family Lachnospiraceae; genus Kineothrix. Next base: position 30,702 of record JAEYJO010000035.1, on the reverse strand, counting down.
TCCACCCGGGGAGAAGAGTCATATACCCGGCAGTGGTGTCTTCCGTATCCATCCCGCCCACGCCCGCTCCTATGCAGTCCATCCCATCGCATCAGCTTAAGGCAACGATAAAGCCGTCAGGCTTTGAGAGGATGCTTTCCCAAGAATACGATGGCCAGATTAGTCTTGCGGTGTCCGAGGGAAGCCAGCTTGAAAAGCAGATTACCGGACAGATGAACATTACGGATATCATGGCCGAATGGGAGAAGATGAAGAAGGAAAACAAAGAAAAGCGCAGCGAGGACGTGCGCAGACGTGTGGAGCAGCACACCGGCAATATGTTTTCCGAATTCGATGAAGCTACCAAAAAAGGTTTGTTAGAGCATCTGGAAAAAGCTGTTGTAGAGGCTATTTTAAAGGAAGCCGGTAAGAAATCAGCAGGTCCTGAGGAAATACCGGATGCGAGATTATCAGATATGTTAGCGGCGGCGGAAAAATCGGCAATGCAGTCTACAAGTGACGATGCGGATACCGGCAGTGATAATAATGAGGTTCAGGAATCGGCAGTTCAGTCAGAAGAAGATACTCAGGCAGTTACCTTGCAGGAAGAACCGGTGACATCTCAGGCATTGGAAGAAACAGAGACTGATACGCAAGTGTCGGAGACCGTTCCTTCAGAGGATATAAATGATTCGGATCAAATCATCGATTTAGAGACGGTTTCCCTCGGGATGGAGCCGGCAAATACGGCGGAGACGGTTGTAGGCATGGTAGAGGATGCTAATAGACTGCGTCCTTTATCCAATGAGGAAAAACAACTGTTCGGTAATTTTATTTACAATAAAAAAGCGAAGGAACAGATTATACAGGCAGTAGATACCATGAGTATGGATGCCTTTACCGACAACGTGATCATCACAGGAGAAGAAGGAACGGGAACTATCGAACTGGCGAAGAACCTTATCCGTATGATGCAGATGTCGGACAGCAATTTTTCCGGTAAAGTGGCCAAGATTTCAGGAGCTACCCTGAAAAAGAAAGATGTGGAGGAAACTCTTTCGCACTTGACCGACGGAGCACTTATCATCGAGCGTGCCACGGAAATGTCCAGTGCTACGGCAGCGGATTTAAAAAATGCATTGTCTAAGGAAAACAGCGGTCTTCTTATTATCATGGAGGGCAAAAAAGATGAAATGAATATTTTCCTGAGAAAGAATCATATACTGTCAGAGAATTTCAATGCCAGAATCGATATCGAAGCCCTGGGCGATCATGCCCTTGTAGAATATGCCAAGCAGTACGCGGAGGAGATGGAATATACGATTGATAACCTCGGAATACTGGCACTCCATACGAGAATTGCAGATATGCAGACAAGCGATCACGAGGTGACGGTAGCCGAGGTGAAGGAGCTGGTGGACGATGCGATTTATTTTGCAGACAAGAAGAACCTGCGGCATTTATGCGATATTCTTGTAGGCAAGAGGTATGACGAAGAGGATATGATTATTCTTCGGGAAAATGACTTCATGCACTATTAAATTAAAGGGGGTTGCCTATGGCGGCGAAGAAGAAAGCGAAATATATAGAAGAGGAAGTTTTTATTTCTGAAGCTGACCAATATCTCTTTGCCCAAGGAACACATTACGATATTTATAAAAAGCTGGGGGCACACCCTTCCGCGGAAAACGGAGAAAAAGGTACATTTTTTGGGGTATGGGCTCCTAATGCGGAGAAGGTATTCGTTATAGGAACCTTCAACGGCTGGCAGGAGGACGAATATGAGATGAGACGGCTGGGTCCGGGCGGCATTCATACGCTTTTTATTCCCGGAGTAGGAGTGGACGAGCTGTATAAATTCTTGATTTTGACGCCGGATGGCAGAAAGCTATATAAAGCGGATCCTTTTGCCAATTATGCGGAATTTAGGCCGGGAAATGCGTCCAGGACCACGGACTTGTCCGGCTTCGAATGGACGGACGATTTATGGATGAAGGAGAGAGCGGGAAAGGACTATAAGAAGGAGCCTCTCGCTATTTATGAATGCCATATCGGTTCGTGGATGAAACATCCCGGAGATACTCAGGACGGCTTTTATAATTACAGAGAATTTGCGGACAAAATCGTGGAGTACATGAAGGAGATGAGATATACTCATATCGAGCTTATGGGCATTGCGGAATATCCCTTTGACGGCTCATGGGGATATCAGGTAACGGGCTATTATGCGCCTACCTCGCGCTATGGGGAACCTAAGGATCTCATGTATTTGATCAATAAGCTGCATAAACATAAGATAGGGGTAATTCTGGATTGGGTACCGGCACATTTTGCTACCGACGCACACGGCCTGGCGGAGTTCGACGGACAATGTATCTTCGAGCATCCCGATAAACGCCTGGGGGAGCATCCTGACTGGGGAACGAAGATCTTTAACTACGCAAGGACAGAAGTGAAGAATTTCTTGATTGCCAATGCTTTATTCTGGCTCAGGGAATTTCATATAGACGGCATCCGGGTGGATGCGGTAGCTTCTATGCTGTATTTGGATTACGGTAAGAACGAGGGGCAATGGCTGCCGAACAAATACGGCGGTAACAAGAATTTGGATGCGATAGAATTTTTTAAGCATTTGAATTCGGTAGTGTTAGGTACATATCCGGGATTTCTTACAATCGCGGAGGAATCGACGGCATGGCCGAAGGTGACCGGCGATGTGGAAGAGGACGGGCTTGGCTTCAGCTTTAAATGGAATATGGGCTGGATGCACGATTTTTGCGAATATATGAAGCTGGATCCGCTGTTTCGTAAGAATAACCACTATGCCATGACCTTTGCCATGAGTTACAACAGCGCTGAGAATTATATTTTACCTCTTTCACACGATGAGGTCGTACATTTAAAATGCTCCATGGTAAATAAGATGCCGGGTTATCCGGCGGATAAATACGCGAATCTGCGCATCGGTTATACATATATGTTCGGGCATGCCGGCAAGAAGCTGCTTTTCATGGGACAGGATTTTGCTCAGGAGAGGGAATGGAGCGAGGAAAGAGAGCTGGACTGGTATCTTCTGGAAGAGACCTTGAATAAGGGAATGCACGAGTACGTTAAGGAATTGCTTAAGCTGTATAATAAATATCCGTGCCTGTATGAGATCGATAACGACTGGTCGGGCTTTGAGTGGCTGAATGCGGATGACGCGCAGCAGAGTACTTACAGCTTTTACCGGAAGGCTTCTGACGGGAAGAACAACCTTCTGTTTGTGCTGAACATGACACCGGTGGCCCGGAACAGATATATGGTCGGTGTTCCGGAAAAGAAAAAGTATAAGCTGCTTTTAAACAGCGATGAGGAGAGGTTCGGAGGAAAAGGTAATTCCATACCTGGAGAACTTCAGGCTACGGAGGAAAACGGACAGGTCAACTATAAGAACTACAGCATTGCTTTCGACTTGCCTGCTTATGGTGCGGCAGTATTTCTTTTTTAATTGGACGAATAGTAGTGCTCGAATATATTATTCATGTAACCAAAGGTTAAGGAATTTATAATTTATGCCGAAATAAAGGATGAATGTTAGAATACATTCGTCCTTTTATTTTAATCTGCATTCAGGATGGAATGAGCATATGAACATTAATTTTGAAAACAACGGGGTAAAGCCCCATTCCAATGTAGACAAGGCGGTAACATCAACTTCATATAGTGGCTCCCGTGTGAGAGAGGCAAACAGCAGGGGAGCATTTGCATTAGACATTTCTGGTACAGTTATGGATAACACTGCTTATGATGGTCAAGGAAAGACCGCAGAAGACATTATGCAGGATGCGGGGCAAGTTGACGTTGTCACGCAGAAAAACTATATGGCGGTAATGTCTAATATTATGTCCGAAGAAGACTTTGCAAAGCTCCAGGAAGAGGGATATCATCCGGGAGATACGGACATAGAGACTGTTGTTACCATTGTCGATGAAATTAAGGCGGCCCTCGCCAAGGGCGGTAAGAATATTACGGGCTATACGGATGATCTCGATGTGGAGACACTGACACAGATTACCGGGAGCGCGTCTTTTGCCAATGAATTGGTGAAGCAGTTCCAGGAACATGATATACCTGTTACAAAAGAAAATGTGGAGGATGTCATGAGCGCCTGCAAGACGGCGACCCAGCTTGAGGATTTGAGTGACGGCATTAAGAAATATATGGTGCGCAACCATATGGAACCGACTCTCGATAATATATATAAGGCGCAGTACAGTGCCACATCCGATACGGGAAAGCAAGGCAAGGGCTATTATCAGGATGATACAGGTTATTACGCGAAAAAAGCAGAGACTTTCAACTGGCAGCAGCTTACGCCCCAGATGGAGAAGGTCATTGAAAATGCAGGTCTGGAGGTATCGGATGAAACTATGTCGGATGCTAAATGGCTGATTGAGAAGGGGATGCCCCTTACTGAGGAGTCCCTGAAATCATACTACGATTTGGATAATCTGGAGCTCCCTGACTCCATGGAAGAGGTGGTCAAGGCGGCGGCAGCGGCTATTGCTAACGGGAAGAGGGCAAACAGCGCCAATCTTGTTGACGATAGAACTGACTTGGAAAAAGCTCAAAGCTACATAGATGATGTGAACTCCATCAGCGATGAGGCCGTGGATAAGGTGGCGGCGGAAGGAAAGACGCTGAACCTCCGTAACTTAAAGGCGGCACAGCTTCAGATAAGTGCCGGGGCAACAGCTTCCAGCACGGAGTCATATGCAGTAAACACGGCAGGAAGAAGACAGCTTGAGGAAATAAGACTGCAAATGACCACACAGGCTAATCTGCATTTGATGAGGACCGGACTTACCATCGATACCACAGAGCTGGAGCAGCTTGTAGATGAGCTGAAGGCGGCAGAGCAGCAAAGACAGCAGGTATTGTTCGGAGGAGATGCTCAGAGCACATCTAAGCGTGCCGGGATATATGAAGATACCCTTGCGAAAGTAAAAGAGATTCCTCAGATGCCTGCAGCGGCGGTAGGCAGGTTAGCTCTTCAAGGTTCCGGTTCATCAGGCAGCACAGGTGCTGTCGCTGCGGATAGCTATTCGCTTGAAACCGTTTATTCAGAAGGAAGCGCACTGCGTGCTGCCTATGAGAAAGCGGGAGAAAGCTATGAAACACTCATGACGGCCCCTCGGGCGGATATGGGAGATTCTATAAAAAAGGCATTCCGCAATGTGGACGATATTTTACAGAGCATAAATATGGAGACATCCGAGGAAAACAGACGAGCAGTTCGCATTCTGGGATATAATCAAATGGAGATTTCCGAGGAAAACATAGACGCGGTGAAGGAAACGGATTTAACCATTCAACGGATAGTAAATAAAATGACACCTGCGTCAGCTCTTGAAATGATTCGAGACGGTATGAATCCTCTTTCCATGAACATGGAGGAGCTGGAAGCATATTTGGACAGCAAGGATCAAAGCCCGACGCAGGGCGTTGAAAAGTATAGTGAATTTCTATATAAATTGGATAAGAATAACGAAATTGCATCGGAAGAGAGAGATGCTTACATTGGAATATACCGGCTGTTTCGCCAATTGGATAAAACGGATGGTGCAGCGATAGGAACCCTCATCAATCAGGGAGTGGAGCCGACAGTAAAAAATCTTCTCGCCGCTATGAGAAGCAATAAAAAGCATGGAATGGATGTGACGATAAACGACTCCTTCGGCGGTGTTTCTTCTGAGTATGAGGGTAAGAGCATTTCCGAGCAAATCGAAAACGGCTATAAGGAAAATTCGAGTCAAACAAATTATTATAAAAAGCTTTCCAATCATATTCTGGATAACCTGGAAAACGGAAAGCTGCCCATGCAGGCGATGGCAGACGATATAACCCTGGAAGAATTCGCCGCACTGCTTCAAAAACAGGAGGCGGATTCGGCTGCGAAGAGGGAATATCAAAAACAGCAGATGGGTATGCTCCGGGAAGCAGCACTGACAGAGGAAGCGGTGGTAAAGGAGCTGCTTACCTTCGACCAACCGGTTACGGCGAACAATCTTATGGCAGCCGGACTTTTGATGAAAGAAAGAGGAAAGCTGGCGGGAAAGATGAAAGATGTTGCATCCGAAGCCGGAGAGACAGAGCAGTTTGAGGATGCTGTTAATAATCTTCAGGAAAATATGACGGATGATGTATCCGCCAGGAAAGCTTACGAAAAGCTTGGGCAGGTATTTACGGAGATTCTGGACAAGGTCGTTTACGAGCAGGATACAACGGATGCGGTTAACATCGATATAAGGGAAATCAGCAATATGTATAAGCAGATATCTCTTGCAGGCAATCTGGCAAAAGAGGAAAATTACGAGGTGCCGGTAGATATCGACGGACAGATGACTTCTATCAATTTAAGGATTATCCATGGCAGAGACGAAAGCGGAAGGGTAACGGCTTCCATGCAGACAGAAGGCTACGGAAAGGTTCTGGCAAGGTTCCATCTTACAAAGCAGCCGGAATCAGACGAAGCCTCTGCGGATTACCAGATGTCGGGATATGTGGTATGCGACAATAAGGAAGGTTTTAAGTCTCTGGAGCAATCGGAGGAAAAGCTAAAGAATGCTTTCGAACAATCCGATATACATGTGAACAGCTTGAATTTCATTTACAATTGGGAGCTGGATCTTACGGGAGCTCTGCAGTCTGACGAAACGAGCGGTAAAGAAGCAGATTCTGAGACAGAAGTGCAGAAACAGGAAGTATCTACTAAGAAATTATATGAGATGGCAAAGATGTTTATTAGCTATATACAGAAAGGTGAAAGGTCCTAAATATGAAAATTTGCTATAATACACAGGCGATGATTGCCAATAACGCACTCACAAGAAACGACGACAGACTTTCCCAGTCTTTGCAGAAACTGTCCTCCGGTCTGAAGATCGTGGATGCGAAGGATAATCCGGCAGGCATGGCAATGGGTAAAAAGATGAATGCTCAGATTAAAGGCATTGGAGTTGCTTCTCAGAACAGCAGCGATGCGATTTCCGTTATCGAGACGGCGGACGGTGCTCTGGCTGAAGTTCATGACATTTTGCAGAGAATGAATGAGTTAGCCGTGAAGGCAAGTACGGGAACGATGGGAGATGTGGACAGGGCTACGGTAGAAGAGGAAATCAAACAGCTTAAGCAGGAAATCACGCGAATTGCAGAGGATACGCAGTTTAACGGGCAGACACTTTTGAATGGTAACTTCGATTTGAAGGGATATACAAGCGATGCCGATGCAAAAGTGGGATATTACTCCGATGGAGTAACACCGGGAGTATATAAAATTTCAAGCTTAGACGTTGTTCTTGATGCGGATGGAAATATCGATACTACTTCACCTATAACGTGTGTTCTTGATACAACAGGATCTCCTGCATTTCCAACGGATGCGGCAGTTACTGAAGTACATGGAAATACGATTAAGATTACGAGTGCTGGAGACCCGTCTTTTGAAATTAATGTAAAGGTTAATAGTACATCATTTACTGATCTAGAGCTGGATATCACCGGAATCGGTGCGATGACCATGCAGATCGGTTCCAATGAAGGGCAGACACTGGACATCCGTATTTCTACCATATCCTTGGATGAAATGGGACTCAAGAACCTCAGCGTAGCGGACCAGGCCAGCGCAGTAGACGCAATCGACAGCATTTCAGGCGCTATTCAGTATATATCCACCGCAAGAAGCCGGCTTGGCGCGTACCAGAACCGTCTGGAGCACAGCATCAGCAGCCTGGATATTACAAGCGAAAATATGACGGCTGCATATTCCAGAATTATGGATGTTGATATGGCTGAAGAAATGACGGAATATACGACCATTCAGGTAATTTCTCAGGCGAGTATGTCCATGCTCGCACAGGCGAATGAAAGACCGGCACAGGTACTGCAGCTTTTGCAGTAAGGAGAGGGATGGATTCATGACGAAAGAATTGAAACAGGAATATACCTTGAAAATAACGCAGGCGAACAAGACTCAGCTCATTACGATTCTGTATGAAATGATTTTGATTTATGCAGAAGAAGGAAGAGCAGCGCATGCCAAAGAGGATAGGCTGGGATTCAGGGAAGCGATTCGCAAAGCAAGAGGCTGCGTGAACGAGCTTTTGACTTCGCTCAATTTCGAGCAGAGCCTTGCGATGAATTTTTTACAGCTTTATTTATATGTGAATAGAGAACTGGCAAGAGCAGAGGTCCGGAATATCACGGAGCCGTTCGATCACATTGAAAAAGTGATAGAAGGCCTTCACAAAGCTTATGAAAAGCTCGGCGAAATGGATACTTCCGGACCAGTTATGGAAAATGTTCAAACGGTTTATGCGGGTTTGACCTACGGCAAAAATAATTTAAACGAGAATCTAGCCGATCAAGGCTTTGATCGCGGGTTCCGGGTGTAGCTCTTCTTCAGGCAGCAAATTAATTTTTGCTGCCTGTTCTAATAAGAATTTATATCTTTTTAGAACAGAGTTCACCTCATATATATAGCAGTCGATTAAATCCGGATCGGTCACGTTGTCAAAACCGGCGTAAGCATCCTCCAAGGCGCAGCGGGTTTTTTCGATATCCGCTAAAATACTGTTTCTTTCCATTTCTTTTTCGCTGATGTTCTGGTTGTGATAGATAGCCTGACTAAAGCAGATTTTCATACAAACACCTCTTTTTCATAAAAAAAATATCTCCAATAATTTCCTCTTTTTCTAAGTATAGACACTATAAAAGCAAATATTCATGGAATAAGAAAAAAGTACAGGTCATATATTGTAAAGCAAAGTACTAAACTTGCATGGCTTGAGGCCGAAAGGAGCAGGATTAATAAATGGATAATTATATGGGCGCAATCATGATAGCTGCATCGTGTATTCTTGTGCTTCTCATAGGTGCATTTCGCAAAAAAAAGGAATGGATCATCAACTTTATTCTGCGAGCAGTAATCGGTACGGCAGTAGCTTTTTTCGCAAATGGCTTCCTGGTTTCTCAAGGTCTTTCCATTGCAATCGGCATAAATCCCATTACAGTTTTGACATCCGGAATCCTCGGATTTCCGGGCCTCATCATGCTTTACGGGATAAATCTATATACCCTTTTGTGAAGATGTGACAAAATTTTATTTTTTCATAAAAAGCACTGGACAAGCTTATTTTTAACAATTATAATTCATCTTACAGTTCAAATAAATTTCTTTAAAGAATTATCTTTGGGAACAAAGACAAGAAAATGATTTCGCTGTCCGATTCGTTCCAAATTTTCAAAACGCTTATATATTACATGTATGCAAAAAAAGGAGTGATGTGTATTATTTTTGTAATATTAATATTGCTGATGCCAGCGGTTATTATGGATTTTTTCTTTGATAAAATCTATAACGAATGGATTCTTGTTTTGTTTATGACAGGAATGTCATATGCAATTTGGAACGGAGGCCTTGAAGGAGCCATAAAGGCCTTCATTTCCATGACGATTCCCTTCTTTCTATTATATCCGCTTTTTATGATCGGAGTCATGGGAGGAGGAGATGTGAAGCTGCTATCTGTAATGGGAAGTTTTTTTACAGTAAAAGAGATTTTTATTTGTGTAATGGTATCCTTTCTTTTAGGAGCTATTTTTTCACTGCTGAAAATGGCTGCAGAAAAAAGTTTTTTGCAGCGGTTAAGGTATCTTTTGTCGTATGTCTGCGACGTTTTCAAGAGCAAAGAATGGAAGCTATATGAAATTCAAAAAAATGAGTTTAATCAGAATAATAAATTTGAAGAAATGAAAGCAAGAAAAGAGAGAAATAAAGGAAAAATACATTTTGCATTACCGGTTTTGCTCAGTGTAATGCTATTAAAGGGGGGATTTACATTATAATGGATCAAAAAGTTTTAGCGGTCTGCGATAAGGAGGAGAAATATCTTTACCGACTTGTAGAATGTCTGGAAAACAGAGAGCTCCTGCCTCTTTCGATTTGTGCCTTTACGAGCGAAAGAGCGCTTAGAAAATTCAGCAGCAAGACAAATATTGAGCTTTTGCTCATTGCGGAGAGCCTCTATGAAGAGGATTTAAAGGAGCTTCCGATTGGGCATATCCTTATTTTAAACGAGAGCGGAAACGAGGCAGGTGACGGAATAAAAAATATTAATAAATATCAGGCGGCGGAAGGAATTTTCCGGGAAATCATGGAAAGCTGTATAGAAAATGTACAAGTGGTCTCTACGCGTCGGCTATCGGAAACCCCGATGAAGATTATTGGAAATTACACCCCCATAAGAAGGTGCCTGCAAACCACTTTTTCTCTTACTATGGGTCAGATATTAGCTAAGAAACATAAAGTTTTGTACATGAACTTCGAGAGCTATTCAGGATTGAGTTATCTGTTGAATCGGGAATTTAACGTCGACATTAGTGATGTGCTGTATTATTTTAACTGCGAAAGAGAAAAGCTGGCATATCGCCTGGCGGGAATGGTGCAATCGATAAACGGTATGGACTTCATTCCGCCGGTAGTTTCTTATCAGGATTTAAGCGGGGTAACGGGGGAACAATGGCTGCATTTGTTTCAGGAAGTCGAAGCGGCCTCCTCCTATGAGTACTTGATTTTGGATCTTTCAGAGCAAATGCATGGACTTTTCAATATCCTGCGGCAATGCTTCAAGGTCTACACGATAACGAGGGAGGATGGGTTTGCGGCAGCCAAAATGAAGCAGTATGAAGCGATGCTGAGTATGACAGAGTACATGGATGTGGCAGCTAAGACAAAAAAGTGGAACCTGCCGGTTTTCCACAGGCTTCCGGATGGACTGGAGCAGTTAACCCACGGGGAATTGGCATGCTTCGTGAAAAAAATCGTCGAGGAAGATATCTATGAGCAGACAGGATGAAACAAAAAATAAGCTGAAAGCGATGATTTTAGAAAGAATCGATTTTTCGAGAGAATTACCGGATGAAGAAATCAAGGATATGATTGACGAACTGGTAATAGGGGAAAGCAAGCGGCGGCCGATTGATTTGGAGGAGAGAAGGCATCTTAGGCAGGAACTTTTTTATTCCATAAGGAAGCTGGATATTTTACAGGAACTTGTAGATGACACAAGTGTCACAGAAATCATGATTAATGGACCGGAAGATATATTTATTGAGAGAAGGGGAAGGGTATGCCGTTACGAGATGAAGTTCGAGTCCGTCGGGAAACTGGAGGATGTCATTCAGCAGATGGTAGCAGGCTGTAACCGGACGGTAAATGAAGCGTCCCCTATCGTAGATGCCAGACTGCAAAACGGTTCCCGTGTCAATGTGGTTCTAAGCCCCGTAGCTTTAAATGGTCCGATCGTAACCATAAGAAAATTTCCCGACAACCCGATTATGATGAAGGATTTACTTGCCTTTGGTACATTAACGGAAGAAGCTGCCGGATTTCTGGCGAAGCTGGTTGAGGCGAAATACAATATTTTTATCAGCGGAGGGACCGGCTCAGGAAAAACAACGTTCTTAAACGCACTCTCCTATTATATTCCGCAGGAAGAAAGAATCATTACCATAGAGGATAACGCAGAGCTTCAGATTAAGAACATTCCCAACATAGTAAAAATGGAAACCAGAAATGCAAATGTAGAGGGCTGTAAGGAGATTACCATAAGAGATTTGATTAAGACGAGTCTTCGCATGAGACCGGATAGAATTATTGTAGGTGAAGTAAGGGGAGGGGAAGCAATTGACATGATGCAGTGTCTAAACACAGGACATGACGGTTCCATGTCTACAGGACATGCTAACAGTTCGGCAGATATGCTGAACAGACTGGAGACAATGGTTTTGATGGGAATGGATCTGCCGGTCTCGGCAATCAGGCAGCAAATTGCCTCAGGTATAGATATCATCGTTCATTTGGGACGGCTTAGAGATAAGAGCAGAAGAGTATTGGAAATTGTTGAAGTAATTGGATATGAAAACGATGGAATTCGCTTGTCGGTATTGTATTCCTTCGAGGAGGAAGGAGAAGAGAAGGATGGAAGAATATTAGGAAGACTGAAAAGAAAGGAGGAGCTGACTCATGTTAAAAAGCTTAAAATGGCAGGCATATCTCTCGAATAAAAAAGAAACCGGTTTTGAAAATTTAAAAGGTATTGTGGAAGGAACTGTTCTCGTTCTGGTGCTGGCCCTCTTTTTCTATCGCTCTCTTTGGGCGGCAATCTTCCTTTCCCCACTACTTATCCTATATATGAAAGAAAAGAAAAAGGCCATAGCTTCCAAGAAAAGACGAGAAATGCAAATACAGTTTAAGGATGCGATATTATCCGTATCGGCAACTCAAAAGGCCGGCTATTCGGTGGAGAATTCCTTTAAGCAGGCATATGCAGATATGGTCCTATTATACGGCAACAATAGTCCTATTTGCAGAGAACTGTACATCATCGGCGCTGGTCTTGGGAATAACGTGATTTTAGAAAAGCTCTTGTATGATTTCGCAAAGAGGAGTCAGACGGAGGATGTGCTGGAATTTGCTCAGGTCTTTGCCGTAGCAAAGAGAAGCGGAGGAAATATGACAGAAATTATAGAGAGAAGTGCTTCGGTAATAGATGAAAAAGTGGAAACCGAAAAGGAAATCCAAGTACTGTTGGCGGCAAGGCAGATGGAGCAAAAAATTATGAATGTCATTCCGTTTGGAATAGTTTTATACATACAAATTACATCCAAGGGCTTTTTTGACATATTATATCACAATCTGCCGGGAATAATTATAATGACCGCCTGCTTGGCTGCATATATAGCCGCTGTGATGATCTCGAGAAAAATCGTCAATATTGAAATATAAAAATGGAAAACTACAAAAAGTTTTAGTTTTGAAGGGAGAATAATAAAAATGTTGGTCATTTATGCAGCAGTATTGGTCCTTTATATTGCCTTATTCTTCATTTCTACAAGATATAGAGAAAAGGGAGCCCGCTATAGGAGAACTCCTTTTGAAGAAATGGGAATGTACATATATAAGAAATGTTATGGTAAAAAGCCTTTTTATTCTAATAAAACAAAAAGTCATCTGGAAATGCTGCATCCAAAAGAGACGATGGGAAAGAAAAGGAACGATTCCTATAACAGCCTTGTGGATAGATATTATGTCCGCAAAATCAGTCTTGTACTTCTTTTAATTTTTATTGGGGATGTGTCTGCAATAATTCTGAGTTTAAACAGCCAAAACGAAGGAGTATTGGCGGACGGGAGGTATATACAGAGGAATACTTACGGGGAAGGAAGTATCGAGGCTGATCTACAGGCAGAAATCGCGGAGGGAGAGGAGGAAAGCAGTCAGGAATTCCGTTTGACTATTCATGAGCGCAAGTATGAAAGGAAAGAGCTGCAGAGGCTGGCAGAAGAAGTCTCAAAGCTTCTGCCGGACATTATGCTGAGCAGCAACTCTTCTCAAGAGGAGATAAGGAGTAAACTCAATCTGGCACGAAAAATAGAAGGGTATCCCTTTCAGATTTCCTGGGAAAGCGACAACTATGAGCTGGTATATACGGATGGCAATGTTGTCAATGAACAGGTAGAGGAGAACGGAGAAATGGTAAATCTAACGGCCGCACTCACCTATGAAGATTACAGAGAGGAACACGTCTTTGCTGTCCGTATTCTGCCTCCGTCTTACTCCAGGGAGGAAGCAATGACAAAAAAGATTTATGAGGCATTAAAAGAACGGGAGGAGCTGTATAGCAAAGAGCAGCATATGCAATTGCCCGATGCGGTGGGAAATATAAAATTGCAATGGACAGAAATAAAGAAAGATAGCAGCGGCTATTTATTCCTTCTTGTGTGTGTAGGAGCCTTGGGCATTTATTTCCTTCAGGACAGGGAGTTGAAAGAAAAAGCGGAACAAAGAAACCATCAAATGCTGCTGGACTATCCCGGCGTTATAAGTAAGCTTACCCTTTATATGGGGGCCGGGATGACAATACGCAACGCCTTTTGCAAAATTGCATATGACTATAGGAAGGAAAGTATTTTCCGTTATATATACGAGGAAATGCTTATAACCTGCTATGAGCTGGATAATGGAATCTCAGAAACATCGGCATATGAGAACTTTGGTAAGCGATGCCGCCTGCCGCAGTATACAAAGCTCAGCAATATTTTGATACAAAATCTAAGAAAGGGCAGCAATGGAATATTAACGGCTTTGCGCCAGGAAGCGGTAAATGCTTTTGAAGAGAGAAAGAATACGGCCAAAAAGATAGGAGAGGAGGCAGGAACGAAGCTCTTGTTTCCGATGATGCTTATGCTTGGTATCGTGATGGTGCTCATTGTTGTACCCGCTTATTTTTCTTTTTCTATTTAATTGATAAATCAGTAAGGGGGGGATAACGATTAACTTTAAAAGAAGAAAATAAAAACTAAAAATATAATAGTTATGAAAGGGCGAAAAATATGGAAAGAAAACTAAAGGACTTTAAAAATTTTATTTGGGAAGAAGATGGACTGGGAACGGTAGAAATTATATTGATTCTAGTGGTTCTGATTGGTCTTGTAATCATTTTTAAAAAGCAGCTTCAAACCCTGGTGTTGAATGTCTTTAATAAGATTAGTGAAGACAGTAATACAATTATTTCATGAAATATGACCAACCCGCGAAAAGCGGTTATCTTACAGTTTATCTTTCGCTCTCCCTTATACTTCTCCTCTCCCTCATACTTACATTAGTAGAAGGCGCAAGAATCAATACGATTCGTATGGAAAGTGAATGTGTAGCGGATATAGGGATGAACAGTGTGCTGGCAGAATTTCACAGAGAACTTTTGGAGCAATATGATTTGCTCTTTGTGGATAGCTCATATGGAACGGCATCCCCTTCTGTGGAAAAGTCTGCACAGCACCTTAGAAATTATATGCAGAAGAACTTTACTGTCGGGGAGCAAGGACCTGCCAATGTGCGGGACTGGCTGTTGCTGTCCGTGGATAAGGCGGTTTTTTCAGAATATGCCATCGCTTCGGACAATAGTGGCGATGTGATGAAAGGACAAGCCTTGGCCTATATGAAAGAAAGTACAGCGGAAGGAATGCTCTCGGAAGTAATCGATCGCGTATCGGAAGATATTTCTTCGTTCGAAGGTCTCGGATTGGATACGAGAAATGTAGAAGGGGAGAGGAACAATATTCAGGCGCAGATAGATGCCATAGAGCTTCCGAAGGAAATAAATGAAAATGATGAGGAGGTAGAAATACCACTCAATAATCCTGCGGATAAAGTAAATGCACTTAGGGCTGGCGGTATTCTCTCGCTGGTATTAAGAGACACCTCTTTGCTATCGAGTACAGCCATTCATACAAAGGACTACATATCCCATAGGGTCATATATAAAGGGACGGGGACTCCGCCGGAAAACCTAAGCGTAGACGGAGTGGTAAATAATCTTTTATTCGATGAATATTTAGTTGAAAAATGCAGCAGATATGGAGAAGAATTGGATAAATCTCTGCTAAAATATCAAATTGAATATATCCTTGAAGGGAAAGGGTCCGATAAGGAAAATTTAGAAAGTATAGCAAAAAGGCTTTTGACTTGGCGGGAAGTCTCCAATATAATTTATATTTTGTCAGATTCTGAAAAGTGTGCGCAGGCCAAAACCCTGGCCCTTAGTCTGACGGCAGTTTTGCAGGTTCCTGCGTTGACTGAACCGGTTAAATACTCCATCTTATTTGCGTGGGCATATATGGAGAGCCTATATGACGTGAGGTGCCTTTTAAATGGTAGTAAGGTACCAATACTAAAGACTAGCGCGGATTGGAAAACGGGTATTGACAGTGTGGCGAATTTCAGCGGAGCCATACAAGATGAAAATAAGGGGGAAAACGGACTTTCCTATAAAGATTACTTGAGAATTATGCTGTTTTTGGAAAATGATGATACGAAAAAGCAGCGTACCATGGACATTATGGAAATGGATATACGTATGACACCCGGTAACATTTATTTTCGAATGGATGCTTGCTTTGACAGCTTTTTGGCCGATATTTCGGTTTCCAGCGGCTTCGGCTACCACTTCGACATAAGAAAAAGGTATGGCTATCATTGATTGCCTGCAAGCAAATTATGTGATAAGGAGGGGAAAAACGGTGTCCTTTTTTTGGGTAAATAAAGCAAAAGACTATAATCATATCAAAAATCAAGCAATTCTCCGGGCAAGGTTCTCATCTGCAATTCTAAATAACAATCGCTTGTTATTCAAAAAGAAATCCGAAAAAAGGATATCGTTCTTCCCCTTCTTAAGCTGCAAGGCCAGCATGACGGTGGAAGCGGCGCTTGCAGTGCCCTTTTTTCTGTTTTTCATGATAAACGTTCTGGTTGTCTTCGATATGCTCCGGCTCCATGGAAATATTGCAGGGGCGGTACATCAAATCGGTAATCAAATGGCCTTTTGCGGATACGCTTATAAGAATATGGAAGTGCCAGAATCCTCGTTTTCCGATGACATAAGTTCAGTCGTTATATCGGAGGGGTATGCGAGGGGCAGGGTAATCAGTTTGCTCGGAACGGACTATCTGGATCATACCTGTCTTTCCTCAGGGGCAGCAGGACTGCACTTTGTCAAGTCTTCCATTATGAAGGAGAGCGATGTCATTGATTTAATCGCCTCCTATAAAGTGAAGCCGCTTATCGGAATAATCGGATTTCCTGATTTTCCTATGGAAAATAGATATTATGGGCGGGCCTGGACCGGATATGATGTAGAAAACGGACAAGGCGGGCAGGAAGAAGACCCGATTGTTTTCATTGCTGAAACCGGCGTGGTATATCACATGCTGAGGAGCTGTACATATCTGTGTCCCTCCATAAATATGATTTCTGCTTTCGAAAAAGATAACATAAGAAATGCGCAGGGAGAAAAATATTATGCATGCGAAAGATGCGGCAAAAGTGGTATTCAGGCAGTCCTATATATTACCATGCAGGGAAACCGCTACCATAACTCTCTGAAGTGCTCTGGATTAAAGCGGACGATTTATACCGTTCATTTATCCGAAGCAGGAGGAAAGGGAAAATGTTCCAAATGCGGATAAAAGTTAACCAAAGTTACAAGTTTCATAATTATCAAATAAGAAGACCATCGAATGACAAGGTCTTATACGCCTGTGTGTGCTATTGCCAGACGACGGTAAGGAAAAGGAGAGTAATGTGAAAAATGAATTTTTCACAGCATAATTTATTATGCTTGCAAATATTGTGCCTAATATGTGCTTGCACATATGGCCCAAAGTTTGCAGGCTATGAGAAAGGTATGGTTATTAATATAAATGAAAATAGATATGGGATATATGGCGGCAGCTTTTATAGGAATATGTTGTATTTTTGACATAAGAAAGAAGGAAATACCAGTTTTTATCATCGTGGCTTTTGGGCTTTTATCCTTAATTGCCGTGGCAATTGCACAAAAGACTGAACTATATTCAGTCCTATATTCTCTGATTCCTGGGGCGGCGATGCTGGGGCTCAGCCTTTGTACAAAAGAAAGCATAGGGTATGGTGACGGCTTTGCAGTCCTCGTGTTAGGTGTACTGCTTGGTTTTTTGGAATGTGTATTTGTCGTTTTGGCTGGGCTTTTTCTGTCGGCAGTTGTGGGACTCGTTTTGCTCGTGTTTAAAAAGGTGAGAGGAAAAAGCCGAATGCCTTTTATGCCGTTTCTTGCTGCGGGATTGGGGGTCGTATTCTTTGTCTGATTTTTTTAAGAAAAGAATGAGAGGATACATGACGGTAGAGGCTGCAATGATCATGCCTTCGGTTATTCTGTTGATGGCTCTTTTATTATATATTTCTTTTTTTCTCTATAACAGATGTATCCTTTCCCAGGATGCGTACCTTCTGGCATTTCGAGGAAGCATACGAAGGGAGGCGGATGGGAACGCTGTGCAGGAATATATAGAGGAATCCGCTAAAGATCAGTTCAGCAATAAATATATAGGAATGAAACTGCTTGAAAAAAGCTTGGAGGTGAGCAATAAAAAGGTTACGGTAAAGCTGGAAGGGAAAACTGTAAACGGATGGGTGCTGACGGCTGCAGGCCAGGCGGAGCGAAATGACCCTGTAGAATATATACGAAAAATCCGACTTATAAAAAAAGCATGGAAAAGGGCGCAAGGTTTGGAGGAGGATTAGTTAGGTGGTTGCAATGGATGTTAAATATTATAAAGATCTAAGCCATAATTATTTGATTCTGAAGAACACTGGAGTTGAGGAAAAAAGTGAATATCAAAATAAAATGATTACGGGTAATAAGATGAAACACCTTCTTCCATGCAGTATTAGAAATATAGACGATGAGGTTCATTTTTATTATGAAATAAGCTCGAGGCAAAGTATAAAAAATCTTTATGAGCGGGGAGGAATGAAGTATGAGCAGATGTTTCAATTGTTCGAATACCTTCTCGAGGCTTCAAAGGAAGTAAGGGAATATCTGCTTGAGGATAATCGCCTTTTGCTTTCCCCTGAATATATTTATGTAAATCCTGAAGGAGAGGAGCTCTTTTTTGTGTACTACCCGGGAAACGGAGATACACCGATAATGCCGCTAGCCGAATTTTTACTTGAAAAGGCAGATAGGGAAAGTGAAAGAACGATACAGATAATCTATAAAATATATGAGCAAATGCAGGATGAAAACTTTGTATTGCCGGAGATTATGAAATTATTCCATGAGCCTGTCGCTTATAGTGCTGCAAATCGGGAAATTAAGGATGGCCCAGTAATAAAAGATACTGAGGAGACGAGCATCCAAACAGAAGCAGGTGCAAATGAACAGAATGAATCGGTATGCAGGGCTTGGATTAACCGGGAGGCAGAGGAATGTGTTGTAGATGAGAACGAAGAAGACAGTACATTGGAAAAGAGTAACATGATTATTTCCGGAATTTTACTAATCCTTTGTATAGGTGCTATGGTGGGTGTTTTCTGCATTCGATATTTTTGTGTATTATCAATAGAAGAATCAGTATTGACAGTAGCTGGTATAATAACGCTTGTTATTATTTCTTCGTTTTTATTATTATCACTTATTATGGTACCTGTCAGGGGAAGGAGAAGTTATGGAGGAATAAAAACCAGAAAGGAAGAGAATGAAGAGCTGCAGCAATATATGACAGTAGATGATTATTTTCAGTCGAAGGAAGAAAGGGAGGACTCATCAGAAAGTGGAAAAGAGAAGGAAGCTATCTATGGAAGCACTGTTTTTATAGAGGCATCCTTATACCGCATAGAAAATAAATTATATGGAACAAATAAAGGAAATAAATGTCATATTGATTTAAACGAGCTTCCCTGCACGGTAGGAAAGATGGCGGGGAGTGTGGATTTCGTTATTAAGGACAGTTCAATAAGCAGAATACATGCACGCTTTACAAAAGAGGGAGAAGATATATACGTAACGGATCTTAATTCAACAAACGGCACCTTCAAGAACGGGTTGCGCCTGGAGCCGAATGAAACGGCAGGCATAGAAGCAGGAGATGAGATAAGATTTGGGAAAATGACATTCAGCTATCGGTAGTCCACATTCATCGGATTAAATTCGTTGACACAAATATTTGAAAATGTTACCCTTTACCATAGTATAATATTAAATCGAGCGGAAGCGCTCGTTTCGCCAAATGACATTATTTATTGATTAGGAAGTGTGATTTTTGACTTCCTAAATATAATAATAGTCGGGAGACATTATGGTAAGAGAGCAGCTAGAGCTTTTTCTGACCGGAGAAGGCTATAATAAAATTCCATCCAATCTGCCGGAATTTACAATTTATTTTCATATGGAAAATAATTATGTGAATGTTTTCCATATCATTGATTATAGAAATGAGTTATATATTTCGGAGGACCAGTATACGCATATAAAGAAAAAGATAGATGAACTTTTCGTAGAAAAGGGGATTACAAATATTCATATTTTATCTTTAATTTTGTGTACAGATTACGTGAAGGCAAAAAAATTGTGCAAAGACGATTCCTTATGCTGGATTATAGATCCTTTTCAAGAGCGGTTGATTGTATATGAGAATCAAGTCAGCGACTTTTACGGAATGCGAGGTAAGCTGGAATATTGGCTGTCGCATCTTCCCGAAGCTGCATGGCAGGAGCCGAGGGAGGAAGTGCCGCATAAGCAGGACTACAAAAAGCTTCCCTTTATCACAATTTCCTTAGTAATCATAAACATCGTTATTTTTCTAATATGTACATTCACCGGTGATTTGTTATATAATATAGGGGCATTCAGTGTTGCCGATTTTTTTTCTGGCAAAGAGTATTATCGTATCCTTTCTTGCATATTTTTGCACTGGGATATCAATCATCTGGTAAGTAATATGCTGGTGCTCTATTACTTGGGAGAAGTGGTGGAGAAGCATTTTGGACATGTGAAATATATAGTTATATATTTCGTGTCAGGAATCTTTGGAAATCTCCTGTCCATGAGTTATGAATTATATACCGGTAATTATGCGATGTCGGCAGGGGCCAGCGGTGCTATATTCGGAGTGATAGGTGCGCTGTTGTTTCTGGTACTCATCCATAAGGGGCATTTGGAACAGATTACACTAAGCAGGTTATTGTTTATGATATTTTATTCCCTATACAGTGGATTTGTAGGGACAAATATAAATAATGCGGCTCATATCGGCGGATTTTTAAGTGGTGTAGGAACTGCATTTATAATATGGCTTTTATTTTCTGGCAAATTTCGGACAAAGAGTAAAGAAGATGCGGCTTAAGCTGGCTTTTAAGGAAAGGAAAGTTTTCACATGAAAATTAACATTTATTACGGTGGCAGGGGACTAATCGATGATCCAACCCTATTTGTAATTAATAAAATACAGCAGGTGCTGGAGGAACTTCGGGTTAAAGTGGAGCGCTTCAATTTATTCGAACTTAAAAACAGTATTACCACATTGCCTCAAACTTTGAAAGAAGCAGACGGCATTATTCTTGCTACCACTGTGGAATGGTATGGGATAGGCGGGTATATGCAACAATTCCTGGATTCCTGCTGGCTATATGGTGACAAGGAGAAGATAAGCACCATATACATGTGCCCTATCGTGATGTCTACTACATATGGAGAGAGAGAAGGAAAGCTTAATCTGGCCTCTGCATGGGAGATCCTTGGAGGACGCCCCTGCAGCGGCATATGCGGCTACATAGCGGATACCTCCT
The DNA here is from genome assembly GCA_023408815.1 of Bacillota bacterium. GTDB lineage: Bacteria > Bacillota > Clostridia > Lachnospirales > Lachnospiraceae > Kineothrix. The sequence continues at coordinate 9,521 of JAEYJO010000035.1, read as the reverse complement.
TACTGGAGACAAATGCGGAATATGCTGCTTTAATAGAAAAAAAAGCGGAAAATATGTATCGGACAGTAAATCAGAAAATGGCTAGCCTGCCCGCCAGTAATCAGGCGATTAAGCAGGCGGTATCGCGGGTTCAGATGGATTTGACTCCGCAGGAAACGGAGCAGCTTTCCCAGTATGCCTCCGATGACAGATATGTGCAGAGGCAGAAGGAGGATATTCAGGAACTTACCAGTATTTTTAGAAACCTGATAGATAATTCGGACGGAGAAGAAAGCGTAGAGGTCATCGATAAATTCAAGCAAAGCTTCAGCCCTCAGCCCGGCTTTCGTGCAGTATATAGAATCGTTATCGAAGGGAGGAAAAAACATCTGATTATTAAGGTAGAAAATGCGGACTTGCAATGCTCTTACGGCACCGTGGATCATGCGGATGTGGAATTGCAGTTAAACTCTCAGATATTGGATGATATTATTTATGCAAGGATGACATTTCAGAGAGCATTTATGTCCGGGGTGATGAAGCTGAAGGGCGATTTTAAGGTGCTTCGTACTTTGGATCATATTTTTGTATTTTAATAATTCAGTCTCGTTATTTTTAGGATGTAGGCAATCACTGAAAGGAGTGTAAATATAGGTATGAGAGATGACAATTGTATTTTTTGTAAAATAGCGAATGGAGATATTCCGTCGAAGGAAATCTATGAAGATGAAGAATTCAAGGTAATCTTGGATTTGGGGCCGGCGACCAAGGGCCATGCGCTCATTTTGCCGAAGAACCATTACCGCGATTTATATGAATTGCCGGATGAAGCGGCAGCAAAGGTTATGCTGCTCGCTAAAAAGCTGGCGGCCGGAATGTCCGAGAAGCTAAGCTGCGATGGCTTTAATCTGGTACAGAACAATGGAGAAACGGCCGGACAAACGGTATTCCATTTTCACCTGCATCTGATTCCCCGCTACAAAGACGACGGACAGACGTTAGGATGGAAAGCGATGAAGCCCTCGGAAGAAGAGCTTGATGAAGTGCGAAAAAGAATCGTTGAATGATTGAAGGGTTGACTTATGCGAACGATACAAGTGTCTGTTATTGCGGATAATATAAAAGAAATGTGTATAGAGTCCAATCATTATTTGCCGGAGGATATGAAGACAGTAATGAATGAGGCATCGTCGTCAGAAAAGGCACCTTTGGGCAGGCAGGTTTTATGCCAGTTACAAGAAAACCTTGAGATTGCGGCAAAGGATATGATTCCCATTTGTCAGGATACCGGAATGGCGGTCATTTTTATGGAGATTGGTCAAGAGGTCCATTTCGAAGGCGGTGTTTTAGAGGATGCGGTCAATGAAGGGGTAAAAGCAGGATATGAAGAAGGCTACTTAAGGAAATCGGTGGTAAAAGACCCTCTGATTCGTGAGAATACAAAGGACAATACGCCGGCAGTGATTCATTATGAAATTGTACCGGGAGATAAGGTGAAGATTACAGTGGCTCCAAAGGGATTTGGTAGCGAGAACATGAGCCGTATGTTCATGCTAAAGCCTTCCGACGGTATAGAAGGAGTAAAGGAAGCGATACTCACTGCTGTAACAGACGCAGGCCCGAACGCATGTCCGCCTATGGTAGTGGGTGTGGGAATAGGAGGTACGTTTGAAAAGTGTGCCCTGATGGCGAAGAAGGCGCTTACTAGACCGGTGAACAAACGCTCGGATATTCCTTATATAAAGGAAATGGAAGAAGAGCTGCTTGAAAAAATCAACAAGACTGGAATCGGTCCCGGAGGACTTGGAGGGAGCACCACCGCGTTTGCGGTCAATATAGACACCTATCCTACACATATAGCCGGACTTCCGGTAGCGGTAAATATTTGCTGCCATGTAAACAGGCATGCGGTGAGAATTATTTAGAAGCTGTTGATTCCCGCGAGCAATGAGCCAAGAGTATGCTTGCTTGCATTTGGCGAATGCCGCGAGGGTCAAATACTCCGCAACTTGCGGCTGGGTATTTGACTATCGCTTAATTAGAGTGAGAGGATTGTGGATATAATGGATAAGTATATAAATGCACCAGTAAGCAGCGAAACAGTGAAAGAGCTGAGAGTCGGAGATTACGTTTATATTACCGGAACTATTTATACTGCACGGGATGCCGCCCATAAGAGAATGTATGAAGCTTTGGAGGAAGGAAAGGAACTTCCCATAAATCTCACGAATAATATCATATATTACATGGGGCCGTCACCGGCACGTGAGGGCAGACCCATTGGTTCTGCAGGGCCTACTACGGCAAGCCGTATGGATAAGTACACTCCGGATTTTCTTGATAGAGGCTTGAAAGGAATGATCGGGAAAGGTAAGCGGACGGAAGCGGTCAGAGAAGCAATCTTGCGCAATGGAGCAGTATATTTTGCAGCGGTGGGAGGCGCAGGAGCACTTCTATCTCGATCCATTAAAAGCTCAAAGGTAATCGCATATGAAGATCTCGGTACAGAAGCTATTCGTGAATTGCAGGTAGAGAATTTTCCCGTTATTGTTGTTATCGATTCGGAAGGCAGCAACTTGTACGAGACGGCATTGGAAAAGTATAAAGAAATATAATCCTTAAATATAAAAGGCAGGAAGAAGATAGTATGTATAGAATTATGATGATGGTCTTAAGATTGTTTTTGAAAGTGCCTTTTTATCTTTTGCAAATATGGTGGTATGGAAAAAGCAGCAAGAAAACTCATGAAGAGGCATATGCTGTTGTGAAGAAGACGACCATAGCAGCCAATAAGGCCGGAAAAGTCAAGATAGAATCTTTCGGCCTGGAAAATATCCCAAAGGAGAACGGGTTCATATTCTTTCCTAACCACCAAGGGCTGTATGATGTGCTGGCATTTTTGGAATCCTGCCCGGTTCCCTTTGCTTTCGTTATTAAAAAGGAAGCACAGAATGTCATATTGCTCAAGCAGGTAACGAAGGCTCTCGGCTCTATCGCCATGGACAGAGACGATATCCGTCAGTCGATGAAGGTCATACAGCAGGTTACGGAAGAGGTAAAGGCCGGAAAGAACTTTCTTATTTTTGCGGAAGGCACCAGAAGCCGTGAGGGCAATAAGCTGTTGAATTTTAAGGGCGGAAGCTTTAAAAGTGCTCAGAAGGCAAAGTGTCCGATAGTTCCTTGTGCACTGGTAGATGCATTCAAGCCGTTTGACGAGAAATCGATAAAGCCGTTAACTGTCAAAATCATATATCTCCCCCCGATGTATTATGAGGAATATAAGGATATGAAGACGATTGAAATAGCGGCGGAAGTGAAACGCCGTATAGAAGAGGCGATAGCCGGACACATATTGATAATATAAAAAAGAAATGGAATTATATTATTGACAAACAAAATTCCCTTAGGTATAATAACATTTGCGTTATCATTAAACGCGGAATTTAATATCCGATAAGCGTGAATAGTTTTTGATAACAGATTTCACGTGATTTGGTTCAGGCTATGGAGAAATACTCAAGAGGCTGAAGAGGCGCCCCTGCTAAGGGTGTAGGTCGCTCACGCGGCGCGAGGGTTCAAATCCCTCTTTCTCCGTCAAAAAGACATAGCTTCCGTCAAGGGGAAGGTATGTCTTTTTCTTTTGGTAAAGGTATGGTAATATGTATACAAAGATTACTGCTTATACAGACAAATCGGAATTTGTGGAGGTATACCAGATGGGATATAAAATAAAACAGCAAAAGCAAATACAAAGATTTTTAACAGAGGAATTTGGAGAAGAAAAAGTCAACCTGTTGTTTGAAAAAGAATCTGAAATGCTTAATACTATTATTAAGCAGACAACGGGAAAAACGAAAAATCAACTAAAAACTCTCGTTCAGACAATTCTTCCGAGGATTGCAATGTACAAGACCTTTTGGAATGATGGATTTTGCAAGGATGAAACAAACAGGTATATGAGAAAATATATGCTTGAAATTATTGCGGCAAGAAAGCATTCCTCAACGGCAAAAATGGAGAAATTTCCAGGATTCTATCATATTTATAGTCGTGTGTTTTTGAAAATTATGCGCTACTGATTTGCAGGTAAGCACCCAGAATTACGGTAGAGACTTTTATGATGTAACTATAACAAAATGTCTTTGGCACACAGCCTGTGTTGAAAATGGTTGCGAAGAGCTATGCAGTCTGTTTTGTGATGTGGATGATGTAACCTATGGTGGACTTAAAAAAATTGGTTTTTCACGAACGCAGACATTAGGTTACGGTGGAAACTGTTGTGATTTCCATTTTTTCAGAAAGTAAGGATGCCAGTAAAGATTTGCCAAATAAGAATTAATACAAATTTCAATTTACGTTATCCTAATCTGGATAATTTGCCCTGACAACAAAAATCTTTTTTCCACTATTATTCCAATAAAAAAATGACACAGCAATGGCAGTGTCATTTTTTTATTGCGGTAATTGAGGAGGGGCTTGAACCCGAAAGGGCATCGAGGGACGCAGTTTGCACCTGAAGTTGATTTTAAAGTTTATCGCGCTGTTTGATCGACTACTTCGTGATCAGAAAATGCAGCTTATTTTTACTACACACGAATCCTCAATAATGGACCAAGAATTGCTTCGCAGAGATGAGATTTGGTTTGTTGAGCGGGACAAGAATAACAGTAGCCATGTTTATTCGCTTGATAAGTTAAAAAAAGATACGATAAGAAACTCAGTAAAGCTTATTTGGAAGGCCGCCATGGCGCTATACCTCTATTTACTTCGTTTAGCTTTCAGGAGGAATAGCCATGGCACCTATACGTTCTTATACTAACTGGAATGTCCGTTCTACAAATGCTGATGCTCAAATTGAACCCTATAGACATTATTATTTTATTTGTGAGGGGCGGAATACCGAAACATGTTTTTTTGAAAACTGATAGATATTATTTATAAATTGAGAACGACTAATAAACTTGAATGTTAATATGCGTTGCTTGTAGTAACGGGAAATTTATCATACAATAGTGGCATAAACTGAAAGAAAGGAAGTTATCACTGATGTTAAACGAAAACATTAAAGCAATCAGAAAATCAAAAGGACTTTCGCAAGAAGAACTTGCTATCAAGCTGAATGTGGTGCGGCAAACCATCTCTAAATGGGAGCAAGGATTGTCAGTTCCTGATTCTGAAATGTTAATCTCCATATCGGAAGTATTTGAAACACCGGTAAGTGCTTTACTTGGAGATACTGTTATTGAGTCGAAGGTTGATGATTTAAAAGTGATTTCCGAAAAACTGGAGATTATAAACTTACAGCTCGCACAAAGGAAGACCATGAGACGAAAAAAGTTTCATTGGCTACTTATCTCATTGTGTGCGGTCCTAGTAACAGTTTTTGCCGTCTTAGTAGTATTAAATAGTCCCTACTTGGGATGGGATTATAATGACCCTGAAACCGCCGTTGTCGGAGTAGCTTTTCACGCATTTGAATGGCTGTTTGTCAGATTAGCACCGATTATCCTTATAGGGGCAATCGTTGGAATTTTCTTGACACGAAAAAAAGCATAAAACCGTTCAGACTTCATAATTCCAGGTTGCAGTGTACAGTATTTGAGCATAATCGGAAGTACCATAATATTTTGAATGTTGATCATATTAGTTGAAGAAGTTATAGTTCAAATCCTTATTTAAAAATCCCATGATATCCAGCTTTAACGTGGCTCGCATAATCATCGCTGGTAGAACCCAGGAGGGAAACATTTATGTTTTTCTCACGAGTTCGTGCTAAGTGTAGAGATCTAGTGTGCTGGCACACTAGAGGTCGGCCATTAAGATAACTTGTCGGCATTTTAAAGTTTTGTGTTCTACCAGCGCGGGCACGCCTCCACCAGATTGAAGTCATGTATGAGATTTGAACTCATGCATGACTTTTTGTTTTATTCATGATAAAATTAAAAAAATGCATATTATTTATATAGTCAGGAGGTAATCGCAATGAAAAAGGAATATTCAAATATACCAGATTCTATGGCGAATATGGAAACATACGGATTTTCATGGATGGATTTTGTGACAGCAATCCCATCACCCCTTTTTGTTGTTACAACATATAAATCTAATGGAAAGGAAAATGCTTGTTTGCAGTCATGGGCTTGTTTTAATGGCGATAGCAATGGTTTTTATGCAATTCTTTCGAGTGTAAACAAAGCTGGGCATTTATACAAAAGTATAAAAGAAACAAAAGAAGCTGTAATAAATTTCCCATCTTTACATTGGTACAATAAATGTTCTGATACTATTAAAAATAACGGATTTGATAATAATGAAATAACAATGTCCGGATTAACAGCAGAACAAGCGTCTATTGTAAATGCACCTTTGATAAAAGAGTGCTTTTTAAATTTGGAGTGTCGTTATTTGTGGGAGCGAGAAATTATTGAGGGTAGTTCACATGTTTTAATGTGCTTGGAAGTTATAAATATTCACGCAGATGAAAATGCCTTAGATGAAAAGTTGCAAGGAAGATATGGTGATAGTGGATATTTATATAATGTTCATTACCCTATAAATCCAGAAAACTTCAATGGCAAATCGCATGATTGGATTGCAACACTAAACAAGAAAAAAGACATGGGTGAATACTAAAGAAAATGAGCACAACCGCAAGCACCATAATATTTTGAATTCTTGACTATATTGTTTGAAGGCGTGATAGTTCAAATCCTTATCTGAAAATAATATGATATCCAGAATTGACATGGCCCGCAAAAATACATGGCTTCCACAAAGGGGAAGCCATGTATTTTTTTTATGAACGATTAGGGCTTGACGCTCCTACCGGCAAGAGTGATGAAGACTTCATGTTTCATGAGTTTTAATTATTTTCTATATTTTTTCTCCATAGTTTCCAGTATCGAATAAAATTTCCGATATTCCTCCATAACCTTATTACGGTCAGCAGCCTTTCGGCCTAATCGGTCACAATATCCTAATAAGGCTATATCATTAATATCAACACTCGAAATCAACCCCCTTTTATCACTAAACGGGAGATCTTTTAAAATATAAAGCATATGCATGTGATATTTAACTAACAGACATACCTTTACAATGAAATCCTGTTCAGAGGTAACCGCCTCCGGAAACTCTTTTGATAAGTCCGCTCCTACAGTATCGTGATTGTATGCAGTAATCTTTTCCCCGTTGATTCTGGTGGTTTCTGGTTTCCCTATATCATGCAGCAAAACTGCCCACATGAATGCCTTTGGATCACTGCTGTTTTCTCTCACTGCGGCAGCTTCATCCAATACCAGCATCGTATGATTCCAGACATTTCCCTCGGGATGGTGGATTTTTGATTGCTCTGTGTCCTTTAACTTCCCTAACATGGAAAAGGGCCATTGCTTGAACCCTTCTGAATTAAATAACCGGTTTAGATAATCGGAAGGTTTTTCGTTAAACATCAAGTGCTCCGTTATTGTATTAAATAATTCACTTCCCATTTCCATATTTGCATATCCTTATTTTTTATTTTGACACATTCTTCTATAAAGTCGATCGATATAGTTTCCTTGTTGCAAGGCAGTATATATATTTATAAAAATATAAATAATGTTTCTATCATTATAAGTAATACCCCAAATATCGTATTCTTACTTGTCGGTTTAAATTTTCTGCATATTGCAATTCAGTAAGTATCTTGGCAATTTCATTGTACTTGATAGGGATATTCGGTATAATAAATTAACATAGAGTAATGTCTGCTCTCGCAATTAAGAATGATAATGGTCAACCGTGCAGAAGTTTTTCAGTGCGGGTTTTTGTTCATAGTAATAATGGAGAACATATGTATGAAAACATTAAAAATTAGAAGTAATGCGTTCAATGACGGTATGTGGATACCTGTTATGTATTCTGCCCGTGGAGAAGATTTATCTCCAGATTTTGAAATAAGCGGCATTGCTCCCAATGCAAAATCTATTGCGATCACTTTGGATGATGCATCACATCCGATTTTCCCAAACTATAACCACTGGGTGGTATGGAATATTCCTGTATGCGAGATTATTCCGGAAGGGATACCTTCTGGTAAATTTGTGGACAGTTTAGGCGGTGCCGTACAGGGAGTTGCCTATGGAAGAAACAGATATAAAGGTCCCAAACCACCGCTTAAGTTTATCCATACATATGTGTTTACTGTTTATATTTTGGACAGCAAGCTAGTTTTAGCTGCAAGCTGTAGAAAACGAGATCTTATTGCAAACATTAACGGACATGTTTTGCAGCAGGCTACTCTTTCAGGAAAGTTTCAAAGCCGTCGATAATTGAGCATAAATGCAAAATTAGCAAGTTTCAGTTTACCGGTTAGAGCCGGAAATCTCTGCTTGATATCAAAAGTCCTTTTTGTACTATTTCTCCAGAGGAACAGACAGATTTCAGCAAACAAATTTGTCTGTTTCTAACAGCTATAATTAGATACTATAGCATACCGGAATGCAATAGGGTTGTTGAGGCGCGTAAGCAACAATATATGAAGCGAATGTATTATTGGCGAGAGCACCATAAAGATTATCCGTATGAATGGGCCGATTTTATGATGGCGGATTGATTTGCAATTTTGAGTAGTTATTTTATACTACTAAATAAACAGAAGGTGAATGGAGTATATACGCCGCCGCTTGACACCTGCAGAAATTGATATAATATTATAGAAACTATAGATACTAAGATTATGGATATCGCATTCAAGTTCGGCTACGAGTGGCTGGGAAGTTTTTCTCATACACTTACTCATTCAAAGAATATCTTCTATGAAGGAGTGCAGACAATATTGATAACCTTTATTCTTGTGCAGGGAGAAATAGCTGGACGTAGATAAGTGAGATTAAAATACAGCTTTGGGATGGGAGAGAATGTGACGTGGTGGTAATTGATGAAGATGTAATGTGGTTCTTTCAATTAGATTAAATTAATGCATAAGTAAATTAAGTTAATTTACATTATAAATATGGATAGCATTAATTTAGCCTTAATGTTAAAGGATTTAAATCTCTATAATTACTCAATTATAAAAATATAAAATATATGTAAAAAAGATATTGACTTTTGCCAATATTTTGGGTACACTAACGAAGCACTGCAAGGAAGAACTTAAAATCCGGTTGTATAAAAGCGGGTTTTTGAGATTGAAAATTCCTTAGACTTATAGATATAGTCAGATTTGTTTGAAAAATTCATGAAATTGATTGAAAATACAGGTTGACATTTATAAGTATGCAATGTTATAATAAAAATCCACCGTTGAGAGATGGCGGACAAGTTCATAAAAAATAATTAAAAAAAGTATTGACTTAGCCAAGCGCATATGATATTATGACAAAGTTGCGTCTGAGCAAAAGACAAAACAAAGATTAGAAATTATGAACCGATGAACCTTGACAAATAAACAGTAATGCAACCCTGAAAATTCTTAAATGAGCGCATGGCCCGAAAGGGAACATGCAGCAGCATGAATGAAAATTCAGAGAACGGCATCCGAAAGGATGCAACCTAAA
>JAEYJO010000064.1 GCA_023408815.1 Bacillota bacterium | reverse complement strand
AGGAGCTTGGCTTGCTTGGAATACAGAAAAGATGTATATTAAATCTAAAAGTCATTGCCTGATACTTTATCAGTGCATTGTGGGTGGACTCTGCACCATTGAATCCGAAGGTAAATTTACGCTGTCGCTTAGGATAAATTGGTTCACTTTGGTACAAGGTTGAGGTATAATTAGATTGAGAATTAAAACCGTATTCAAAAAATACAAATTATTTATACATCAGGTATCAGGGAAGGGAGACAAATGTTATGGGAAATACGTATGAAATAATTGATGAAACCAAATGGAAAAGGGCTTTGCACTGTCAAATATTCAGAAACAGTATAGAGCCCTCCTATTGCGTTACCCTTGAATTGGATATTACAAATTTCTTGGAAAAAGTCCATAAGAAAAATTTTTCCTTTACCTTATCGCTTATCTTTGCCGTTTCAAAGTGTGCGAATAATATAGAAGAATTTCGATATCGTTTCCTTGACGGTCAAATTGTGCTTTACGATAGAATTAATACAGCGTTTACCTATTTGGATAAGAATACTGAGCTTTTCAAAGTTGTTAATGTTGACATGCAGGACACTTTGGAAAGTTATATTTCTGTAGCAGCCCCCAAAGCAGCAAATCAAAAAGATTATTTTACGGGGCCATTGGGCAATGATGTATTTCAATTTTCGCCTATGCCATGGGTATCATATACTCATATTTCACACACAAATTCCGGTAAAAAAGATAACGCTACTCCATTATTTGATTGGGGGAAATATTTTGAAAGAAACGGGAAGAAGATGCTACCTTTTTCCGTTCAGGTACACCATTCTTTTGTAGATGGAATACATGTTGGAAAACTCGTAGATTCGTTACAAGACTATTTGAACAACATATAGACTTCGAATATCAAATTATGAGCAAAATGGGGAGCTGGGATACTAATACCAGCTTCCCATTTTCATGGTATTCACTCATTCAAGATAACCCATCGCTCCCCATCGAAATCCTCGAACTTTTCAGTCGTGACGTTCTGCTCAAAATAAACCGCAAGGATACGCTTGATATCCTCCTTGTCCGCTCGCTTTACGGAAAAGCCCTGCTCTTTCAGAGACTTCTCAATGCGGGATAGATAAGGGAACACCTCTTTTTCCTTTTCATTCCGCAGGCGGATCAAGATTAAAAACTCCCTTGCGGTAGCCATCTGCACCTGTATCCGGTCAAGGAAGGACAGGTCTTTTTCGAGAAGCTTTCGTACCACAGGATTCTGCTCCTGTTCCATGCGGCTGCGAAGAAACCGCTTGTTGTCCTCGAAGTTTTCCCGGCTGTTTAAGCACAAAATCTCGATTTCAGCGATTCCTTTGAGAACAGTCATCAGGGCATAGATGCGGGTGCTGATGCTGGCCTCCGACAGCACAGATATGTTGCTGGGCTTGATGATAAAATACACAAGCTCCCCATGCCCATAGGTCTGCAGACTGTACTCGGTGATTTCCTTGGTACCGATGAGCTGTCGGGTGGAGGCTCGTTTTTGGGCTTCTGATTTATCATTCCTGCGCATCGGGCGTGTACCTCCATTCATAGAATTGCTGCTTAACAATAAAAAAGGCACAGGAATACCGGAGAAAATCCAGAATGCTTGTGTCCTCAAAGCGGATGGTTAAAAAGGCGTAGACGGCGGTCAGCACAATGGGCGGGGCAAATCCCAGCTGGGAAACCGCAAGCACAGAGATGAGCAGCGCCACACCGATGATGCCGATATCTCGCAGCTGCCACAGCCACAAGGTTGCTTTTGCCCTTAAGTGATCGGGGTAAATATACATAGGCCGCCTCCCTTACATCTGCATGGAAAAGCCGGAGCCTTGATTCAGCGACCGTTCCATCTCTTTTGCGGCATAATGCACATTGGGAGAATAACAGGATTCATTCAGCTGCTTGGCGTAGCTTTCAGCCTGTTCCAGCGACTTAAATTCCATCGGCTTTCCGCCGTGCTTGCACCAACTTTGAGCGGCTCCGCACACCGAACCGGCGCTGCGCATCGCCCACACACCATATTTCTTTTCCATCGTAAAACCTCCTTGGATTTGTTCTGCGGATATCTCCCGGACAGGAATACCCAGCTTTTTGGCTTCCTGAAGTTCCATTGCCATGCCGTTGGATATCCGGCTGCCGCAGAGCCACAGCTCATCGCAGGCCTCCAGCACACGATGCCCCATGTAAAGACCGGATTCCCGCTGGATGGGGTCATTGTCATCCAGAAACTGTGGATACAGAAGATGCACCGCTATCGGCGTACAATTCTGCTCCATTGCATAGCGGCAGGCCGCCTTTGCAAATTCGATATTCTTCCGCACATCACCGGCGTAGGGTGAGGCGATATAGACCAGCATATTCTCGCTCATTTCGCCACCGCCTGTACCACCGTTTTGGTCATGTTCACCGCCGTCTGCGCCGCATATACGGTACTCATGAGACTGGCTTTCGTGCTGGTATCCAGTCCGAACTGTCCGGCAATGCGAGGGATTTCACCGGCTGCCAGCATCAAACCAAGCCCCAGCAGAGCATGGTCTTTGACCACCATGAGTCCGGCAATCAGCACTGTTGCCTGTAAGAATGCTGTCAGGCACAGGCCGATGACTTGCTTGCACCATGAAACGAAGCCGTCAATGTATCCACGGGGAACACTGAACATATACAGGCTCCCCACAGCAATCTGAATGAGCAGGATGCCGCCCCGCTTCAGGTTGGCAAAGAACACCTTAATGACCGCATAGCCCATAAGGATCAAGATAAAGATCATCATGATCGGGCTGGTTATGGTTTGCAGACCGCCGAACACGCTACTGGTCATGGCCTGCTCCAGATTTCCTGCATCCTGTAACGATGCGATGATGCCTTGGGCTACTGTGCCGAAGTCGGTTCCGAGGCCTGTAATACCGGCAGTGAAGCTGCCCTGCAAAGACACCGACAACTTATACAGCTCTACCGGCACCGTGGTGAACAGTCCTACCGCCATAAAACCTTTAATAGCATTAAGAGCGGTATCCTTGATGCTGCCTCTGCCGGACTGAGACTCAATCCCGCATTCAAAGGCTGCTACCACAAGACCGACACCGTAGAGCGCCCATGCCAGATAGGAAAAGAACAGCACGATGGACTGCACCCAGCTCATTTCGAACAGGTCAGCTCCCATGTTTCCCATCTGCATAAAAAAGTCGCCGAGAAAGCCCACGATCTGACCGTAGATCCAATCTACTATCTGACCGAGGACAGTGTCGGCAACAAAATCCCATATGAACATTTGAAGTTATCACTCCTTCCTGAAACTATAAATATTGCTCTAACCGTGCTATACTAAGGTAAAAAATATACTTGATTTTTGGAGGCGAATATGATATACGCCGTTTTGATATTTACCAGTTTTATTGCTGCCTTTGTTTCTGGGGCGGCAGGTTTTGGAGGTGCTCTTTTGCTGCTCCCGGTGGTGACCGCCTGTGTCGGAGCGGACGTTGCCGTACCTGTGCTGACAATCGCACAGATGATCGGGAACCTCTCTCGCATGGCATTCGGAATCAAACAAATCGACTGGAAATCGGTTGGATTGTTTTGCGCTACGGCACTGCCGCTCGCCGCACTGGGTGCTTTTGGGTTCTCTGTCCTGCCAAAAGAGATCATTACTCGCTGTATCGGCGGTGCTTTGATTATCCTTGTACTGATTAAGATGATTAAGAAACTGGAGTTCAAGAACCGGAAAAGAGCGATGCTGATCGGTGGTGCAGCTACCGGACTTTTGTCCGGTCTTGCCGGAAGCGGCGGGCCTATTGGAGCTGCCGCATTTTTAACACTTGGGCTGCCGCCTGTTGCCTACATAGCCAGCGAAGCTGCAACTGCTACAGCAATGCACCTTCTGAAAACAGGGATATACAGCAAACTGGTTGGACTTGATGGTTTGGCATTGCTTACGGGGCTTGCAATGGGAGCGGCAATGATAGTAGGAACATTTGCCGCCAACCGCATCATTAAAAAGATGGAAAAAGGGAAATTTCAGAACTATGTTGCAGTCTTACTTTGCGTTGTAGGCGCATACATGCTGATACTTGGAGGATAACGGATGAACCTGAAGGAACGGGCAAAAAAGCTGAAAACGGATATTCCCGCAGTATTTATCGCCATGAAAAAGAAGGAAACGCCTACCGGAGCTAAGGTGCTTGCAGGATTGACCATCGCATATGCGCTTTCTCCCATTGATTTGATCCCCGATTTTATCCCTGTTCTTGGATACCTTGATGATATTATTCTGCTGCCTGCACTGGTGACACTCACCATACGACTGATTCCTCCGACTGTTTTTGAAGCGTGCTGCAAGGAAGCAGAAGGGCTTTGGTTGGACGGAAAACCCAAGAGATGGTATTACGCACTTCCGATTGCAGCAGTATGGCTGCTAATCATATTTTTAATTATTAAGGCAATCTAGCTGTAAATAAATTTGCTAGTTGGTATTTCCGTATGGAGTATGTCTGCAGAATTAATCTGTGGATTCATTTTTCATAGCGAAAGTTCTTCTTCATCGTAGAGTTTTCTGTCCTCTGATTTATGACTTGACAATTAGTCCTTTCAGAGCTTTAATACCACACAACGGAGGCCGCCGAAATAATTTCAAAGGAGGTATTTGTGTGGCAGATTACAAAAAGCTCTACTATAAAATGTTCAACGCAGTAACCGATGCCGAGAAGCTCGTTTCTCAGGCAACTTGTATCATGCGCACCGCCCAGCAGGAGTGCGAGGAAACATATATAAATGCAGATGAGACCCCGCTGCGGCTGACAGATAAGCCAGAGGAGTAAAGCTCTGCGACTCCTGTGCTACATCCCCAGCACCTGCCAGAGTATCCTTGCAAATAGACGGCAAACGGTTTTTATGCAGAGTTATTCGTTTTGAGCTCAATTAAAAAACCGCCACAAAATATGTGACGGAATTGTAAATTTATTCTCTTTTTCTATACTTACTATACCACAAAATGGAGAAAAATTCAAGTCTTGTACTTGATGTGCCGAGGGTGTATTAAGTATATAGGAGGTGTTTTATAATGGAACAAAAAAGTATGACTGCACTGGTAAGTGCCTTTTCAAGAGCATATCATTCGCTAAATAACGAGGTCACAATTTTTAATGACAGCGTTGCAAGGCAACTATTAACTGATGAGGAATACCGCCAAATAGCAAAAAGTATGTCAGACGGCATTGGATTTTTTAATCCCTCATTCGTAGGAGAACCAGAGCAAGCACTGAGATGGATTGTGGATAACCAATTATCCCCACCGCCACTTGGAAGGGCTGCTTTTGCAGAAAAGTCTCTTGAACGGGCTGCTCAAGTTGGTGCAAAGCAGTATTTAATTTTTGGTGCTGGATATGATACCTTTGCGTATCGTCAGCCATCTTGGGCAGACACATTGAAAATTTTCGAGATAGACCATCCAGCTACAGCAAGCGATAAACAAGAACGCTTGAAAAACGCCAATCTTGTAGTTCCTAATAATGTTCACTATATTGAAGCGGATTTCACAAAAGAAGCATGGGAAGAGGCATTGCTGAATCACGAGGCATTTGATAGTAATAAAATAAGCTGTAGCACAATTCTCGGAGTCGCATATTATCTTTCAAAGCAAACCTTTGAGACTTTGATTTCTGTCATCAGTGATCTTTTTCCAAAAGGAAGCTCAATCATATTTGATTACCCGGACGAGAACAATTATACCGAAAAAGCAGGAGAACGAGCAAAAAAACAATCCATGTTGGCGGGTGCTGCAAACGAAAATATGTTGGCAAGCTATTCCTATTGCAATATGGAACTCTTACTTTCCGCCCATGATTTTCTGATATATGAACACTTAACTCCACAGGAAATGACGGAGGAATACTTTGAGACTTATAACAAGGCAAATCCATTGCATAGGATGACTGCGTTCGATAACGTAAATTATTGCCTTGCGGTTAGAAAATGAGTACACGTTATGTCAAAGAGCTATTCCATCAACTATAGAAATTTTGACTTATTACAAGGTTGAGCCGTTGCATCTGCGTTTTGATGCAACGGCTCTTCTCTTTATATTCCGAGTATAGTCCAGATGTATAAGGGAGCTGTTAGCGTGAACACCAAGCAGGCGAACAGGATTGCTGGAGACGCCCATTCCATTTGGCCATGTTTTCGATATTCAAAATAACATGTTCCTAATTTGGCAAAGAAAAACACCGCCAGAATGAGGTCGATGGCGGGAAACACCACCTTGTTGACCACGGTTTTGATTTGCTGGGAAGCGGTTGTCCACGTTCCCTCAATGGCTCCGGCTACATCACCGGTTCCTGCTGCATAGGCCGTTGTACTGAACATCAGGCACAGCAAGAGACTTACGCACAGGAGCATTGCAATTCGTTTCGATTTCATTGATTTTCCACCTTTCATCATAGGGTTGAGAACAGCAAGACCGCAGCTTTCGATTGGCTGCGGCCTTGTTTTTTCTCTGTTTTTAATTTGGATTCTGCGGCGCAATGTGCCAGTCATCCCAAAGTGATCCACCGATGGTGATGCTGTCCGTGAGGTTCATGGAGAGCATCCCGGCGGGTGACCAGCAATCAATCAGCCATGTGTACGGGGTATAGCTTCCGTCCGGGAACCAGATGGGTGAAAAATGAGTCCTGCGGCTATAAGTGCTGTAGGGATTCTTCTGGAACTCAAATCGGGCACTGTATCCGGAAGTCATACGATCCAGCCGCCGCCAGTAGGTCTGATACCCAAATTCCGGGAAGTAGGTCACCGCCGTCTGCGCCCCGGTTACCGCCGAGGACTGGTTGGTACTAACTCTGGCAGATACTGTTTCATTGATCCCATAGCCTGACTTCATGACCTTTCCGCTGGCGGTGGGGCTTTTATCATCGGGCTGAATTGCCATGCTTGCCGACAGGCTGGCCTGATAGCGGTCAAGGTCAAACATCCACCATCCCTCGTCTACCCATTCACCGTCATCCTCCCAATGACCGCCGCCGTCACCATCACTGTACCAGTTCCAGTCACTGTGCCAGACCCAATGCTCCTGCCACCAAGGACGCCACACCGTCCAACTGGTAGAGGTTTGCTGCGCCTTGTTTGGAACAGCGGATTTTCTAAAGCTGTCATTGCGGTCATCCGCTACAGGATTGGGCGGTGGATTCTTATCAAGGTCAACGATATTGGCATTAATGGTTGCCTTATTGGAACTGCCACTCCCGGACACAGTAACTGTAATGGTCATCTGCTGCGGGGTGCTTGGCGTTGTCCAGCGTATCCACGCCAGCTGGCTGTCGCCATCGGGGTAATAAATATTACTGACCCGATAGCTTTTGCCATTCACATAAAAGGTCGCCGACACAGGGGTGTCAGGATCGCTCTGCCCACCGCTGACGGTAATAGCTGTGATGACCTCGGTGTTTACCCGGTATTCGTAATCATACACAGAAACCTCCGGAGCTTCGGCAGGCGCATCCTGAAACCGCACGATGCCAAGACCTAGAGCGGCCTTAATATCTGCATTCGAAGCTGCCGTAGTTGTACTGCCTGACCATGCCGGATAGCCGAGATCCGCCACCTCCAAGAACATGGCCAGTGGCAAATTCTTATGGGACAGCGAAACCATTCTCTTTTTCAGGAGACCGCCAACCTGTTCGTCATACATGGCGGCTTCCGTGGCAGTGGTTAACACCATAACGCCCTCGAACTTATAAAAAGCAAATGGCTCAATGAGTAATTTATAGTCACCGCCAATCAGCACATCGTAATTCATACCGGTTGTTGCCGCAATGGATCGTATCACCTGCTCATCTGTAAAATAGCTTTTAATGGCATCAATATTGTTGTTGCCATCTGTACTTATAATCTTTGGCAGGGATTGTGCTGGATTTTTAAATGTGTATCCTCCCTGTATAGGAGAAAGTGCTCTGCCTCCAGTGTATTGAAGCTTACTGACTTTTCCGAAATGATAGATACTGGAGGATGGTGTCTTATTAGTAAGGTCAATCGGAGTCGTAACTGCAGCATGGTCACTTGCCCGAACTACTGTTACACGCACACCGTCGTTACCCGGAGTCCATGAGTTAGTGCTGGTGCCATCTCCCATGCCGCCACCGCCACCGTCTACATTTCCCTCGCCAACGGCATAAACCGAAGCAGGAGGGAGCAGACAAAGGAACAGTGCCAGCAATAAAAAAGCAGAAAGCAATCGCTTCATTTTTTCTCCTTTCCGCAACAAAAAAGCATGGCTTTCACCATGCTTTATGTCGCTAACTTTGTATTTTTTAATCCATAATGCCGATCTTATTACCATTCTCATACATGTCATCAAGGTATTCTCCTTGATTGGCACCGACGTCCTGCACATTGTCAAAACCCGGCAGGCCGCCGCTGCTTTGCGACTCACTTCCAGATGTCGGTTTCTTTTCTGTGTCCTCTGCCTCATATTCCGGAGTCTTGGAGGGATCAGTGGTATCCGCATCCTCTGGCAGCACTGGATTTTCGGGCACTTCCGGCTTTACCGGATCGGGCTGGAGCTGCTGCTCCGACAGATCGGTTTGCGGCGGCAAGTTTTTCGTGCTTTCCGGCTCTGATGTTGTGGGCTGCGGGGATACCACCATCTCTTTTTCCTCTGTGTTATTCTGCATATCAGGAGCAACCTCCGAAGAACTGACCACTTCCTGTGAAAAAGAATCCGGCTTCACGGGTTCCTTAGCAAACCGCATTCCGATGGCAGCCACCAGCGCGATGCAAAGTACCGCAGCTCCCGTAATAACAAGTCTCCTTTTGGTTTTATCACTCATATATGACAACCTCCTTTGGACGGTGTGAGAACTATTTGTTAGCTCACACCATACTACATCTTTTTTGGAAAGTCCAGACAATTTCCCGAACAGTTAAAAGACCTCGGTATATCCTGCCTGAACCTTGAGTTTGATCTTCATGGGAGCCAGCTCCTTGCCGCCGAAATAGACCGGCACCTCCAAGAGAATCACCGCATCTGCTTCAAAGCGCTGTGCGTTTTGAGGTGAGGAAGGAGCTAGCGGCGCATTGCGTATAGTGACATCCAAGCCGGAAAGTTTGTACTCCAAAGCAGCCCCGGCATATTTTACATGGCTGCCTCCAATATCTTCTGTGCCAAGCACACCGTCCATGTAACCGTAAATATCGCCGGTCTTTACGCTGTAGGAAAAGGTGGAGCCGTCCGGTTGGTAGCCGCCGCTGTAGCCCTCCCGCACACCGTGATACACATCGGCATAGTTATCGTTGACCGTCACGATAATGGCATCCTCTAAGGCTTCCTTTACACCGGTGGCGATGATGTTGAGCCGGAAAAACTCCATCACGCCACACAGAACAATGACAAGCGCCAGCGTAATGGCTACCACCAAAGGGAAGCCGTTCCCGGCCTTATCCTTGAATATATGTTTCAGCTTTGTCATTTATGGTACACCTCGCTTTTTCCGGAGGCCTCCGAGCGCAGGGTGATTGGAAAGGAACCGAACCCGCCGAACAGCCCGATATTTTTCTCCAAGGTCAGAGTCACGGTAATTTCCTGATTGAGCTGGATATTGCCGGTCTTTGACCATGAAATCCGGGGACTCAGCCCGGTCTGCTCGGTGAGAACTGCTGCACGGCGGCTGGTTTCACTGCCCACCCTTCCGGAGATTTCCGCTTCCCGGCATAGCTCGGTGGCGTAGGTGTCCAGCTGATTCTTTGCGATGAACACCGGCAGCACTTGCACGGCCAGCGCAATGACCAGCATGGCGCAGAGGACAAGAACGCACACATCAATGTAGCCCTCACCACGCTTGGATTTTAAGAGCTTCAGCATAGCTTCACCCCCTGTTCGGGCGAGGCGGAGTCTTGCTCCATCTGCGGAAAATCACTCAATATATGCCACACATTATTGCTATAATTAGAGCTAATGACCTCCTGATTCAAAAGCTCATCAGCCGTCACCATCCTTGCGCACTCCGAAACACCGTGATGCCCGGTCACGCTCTTTCCCGACAGCAGCTCCTTTGCCGCTTCCGGCGTTAAAAAGACAAACCCGCCCGGTGTCATCAGATCAAAGGACGCCTGCGGATACTTGATTGACAATTCCTGTACAATCACACTTTCACCCCCTTAAAACATCCCGCCGAGGGACTTGATGATCTCATAGGCGATGATAGCCAGATAGGTAAAGAGAAAGCACATCAGCATGAGAAAGGAAAACACACGGATTTTTGGCGGTATCTTCTGTGCCTCACCCTTGAGCCTCTGCAGCTCCAGTTGCTTGAAGTCATGCGCCAGCATCTGAAAATACACCGTGCTGTCATCTCCACGCAGCACACCGATGAGGCCTCTCACCACATCCGATAACATGGATGAATTGAGCCTCGCCTCGAACCGGGTAAGGGCTGCCTCGTAGCTGGAGGAGCGCATATCCGCTGCCAGCATGGTCAGTTCCCCGGCA
Source organism: Bacillota bacterium (assembly GCA_023408815.1). Classification (GTDB taxonomy): domain Bacteria; phylum Bacillota; class Clostridia; order Lachnospirales; family Lachnospiraceae; genus Kineothrix. Next base: position 143,913 of record JAEYJO010000064.1, on the reverse strand, counting down.
AAGGCTTCTCCGGCATTTTTCTTGTAGTTTTCTATAATCGCCAGCACATCGCGGGAGGCTTTCAGCTCCTGCTCAATATTGGCAACAAAGCGGGGCAGCTCCTTTTCCACAGAAGCTCGTTTGGCAGACAGCTTTTCGTCTGCCTTTTTGGTTTCCTTAAAATACACCATGACCCCAAGGAACACCACCACCGGCACCAGCAAGGGAAATACAAAGCCTGCCGGGATCGCCAGCAGCAAAATTACGCCGGACTTCACCAGCGCATAGGCCTGATAGACCTCCGGCTCCATGTTCATGCCGGTGGCTTTCAGTACATTTTTGAGCCGATGCCTGCGGTACTCATCCATGCGGATGAGCTTTGCGAGCTTTACCGCCCATGTCATGAGGTAGGCTTCCAAGGTTTTTGCCACTTTTTTCTCCGACCTTGTGGTATTCAGCATGGCCTTGGCGGTGCTGAGGTAAGGAAGGCGCAGCACATCCAAAAGAAGAAAAAACAACCCTGCCGCTAAGGTGACTCCGAATAAAAACAGTAATCCCATTTCCATCACCTCCGATATTCAATTGGTTTGGTCAGTTTAAGGACACAAGCGGTAGAAACAAAGATTAGGGCGGCGCTGATGGCCAGAATGATCTGTCCCAGCGTTGTGTACATCAGCGTGTCGTACCAGCTTTTATTGAGGAGATACATGAGCGGAATGTTACCGATGACGAAAATGACCATGATAATAAATTCCTTGCGGGGTTCAAAGACGAGGTATTCCAACTCGCCGTTGACGATCCGCATATCACTGAGTTTGCTGACAATAGGAGTCAGGGTAACTTTCAGGCTTCGGTCATGCTGGCAGTCGCACAGGGCATCGCACCATTCCCGGAACACTTCGTTATCGATTTTGGTGCGCAGCCCCTTGATGGCCTCCAGCACATCCGGATCAATGAGTTTCACCCGCAGGATAAAATCCTTGAACACCTGATGCACCGGTGGATTCAGATAACCGAGATTTTCCTCCACAGCCGTGAGGATGTTCTCACTTCTCAGGTAGGCTGTGGTGACAATGGATAGAGCCGTTTCCAGCTCTGCGGCGATGTCCTTTTTGAAATGGCTGGCGGTGAGCTGCACATACCAAAAGGGCAGCATCATAAAGCCCACTGCCATGACCGGCGCTAAGAAGAAGTTGCCCATCACTATGGCAATAGCGGCACCGATGGCAAACAGCAGCAGAGAGCAGGCGCAAACCAGAGAGAAGCGATTGCTCCTGCCGGTCATAGCCAGCACCTCCTGCGCCATCTGGATTTGCCGTTTCAAAAATCCCGGCTTTTGGCGGTGCTGTGCCGCCTTGATTTCATCTCGGATGGACTTTTTTTCTCTGGTGAGAAAGGAAAACAGCCCATCGGTGAATTCCATCGGTTTTAGTCCGAGTAAAAGAAAAAAGCCTGTAATCATACCGATACAGGCCAAGAGTTGAATGGTTGTCATACGGATATTTGCCCTCCTTTCCTGATGGCATTGATGCGTTCCTGCGGCATTCCGTTTTCCAGCAGCCGTTTGCACAGACTGTCGGAGATGGGATTGACTACAATATGGCTGCCGCTGATATGGAACTCATTGTTTTCATAACGGTTTTCAGTAATCTCATACCAGAACAGGGTGCGGTATTTCCGGCTGTTGTCCGGCCGGATTTCGCACTCCATGATTTCCATAAGTCGCCTTTGTTTGTTTTCCAGCTGCTTGCAGAATACCACAATGGGATAGGCCTCCGTCACATAGCCCATGAGCGTTTCATCCGACATATCCACGGCTCGCTTACATAGGGAAACCATGCGACGGTAGGTGGATTCGCAGGAGTTGGAGTGAATAGTGGTTACCACCGCCACACCGGTTCGGGCTACCTCCTGTGCGGCGTTGGCCTCCGCACCACGCATCTCGCCGACCACAACAATATCCGCATTGAAGCGCAGGGAGATGTCCACAAGGTCGATCTGCTCAATGCGGTACAGCTCATTCTCGCTGTTGCGGGTGAGGGTATGCACCACGGAATTGGTGACTTTTCCGTCCTGTTCCCGGATAAGGGAAAGCTCCCGGCTGCCGTTTTCAATGGTAAAGATACGCTTGTTATCGGGGATAGTGGTTAAAAGCCACCCTGCCACGGTCGTCTTGCCGCTGCTGGTAGCCCCGGCGATACACACCGAAATGCCGTAGCGGATGAACTCCGAGAGCATATCCAGCATTTCTCCAGTCGCCGTGCCGCCGTCTATAAAATCCTCCTTTTCCATATGGTTGGGATTGACGATACGAATGGAGGCCGCAGCGCCAACATTGGCATCCACAATGGGGCTTTTCATGACGGCAATCCGGATGTTTTCCGCAAGGGTACCGACCACCAACGGCGACTGATCATCCAGAATCGTGCCGGACACATGAAGCATCCGGCGCAGCACATTGATGCAATGTTCGGGGCTGTCAAAGTGTTCCGTGAGCTTTTCGCAGCGTCCACCGGCATACTGGATTTCAATATCCTGCCAGCTGTTGATGTCAATTTCTTCGATGCCGTCTGCAAAGATGTATTTGGTGAGAAAGGAATACTCGGCCATTTCCGTATACAGGGCATCCACCAGCTGCTGCGATGTCATACCTTTGACCGCCACACGGCTGTCCTGTACAAACTTGGCGATGTACCGCTTAATGTTGGCCTTGGCTTGGTTGGCGTTGCCGTCTGACAGCAGCTCACTGTGCTGACCGGCAATATATTCCTGCACCTGCTGCAGCACACTGTGAAAATCTCCGGTTTCCTGCTCCGGAGTAAAGAATAGATTATGCCTGCTCATACGCCGAACACCTCCTTTGGCACACGCAGCTTTTGCGAAAGCTGCAAGGTTCGCTGCGCTCACGGTGTGCCTCAAAAGGGGGAACTACCCCCCTTTTGGGAACCCCCAGTTCTCCGAGGGGGCTTTGGAAACGAAACATTTTTATACTCATATTCCAAATACCTCCCTTGATATTTTCTGAATTTCCTTGCGGAAGCCCCAGCTGTCTTTCAGGGATAAATCGGTGAACAGATTCCCCGCCAGCACCTGCGCCTCCAACTCCGGGGAATGCGGGAGGGTAAACACAGCGCTGCCCAGCACCTGCTCCATGTTCTGGCTGGCTTCATTGGATTTTACGTTGCTGACCGCCTTGTACAGCTTGTCAGAGTCAAAGCCTGCCATCCGCAGATATTCCTGCTGGCTGGACAGGTAGCTCACCGATTTCAGGTCGCAGTTTATGAGGCGCAGCACCGCATCGGCCTCCAGAATGGCAATGGTGGACAGCTCGTCAAAATAGATGGCGCTGCCGCAGTCGATGATGATATGACTGTCCAGATCACGCAGCACGCTCATCAGCTCCCGGAGCAGCTTTTCATTTACTGGAGGATAGCAGTTTTCATTTTCTCCCTTTTGCAGTCCGATGACCGCAAGATGGCTCATCCGCTTATGGGTATTGCAGTTGTTTTTCACCAAGGACTCCGTGATGGAATTGGCGGCCAGAATGCTGCGGAGGGAATGATCACCCTCCAACTCGCCAGACGGGCAGATGCAGGGAAGCATGGGCGTGGTGCAGTCGCAGAGTAGCAGCACCACGTTCTTTTTTCTGTCTGCCAGATACTTTGCCAGCTTCACCGCCACGGTGGTTTTGCCGCAGCCGGGGCTGCCCCAAACCGCCAGTACCTGTGCGCCATTGTCGGGTTCCATTTCCTGTGGTTCCGAATCGCTCTTACGGCTAAACAGGCCACCTTTTTTGAAGTTCAGCATTTACTCAGCCCCGCTTTCTGCCGGTGTATTTATAGTCGCTTCCGGCTGGCTTTGATCCTCGCTTTCCTGAGATTCCGTTTCCTCCGGGTACAGCTCGGAAAGCACCGAGTCCTGCGCCTCGGTAAACTTCGCTGCATTTTCCTTGCTGCCACGGTAAACGAGGGACACATGAAGGGTACCGTCCGCTTCCAGATCCGCAAGGATTTTGCTCTGTTCCGGCGTGACCAGCAGCGTAACGGTAGCAGGCAGCTCCTTTTCATCCTCAGCTTCGGCTTCTTTCTGCTCTCCTGTGTTGGCATCGTAGCCGCTGCCTGCAGTGACGGCGATGACTTCTACATACTGAAGCTCCGATGGGATCACCGTCACACCCTGTTTCTTGTAGTCCGGGGCAACGATGGACACGATATCCCCGGAGATCAGTTTCCCGGACAGTCCTGCAGCGAAGCTCTTAACCGATACGGAAATGGCCTGTTTTTCACCGGTCAGATTGTAGAGATAGGCGTTCTCCGTAGCCGGAGCATCGGCAATTTTGGAGGCGATAATGTAATCTCCCGGCACTAAGTCGGCAGAAGCAAATTTGCCGATAACGGTATCCATATGCCTGACCACGTCCTCCGGCAGATTGTAACCGCCTACCTCCACGGTCTGCACCCTGTCCTTGGTGATGGCTTCTCCGATTTTGATGGACTTGGTCACTCGTACGATCTCGGTTTTCTGGCTGATGCTTTGATTAAACAGCGGTGTGACCGCAAAGCAGATCAGAAGCGACAGCACGATGCAGATCACGCCGATGACCGTTCTATTCTTAAAAAAATTCATAGCTTAAGTCCTCCTTTGATTGATAAAAAATGATTACTGTGCAGCATATTTTCTGATCTTATATCTACGGATAACGTATGGAACGCCGACAGCCACAGCTGCAAGCGGCAGCACCACGCACAGCAGTTTTACAATTGTTCTTTTATTTGATTTCTTCATATCATCCGTCCTTTCACGACATAAAATAGGCGAGCAGACAGCCTGCCGATAAAAAAGGCGCAAGGGGGAAGGCTTTTTTCGCCTCCCGCCTTTGCACCCTGCAAACAATTCGGTATATGCCCACATAAATGAGCAGCAGGCTGAGTCCGGCCATCGCCGCAAGCAATCCTTTGGGCAGACCCAGCACCAAGCCGCAGGCCGCCATCAGCTTGATATCGCCGCCTCCCATGCCGTCAAAGAACACGGCGGCCAGCAGGAACGGCAGGGCAATCAGGATTCCCAGCAGATTGACCGGTGTAAATCCGATTATGGAAACACCTGCGATTCCAAGGCAGAGCCAGTTTGGAACAATCCGTTTTGTCAAGTCCGTTACCGATGCCGCACACAGCAGGGCAATAAAAATGACCGCCTGCACAGCGGCCAGCTTATCCGGCATAATTGAACATATCCTTAATGCGCTGTACGAGGGTAGGCAGCACCGTTTTGTCAAAGAGCATATACAATCCGGCCAGCAACAAAGCGCCAATAACTACTGCAATTAATATGGCAATCGCATTATCCACGAAGCCCTCGGCACGGTTGTTGGAGAGCGCCATTTTTGCCTTGATCGCCAGCATATTGGACTTATGGGTTACCTTGTTCATGATTTTTTTCATAATGTTTTACCTCCAAATTTTTAATGGTTGACTTTCACATACCGCCCATCTGCATGGGCGGCTGGGGTTGTTCCGGTGCGGCTTCCTGTGGCTGCGCCGGAGCTTGGTTCATGGCTACGGCCTGCTGGTAGCTGTCCAACACGGTCTTGTGGAGCTGCTCCCGGAATTCTTTAGTCACGGGAAAGCAGATTTCCTTGTAGCCGTTTTCCGTCTTGCGGCTGGGCATAGAAACAAAGAGACCGTCACGGCCTCCCTCCACTACCTTGATGCCCCGGATACCGAGGCAACCGTCCACTGTTGCCGAAGCATAGGCACGGATACCGCCGCTGGCTCCGGGCGGGTACATGGAATTGATTTTCACTTCTACATCAGGCATGATTTCTTTCTCCTTTCACATTCTGGGAATAAAAAACAGCCCCTTTAGAGCTGCATGGTTTGGTTCTGCGCCGGTGGTGTGAAGCCGATTTCCTGAAAGCCAAAGCGATCGCAGTAGAAGAAGCTGCTGCCATTTTCATCGTACAGCTCCAGCACATCCGACATGGACAGAGAATGCCCCACATAGCCGGTAGGATGGTCCACATTAAATTTAGTGTACAGCGCCTCCAGATTGTTGGTTTCCACCTCGCCGTCATAGACGGTCTGGTAATCGGACATTTGGGGTTCTCCAAACTCCTTGCAGAAATCCGCAAGGCTGATGAAGCGCATCCGGAGATCCGATTCGGGCTTTAGCTGCCACACACGACAGTTTTTCAGCAGGGTAAGTTCTTGAGTATCCCGCTGACCGTTGACAAGACGGTCATACACACCATCTGTCCATTTCACCTCGCCGATATCCTTTTGGCGGCTGAGAAAAGTGTTCAGTTCCTCCGACTCAAACAGGGGATCGACCACCGCCTTGCCGCCGCTGACATAACCGGCAGGGTTGCCGTAGTACAAAATGATATCTTTTTCCATCCGGATATTTTGCATGAGAGTTCCTCCTTATGTCATACTCAGGCCTCCAGTCTGTGAGGCCTGCCGGAATTCCTCCATTGCTTCCTCGGTAGGATGCAGCAGCCTGCCGTTTTCCATTTCCAGCACACAAAAGTCATCCCGGTCGCAGAGCATGATGCGGTGCTGGTAGGGCTTCTGCATCTCCACATAATCCAGTGCCTCCTGCTCGGTGCAGAGCCACACGCCAGAGGCATAGCGGCCATCGGTCAGAAAGCTGTAGCCGTTGTATTTCGGCTCATGATTCTTCAAATCCAATGCGCCCGCCGGCCTGATTTGGGAAAGCTGCAGCTTGGCGCTGTCCGGCAGAAGCTCCGGCTTCAAAGTGCCAATGACCTCACTGCGGTTTTTCAGGGCAAACTCCCCGGTGCGCAGGGACACCAAAAAGACAGCAGAGCCGCTGGGGTTGGCACCGGCTCCGTTCCCACAGAGGCAGAAATACAGCTGCCGCTCCAGACTATCGTGGCTGATTACGACAACCTTTCCCTGAATACTGCAGGCCAAGCCAGTTGCCGAACAGTCTTTGGCGGTGTACGGTGTGTTTCGTTCCATCTGTTATCCCTCCTTTTTCTGCTGCAGCAGGGCGGTCAGGTCAGAAATGAGGGAGAGCCTTGTATCGTCCGGCATAGTCTTGAACGCCGCACGGACATAGGCCTCCACTGCCTCCGGAGACTGATCGCCGATTTCGATGATGTCCACCTTTTGCACACTGACTGTGCCGTTTGACAATCCGAGGCGCACAATATCGCCGTAATCCATGCCGCTGGCAGTGCGCAGCTCCTTGGGAATCAGCACCCGGCCTTTGCTGTCCATCAGCTTGTAGATAGGCTTATTCTTCATCCTCCGCACCTCCCTCCAGCACACAGCGAATGGTATCGTGGCTTACACCAAGGCTATCGAACAGCTCCATGAGCTGGGGCGGCAGCTGTTTCACAGGATCGGCGCTGCCGATGATGATGGCACCGTCCTCGCAGCGAATGTCCAGATCGTCATCCAGCGGAATGCCCGCCGCCTCCAAAAGCGCATGAGGCACCGACAGTTCGGCGGATTCCGGCGCCTCCGCCGGCTCGTTCACATGGTCGATGCCGTCCTTGGTGAGAAAAAACTCGCCATAGCTGTTGATCTGCTTCACCGGGTGATGGGACAGATACGCCAGATGTACGGTATCACCGGCAGTAACGCACATGGTGTCCAAAACACCGGGCGGCAGGATGATGCTGCCGTTATCGGCAATTTGTCCTTTTGTTTCAATGATTTTCATCGTGTTCCTCCTTTAATTTTCTTGGTCGATTCCGTATTCCGGGGAATTGTCCTCCTCCATACAGAATCCATAATCAAATAGGTTTAGCTGACTTACACAATGTTCCCGCTCCTTGGGATCGTAGTTGGTAATGATAACCTCCGGGTACTCACAGCCGCCGTCATACCGCTGCGCCAGATTGCTCAGGCGGGTGACCGGTGTGATGGTGTAATCCTGATACAGCTCCCGGATGAATTCACAGTCGTTGTAGCTGACCATCCATTTGCCTCTGCTACCCGCCAGCGCATCCCTGAGCCGCTGATGGTCGGTTTTGAGAAACTCCACCGCATAGTGACCCTCGGTCATGTAATACGGTGGATCACAATAAAAAAAGGCATCGTCCCGGTCGTACTGCCGGATCAATGCCCCGAAGTCCTTATTCTCTACCACTGTATCCGCAAGCCGCCTTGACGCCTCCCATATAACGGCGAACACCTTTCGGATGTCAAAGGGCTGGCAGCCGTAAGAGGTGCAGCCGCTGCCGTAGCTGTAGCGGATGAGCTTAAAAAAGGCGGCAGCTCTCCATACATCGCTTGGCTCGGCCTGCTCCAACATAATTGCCCTCAGTTCCTCAAATTCAGGAGGCGAGAGGTTCTGCTGCGCCAGCTCCAGTTCTTCTTTCAGGTATTCCGTATCAAATTCATCTTTTTCAAAGAACCGGCGCAAGACACCAAATTCATGCCGAGAGTTGAGGGGCAGGAAGCCCAGCTCCTTGAGGAATGCCAGTGTTCTGTTTTTTACACAGTAGAACAGATTGGTCAGGTTGCCGTTGAAGTCGTTGTAGACCTCCATGCCCTTGCAGTCCGGCGGCCTGCCGAACAACACCCAGCCCCCGCCGCCAAAGACTTCGATGTATCTGCCAAAGTCCTTGGGGAAGAGCCGGTAAATGATATTGCGGAGGGCTTTCTTGCCGCCCACCCAGCTGATAAAGCTATTGATATTCCATCACCTCCCTCTGGAAAAGAAAAAAGCCGATACCCACTACATTTTCAGTGACATCGACTCATCTGGATTATGATATTCATATTCGTTGGTTTCTTCATTGTACAGATATCCCTCATCGGCCAAATCCACATCGTGAACCTCAGCCGCCATTTCCAGCGCTTCCTTGGAGCCGCCGGGAGGAATATCGCAGAACATTTCCTCACCGTTTTCATACTCCTTTTTTCCTGTGTTATATCCGAAATCCTCATCAGCCCATTTGTGTTCAAAGGATAGGTCGGGATATTTTGTCGCCAGTGCAGCAATGACATTTTCCGGACGGCTCCATGCAGTCTGGAACTCGATATGCTCACCGTCAAATTCCTTTGGGGTATACACAGGATCGTAGCCGTAGCTGTTCCATTTGGTTCCCCAATGAGCAATTGACCAGTCGTACCAGTTATCTCTGCCGTATTTCTCACGTTCGGCCATACCGAGATCTCCACGAAAGATATGCTCAGGCATCGGAATGACCTTGTTAAAGTCAATGCTGCCGAGGCCGATCTTATCATCCTTGATGGCTGCGAACATAGCTCTGACCTTTTCCGGATCGCCGGACACTCTTAAAATATTGGTTACATGATTTGGCATTAGCGCATTCCTCCCATCGTCATGCCAAAGCCGAAGGATTGGCTGCCTTTCAGCTCATCCTCCGGCTTGATAAAGAAGCGGTCGCTACTATCCCAAAAGCTGACATACAGCTCACCGTCCTCCGCTTTGATTTCCCTCTGCTCCAGCCCCTCTCCCCAGCCATCAGAAAACTGTCCGGAAAGCTATTCTGTCAGCTCCGCAAGCTCAGAGAGGGAAAGCGTGCCATGAGTTTGCACCTCGGTTACGCCCCACAGCTCGCCGTTCCATTCCTCTACGGTAGGATTGATGCTGTGTACCTTCTGACTGAGATCATCATTGAGGTAAACGGCAAGGCCACGCTCACCCTCATCGGGCAGCTTTTCTTTTTCGATGTGGGCAAGGATTTCATCCTCATATTCCAAAACCTCACCGGCAGTTAAATCCTCCCGATAATCGCCAAGATCGCCCCATTCGTTTTTTCGGTAGATATGAAGGAAGAGGGGGCTGAATAGCCGCAGGGTCTGCAGTTCGTTTTTCATAAGATCAGTCCTTTCAGTAAAGTTGGAATATAAACAGCAACCTCCCCCTGTTCTTCAAAAAATGAAGAACAGGGGGAGGTTGCTGTGTTACCAGAATAAATCCTGGCATCTGAGATTAGCTTTTTTACTTCTGCTTTTTTAATAAAGCTTTCGCTTCGGATATAGTGTATGCACCACCAGGCTTGCTATGTATTACCAGATGACAGTTGGGACATACAGGAATAAGATCTTTTATAGGATCAATTACATATTCTTCTGTTATTTCACTTAACGGCTTTAAGTGATGCACATGAATTATTCCTTCGAAATCATCCCCCCAAAAACCAGCAAAACGAAAACCACAGATCATGCAAGTATCACCATAATGTTGAATACACCGCTTTCGTGCAGTCAGATTTCTTTCATAAGCGTTTACTACAATAGCTTTTTTACTACCCTCTAGCAGTGTTTCATTAGATACTACATCAGGGAAAATCAAAGATTCTTTAAAAATATTCATTTTTACAAACTCTTCAAAATGCCCCAATGCAACACTATACATATTATTTCCAGTGGCGTTTCGTTTTATAAATATAGAGTTTTTAAGTGCTGCTTTTTTAAAAGTTTGAAATCCATTTGCTGAAGTAACATCCTCAACATCCAGGCTTGTCCATGATAAGATACTTTTAATAGCGCCAGCATAGTGGTCAAGACTACTATCAGATAAGCGACGGTTCGTTTTCATCCAGTCCTTAAAAAATAGTTGCCAGTTGTTCATAATGACACCTCCAAGTTCACCGATGTATTGCCATTATTTCATCAAATAAAAGCTGCTGTTCCCTGTCTCGCAATGCATGAAACCGCTTCTTGCTTAATGGCAGTCAAATTAGGCCGAGACAGCGAAAATAATAAAGAGGCTTCTGCAGTTTTATTAATATCGATTCCACATAATTGATTCAAGTTGAACGCAACCACCCAAACCTTAGAGTCCAGCTCAATTGGCGGTGACAGAAATATATAATTGGGTTTTGATCCCTTGAGCTTCTTTTCTTGTTTGTATTTTTCATAATCACTGTGGAGCAACATAATTCCGGGAATAATTTTTGATACAAATTGCTTTCTTTGTGCATAATCGCAATCTGCTGATACATCCACAAAAATGTATTGAATATTTTCATTATTATGCAACTCTTTGAGTATCTCGCTGTACTTTTCTTTTGCTTGCTGTTCAATTTTTTCGTTCTCTTCTTGAGTCTTTTGGCCGGTTTCTTTTTTATGTATGTTGGGTTCTAGCCATCCATGGTATTCAAACAGCTTATCTTGATCTGAATAAACATTTCCAGGCGCAAGTGAAAGGGCAACAGGGCTTGTCCAAACCCATCGATTAAAACGAGCATCAGATAGTTCTTTTATTTCGTCAGCTTTGCAAATATCATCAAATCCTAATTCGTCCGCTTGAATGGCTTGTACATTTTCATCACAAAAATAAGTTAGCATTTCATTAAGTGATGCTAAGGCTGCGGCAAGCTTTTGCGATACATCTGCAACATCAAGTTGTTGTTCAAGCTTATATCTACTGAGGTAAAAAAGCATCGCATTTAATTTTTTACCGATGGGTATTGTATTTGGAATCTCATTATAAATACAGTTTACTGTTTGGATAGCGGAATTTCCCATGGTATTTTCCCAGAGAACAAAAAGATGAAAAAGATTGGCTTTTTTTAATTCCTCCGTTAGCTTTTCTTCGATTTTTTGCAGTGCATCCGGATTAGCGATTGATCTTAAAGGCATTGTTTCGGAAGAATGTGCCTCTATCACTTTCATTACTCGCTCATTATCAGTAGGGTCAAGTTCAATTTTCTCTATATCTTTGCGCAAGGATTCAACGAAATCAAAACTTTCATCCCGAGAAGAAAAGTAATCGCCTTTGCTTGCTTTTAGTATAAATTCTGGTTTTATACCGGAATCTTTCAAAGAGGCTTCCAGGGCTTCAGCATAAACTGTTTCATGGGAACTCCATATTAAAAGTAGATAAGGACCATTCTCTTTGGCTACAAGTTTGGTTAATATCCCTACAACATTTGACACGACACTTTTTTCATCAGTTGCAGCATTGAATTTTAGATCGCAAAACACTAACCGTATAGAATTAAAGGGAGTATCCGGTAGTTCCGAAAAACTACCGGAATAATACATTGTCGGTATTCCCTTTCCGCTTAATAAATTTATCAGTGGCATTGCTTCTTCAATTATATCATCTACCACTAGTACCTTTCCGCAAGTTGGGAAAATCATTATCTTTAGTCCTCCTTGAACACCAAGGCGATAATCGCCCCATTTTTATATCTATCTGGTAGTTCGATATCTCCACGATCAGGAAACAGAAGGGTTCCCCCTTGGGAGAGTATGATCTCATTAACTATATTTAGACCAAGTCCCATTCCATTAGGTTTCATGCTCACAAAAGGCTTTATAGCATCCTCAGGAGAGAGCGCGAAGCCGCATCCGTTATCTGCAATAACGATAGCAGGCTTTCCCTCTATTTCATCGGTTGCCTTAATATAGATGTACTTCTCTGGAACTCCTGCATAAGTCGTCCACCAGATTGAATTGTCAATAATATTGATTATTGAGCCAACAATCAAATTTGCTGCGCAAAAAACCTTGAGGTTTTTTTTGTGTTTTTTTTCAATTTCAACATTAATTTTATGCGCATCTAAGCGATATTGAAGGCTAAATATTGATTGGGTTATCATGTCTAGCAGTAGATTGTTTGTCTTAGAACGATTTCTGAGCAATTCAGCATAGCTATCTACTAAGCGAGCTAAATGCTTAGCAAGATTCGTTATTTGCGCAGAAGAATTTTCTTTTACAACTGCAGTATTAAGTTCCGAGATTACCTTTTCTATTTCGTGGATTACTACTCCATAGCTCATACCAGCACTTGCCGTTTTGAGATACATTTTTTGGATATGGTCAAAATCAGTCTCAATTTTTTTGAGATAAGTGTCTATTTCTTTCCGCGCTTTTTCATCTGGTACACAAACTGCAATTTTCTTGCGGATTTCACTAACATCGTGTGTAACAGGCTCAGTTTTGCCTCCACCAAGAAAAATTCTTAGATTTTCTTTGTCAATATTACGCTGTACTGTGAAACAGTTAATTGCGTATGCAATAGCATCATGGAATTCTATATATGCGGCATTTTCAATAAAGCCCTCACGATTTGCTTTTTCACGCAAATCTTCGCTTTCTTTTCGACTAAGCTGTACTGCTCCAAGAACAAGATTGTTACTTAAATATTTGCCTGGAGTATTTACACGTTTTATATCGAAACCGAGCCAATCGTTTCCCGGTTCCCCATAATCGTAAATTCTAACACCATCACGAAAAACACGGATTCCTCCATTCTCATCCAGATAACTTCCGTATGTTTTCTTGTCGGCAATATATCTCGCTCTTACAGCAGAATCTCTATCGAAAACCATTAAGTCAATAGAAATCTTTCCAATTTTATATTTTCCAAGATCAATCGGTTCCATTTTAGAAGTTTTTTTCTTAGAGTCTTCAACTTCATAGTCACGAATTTCACGAACCATTTTTACAGGTTCGGTTAAATTATAGCTTCTCGGTTTAAGGCCGAACATTGTATCAAAAGGCGAAAATTTATACTCTAATCTAGTAATACATTGCCCGCTAATTTCAAGATGACACGTATACAGGGCATACTGCTTTATTTCCTTAAATGTTAATAGCCCAGCCAGCCATTCACGTTTATCGGTTGAAAAATTCACCCTAAATGCATCTATTGAATTAAAGGGGGAACTTAGGGACGTAATGGCTCTATAGACATTTCGAAGCATTCCCCTTGTCCAGGCAGAAGATAAATCTGTTATTAAAAGTTTTGTGCCAGTTAATGTATCAGTAAATATTAATGGATCTCGCTCTTCAATAGTTACCTGAACATCTTTAAGATATTTTGCATTTTCAAATGCACGCCAATCAATTTTAACGCAAATTTCCTTGGCGTTTTGAGAACGAGTAATCATCTCAATTTTTTTTCCAAGCTTATGAACACCAAATCTCCCTATGCCTTTTTCACCGATTGGCAAGCGCCCTAATTGTGAACGCTCAGAGTTATCAACAAAAGCCTTTTTGTGTGTATTTCCTGGTTCCATCCAAATATTTGTGACGGTATCAATACTCATACCAGACCCATTATCCGCTATTTCTATAATGCCACTAGCTGGATTGTCAATTTTATTCATGCGTACTGTGACCAGTGTCGCATCGGCATCATATGCATTCTTTATTAACTCAAGAATGGCGACACTTTCACTTTTAATCAGTTGCTCACCCAATTGCAAAAGAATTTGCGCCTTGGGTTTAAACGGCATATTAATCTGCATTATGATCAACTCCTTCATCAAACATATTCGCTATGCGGGCGGCAATCGCTTTTGCCATCAGAGGGGGAACTGCATTCCCAATTTGTGTAAACTTCGCACTTCTCGACCCCTCAAAAAAGAAATCGTCTGGAAAAGATTGAATCCTTGCAGCTTCCCGTACAGATATGGACCGACATTGGTCAATATCTGGATGGATAAAATAATGACCATCTTTGGCAATATGCGCAATCATAGTATGAGAATATTCACTATCTCCTGCAACAACTTTGTAGCGGTCTACAAAAGATGTTTTGTTTTTTCGTGTCCCCAAATTATCCGGTAAATCATAATATTTAAGTCTTGAATGATTTGTGTTCCATGCGGTAATCACACGGTGATAAATCTCCAAGTCTACATCATTGTGTATACGACACAGGTGAAGCGTTAGTATGTCATGTGGCTTGCGAATGCCAGTTTCTCTGAGATACCTTGAGATGGGTAGTATATAACGATTATTCTCTTGACCAGGATGTAGAGGCATCAGATCCCTAAGTAGAGCGTTAACAGTGACATTATAGTATACTTGTTGCGGCATCGGAAAATGATATGGAAAATCATTTCTCCAACCAAAAATGATTACGCGCTTGCGTTGCTGTAAAACGCCATAGTCGTAAGCATCTAAAATACGGTATTCAACAGTATAGCCAGCTATTCTGAAGGCCCCAATAATTTGTTGAAACCGTTTTCCACCGTCAGCTGTTAGTATACCTGGCACATTTTCAAAAACGAACGCTCTTGGGCGATAATGATTAATAAATTTAATATATTGTTTATACAAATAATTTCTGGGATCTCTTCGCATATTCTTAGCGTCAACAGCTCTTCCCATAAGAGAATACGCTTGGCACGGAGGACCTCCAATAATCAAATCAATCTCACCAAGTTCGTGCGCTTCTATGATATCGTCAATAATCGCAAATATATCTCCTACATTTGCGGAAGAAATTTCACTGTTAATTACCGAGTCCAGCAGTCCAGCAGGAACGCTATTATAAAGCTGCTCCCTTGTTATTTCTGCCTTTAAATATTTCCGATAAATTGAATACTGGTTATTCTCCTTTAAATAATAATAGCAGGATCTAGTTTTTATTGTATCTGCCGCATCTTTATTCATTTCCACATGAGCAATTGGGACAAACTCTCCATGAGCTACAAATCCTTCAGATAGTCCGCCAGCTCCAGCGAATAAATCAATAAATTTATATTTTCTATGGTTCATGTATCTTCTACATCCTTATCGTGAACAATGTTTTCGCACAAGTAATGGTTTTATAATATTTAAATTCTCAGCCTTACTATGTTTTACACCATTTCGTGCCGCGTCCAGCCCCCACTGTTTTAATGACGCCCTCACGCTTCATTTCGCTTAAGACTTTTTCAATCGTGGTAGCAGCTATGTCAGGACAAGACTGTACAATCTCTGCCTTGGTAAACAGTCCAACTTTTTCATCGGCAAACTTGCGGATTCGTTCTTCCTTGGTCATCTTTGCATCAGAGACCACAGGCACTCGTGATTCAAAATCCCGATAGGCAGCGAGAAGAACCCCCAGCATATATCTTACGAAAGGCCAAATGTCATTTTTGCCCTCATGCCAATGCTCGGAGCTTTGTTTCAAAGTTGCATAATAGTTATCTTTTGTTTTTTCAATGAGCGATTCAATGCTGATATATTTACCCACCATGTAGCCGTGGCGGTATAGCATAAGCAATATCAGCAACCGGCTCATGCGACCATTTCCATCGTTAAATGGATGGATACAAAGGAAATCCAATATAAAGAGAATGTCAACCAGCAATGGTTCAGCTTTCTTCCTGTCTGCAATTTCGTTATAGGCATTACATAGTGCATCGACCGAGGCTGCTGTTTCATACGCAGGCACAGGCTGAAATCGAACCCTTTTTACCCCAGCAGCATCTGTTTCTTGGATGATGTTGTCTGCACTTTTAAAAGCGCCACCAAATCCATATGGAGAAAACTTATATAAATCCCGGTGGAGTTGTAAAATAACATTGGACTTTATAGAGATGTAATCGTGGCTTTCATGGATGGTATCCAGCACGGTTCGATAGCCGAGGATTTCTTCTTCATCTCGGTTTGCGGGAGCAACGTGTTCATCCTTTAATTCATGCAGCCGCTGATCTGAAGTGTGAATGCCCTCAATTCGGTTAGACGCCCCAGTGCTTTGTATTTTAGCTACTTCGACCAGCTTCGATAATATATCCGGTTGCTGGCGATAAAAGTTCGCCTGCTTTCCTTTAAACTCATGTATCTGCACTAAAAAAGAAACTACGTCACTTGGAATAGCTACTGTTTCTAAAAAATTGTAATCATAATTTCTCATTTTAAACCTCATATCTGCATATATAAAACAGTCATATATGCAAATAGTATAGCACAAATGGCACAGATTTATCAAGGATTTTTTCTTTATATGCTCCAAAAAATATTATCTGCATAATTTATTAAATGAGATATGCAGATAATATTTATATCACCGCTTTGCCTCGACCCCAATATGGTGTTATCCAATTTTTTCCGACGGAAGTGATGTATCTCTAACTTTTATGGCATTTATTAATCAGCTTCATGTGCTTTTTCGACTTGGAAGCCCTGCTGTCATTTACGGTTTCGGCTAAGTAACGTATCAGCCATTCTTTTGGAATCAGATAACCCCTCCGATAAGGTACCGCTTTGAGCCATCCGGTTTTGATCCACTTAGTTATTGTGGTGGTTGTATATCCCAACAGCTCGCTGACCTGCTCTGTATTCAAAGCATCCGGTTTCAGTTTCCACTGACCTTTAAGCAGGGCAGAAAACGCAGATGGATTCACTTTGACATAGTGGGGCTTTTTAATTGGACTTTTCGAAGCGAAGATACCGGGTGGTGGTAGATTTTTGAGTTTACCAGCTTCCTGCATTTCAAGAAATTTAATCACATCCTTGATCTTTATTTTGAAACGCCTCGTCTTTTTCCCGCTGTCCTTGCAGGGTATAACGCCATGCTCCAAAAGCCATTTCCCTTTTCTCTTGCTGATATGGCAGATTTTATATAGCTGATCCATGCTGATGGCTTCGGGGTATTCCTTCAGCAAATATGAGTAGTCTGTTTTCATAAGTACCTCCATTGGCAACACAAGAACAGAAGAAAAGACTTCCTGTTCCAATCGGTTGGATTTAATTGTGTGTCAATGGCAGGGTACGCTGTGGTGTGTATTCTTGAAATGTTAGGAAACTAAAGTATCTTAAGGTTATTTCGCTTGTCGTTTTTCTACGGTTTTTCTACACTTTGCTCTGAAAACCGTAAAATTTAGGGGTTGAGCCGAAGCGTGGTAAAATCATGGTTTATGCCCAAAAATCCTTGACTTATGCGGGTTTGAGGGATATCAAGGTATCTTAAAGTTACCTTGGTGACCTCATTGAAACTTGCCCTCAAACAACTCGCTGTCCTCATTCACCATCTCCGGTTCAAACCAAAGGCCAAAATCTAACCCAATGCTTCTTATCTTATCTGCAAAAGCCTTCATTCCGTCCGGTAATTTCTTAGGATTCACCTTATAATCTCCAAGCCCCGCTTTATCATGATTGCGATTGCCAAACCAGCCGTCGTCCAGTACAAATAGTTCTATCCCCAGTTTTTTCGCATCCCTGGCAAGTCGCAATAGCTTTCCTTCATTAAAATCAAAAAAGTGTGCCTCCCAGTTATTAAGCAGGATCGGTCTCTCCTTCTTCTTATAGTCTCCTCTTACGATATGTTCATTAATGAAATCGTGCATATTATGGCTTGTACCATTGAATCCCCGACCGCTATAGCTCATCACGCATTCCGGTGTTTCAAACTTCTCCTCCGGAGATAATATCCATTCAAACATATGAGGGTTGATCCCCATACAGATTCGGACGTAATCCCGTTCATTCTTTTCTACTATACTATAATGGTTACCGCTATAAATCATATTAAAGGCATATACGCTCCCATAGTCTTCATTCGCATCAGCTTCTGCTAATAAAAATGCAGGATTATGACGATTACTGCTTGCTCCCGTTGTGGAAGAATTTATTGTGATTCCATAGGAAACCGGCCGCTTATGCAGGTTAGCTTCTTTAATCCAGCCTCCATCCAGGGTGTACATTTGAAAGCACTCGTCCGGCAGATCCATACAAATACTCATGATACGGCGGATAGTAATCGGATCATGTCCTTCATTCCTTACAACCGCCCTTCTGCTGATCACATTCGTTCGCTCAAATACTGTATAATATAGATCAATAAAAATCGGATATGCCTTATCCTTTAATGTTATTTTCAGAGTTTGATCGCCTCCGCAGGCTGTAGGCAATGCTTCCATCGAGACAATGCCATCTTGCACTTCATGACTTTCATAGGTAAAATCGGTAACAAAGCTGCCATCAGACATTTTAATTTCCGTTGGACTATGGCGATAATCCCCCCTTCCATTGTCTGACCACTCCAAACACATTGTATCCAGACTATATACATCATCCTCCCTGCTGTATAGAACGCTGCTGCCGACCATAATGGACCGCTTTTGAGCCAGAGCATCCGCTCCATCCTCTTTGCTCAATAGATTTCCATAATAAATATGCTCCAAATGCCCGTACTTTGTTCTGCCAACAAGGTAGGTGGTACAATCTGTATCTAAACGAAAGCTTGTTCCATCAATTGAAATCAAAACACGTCCCCTCCATTTGTACATTTTAAATATATTTTTAATTAATGCATCCATTTCTTATACTAATTTTACCAAATTATACCATATAATCGTCCAAATGAAAATTTTATAATTTATTCTTTTTTCAAATCTATCAAATAGTAAATTCTATACAAAAATATACCCCCGATATGTTCCATAGGCACATATCGGGGGATGTCGTTGTGTTAAATGATATTGCGCGGAAAATCAGGAAAATCCCGTGGTTCAGAGCGTATAATACCTTGTCAAACGATGGTACCGTATCACAAGACTTTGGAAAGCAGAATCAGTTCCTCAAGTGCCTTGCTGTCCTCTTGTTTGCATTTCTCAATCAGCACCGCCAGCTGCTTCCTTATTTCAGGCCTGGCAAAATTCTTTAATTGCTTCTCATTTCTCTCGTATCCGCCCAGAATCTCCGCCATGCTCCATATATTCGCTGCCACCCTGGAAAAATGCTGCTCTATCCTCCTGCAGCTATCGCCGTGCTCTTCTGCTTCCTCCGACAGCCTTTTCATATAAACGGCCGCATTGCTTCGCCCGTCCGCAAGACAGTCCATCGCATCTCCATGGCACATGAGGCGCTCTGCCAAAAGCGGTAAGACCGCATCCCTTGGAAAGTCCGCTTCATTCAGTATTCCTTCCCTCCATGCATCGTAAGCGAAAATGCCTTTCGCAAAAGTCTTGCCTGATTTTTTATCCAGCCGTCCGGTCATTACTCTTATTGCATTTTCAATAATTTCTTTCCTTGAGATTGGCGGCTTGATCGTCTCCCCAATAGAAATTATAGCTATCGTATCGTTGTTTTCCCACCATTTTCCCGATATAAAATAGCCGGACTCATCTATCTTTACATCCCTGGCAAACTCAAAAGAATCCTGAAAAAAATTCCATCCAAGCAGCGTCTCTCCATTATCCCCATATCCGGCAATAATGCAGGCCTCCGGAGGTCCGATGATTCCGAGGGCAATACAGGGAAATCCCGCATCTATCCTTTTCTTAATAAAACGGATAAAATCATGCTTCTTATCCGAGCAATTTATACTAAGCTTTACATCACATGCGGTATTCGTTCGCGTTATGATGTGAAATTCACGCCCTAACGCTTCCACTCCCAGCTTATAGACCTCCTCAGGATCGTCAAAGGTATGAATGACGTCCACATTTCCTCCGTTCCATGCTTCTGCTTCCCATGTTAAACGAAAAGCTGCTCCCGAAGCTGCCATAGAAAAGTCTATTCCCACATCCTGCCCTAAATAGTTTGCGCAGCTTTTCACACACATCGGATATGGCGTACATCCCCCCGCTCCATATTCTACCTTGGATATTCCATATAATACTGTTCCGGTTTCATGGTGCGTTTCCTGTCTTAATCCATTTTCCGGTTCGTTTTTTGATTCATGTCCTTTATTCATGATATTATTCACCCTTTCTTTATACCGAGTATGCCTATACCAAATGCGCCTGCACATAGCTTTATCCTTCCCATAGGCGGACGCTTTCTTCTGAATTCGGAAGGCGTAAGCCCCGTCACTCTCTTGAATGCGCGTGTAAAACTGTCGTAATTTGCAAAGCTGTATTTGGTGGCAATATCCATAATGCTCTGATTATTATATAGAATTTCATAAGCAGCATTGGAAACTTTCCGGAGAAGAATATATCGTGAAAGAGAAATTCCGGTCTTCGTTACAAATATGTCCCGTATATGTGCAATAGAAAAGCCGGTCGCCCTTTCAAGCTCCTTATAATCAATTTTTTCCTCTACCCTGTTTTCAACATAAATGATAATCGAGCTTATCGTTAAAAAGTAATCCATTCCGTGTACCGTTAATTCCCTTCATGAAGTAAGTTCAATATACCATACAAACAGAAAACTTTCTCGGCATTTTTAAGGATGTTAAAGCACTAACCTTCACTCGATGCATGAATCATCATTTGCTCTTGCCAATAAAAGCAAAAAACTTTGATAATCTTTTTCTACTAACTCTATTCCAACCATCGGCCCACAACACCCTGCCATTTTCAATAAACACTAAATAATTGCAGCATTCTGCAATCAACTCCGGATCATGTGTAATAATAAACAACGTCTTTCCCAGATTGCTCAATTCTTTCATATTCGCAGCAACTTCTTTCATATGCCGATAATCCAGGCCACTTGTGGGTTCGTCAAAAACAATGATCTTCTTGTTTGATGCTATAGCGCCTGCAATTGCGACACGCTGCTTTTGCCCTCCGGACAATGCCATTGGATGCGAATCCTTAAACTCAGATATATGTAAGCTATCCATAATATTTTGTGCTGCTAAAGCTGCTTTTTCTTCATCCTTTTCTCCCAGGCTAAGCATAATTTCATCCTGAACGCTCTCAGTAAAAAGCTGATGATTCACATCCTGCATAACCATATAACACAGTTCCAGTCTTTGCCGCGGCCCATACGTCTTTCCTTCCAGCCACAAATTACATTTTGCACCTCTTAGAAGACCACATAATGTATTCGCAAAAGTTGTTTTTCCGGCACCATTATTTCCTATAACTCCTACGACTGAACCTTGTGGTATCATAAGTTCATGTATATCAAGCACTTTGTCATCTGACCCTTTGGAGTTTGAATAAGATACTTTGCAGTCCCGTATATAAAACTGCTTTACACCTCTATTCATTTCTGTCACTGTTCCAAAGTCTGCAGAAGTAAGAGCCCTTAGTCCCATTTTGCTTAATTGATCTTGTGTTTTTTCTTTAAAAGTTTTTATATCAATATTTGCATCTATAACTCCATCTTTCATATACAAAACCCGATCTGCAATATCCATTAAGTAATACAATCGGTGTTCTGCAATCACGATCGTTTTTCCCTGTTCCTTCCATTTGCTCAAGACCTTCTTCAATTCTCCGATAGATGTTATATCCAGATTTGACGATGGCTCATCTAAGACAAATATTTCCGGTTCCATTGCCGATATAGAAGCACAGGCAATTTTTTGTTTTTCCCCGCCAGATAGAGCAAACAAACTTCTTTCTAGCAGGTTTTGAATCTTTAATTCATCAGTTGTTTTTACTATCTGTTTGTCTATCTGTTTTTTATCAATCCCCAGATTCTCACACCCAAAAGCAATTTCACTGGTAGTATCCACTGTAAAAAATTGTGTACGGGGATTCTGGAAAACAGAACCTACTATGCCGGAGAGTTCGTAAAGAGATACTTTATTTACGTCAATTCCCTCCACTATAACCTGCCCATCACACCGGCCTTCATAATAATGGGGAATCAGTCCGTTAATCAGGCGTGTGAGCGTTGTTTTTCCACAGCCTGATTCTCCGCAGATTAAAACCACTTCTCCGTTTTTAATAGTCAGATCAATATTTTCGATCTTTCCGCCGGAACTTCCCTGTGCATATTGAAAAGATACATTTTTAAACTCTATCATTCCATTCCTCCCGTACAAGCAAGATAAATCTGCAGACAGATTTACTTGTCGCAGATAAAAAAAAGCACCATTGCAGATGTTGTTATAAGCATAAATATATAATCCTTGAAATGAAATCCTATTTTACAGATACTGGTACGCTTCTTTCCGCTTCCTAATCCTCGTGTCAGCGCCGCTGCAGATAAATCATTTCCAATCGTAACCACACACATCATCAGCGGCACAAGCCTGTATTCTAACATGGCAGAGGGATTTTTGAAGAAATTCCGTCCGGTAATTCCTCTCATACGCATGGCTTTTCCTATAGAATCCGCTTCCTCATATACGGTCGGAAAAAAGCGGAACATAACAGAAAACGGAATAATAAATGTCTCCGGTATGTGCATTTTCTGCATTGCAAGAACAAATTCGCTTACCTTTGTGGTAGAAATCAAATAATATCCCATCATTGCACTCGGAAACCATCTTGTCCCAAGCTGCGATAACAGGGATAACACTATGGACGCTGCTGTTCCCGCAAGTGGCACCAGAAACAAATTCACCACCCACGAAACCATAAAGATGATCAAATAGATAATAGCAACCTTTTTTCTCCTGCCGGAAAGCAGGAGAGAAAAGGGCACAAGTGCCAGAACAGGTTTTAGCCAGAAGCTGATACCATCCGTTTTTCCATCTATCATCACAATGCTGAAAATGACTAACATATACAATTTTGTTCTTGGATCGAGCCACAGCCCTTTTTGTGATGTGTCTGTAGACAGTAAAAGTCCTGGTATCATTAAACAATCCCCGCCTTAATAAAGTGTTTCTTAAGAACAGCTTTACCTAAATAAGCACCAATCACAGAACCTGCCACTCCCAAAAGCACAACAACCGGAAGCATCCAGTTTGCCGTTAGATTCATTACAGCATCAATGTATTGCTCTGTTCCACCATTATTTCTGTACGCTTCAAAAAATGTGTCTCTCATAATCCACATAGGCAACATCGATCCAATTACCCACTCTGTAAATACACAGTAGCCGGCTACGATGTAATTCCAGCGCTTATACCCGCCAGCCTTAAATACTAAATCGGCCAGAAAGCCAAAAATAACGCCGAATGGGATAGAAATCCAGCTCTGCCCCAGCAAAAAGCAAAGGACACTGACCAGTGCTCCCATGATAGTAACTGCGCCGAATTTACCTGTCTTAGCAAGAAACAGCGTAAATGGAATACTGCCCAAAATACCCAGTACAAAGGGAATAATGACGGCAAAAATAGGAATATATCCTAGCATTCCTGTGATAAAGAACATCACAAAATAGATGACGGTAAAAATACCAATATTAATAAGATCTTTTGCATTCAATTTTTTCTTGTCCATGATAATAGACTCCTTTCTGATGTCTGCCGTCTTTTCAGGCATAGTAACACTCTCTCCTGTGCTTTTCTTATATAAGGCTGCCTACCTTGATTTTCCATCCGGCTGCTTTTTCCCGCATTCCCACAAAATCAGCATAAATGCCGTTTTGAGCAATCAGCTCCTCATGTGTTCCCTGCTGCTCCACCCTTCCGTGATTAAGGACTACAATCTGGTCTGCTTTTTTAACGGTCTTTAATCTGTGGGCAATCATGATTATTGTCTTTCCCTTTGTAAGTGCTTCAATTGCATTTTGCAATTCTGCTTCATTCTCAGGATCAACATTTGCTGTTGCTTCATCCAGTATAATAATCGGAGCATCCTTCATAATGGCTCTTGCAATGGAAATCCTCTGCTTTTCTCCACCGGAAAGCGTTGCTCCGCCTTCTCCTGTCACCGTGTCATAACCATCCGGTAGTGCCGAAATAAACTCATGGCATCTTGCGGCTTTTGCCGCTGCCACAACATCCGCATGGGTCGCATTTGGAGAACCGAATTTAATGTTATTCTCAATAGTATCCCGGAACAAATATACATTTTGAAATACCATACTGATATTCTTCATCAAGCTGTCCAGCTTATAATCTTTCACATCTATACCACCGATGCGGACGCTTCCACTGTCCACATCCCAGAATCTCGAAATCAGGTTCACCAGCGTGGTCTTTCCCGAGCCTGAAGGGCCTACTATGGCAGTTGTCGTTCCCTGCGGAATCTTCAGATTAATATGGTCAATAATTCTGCGGTCACTAACTCCTGCAATATCCTTTTTCTCTGCCGATCCCGTCTTGTAGGAAAAGGAGACATTTATCAGCTCAATATCCAGCTTCGATGGATTCTGTTCTTTTCCGTCAATATCAATCTGCGGACTTTGATTGATTTCCTCTACTCTGTCAATTGAGGCGTCGATCATAGACAGCATGAAAAACATCTCTCCCGCTCCCTCTAACTGACTGTACACCACAAATGCCGAAATCAATATCATCAAGCAATAAGTCAACTCCAATGTGCCATTCAGAAACAGTGCAATAGAGCTAAATGCTGCAACCGCACTGGCTATTCTTAACACAATCTGTTCTCCCGCTATATAGGGTATTCTTTGCCGTTCTATCAGTAAATTTTTTCTCTGCGTTTCCTCTATTGCTTTCTCCAATGTGGAATTCGACTGTTTTACAAGATGAAAGCTCCGTACAACTCCCATTCCCTGTATATACTCCAGAACCGCATCCATAAATTTCGTCTGGGCTTCCAGTCTCTTGGGTGATAATCTTTCCGACATTCTGAGAAGCATTGTGTTAATACCGATAAAAATCACAACCCCTGCAAAAAATATCAGGCCAATCTGCCAGCAGAAAAGCATCATTACAACAGAAAACACCATCGCATGAATAATTCCAATCAGAGTTCTCACAATCACTACAAATGCCATGCTTTCCAAATCACTCATGGTTGCAGTCGCAACCGCAGTCAGATTGCCCTGACTATGACTGTTGAAATATCCCATAGGCATGTACTTCATACGATTGCCAATCCCAATCCGTTTATCTTCACAAGTCCGGTAGCTCCCTTCTCCTTCTTTTTCATGTGCCAGATACCAGAAAACAATAGTTCCCAAAACACTGGTAAGCATAATTCCAAACGATATTCCTGCTGTCCTTGCGGTGATATTGTTATGTACGAGTCCATCCAAAACTACAAAGAGTGCCATGAACTGAAATGCCTCCAGGACACATCGTATCAGTTCAAATAATATGCCAAGATACCAGTTCTTCTTTTGTTTCTTTACAAAACCGAGAAATTTTTTATAAGAATGTATCATAATGACACCTCCTTTGTATCTTTCACTCCCATATGCGCCTCCCACATTTTCTTATATAGAGGACATATTTCCAGCAATTGCCCATGTACTCCTGCTGCCTCAACATTTCCCTCGTTTACCACTACAATCTGTTCAGAGTCAACAATCGTGGATAGCCTGTGCGCAATTACTATCAATGTCTTTCCCTGAGTAAGTCTGCTGATAGCTTCCTGTATTACCGCTTCATTTTCCGGATCGGTATATGATGTCGCTTCATCCAGAATAACAATGGGAGACTTTTTAAGCATTGCCCTTGCAATAGCAATTCTCTGGCGTTCTCCGCCGGATAGGTGCCCGCCGGCGCCGCCCGCTACTGTCTCATATCCGTTCTCAAGCTTCATAATAAATTCGTGGCAGCCGGATTCCTTTGCGATTTGTTCTACCTCATCGTCAGTTGCTCCAGGCTTGCCCATACGGATATTGTTTCTCACCGTGTCGTTAAAAAGATAGTTATCCTGTGATACATAGGAAATCAGGTCTGACAATTGACGGGAGGGGATTTCCCTGATACTCTGCCCTCCAATTGTAATCAATCCTCCGGTCACATCCCAAAAGGATGCAATTAATTTGGCAATTGTTGACTTTCCGCTTCCCGACGGCCCCACAAGCGCAGTCACCTTTCCCTGAGGAATGATAAGATTGATTCCTTTCAGCACCTCCTTCTCCTGATAAGCAAAATATACATTCTCCATACAAATAGCAAAATCGGAGAGTTCTTTTTTATCTTCCGGCCTTAACAGTTCCGGCTGATTTAATATTCCGTCAAGTTCCCCTATTATCGTTCCAATTTTCGCAATATCATCTGTAAAAAACATCGCGGCTACAAGAGGTCCTGCAATTCCCAGCGAAAGTACCGCGACAGTAATAAAATCTGCCGCACTCAGAGAACCATTCCTGTAAAACAGGCAGCCGACCGGCAATACACTAATAAGAGCTGCCGGCCATACACTCATCATAATTGCAGAATATTTCTGCGTGTCTTTCATCCATCCCAGAATGAGATTTGCATTGGCATGAACTGCATCTGTAAATTTCTGATATGAATTATCCGACTGATTAAAGGCTTTGATAACCTCGATACCTCCAATATACTCTACCGTTGTAGCACTCATATGATTTCCGGCCTTAACAACCTCTCCATACTTCCGGGGATATTCCTTCATCATTCCTGCATAGCACAGCATTCCGACAGGAATGGTAACTAATGACACCAATGCCATTCTCCAGTCCAATAGAAAAAGATATACAACGATGGCTACCGGAATCAATAAATTAGAAGTCATCTCAGGAATTATATGCGCCAGCGGTACTTCCAGCTGTTCAATTCTTTCGACCATCCCATTTTTCAACTGGCCGGACGGCGTATCCGTCATATAACCCATGGGAACTCTCGTCAGCTTGGAAGCTATCCTGCGTCTTGCTTCAGACAGTACTTCGAAGGTTGCTTCATGGGATGCTCTTGTTGAAATTCCCATTAATATCGCTTTTAACACCATGCAGCCTCCGGAAACCAGGCACCACTTGAGATAGAATGACATATCTGCGTTTCCATTCAGTAACTCAATAATCATTTTTGCTGTTGCAAAATATGGAATGATACCAGAAGCTACTCCTGTCATTGCCAACACAACTGAAATGATATACCCTGTCTTATGCGGACTGGCCAGTTCTAAAAGCTTTCCAAACGGATTCCCGCTTTGTGATTGATTCATGTATTAACACCTCCTTCGGTTAGTATAAACTAACTCCACTCCCAAAAAATAAGCCGTCAATCTGTTGTTATGTAATATAACATACAAATCATCGGCTCTGCGTCTTAGCGTCTGGCTCTACTGACAATTTTATATTCATTTTTTCAACATCGATCAAGCTTTCGTGTCTACATTTCGGACAAAAAACAGGAAAATTCCTCAACATGGTATCTGCCCTGACTTTTGTTCGGGTCCTGCATTTACAAAACGGGCAGTGTATCCATCCGTTCTCATCAACACAAAACACATCCTGTCTTTGCATCTCTCATTCCTCCTCCCTTTAGGCTTTATCGGGAAAGTATTCCTTCCATCCATTGCTATAAAATGCTCTCAGCTCATTGATATAGCTTTCTGCTTCTTGTCTTGGCATATCATGAATGACCACTTCAAAAACACCAGAATAAAAAGCACTGGACACAACATGTAAAAATCCATCTGTGATTCTGCCTTCTGAAAGCACCTTCTGATTCATCTGTCCCAAAAAATCCTTCATACATTCCACATCAAGCGTAACCAGGCTTTCTAAAAAATCCTGATACATTGTGTTTGGTGCATTGATAACGAGTAGCTTAAATTTATTAAAATGCTCATACAAATAGGAAATAAAGCAAGGAAAACCTTTATCAGAATACTCTTTATATCTCTCTTCCTGTTCCTGCCCGTCCAATTCCGAAAAATCAGTAAGCGATTGATACAGAATATTTCTCAGTCCTTCCATTACCGGTTCTACAAGAAAACGGAATAGTCCCTCCTTATCAGAGTATCTCGTATAAATTGTACTAGTACTTACACCAGCATTTTGAGCGATTGTTCGCAGCGAAGCATCCGCAAACCCCTTTTCTAGAAATTCGATCTCCGCATGATGTAATATAACTTCATCCAACCCTTCAATACGACTTGCCATAATCCCTCCATAAAAACATCGTTTCAAAAACGATGTTATCAATAACACTGTTACAAACTAACATATCTATAAATAATTGTCAAGATATACTTTGTAAGAAATCTTGGAACAAAAGTGTGCCCTGCGCATCCTGCCCGAAGGGCTTTTATCTTATAGGACGTACTTTCCTATAAGATAAAAAAGAGGTTCACCAGTCAATCTGATGAACCTCTCTCTACTCAAACATTATTCATTATTAATCGCCGCCTGTGCCGCCGCCAGCCTTGCGATAGGGACTCTGAAAGGAGAGCAGGACACATAATCGAGGCCCGCATTATGGCAGAACTCCACGGAGGAGGGGTCGCCGCCATGCTCGCCGCAGATTCCAAGCTTCAGTCCGGGACGTGTCTTTCTTCCCCTCTGAGCCGCCATCTCTATCAGCTGCCCTACGCCGTTGTGATCCAGCTTGGCAAAAGGATCGGATTCATAAATTTTACTCTTATAGTATGCCGATAAGAACTTGCCCGCATCATCCCTGGAAAAGCCGAAGGTCATCTGTGTGAGATCGTTTGTTCCGAAGGAGAAAAACTCCGCTTCTTCCGCGATTTCGTCCGCAAGTAAGGCTGCACGGGGTATCTCTATCATCGTTCCTATCTGATACCGGATGTCTGAGCCTTTTTCACGTTTTACGGTCTCCGCTGTCTCTATAACCACATCCTTCACGAATTTAAGTTCTTTTTTATCCCCTACCAGAGGAATCATGATTTCCGGCACGATGTCAAAGCCTTTTTCCGCCTTCACCTCGATAGCAGCTTCCATTACCGCTCTCGTCTGCATTCTGGCAATTTCAGGATAAGTCACGGACAGACGGCAGCCTCTGTGTCCCATCATCGGGTTGAATTCGTGAAGCGCCTCACAAGCCGCTTTTACCTTTTCTACGGGCAGGCCCATCTCCTCTGCCATCTGCTCGATATCCTTTTCTTCCGTAGGCACGAATTCATGAAGAGGGGGATCTAAGAAACGGATCGTTACCGGTCTTCCCTCCATTACCTCATACATTCCTTTGAAATCGCCCTTCTGGAAAGGAATAAGCTCTGCCAAAGCCGCTTCTCTGGCCTCCACCGTCTCGGACAAAATCATCTTTCTAATCTTAGGGATCCTATCAGGCTCGAAGAACATGTGCTCCGTACGGCAAAGGCCGATTCCCTCCGCTCCCAGCTTAATCGCATTGAGCGCATCCGCAGGAGTATCGGCATTTGTCCTCACCTTCAAGGTACGCAGCTCGTCCGCCCATGCCATGATACGCCTGAAATTACCGGTAATCCCTGCTTCTACTGTCTTAATATCCCCATTGTAAATCTTGCCGGTAGAGCCGTCCAGGGAAAGATAATCCCCTTCCGTAAACTTGCAGCCGCCAAGCTCAAAAATCTTCGCATTTTCATCGATTACAATTTCACCGCAGCCCGATACGCAGCATGTCCCCATTCCTCTTGCAACAACCGCTGCATGGGATGTCATACCGCCTCTTACAGTAAGAATTCCTTCTGCGGCGTGCATTCCTTCGATATCCTCCGGAGAGGTTTCCTGACGCACCAGAATGACTCTTTCTCCTCTTTCATGAGCCATTACCGCATCCTCTGCATGAAAATATACTTTTCCGGCCGCTGCACCCGGGGATGCCGGAAGTGCTTGTCCGATTACCTGACCGGCCTTTAACGCTTCCTCATCGAAATTCGGATGAAGCAGCTGATCCAAGGATTTCGCTTCGATTCTCTGTACTGCCATGCGGGGACTGATCATTCCTTCATCTACGAGGTCACAGGCTATTTGAAACGCTGCTCCTGCCGTACGCTTGCCGCTTCTCGTCTGTAAGAAGAACAGTTTGCCGTTTTCGATGGTGAATTCCATATCCTGCATATCACGATAATGAGCCTCCAAGCGGTTTGCCGTCTCTAAGAATTGCTCATAGCATTCCGGCAGTTCCTCTTTCAGCTTCGTAATCGGCTGAGGTGTACGGATTCCCGCTACTACATCCTCGCCCTGCGCATTGATCAGATATTCTCCGAAGATTCCTTTCGCTCCCGTAGACGGATTTCTCGTAAATGCCACACCCGTTCCCGATGTCTCCCCCATGTTGCCGAATACCATAGCCTGCACATTGACTGCAGTTCCCCAGTCTCCCGGAATGTCGTTCATTCTGCGGTAAACGATTGCACGGTCATTATCCCAGGAACGGAATACTGCCTTTACCGCCTCCATCAATTGTCTCTTCGGCTCCTGCGGGAAGCCCTCGCCCCTTTGGTCCTTATATATCTTCTTGAAACGTTCCGTCGTCTCTTTAAGGTCCTGTGCCGTTAGCTCCGCATCGGTATGCACACCTCTGCTTTCCTTCATTTCCTCCAAGACTTTTTCAAAGTTGGATTTGGGAATTTCCATCACCACGTCAGAAAACATTTGAATGAACCGACGATAAGAATCGTAAGCAAATCTGGGATTTCCTGTCTTCCTGGCAAATCCCTCCACCGCTTCATCATTCAGTCCCAGATTCAAAATCGTATCCATCATGCCCGGCATGGAAGCACGCGCTCCCGAGCGGACGGATACGAGAAGAGGATTCTCCGTATCTCCGAACTTTTTCTCCTGCTTCCGCTCCAGCTCTTCGAGCGCCGTAAAAATCTGGGCCTCGATCTCAGGAGCGATCTGCTTCTCCTTTTTGTAATAATCAGTGCACGCCTCTGTAGTTACCGTAAATCCCTGCGGAATCGGGAGTCCGAGCTTTGTCATCTCCGCAAGATTCGCCCCTTTTCCTCCCAGAAGATTCTTCATCTCCGCACTGCCTTCCTCAAATAAGTACACCCACTTTGCCATACTTTTTCCTTTCTTATCCTTTTGCCATTTTTCTTTTTTGTTTCACACAGACGTAATATACCATGAGCGTTAAACGTCCATGGTATATTATAACGCCAAATGGCGCTCTTCATTCTGTGTGCAAACTCGTTTGTTGATCGTAGAGCCATTATATCATATATTCCCAAGATTGCACAGTTTTTTCAATATACTTCCAAAATATTTCAAATAATTAAGAGCTTCCGTGTCTGTCCTTAACAACAGACAATTTCTTTAATATAAAATTCTCTTCCGCTCAGCAGTTCGAACTGCGTCGATTGGCAATTAGGACAGACTGCACGGTTCTCCAGTATATTAAAAACTGTTTCGCATTCTCCGCACCTGCCGTTACCGGGAATAATTTCTATGTCCAGCCTGGTCTTTTCCAGCATGGTTCCATCCACTGCGGCCGGATAAACGTCGTATATGTACTTGGGAACCATGGAAGAAAGCTCTCCCACCTGCAATACGATAGTGTTCACTTCCTCCACTTCGTTTTCTCTTGCGAATGCTTCCACCACTCTTGCCACTTCCATCACCACACCTAGCTCATGCAATTTTGCTCAGCTCCTTTTACTTGCTTTTGGATAAAGCATTCTGTACTTTTTTAACCGCAATCTTGCCTTTTCTCTTAATAATAGTCTTCACCACTATCGGCTTCATGTCCGTAAAGACAACGCCTTCTCCGTTATAAACGCGCTCCAGCTTTATCGCGTCGAACTTGCACTTTGTCGTGCACTGTCCGCAGCCTACGCACATATAGGAATCCACCACCGTTACACCGCAGCCCAGACAGCGCTCTGTCTCCTTGCGCATCTGTTCCTCTGTAAAGGTTCCTCGTAAATCGCGGAAGCTTTCCTCCGCCTTCTTGTCGGATTTAATATTTTCCGGACATTGGCGGGGCGTATTATCATAGGATTCGATAATCGCTGCCTCTTTGTCCAGTTCCTTGAAGATACGACGGTCGCGTCCGTATACAAGACTCTGCCCCGGATGTACAAAACGATGGATGGAAACAGCAGCCTGCTTGCCCGCCGCAATCGCGTCGATGGCAAAGCGGGGGCCTGTGTATACATCACCGCCTGTGAAAATGTCCTCCTGCGCTGTCTGATAGGTAAAGGAATCCGCTTCCAGCGTTCCGTTCGGCCTCGTTACCACTGCAGAATCCTTTAACAAATCTCCTAAGAGAACAGACTGCCCTACCGAAAGAAGTATGTAATCCGCCTCCACCGTCATCGTGTCGTTTTCATCGTACTGAGGGCTGAATCTTCCTTCCTCATCGAATACCCGGACACATTTCTTGAACTCGATTCCCGTAACCTTTCCGTCCGTTGTCAAAATACGTTTCGGGCCCCAGCTATTTCGTATCTCGATATGTTCCTCCTGCGCTTCCATGATTTCATCCTTAGAAGCCGGCATCTGCTCTCTGCTTTCCAGACAGCACTGGATCACCGAATCCGCTCCGGCGCGGACTGCTGTTCTTGCAACGTCTATGGCAACATTTCCGCCGCCTATTACTACGGTCTTTCCGCTTATTCTCGCTTCTTTATCCTGATTTACCATACGAAGGAATTCGATACCGGACATAACGCCCTGTGCATCCTCTCCCTCGATGCCTACTTTTCTTCCGCCCTGTGCTCCGATTCCCAGATAGAATGCGTTATAGCCCTGCTTTCTCAGGTCCTCCAACGTAACGTCCTTTCCTACTTCGACGCCCGTCCTGAACTCAACGCCCATTTCCTTTATGATATCTATTTCCGCTTCCACCACGTCCTTCTCCAAACGGAAGCTGGGAATTCCCATGGTCAGCATACCGCCGAGCTTTTTCTCCTTTTCGAATACCGTGATAGTATAACCGTCCAAAGCGAGGTAATATGCACAGGAAAGACCTGCCGGTCCCGCGCCTACAATAGCGATCTTTTTATTACTGTAATCATGACGTTTCCTGGGGACTATACGGTTCTCTTTATCCAGTTCCTGCTTGGCGATGAATTTTTTGATTTCATCGATAGCGATGGGAGCGTCGATATCGCCTCTGGTACATGCATCCTCACATCGTCTGTTACAGATACGTCCGCATACGGCCGGAAGAGGATTTTCATGACGGATCAGCTCCAGCGCATCCTTGTATTTTCCCTGGGATGCCAGTTTAATATACCCTTGTACACCGATATGCGCGGGGCAATTAGTCTTACACGGAGCAGTTCCCGTATCCACTACGTTTTCTTTGTTAGTACGGTAATCCGGGTTCCAATGCTCTTCTCCCCATTCCATATCCCGGGGAGTTTCCTTTGTGGTAATATTGCTTGTTACCGGCTTGGAAGAGCACAGCTTCTGTCCCAGCTTCAAAGCATTAACCGGACAGTTTTCCACGCATTGCCCGCAGGCAACGCACTTTTCAGGATCTACCTTCGCCACATAATTAGAACGCACCATGTCATTATTCTTGAACATCGTTGCCGTTCTTAGAGAAAGGCAGCCGCAGCCGCAGCAGTTACAAATAGCATGGGTTTTTCCCGAACCGTCAATATTGGGAATCTGGTGCATCAATCCGTTTTCTTCCGCACGCCTGATGATCTCAAAGGCTTCCTCCCTCGTGATCTGGCGTCCTCTTCCCGTCTTGATATAGTACTCCGCAGCATGGCCCATCTGGATACACATATCTTCCTTCAGGTGTCCGCAGCCTTCGCCCATGATTTCACGGTCAGTACGGCAGGAGCAGTCGGTAACGGTAAAAATATCGTTCTCATTCAAATACTTGGATACTTCTTCATAGGAAGCGCGGCGGGTATTTCCATCAATTGCCGTTTCAATGGGAATAACGCGCATAAGTCCCACGCCCGGAGGGAAGGAACCGGCGCTCATAGGTCCTCTTACACGTCCATAGGCTTCCATGGCATAGCCGATGATCGGATATTTTTCCACATTTTCCCTGCTGTTTACAATCATTTCCATCGTTCCCGGAATCCATGTTTCCGCCCAGAATATATCTTCTCCATCTCTGGTATTGACAAAGCATACACCATACTGTGCCAGCTTCATCAGCTGTTCGTGGCAATAGTCCTCCGGTTTGTTCAATAGCTTCGCTATTTCTTTGGTGGTACGTTTTTTACAAACACCCAGGCCCAAGCCTACCTCAGCCATTTCGTCGTCTACTCCGGCCTCGAGGATGATATATTCCGGATCATCCCATTTATAGGCATTCTTAGCACCCGGTTTTTTACGGCCGATATGATTTGCGAGAGCCAGTACCTTTTCATTATATTGGCATTTATACCACTCGGGGAAAATCATTTTTGTAATATCTTTCATCTCATTTAACCTTTCTTACGCCTGCCATTTTGTAGTTTCATTATAAAGCCAGTCAGCAAAATCCTTTATTCCTTCTCCCGTTTTTGCGCAAACCGGAATGACCTGAATATCCGGGTTTAGTTTCTTGGCCCGCTCTATGCAGACCTGTAAGTCAAAATCAAAGTACGGCATTACATCTATTTTATTGATCAGAAGTACGTCGCAAATACTGAACATCAAAGGATATTTAAGCGGTTTATCATCGCCCTCGGGCACGCTTAAGATCATAGCGTTCTTTACCGATCCGGTATCGAATTCAGCCGGACATACGAGATTGCCTACGTTTTCCAAAATTGCGAGATCCACCTCTTCGGTTCCCAGGCCTTCCAGTCCCTGCTTCGTCATATCCGCATCCAGATGGCACATACCGCCCGTATGGAGCTGGATGACCTTCGCACCCGTCTTTGCAATTGCAGCCGCATCCACATCCGAGTCTATGTCGGCCTCCATTACGCCGATGTTCAGCCTATCCTTCAGCAATTCGATGGTACGTGTCAGCGTGGTCGTCTTACCCGCACCGGGTGAAGACATAAGATTGAGTAAAAATATCTTTTCTTCTTTTAATTTCTGCCTTAGTAAATCGGCTTGTTTATTGTTATCTTCAAATACACTTTGTTTAATTTCCAGTACTCTATATTCTTTCATCTATGCTGCCCTGCTCCTTCCAAAGTACGGCATTTAATTTTTATTCTGCTAAAGCTGCGATTTCTTTATATTTTGCAATATCCGTATACAATTCTGCCTTATAAGGATTGCGTTTCGTCTTAACTACTTTATAAATCATATAAACCAATACCGCAATGTTAACCGCCATTGCAAGGAAGCTTACGATAAAGTAAATGGTCGTATTGTAGGTCGAAGAAACGGAGAACATTCCCGTATCCTGAAATGCCGGAAACGTCTGGGCAAACATACACCAAAGCGCAAGCGTCTGGGCGCGGTGCTGAAGCCATGCACCTTTTCCCAGGGTAAATGCACAAAGAGTAGGCGCGAGCAGCAGCGCAAAGCCGCAGTACCATGAATGTCCCGGGAGACAGTTATATGTATATGCGAAGTTCCAAAGATCATATGCGATAATCCAGAACCAAAGCATATCGGGCCAAATCATATCTCTGCTCTTATCCTTAGCCGTCGCTTTTCTTATCTTGATGCCAAACCATCCGGTAATCGTAATGATGTTCAAAATGCCGGCAATCGCATTCATGTAATTCCAAGGTCCGCCGATCACATACTGCGCGTCATCCACTAACATTCCGCCGCCCACATAATTCATTCCTACCTCCAAATCGCGGGCTACCGCCTCACAAATATTGATTGCAAGAATCAAAGGGGGGAAACACAGTGCAATTTTGTTCTCGGAAAGTCTCCACTCTTTTCCCGTCTTCTTGTTCGTTCCGTGAAGATGACGGATACACCAGAAGCCGATACAACCGGCCGTGGAGGAATATACCTTCGCAAGATGGAACCAATCCGTATAAGTGGTATCAGATAAAACCGTAAACCACAGCACGGATAAAACGGCGGGAAGTACGACAAAACATACGATTCCCATTACCTTGTACCTTCTGGACACCTCATTCAGTGCAAATAAAGCTGCAAAAACCACTAACCACATGAGCCACGACGTTAAGCCGGTTGCTCCCGCCTCATAATTAAATGTAAACATATCTCTCACCTTTCCTTTGTCATGCTGGTCATACCAGCACATATTTTTCGTTTTCTTCTTGATATAAATTTATCATTGTTACGGAAAATAGTCAATTCTTTATATACCTTTCTACATTATACTAAAATTTTGTTGTTGATTTTAGTCATTTCGTACAATATAATGTTAGAATAACCAATTTTGGTATGTGGTCAAACCAGTATACTGTATGGAGGTCAGGTTTATGGAATTTCAAAAAATAAGCTCCCCTTCTCTTAGGGAGCTGTTCGTAGAGCAATTAGAGCATATGATTTTATCGGGTAAGCTGGGAATCGGGGAGAAGCTTCCGCCGGAAAGGCAGCTTGCAGAAGCTATGCAGGTCAGCCGGGCGGTAGTCAACAGCGGTATCACCGAACTGGAAAAAAAGGGCTTTCTCATCGTGAAACCGAGAGTCGGCACCTTCGTCGCCGACTACCGCAGAACAGGGACTCTCGATACCCTGCTTTCAATTATGAAATATAATGGGGGAAAGCTGAGAAATGATGAGATCAGATCGATCCTCGAAGTCAGGATTGCCTTGGATACTCTTGCCGCTCAGCAATGTATCAAACGCATTACCGATGATGAGGTACAGTTATTGTTGGAAAAAACAGAGCGTATCCGGGATGCCGCCTCGATTGCCGGAGCCGCTCAGGCTGCGTTCGAATTTCAGCATGAATTCGCCGTATTGTCCCAAAATGCACTGATACCTTTAATCTTTCAATCCTTTAAGGCTCCGGTATTCACGCTTTGGGAACGTTTCTGCACGCTGTATGGAATCCCCGCCCTATATCAAAATACTTATAAGCTCTGGTCCTTCATTCATGACCGGGATATAGACGGAGCCGTCCACTGGATTGAGCACTCCGTAGGGGAAACCATAAACGGCAGCCGGAAAATTTATTACGAATAGCAAGAGAAGGCGGCCTATTCTTTCCTGCGCTTCTCATAACCGAAGAACAGGAATACCGCAGCACACAGCAGGTAAGCCGCCGTATCGATCCATTCATATCCTGTTGTATAAATTTCTTTCAGCGTAGCCTGATCCGCAATTGCATTGGTAACCGCGGAACCCACAGCTGCAAGCAGTAAAAATATTCCTATGGCGGTCCAGACATTCACCTTCGTAAAACGTATGATAAGTATGGCCACCCAGACAATCGCAACCCAGAGAACACCGATGGGCAGCGCATATTCCTTTACCCAGTAAACCGGCCGGATTACATAGTTGTCATTCACTACATATTCTATTACATACAGAAGCGGAAGCAGAAGAATGCTGGCAGCTGCCGTCATTTTCACGATTTTGTTCCTCTTGCTGATTACCAGGGGAAGCCCGCAGGCATAAACATAGGCGATGCCTGCATCGACGATCAAGGACCAGGTAAGACGCCTGTTCACTGCAATGTCTACAATAAAGGAGACAAGAACAGCTATGATTCCCATCGATAAGGCAATTCCTTTCAGAACATATAATGTTTTTGCTTTTTTCAAATAGTTTACTACCTTCTCATTTTTTTTGGCAATGGAAATCGTATCATGAATCGTCTTCATCATTGTATCCCGCTCTAAGGCGCAGTCTTCACAATTTGCAAAATGCTCCTCCATCACCTTATTGGTCTCCTCACTGGTCAGCCTTTCCACATAGCTTGGAAGCAAATCCCTTACTACCGCACAATCAATATTCTTTTCCATTATGAATCCTCTCCCTTCAATAACTTTTGCTTTCCTCTGTAAAAGGTTACTCTTGCCCAGTTCTCGGTCACTCCCATAATTTCGCCGATTTCCGCAAAACTCAATTCTCCGGTAAGTCTAAGATACATGACCTCTCTCACCCTTCCCTCCAGCCGGTATATTTTCCGGAACAATTCTACCTTGTCGCATTTCATCAAATATTGTTCCTCCAAATCTTCCTCGGAGATCTTTTCGGTAAGTTCATCGATGGACACCGTTTTTTTCTTCCGCCGCTCCAGCTCCTTATACCACAGCCTTTTTCCGATCTGGCAGAGCCAGACTGATATCTTGCAGTCTCCGCGAAACTTCTGAATCCCCTTTATCGCTTGATAAAACGTCTCCTGTGTCAGCTCTTCTGCCAAATAAGCATCCTGAGTCAGGCAGAATAGATATTTATATACGACAGAAACATTCTCCTCATAGATTTGTTCCATATTCTGCTTCTCCAACTCCACACCCCCTATGGCATCGCATACACCGGCCTCAGCCTTATACGACAGAATAATTTCGCACACTTTTCTTCCTTTTACTTCCGTTACATTAATAAGTGCGGCAATAATCACAAAACGTTACACGCTTTTTAAATTTTTTATGAAGAAACGGCGATTTTGAATGAGATCAAATCCGCCGTTTCATTTTAAAAACTAATATATCAAATATTCATCAAGATTCTTCCTCTACATCGGGTGAAGCACCTTTTTCCCGCTTATATCCATTTCTCTATGTCATCTTTCGCTTCATTCACACTCGCACCGTGTATGGAAAGCGGCCTTTCAACCTTGGCATCCGGGCACAGCTTCGTAATATCCTGTTCACTGCTTCCTATGTCACTTCCTTCGTGAGTACAAAACGGTCTGATTCTTTTTCCTGTAAAATCATATTTTTCGAGAAAGGTCCATACGTGCATCGGCATGGTCCCCCAATAATTGGGGTAACCCAGATAAATCGTTTCATATGCCGAAATATCATCCGGCGCATTCTTAAACTCCGGCCTGATATTCGCGCCCTTATCCCGCTTCGCTTCTTCTATACATATATTATAATCGGCGTTGTACTCCTTCACCGGCTCAATCTGGAACATATCGGCTCCCGTCATATCACCGATCATCTTCGCCGCCACCTCCGTGTTTCCGATATCCAGACTTTTTATTGCACCATTTACATAATTCTCACCTTTTCTTGAAAAATATGCGACTAACTCTTTTGACATGTTATTTCCTCCTAAAAACATTTTATCCATAGCTTACTTATGTTAACTATTTTCTATTGGTACAGCATACTAGCTTTAAGTACAATTATGACTTGGAGTTTCGTCCAAGGCAAGAATAATTAATTTTTTAACAATATTTTTCGACGACATAAAATTATTCCTCCTAAAATCCCTCATCGTTTGCACGATTATCCCTTTTTTGAATACATTGTAGTAAGAATGAGGATTATGAAATCCAAGGTATTTCATAGGAGTTAGATTAGATTGGATTATAATATTACTAGTAATAAGATTACATCAAAAGTAGGCATTCCCTATGACGATATTCGCTGGAACGATGTTACGGGGCAGCCCTTCGGCGTCGCTTCTCAATTTAACGCTATTGTTTTCGGCAATGCTAATAACATCGTGGATACTAACGGCGCAATGGCTGTTGGCGGAAACTTTGTCAGCCCTAGAGGCCTTAGTCTTTCCTTTGGATCCGGTATAGAACCGGTAGATATAGGCTATTCCCCTGATATGGTAAGATTTCTTGTAGGGAATAATGTTTCAATGAACGGCCCTTTGGGCGTGGTTGGTCATGTTGTTGCAGGAGGCAACTTCCGTGCTGACAAGGGAAGTACCTATTTAATAGGTAAAAGCGGAGAACCCGGACAGGTACAGCAATTAGAGTCTTTATATCACTCCGATTCCGGCAGCCCTTATTGGAAGCCCAGTGAAAAAGGGGATCATTATGTTATCCCGAGCTACGATGTACCAAGATTCATTCCTGCAAGCCGGATTAACGCAGATACTTCCGGTTTCTTCAGGAATGCGAGAAACAGTATTGAGAATTATAAGAGTTGTATTGAAGATTTACCCGCAAACGGGGAAATCGTCGATAATTTCCACGAATGGATCCTTCGCGGCAGCAATCCGCAGCAGAATGTATTCCAGATCGATGTTCCAAACGGTATTTTAAAGAAGGGGCTTCGCGCCGAAGTGCCGGAAGGCAGCCTTGTTATTGTAAAGCTGAGAACGGGAGATAATGCACACCTGCAATATGGTCTTATGGGAGAACGGGGCAGAGCAGACCATACTCTCTATGTATTTGAGGACGCTAAAAATATATTTATGGAAGTTCCTGCTGCAATCTGGGGAAGCATTCTGGCTCCACAAGCCATGTTTCATGCTCACTCAACAGGGGGACATATTACCGGCAATGTTGCCCTGAATTCATTTGCCGTAAATCAAAACAGCGGTTTCGAATTCCATCTTCCACCTTTTGTCGGAGGCGTAATGTGCGAAACCGGAGAAGCAGTTCTTCCTGTTGCTCCTACCACTCCTGTTCCTGAAACAATGCAGCCTCTGCCTACGCCCCCGGAGACTGCTCCCAGTACGGTTAGTCCTGAGGCCGTTGTTTGTCCGGTTTGTCCGGAACCAGCTCCTTGCCCGATTTATCCCACTTGCCCGGAACCGCTTCCTTGCCCGATTTGCCCGGAGCCTTTGCCTTGTCCGGTTTGTCCGGAGCCGGTTACTTGTCCGGTTTGTCCTGCATGTCCGGAACCTATGCCTTGTCCGGTATGCCCGGCTTGTCCGGAACCGGTTGCCTGCCCGGTATGTCCGCCTTGTCCAGTTTGCCCGGAACCGGTTATATGTCCGCCTTGTCCCGCTTGCCCGGAATGTCCGCCTTGCCCGGTATGTATGATTACCCCGGGGCTCATCGCCGGTTATATCAAGGGATGTTCCTGCTGCAGCGAGCATGAGTGGGAGCTGAGACTTTATCAAATATTCTGCAACACTCAGGTTCTATTATCTTACAAATGTGTACCTTGCTTTGGGTACTTTGAATTCGAAGTTCCATACAGCGGAAGTTATTTATTACAAGTATGTCCGTCAAAGAATTTCAGAAGAAACTACAGATGTAAACCGAATATATCACTGAATAATATTGGTGTATCCAACTTCATGATGGAATAAGGTTGATTTACACCTTAAAGGCGCAGGGAACGAATCCCTGCGCCTTTTATCGGATCATTCTGCCATGCATTGCAAGGTTATTCACGGTCGGATACGGGCAAATTCTTTTTCTTAATTCTATCTATAATTAATTTCTGCATCTCATTTTTATTTTTTCCTAAAGCAAAGGCCAGCTCTTCATATAGATTATTCTCTGCAATCTTAAAGTAACGCTCATCTATAACCGTATCTTTCTTTCCTTGTGCACCTCTTTTTCTCATCTTGTAATACATGCTTTTAATAATACTGATTAATATTTCAGGCTCACAGCTTTGGATAGCTTCTTTGTATTTTTTTTCACATAATCTGCTGTCATCGATCAGCATTTCTTCTATTTCCGGAACCTCATCAATTATTTTCCACGCTTCCTCTTCATTAATGACTTTGCGAATTTTATGTTTAGTTCCACCTACGGGAATATATATTTTTGCACCTGCTTCTTCCAATGGAGTCATAAGGTAATAAAGTTCATCCTTGACGGCCATAGAAATATCTAAATATGCAATATCCTCGATTTTACATATTCCATAATTTGAGTTGACTACTACATAATCACCGATTTTAAACATT
The DNA here is from genome assembly GCA_023408815.1 of Bacillota bacterium. GTDB lineage: Bacteria > Bacillota > Clostridia > Lachnospirales > Lachnospiraceae > Kineothrix. The sequence goes on along the minus strand of JAEYJO010000064.1, from coordinate 102,221 downwards.
TAAATTACTCCTATTTTCTTGTCTGATTATTATTACCATCATTATTAATATAACTAAAAAAGGAATCCTTACACTCAGTGAATTAGAGTGAACCGCATCCTTCCGTCTGCCCAATAATTACTAGTTGTTTATTCTATATTTATTATTATAACAAATTTTATGACTTTTTGTAAGTGATTTAATGAATTATATGAAAAAATATGATATCATTATTTTTTGTCTTTATATTTCCAATATTTTTTTCGAAACCGATACATTATTCAGGACTGATGAGGATAAAAAAAGAGCTTATTCAAGATACTCATTATGAGGCTCCTGAACAAGCTCGATATGATATTTTTAAATGTATTGAATTAAAATATATTACTGTCTATTCTTCTCGAACATCTCTCTGACATCCTCCAGATTCAGCCTGATTTTTATATGCTGAGGACAAACCTTCTCGCATTTTCCGCATTTGATACAGTCGGAAGCTGCTCCTCTGTCCTTAGTGCTCACGCTGTAATAGACATCGCTGTTCCAATCGTTATATTGTTTTTTCGCATTGTAGCACGCGAACAGGTCGGGAATCGCTATATGTACGGGACATCCGTCCACACAGTATCTGCAGGCCGTACATGGAATCATGTCCTGATTCTTAATTATTTCCCTGACATGCCCTATCAGCTCGAATTCTTTCTCCGTAAAAGGAATGAAATCCTTCATATAGCTGAGATTATCTTCCATCTGTCCTATCGTGCTCATTCCGCTGAGAACCATGAACACCTTGTCAAAGGAAGCGCAAAAACGAATGGCGTAGCTTGCATAGCTCGCTCCGTCCCTACACTCATCCAAAATAATCTCCGCCGCCTTCGGCAAATTCACAAGTCCGCCGCCTTTTACCGGCTCCATTACAATAACCGGCTTATTATGCTTCTCGCATACCTGATAGCAGAGATAACTTTCAATGCCCGGATCATCATAATCCGCATAGTTGAACTGTATCTGCACCACCTCGATATCAGGCTGCTCGCTTAGAATTTTATCTAACACCGCCGCCTTGTCATGAAAGGAAATACCGATATGCTTGATCCTGCCTTCCGCCTTCAGCTGCCTGGCAATTTCGAAGGCATGACATTCCACGTATTTCGCATAATAATCGGAATTCAAGGCATGCATCAGATAATAATCGAAATACTCTACTCCCGTATTCTCAAGCTGCCTTTCAAATAATGGGATAATTTCCTCCTCTTTCTCGAAATAGCTGGAAGTCAATTTGTCGGTAAGGATGTAAGACTCTCTCGGATACCTCTTTACCAGACATTCTCTGATCGCCGTCTCACTTTGCCCTCCAATATAGCCGTGGGCAGTATCGAAATAGCAAAAACCCTCCTTAAAAAATGCGTCGATCATCTGGTTGAACTGCTCATAGTCCACTTCCAATTCATTTTTCCCCTGCTTCATGGGAAGTCTCATACAACCAAAGCCCAGTTTCTTCATCTTAATAACCACACCTTTCTCCCTATTGTTTCGCAAATTAATATATATCACCCTTTCCTGGGACATCGGAAAATCACTCGTTAAAAGCTTTTATTTTCCATTTATTAAAATACTACACCTTGGAGTTAAGTTTAAGTCAAGAGAATTTTCAAAAAAATTTTTATACCCATTTTTTAATGTTTTTTCGTATATTGTATAAAAGTACTGTCTGCCCCGATGTGTATATGATATTCAGCGAAATAAATAGCAGAACAATTATTACGGCATTCGTTCCAAACGGTATATAATCCTTAATTGAAACGGACAGTGACCGCTGGATGAACCCGGCCATCGATATACTTGGAACGATTGTCAGAAAAAAAGCCGCCCATAAAATAGGTCTGTAAATATCTATCAGCATCCTGCTAATATCCTTAAACGAATAACCCAATAAATTCAGGATAACCATATCCTGCTTATTATCCTGAAAATTTACATAAACTGCCAAAAACAGCAGAATTCCACCTACGATCCCTCCAATGACTTGGTTGATGACGGCACTGGTATTGTTCGATACCTCATCTTTTTCCAGCCCCAGGATACGCTGTTCCCTATCGGTCGTTTCCCCTCCGCCCGCAGGTTTTTCCATGGTCCAGACGCCATTACAGGCTCCTGCCGGTATTCTCATTATCTCCGCCAGCTGTGCGGCATTTGCCAAAATGCTTTCAGCCTTTGCATTGGCGGCAATTCCGGCTACGATAAAAGTATATTCTCTGCCGTCTATAAAAACAGGAAGCGGATCTCCTTTCCGGACTCCATACAACTCCGCCAGCCCCGGATTAATATAGATACTGCCCGCATCAGGAACGGACAGCAGCCTCTTATCCATATCCTGAAGCTCATATAATTCGTTCAAGCCATACAATCCGATTATTGTCTGCTCTATCTCATAGCCGCCCGCTATCAGTCCGGCTTCATGATAGAGATAAGGCAATCCTTCAAAAGGCAGAGGTTCCTCCATATAAACAGGATACCTCGTATCAAAATCATAATTATGGCCCAGCATTTGAGAATCAAAAACCTTTTGACTGCTGGAATTCAAGGACTGTCCCAAGATAATACAGACGTTGAAGGCCGTTACCGCCACAAAGATAAGAGACAGTGCAAGGGGCTTTCTTAATGCAATCCGAAACGGGAATTTATTTTTTACAGGAAGAAACCTCACAATTCTATCGGCCATCAGTAAGGTCTTTCGAACGTCGCTTCCTTTCCTTCCCGCGATCAATGCTCCCGGCTCCCTGCCCCGTACAAAGAAATAGCACAGAAAGGCGCTCAGACAAAGAATCGCCGCCGCACCTAAGAATCCTGCCATGACGGTAAAAGGAGCAATACCCTTTATAAGGCCCGTAACGGAATAGGTTCTCATGTTGGCTCTTATGAGAATGTCCGATAAAAAATATCCTCCCGCCAGCCCGGTAAGAGAACCGGTAACAGACATCACCGCAGTAAATAATACAAAATAAAAACGCAGCGACCTATCGGTGAAGCCCAGCGCTTTCAGGCACCCGAAACTCTTTGTATTCGATCTGAAAAAGCGATAAAAAAACATGAAAAAAACAAAGCAAGTCAGACCCAGCATGGAAAAGAAAAAGGAATATGCCAATGATGTATTGGACTCCAGCGCATTTTTATATTGCAATTGATTTGTGCTAAGACATGGAAGCGATTCCAGTACGGACATATTGCCGTCGATAGAAAATTTCACAAAATAAAAAGATAGTGCACTCAAAGAGATGAGTACAAACAGCAGCCATACGAATACTTTATTTTTCCGCACTTCCATTGTTAATTGCTTATACAATAGTCTCATATTTACCCCCATATCATGGCATCGGCCGTTATCGGAGCATCATTTCGAACGTCCTGGTATATCATCCCGTTCTTCATCGTCAAAATGCGGTCTGCCGTTTTGGCGATCTGCTGATTATGTGTGGTGAACAAAACGGCGATACCGAAGACCGATTTTAGGTCATGCAGCAGCCCTACTACCTTTTTGCTGTTTTCTTCGTCCAAAGCTCCCGTAGCTTCATCGCAAAACAAAAGGCCGGGGCCTTTGATAACTGCACGTGCGATTGCAGTGCGCTGCTTCTGACCACCGGAGAGCTGTGCCGGAAATTTGCCCAATATGTCGTCGATTTCGAGAATACGAACCAGGCGTTCGAAAGAAAGGGCGCCCTTTTTCGGGCTGACGCCGATTTTTATATTTTCTTCCACCGTCAGATTCTCTAACAGCAAATATTCCTGGAATATATTCCCGGCTTCGGTACGTTTCCAATCGGCAAGCCTTTTTTCGGACCATGAAGTCATTACCTCATCCCCGTACTTCACGCTTCCCTGCGTAGGGCGTATAAGACCCGACAGAATGTTCAGCAGGGTGGACTTTCCCGAGCCGCTGGGACCGAGTATCGCCGTAAATGTATTTTCGTAAATATCCAAAGAAACGCCTTTGATGACCCTTTCCTTTTCAAAATCCTTAATAATGTTTTCCGCTTTTAATATAGCCTTCAAAATTTTTCTCCCTTTATAATTTTAATTTAATAGGATTAGGGTGTCAAAAGGTCCTTTTGCAAACGTCTCAAGTCAATATGCTCAAAACAAAAAGACTCCTGCTCCGAATTCCAATATATAAGAAGTTCTAATTCTCAGTCTATTCGCGCCAAACATAACAGAAAACAAAAAACTCGCTGCGCTCAAACAGTTTTGTTTTCTGGTATGGCTCAAATATCCAGAGAAAGAACTTCTAAATATTTACATAGGCGCAGTCGTTCTTTTTGTTTTGGGCATATTGACCAGAATGTATTTATAAAGGACCTTTTGACACCCTAACCTTAATAGGTAATTGCGAAACTCGTTACCTTCACCAATTTTATGTGCCATTTCTTAACTTAGCTAAAACTTTCCACGGTGTGTTTGTTTTTGCCTCCTTTAGTGAGCGGCTTGTATTTTCTTAAGGAAACCAACGCTCTCAGGGAAAACGCCGCAAGGATGCGGCGTTTAGGCAGCGCACACATGGAGGCGCTTTGCTGCCGACCCGTCCGCTTATGACTACTTCAAGGTTTCCTTTAAAAATACAGCCGCAAACGTCGGAGAAAAAAACAAATCCACCGTGAAAAGTTGTCGATAAATATAATCTGGCACATAAAATTTGCATAATATAATAGTTTCGCAAATGACTATTTTAATTTAAATGAATCCTTGCGTTCCCGAAGCAGGCGATTGATTTCCTCCATATCCTCTTTTGCGCCAAGGGCGCTAATAAAATAGCCTATGACATAAATGAGCAGCACCATAATGAGCAGCACACCTATGGGCGTGCTGCTGTACCAGTCAAAAATGAGTCCGAAGATAACGATTACAGCTGTTGCATAGGTAATGTTCAAGAGCGCCTCCAATATGGGATATTTGTTTTCATACTTGCTGGTAAAGATAAGCCCGAGATGTACTGCGGCATTTGCTATGAGAACCTCAAAAACAGTACTGACAAAAAGACATTCGCCTCCATACAGCAAAGCTACCGCCGCCAAAACGACAAGAGTGATACCAGTTGTTGACATAATGTTTATTAAAATCCTCTTCATGATTCCTCTCCCCTCAGATTGTTCTTAATGCCGTTTAGATACTTTCTTGTTACATAAAGCCGCTCCCCATTTTTCAGCGTCGCTTCCATCCTGCTGTTGAATAAGGTCTTCATCGTATCCAGAACATTTATATTTAAAATACATGCCTTGTTGATCTGAACGAAATCTATATCGGACAGTATATCCAGCAGCTGATATAGACGCAGCTGCGTTCGGTATACTTCATTTTCGCAATAAACATATGTCCGTTTATCCACGCTTTCAATATAAAAAATATCCGCGGCCTTCACTACTTTCTCTCCATCCTTCGATTCACATATGATTTTTGTATCCGCCGCCTGAAGAAGCGAAATGAGACGCTTCACGTCCTGATCCATTTTCGCATATTTAACAATTACTTCCGTCTCCTGCTGCTCAGGATTTCTTTCCAATCTAAGAAACAATCTGCCACCCCCCATATGGGTTACTGCTCACTCCGTTCTCAGTAATCCGTATACTCTTATCATGAGTATAATAGGGAGCGTTCCCCTTGACAATAAGCTTTCCTCCCAAATACAAAAATTGGCGACCATCATGCAATTAAAATAAATAAAAAGACAATAAACCTCGATTTATCCATCTGATATTGGATAAGTGACATTTATTGCCTTTTTGTTCATATCATATAAGTCATTTAAATTGTTGTGTATTTCGTAAGCGGTTTGCCTTTTATCAACAGCTATAAGTATAATTGTCATCAAGAAGCTTTTGATTGTCGTCAAGCTGTGAGATTCCGTCCTTATGGATCTTTTTCAGCACTTTCATGGAAAGAAACAGTAAAAGCTGTGAAACTACCGCTATGCCAAGCATCAGCAGCGCATTGCTCGTGAAGGTAGCTTCTCCCAGGCCGGAGCTTATCGTCTCTCTAAATCCGTAAATGGAGTGTGTCATGGGCAGATACGGGTGAATGTTCCTGAAGAACTTATCCGTAAGAGGCATCGGGAAGGTTCCGCCCGAGCCCGCAAGCTGCAATATGAGCAATATCATAGCCACGAATCTTCCCGGATTATCGAAGGCCATCGCCAGGAACATAATGAGGAACATGTATGCGTATGCAGATACCAGCGCCACCGCGAAGTATTGAAGTATGTGATCCGGTTCCAGGCCAATGAACATCATCACTCCGGCTTCGATAAGAGCCATTGCCGTAGCCGCAGCCGCCCCTACTGTTATCTTGCTTATCCACCACTGGAACACTGATTTTTCTTTTTCCGCAATCTTCCGGATAGGATAAATGAAATTGAATACCAAACAGCCTACATACAAGGCCAGCGATAATACATATGGGGCCAGCGCATGGCCATAGTTAGGCACATCGCTGTATTTTTCCTGCGTGATCTCATTTGGCTGTGCAATCATCTCCGCCGTCTTATCCGTCGTATGAACGTCATTTACCTGTCGGGAGCCGTCACTTAAGGCCGACGCCAATTCACCGCTTCCATCTTTAAAGGTATTCAGGCCATCCTGAAGGGTTATGCCGCCGTCCGCTAATTTTGCCGAGCCTTCGCTCAACTGTGCGGAAGCCTCCTGAAGCTTACTCTCTCCTGCCATAAGGTCATCGTTATTCTTTACCAGCTCTTCACTGCCTTCTTTTATCGTATTGGTACCGGATACCAGTGCGTTCACACCGTCTTGAAGAGCAGGCACATTGTCGTTGAGCTGGTTAAGTCCGCTGCTCAGCGTCGATGCCCCGCTATTGAGAGCTGCGGAATTGTTCTTCAAAGTTTTCACACCTTCGTTCACCTGCTCTACTCCCGCAATATAAGTATCCAAGCCTGTGCTGAGCTGCGCTGAGCCTCCTTCCAAACCGGTCTGGAGACTGGTAATGCCTCCCGTCAACTGACTCATGCCGGGGATAAGCTGACCGTCCAAAGCTGCCTTTACACTGCTTAAGCCCCCCGAAAGGCTGGCAATCGCGCCCTGAGCTCCCGGAAGCACCTGATTAGCTCCCGCCGCGATCTGATTTACCGCCGCTGCCACCTGGGCGGCAGAGCCTGCTGCCGCAGACATGGCACTCACCTCTGCGCTCATGTTTGCCTCACTGGCCTCAATGCCGGATACTCCGCGTTCTACCGCATCCATATTGGCTACGATGTTCGCCGCCTCAGCCGAAATACCAGAATCAGAGCCGCTGTTTGATGCTGCCGCATCGATCATGCCAAGCACGATGCTCTTGGAATTATCGTCCAGATCCGATGAGTTGCTTACCGTTTCTCTAAGTCCGTCCAATGCGGAAGATTCCGAAGAGACAGTGGCGGCGCTGTTCATTATATTATTCGCGCTGCTTTTCGCCGCTTCCGCCGCATTGATAATGTTCGCGGTATCATCTCCCGAAATATTCGAAACTGCTGCATCCGCCGCTGCCGGACTGGCTGCATCTGCTGCCGCCAGCATTCGGTTCAGGCCCTGGATGCTGCTATTGAGATCTGTCAACCCTTTATCGAGTGCCGCCAGCTGTTCAGCACCGGAATCGATCTGAGTGCCTATACTGCCTGACATCTGGGTCAGGCCTGCCGAGACCTGATTGGCTCCGCTTTGAAGCTGTGCGGTTCCGTTGCTTAAACCGGCGACTAAGGTAGTTACCCCCGTCTTAAGGGCAGTTCCATTGTTTGCCAGGGTATTGGTTCCATCCGCCAGCCTGGATACACCGCCGGTATAGTCCTTGATGCCGGATGCCAGCTTGCCGGAACCATCATCCAGCCGGTTTACGCCATCCGCTAAGTCGGGGACCTTTTCTCCCAATGTATCCACACCCGCCTTTAATTCACCGAGACCATCGTCCAATTTAGCTGTGCCCTCCAAATATTGTCCGAGAGCAACGCTGAAGGTTTCTTCTCCGTCGCTGAAGGTTATGGTGCTGTCCGCCAACGTATTCAATCCGTCCGTCAGAGCCCTGCTTCCTTCCGCCAAATCATTGGCACCTTCATCCAGCTGCTCCGCTCCGTCAGCCGCCTGCGCAAAGCCATCTCCGATTTCGGAGAGCTGGTCGAAGATCGCTTTGGCATAAACCTCCGTAACCTTCTCAGAAACCTCGCTCTTTAGCTGCTTCATGGCGGTCTCACCGATTACCTCGCCTAAATAATTCAATGCGCCGTTTGTCTCATATTCGATGTTCATTTTCTTCGGGCGTTCATCCATCACTGTCGCAGCATTTGCGGAAAAGTCTTCGGGAATCGTTACAATCATGTAATACTCCTGATTTTCTAAACCCTGTTTTGCCTTCTCTCCCGAAACAAACTCCCAATTCAAGTTCTCGTCTTCTTTTAGCTGGTCTACGACCTCCGCTCCTACATTCAGCACTTTTCCGTTGTATTCCACTTCTTTATCTTCATTCACTACCGCAACCGGCAAATCTCCGGTTTTTCCATAAGGGTCCCAAACGGATTTCAGGAAAAATGAAGCATAGAGAATCGGGATAAAAGAAATAACAATAAAAGAAATTAATAAAATTTTGTTCTTAAAGATTGCCTGCCATTCTTTTTTAATCATTTCCATGTATCGAATTCATCACCTTTCTAATTAATAACTCTCTTTTTTCTTCCGGCTGGTTCCAATCGTACAAAGCCAGCTTTTCTTCCCCCACCGCTTCCATAAGCAATTGATAAACCGTCTTGTTCCTCAAAGAATCTCTCCACAGCCTGTCGGCCTGTGCAAATGCATTTTTCAAAATCGCAGTTCCTTGATCCGTAATGAACGGAAAATCCTTAAATACCTCACTGATAAGTTCCGTATCGGTAAACGTTTCAATTGGTCCTTCCAGTGCTTCTACCACCTGCAGTAAATTAATATCCTCCGCATTTACCGCCAGCGTAAAGCCGCCGTTGTTTCCCGAAACGGAATTCACCAGCCTGGACACAACCAGCTTACGGATGATTTTCCTCAAATAAGAGGGAGAACACTTTAACCTCTTGTTTATTTCCTGTGAAGACAAAGGAATACCGGGGTCCTGGGTTGCAAGCAGAACGATAATGCAGGCCGCTTGTTCAAATCCTTTTGTAAGTTTCAACGTTTTACCTCCTTAACATATCTCGCGAATAGCAATACGGTTTATAAATCAATTCGTGGATAACTTTTATCCATTATGGATGTTTGTTATCTACAATCGGTAATTATACTACTCTTAAATCATATTGCAAGTAAAAAAAATTGTGCTTATGATGAAAATTTTCATCATAATGCACAATTTTGTAAACCCGATTAACTTGTTTTGATATTGCTGTCTTCGTTTATTGTTCAGCAAAACTAAATCAGCAATTTGTAGTAATACTTTCGCTGCTCATCATAAACATAGCCATTTGCAATCAGTACATGATTGGACGCATGATTTTCCCTCTCCGGCTGAACAACAATCCGTCTGGCTCTTTCTACTGTTCGAATAGTATCTGTCAGCAGCCCCACAATTGCTTTCCCATACCCTTTACCAAGAAAGGCTTCATTGCCGATCAGGTAATCGATCGAAAAAGTATCGTAAGGCGCCGATACACTGTACCAATCTTCCATGTCCCCCGCAGCATAGCAATCGTAATATTGACAAAAGCCAATAGGGGTTTCGCCATCCATAACTATAAAATGGTGTATCCATGAATAAGCATCATGTCGTCTATGTATTTCGCCAAGCCATTCGTCCGCATCGTGATACCACTTTAAGATATAATCCTTGTTCAGCCATGAAGTTAACAAATCTATATCCGCATCATCAAGGGGACGAAGAAGCAGTTCATTGCCTCTCATCTTTCTGACCTCCATTCAAAATATAAGCTGTGTTTATCATAATACAGCATATTCATCAGTCACTCAACTTTAGGACACTATATTAATGCACCGTTTTGTGCCGATGACCGTATGGCGATGGATGGATTGTAAGAAATAACAATGACCGGCATATTTTACTCACCTGGTTACGCATGTTTTGTTCCATCACACCTGCGTCAGTTGTCTTCCAAATTCTTCGCACTGAGCTAATCCGGAATCATCCGGCATCTCCTGACAAATCAGGCCTTCTCCGTTCAGTATTGACGCGCCTGCCGAATTCATTCTGTCTACCCATTCGCGCATCCATTGTCCGTCGCCCCATCCGTAAGCACCGAAAAGCCCAATCGTCTTTCCTGTTGCAAATCCTTCCACATCACATACAAACGGCTCCATTTCGGATTCTTCCAACACTTCAACTCCCATAGCCGGACAGCCCAGAGCAAATGCCTTCGCTTTTTTCAGTTCCGCCAAAGAAACCTTGCTCACATCCACTACCTCGGCTTCCCTGCCAGCCGCTTCGATTCCTTTACCTATCGCTTCCGCCATCGCTTGGGTGTTCCCTGTCTGGGACCAATATACAACATAAATTTTTTCCATATCTTTTTCCTCCTAGGCCGCTGTCTCTTGCAGCCTATCCTCTCTGTAAATTTCTATAATGTCTTTAATACTTACTCCGAAAAAAATCAATTGCAGCATCGTTTCTTTTACTATTTCGAATTTGCGGAAAAGCTGCTCCTTCGCAGAGATATTCTCATATACCTTCCAATAGCCGGTAAGCATGGAATTTCTCCCGTTATAGCGAATGAAGCCTTCCACATCTTCAATCGGATAACCCAGCAGAACTCCCATTTCATGGGGAAACTGTATCTTATCCGACATGTATTTTTTATACCTTTCTCTAAAAACCGGCAGTATATCATACAGAGAATTCCCATGGTATCCCATTTCGCCCAGCAGCTTTACCACACGCTCTTCTTTTAGATACGAAGTCAGCTTCTTCTCATTAAATAAAAGAATCGCTATTTTCTCTTTGCTATTTCGCAGTACATAGCTGGAAATACTTGTCGACCTCAAAATCATCATAAGCTCGGCGAGTTTGTCTCTGCGAATAATCAATAGATTCGAAATCTTCAGACCCGATATGAGCGGAGCACACTGCAAAGCCAGTTGTGTTTCTATGTCTTTTAAATCCATTTCCTGCATTATATTAAATGCTTCCTTGCTCATTTCATCTCCTTTCCAGTTAGTTTTGACTAACCTATGGATATGATACATTTTAAGGACGGGGTTCGTCAAGGGTATTATTGAGATAATTCATCATTTGTTACTTATCCCTCTTAATCCACCGATTTCAGCGCCTCAACCATATCCACCTTTCTAACTTTCCGGCATACGAACAGATTGATAAGAATTGAAAATATCGCGATAATAAGAGCTATCGTCACAAAATGCACCGGGGAAATATATGGTGTCCACTCCATATTTTCCATGGAAACCACTCCCACATAAAGATTTAGGAATGCAAGGCTTCCCGGAACTCCAAGCACCATGCCGGTCAGCAGATTCAGTCCGCAGTCCGTAAGAACCATCCTGTTTATCTCCTTTTTATAAAAACCGAGTACCTTCATGGTTGCATATTCGCGGTAACGTTCAATAAAACTTAAGGTTCCCAGATTATACAGGATGACTGCCGAAAGCACTAATGCCGCCAAAATCAGGATATACATAATAGACCGCACGCTTTCAAGCATGGTATCCATGTTTTCACGCTGTTCGTCAATAGATGTCAGCCCGGTTACCAGGTCGCTGCCTTCGATAGCTTCATAACCTGAAGCATTTCCAAGATAAACAGTATTAGGCGTAAATTCTTCCTTCCACGCAGCTTCCGATAAAAAGATTCCCTGAGGCATCTTTGCATCTACAACTGCCTTTATCTCTATCTGAAATTCCTCCGCCGAAGTATCCGGCCGGCAGCGAATGATATCCCCTTCTCTCACTCCCATCTGCTTTGCCAGCTTATAAGTGATAAAAGCTCCGTTTGACGGAAGCTTCTGTTCTTCGCCGCTCTCATAAAGAAACAGGTGAAGCAATGTTCCGTCCGATATAATAGATAGTACTCCGCTTTTCTCCATATCATTTTTCCTAAAGACGGCGGTCTTTGCTTCCGAGTACTGAACATTGTCATCCGCAAGCTCCTGTTGCAGCAGTTTATCTCCGCCTTTCTTTATAGCAGCGCTATACTGATAGGTATATTCTCTTTTGAATACATCATCATACGAACTATTAATAGAATCCCATACTCCGATGCCGGCTACCATTAGTATCATACTTCCGGCAATTGCCACCACTCCCATAATATAACGTGCCGGATGAACCTTTATCGCCCTGAGAGTCCAAAGCCACTCATAAGATAAACGGGAACGTTTCAGCGGCTTATCACTTTTTTGTTTCTGCTCTACAATGCCCCTTATGATCTGCGCCGGCACACCCTTTATGACCTTACGGGCTGTCAGTAAGGCGGCCAGAGTACAAATAAGTACGATTGACAGCCAAAGCACAGCACTCTCAATTCCAAGCACCTTACTCCACTCAGGAAGCGTGAGTGTGGTTTTCTTGATATTCATTACCAGTTCCGATATGAACAGCCTGCCTGCGAGGATTCCGAAGCTTCCGCCAAGCAGGGATACCGCCATGCCATACAAGGCATAATGCCCATAAATCTGCCTCTTATAGAATCCCATCGCTTTCATAGTTCCGATCTGTACTACCTGATTATTCACCAGACGGCTCATTGTTGTATACATCGTAAGCAGGGAAAGCAGCACAAATACTATCGAGAACAGCACTGCCATCTTTTTAATCTGTTGCTGCTCCTTTTGAACCTGCCAGATGGACGGCATATCTTCCCTCAGGGAGACGGAATACAGCCTTTCGTTAAAAACTTCCTCCATGTCCTTTCTGACCTGTTCCTTCGAAACGCCGGATTTACCTGTCATATCGATTCTTATCTGATTATTTGCTACAGCGCCTAATAAATCCCTGACATAAGCTTCACTCATATAGGCATAGCCATACCTGAGATGATTCGGTACGCTGTCCGTACCATATGTAACAAAATAAATATTCTCGGCATCGAGAACGGTTCCCTTTATGATGACTTCAAATATTTCGTCATTGATCGATACATCGATCGTATCCCCCGCACTTAGGTCATGCTCTGCGGCGTAGTCCTCATCTATCCATATTCCGTCCGTATCGCTGTAATGCTCTCCGCTTCTGATCAGCGGATTTAGAACGCGCAGGCTCTCCTCCTTCAATGTTACCACTCTGATCTCCGTATCCGATTCTTTCCCTCTCCGTCCTTCCACAGAAAAGCTCATTGCCGCCTCTGCATTTTTAACATAGGACAGCTCTCTTACCGCCTCCATGTCTCTATCTGTAATCTGTCCCGCATACACCCACACATCTGCCAGATCGGTGTCGGCAAAATATTCTTCCGACGATGCCTTCATTCCGTTCCAGACACAGTTCATTCCTGAAAATATGGTCATAGAAATCATAGCCATCATAAACACGGAAAAAAACTGCGACCACAACTTTTTCAAATCTCTGAAAAACTTCACATGTAAATATTGCATTACCACTCAACCTCCTCCATGCCCACAGGATTTTTATTGTCGGCAATTTCTTCGATCCTTCCGTCCTTCAGCCTGATCAGACGGTCTGCTGCCGGTGCGATTGCCGCATTGTGGGTAACGAGTACTACCGCATTCCCATATTTGCGTGACATTGACTGGAGCATGACAAGTACTTTTTTGCCCGTCTGACTGTCCAGGGCAGCCGTCGGTTCATCGCAGAGCAAAAGCTTGGGATTTTTACACAAAGCTCTTGCTATGGAAACTCTTTGCAGTTCTCCGCCTGACATCTGTGCCGGGAGATTGTCTGCACGTTCCGACAGCCCTACCGCTTCGAGCGCTTCTTTGGCAGTGATCGGAGCTTTACTCAGCTTTACCGATATATCCACATTTTCGTAAGCCGTCAGATTGGGAATAAGATTATAGAACTGGAACACGAAACCGATGTCATGGCGTCTGTATACCGTCAGTTCCTGCTCATTCAGCTTTGACACCCGGCGCTTCCCTACCTGTATGTCACCGCTGCTCGCATAGTCCATTCCTCCCAGCAGATTTAGTAATGTAGATTTTCCGGAGCCTGACGGACCCAATATGACAGTAAACTGTCCATTTTCAATTTCAAGGCTTACATTGTCCAACGCTCTGATCACGGCCTCACCTGACCGATATTCTCTTGTTACATTCGTAAAACGGATAAAGCTCATCGATATTTCCTCCCTTGTCTAAGTCTGTATAGAGTTATTATAATATGAGTTATAACTCATGTTATAAATATATAGCTCCGCTTTGCTGTTGTCAATATTTTTATGAGTATTTACTCATATATCGAGGATCATAGGGTATTGTTCATACAGCAGCTTAACACTTGCTGTTAAGCTGCGTAAGAACATGATTCAGGAGATGATTTCTGCTTCGCGAAGCGAATTTAAATGCAGAAATCATGTGTTACTGTGAACAGAGTGAAGAGTAACATATGAACAGTAACAGTCTTGTTTTTTAATCGTCATATGTTAAAATAAATTAGGATGAAAATGAAACGATATGGAGTGAAAACTTGCAGACGGAGGAATTAAATGGGTAACAAAGAAATCCGCATACCGAAACAGGCACGCAGTATAGAAAAGAAAAAGCAATTAAAGCAGGCAGCACTTATACTTTTTTCCGAGAAGGGCTTTCACAATACAAGTTCCAATGAAATAGCAAAAAAAGCCGGCTTATCCATCGGAACATTCTATTCCTATTTTACGGATAAAACAGCTCTCTATGAAGAATTAGTCAAGGATCTGTATCAGGATGCACTGGCACAGATTCCGGATATCGGGCTTGAAAATGAGGACAACGTGATACCGGACCCCGCAGAACTGATCAGAAGCTATATACAGACTGTTATGCAGATACACACCTATATGCCTGCATTTCAGAAGGAAATCACAAGTCTCTCCCAACAATATGAAGAATTCCGTGTACTTGAAGAAAAATATCGCAGCTATGCTGCCGAAAAGGTTCTTCGAATACTGCAAGGCTACCGCAGACTGCTTCGGATTACAGACTTTACCACTGCCGGAATGGTTATCCAGAACAGTATTGAGGCGGTCGTTCATGAAGTGCAGTTCTATCAAACTTCCTACGATAAGGATAAGGTAATCGACGAGCTGACGGATATGCTTTGCCGGTACGTCATTAAGGCTGAATACTTGAAGTAATCCATACTCCGCCCATCTATAAATTGCAAGGAAAACCGGATAAATATAATCTTATATTTATGTTATTTATTCTGATATTATTTGGGCTTTGATTATATAAATCCCGTTTCCTTAACAAATCGGCTTTACACCTCAGCGGCTCCCGTCCTTGATTCTTTTAAATGTACAGCGAGCAGGGATACCGCTTGTATAATATGTACCATTATGATTATGAGGCCATACTTATTTAATTTAAATATGAGAAAGAATATTAGTGCAAAAACCAACTCTATTATCAAAATGAACCGAACGTATTTTTTATATACCTGCTTTTCATTATCGCTCAATTTCTTCGCTTCACTTTGTATGGGAGCCAGAAGCAATATGACGGCAGTACCAATCACCTCTGCCGTAAGCAGCGGTATATAATCGACAGCAAATTGGAATTTCTTAACAACGAGCACAACACCTGCCACTGCAATATTGGACAATATTATGCATATCCACGTTTTGGACGCGTGATAACCGCCGCAATAACTCCTCAAAGGTATAAACATCACCATGAATAATAATACACTTACCAGTTCCCCCGAAATCAAGCCGATCATTATTGCTATGATAATATTTATCATGACTTCCAGCACCAGCGTATAACCATATCGATACACGCTGGTGTCTTCTCCGGAAATCATTCCGTTTTCAAGCTGCCTGTCAAGAATAAAATCAACAACTTTTAAGATCATTATTGAACCTTTTTAAACTTATTTGCCGCTTCCGGAAACTCGGGCTGATGAAATATCCACGTGCAGCATACATTTGCAGTTTGTACTACCATCATAAGTGCCAGGCAATTCATGATACCAAGTGTTTTGCATACAATGTTTTTTTTCATTTTCATAAGAATATACCTCCGTGTTTTTTTGTTATTCTACATTCATCTGTATAACTAAACAATATAATTGGCAATTTTTGCAAACTGAAGAACAGTTTTTGTCAAAACACAGAAGATTTGATACATCCGGTCAAAACGGATTACCGCACTTTTTTATATTGTACCTCCGCTTGCATATCGTGACGGATACCATTTTTGAAACCATGCCGTAAACGCACCCATCAGTGCCGGCAGGATAGAATTGATTAATCCTACATAGGGTGAAAGTCCCGTTCCCATCAGGATATATGTCCAAATCGGTGTGACAAGATAGAGCACACCCCAGGCTATGGTCAAGATGCGGTTTGTTCTGATAAACAGTGGATTCTCAAGGGCTCTTTCCCCACCATAACCCTCCGCGCTGTAATGGGCGGTCAGAGGCACTTTAGGAAACGCACCGGTAAACCACATCAGCCCGAATATCAAATAGCTGGCGCACACGATCAGTCTCACATCCGCACCGAGCAGCACCGCCAGTGAAAGCCCTGCCACAATAGGAATGCTGATTTGCTCGTAGACGACAGGCCGGAACTTGATCCATAACAGCGGAATGAGCGCCGCCACCGCAATACCTGTCGCACCGCCGACAATAGAATTGACGGCCATAGCTATCCAAATGACAATCCATGGGGCAAGAAGAAGCATCATATTGGTTTTGTGCGGTGTCTTATGTTCTGAACGCTTCGGCGGCGTTTGTTCCCCGAACAAATCATCCCATTTGAGCATGAGGCTGAAATCACCAATGACTTTGTATAGCCTCTGAAACATTGCCTCCTGCCCTGAGATTTCTCCGCGGGCAATGGAAAGCCAAACCGAGTACGGCGTTTCAATTCTCGTAGTGTACGGCTTGAAGTCATCCGTTATGACCTCCGAGCCTTGCTTTTTCAGCAGGATTTGATAAGTTTTTTCAATGTCGGTATAGTAAAACTCTATTATGCGCTCTACCCCGTCCGGCTTATATAAAGCTGCCATTTGCGTTGTAAAGTTCAGACTGTCGTCCGCGGAATTTCCCGAATCCCCGTCTTTGGCAATTCCCCAGGAAGCATCCGCCATTTTCTCAAACACATTGCGGGGATATAACGGCTCTGCCAGCTCCGCTTGTGTTCCGGCATGAATCGCTCCGGCGGCATACTCCGCTCCGGCCCGGCAAACAAGCTCCAGATATGTATCCGTGCGGACTTTTAACTCGGGTACGCGGAACAATTCTCCCTGACCGCAATAAATTGTCGCGTAGTTGTCCTTTCCGCAAAAGTGATCAAACATAGCGGTGACTGCTTCGTAATTACCTTTATGCGTCCAAAACCCACAAGTTGAAATAACGATATGCTTTTGATTGGTCAAATCGTATCGCGCCGGATGACCTCCGCTTTCATTTTCCTCTGCCATGAACGGCAAATTCAAGGGGAGTTGGCGGTCAATGAGATTTTTCAGGCCACCGGGGACACTGAAATAATAAAGCGGAAAAGACCAAATGATCACATCTGCGGCAATTATTTTGGATAAGACTTTATCCATTCCGTCATTTATGACACACTTTCCCGGTGTCTTATTCCAGCAGGCGAAGCAACCCAGGCAAGCCTTTATGCCTGCCCGTGCCACATCAATTATCTCCGCATCCGGCCACCCGGCTCCATCCAAAAAAGCGCGGGTCAAACACATGGTATTGCTGCGTTCACTTTTCGGTGAACCATTCACAACTAAGACTTTCATAGGCCCCTGTCCTCCAAAATGGTGATTGCTTTCTCTGCCCAATCCAGGCTGGCATCGTAGAATGCTTCGCCGTAAAGGATAGAGAGTTCCCAAAACGCTGCCTTTCTCTTATCTCCTACAACCGCCCCGTATTCCGCACTTGCAGTATGAGCGGCCCTTAATGATTTCCTGCTTTCCAGACATTTATCCCGATATGCACGAAGCATATCGAGTGACTGCTCGATATTTGTTTCTCCGGCGAAAAAAACGCGTATCAGAAATGCGCTTTTAACACGCATCGCATCGGCAATATCCGCCTCCGGCAGTGAAAGCCAGTCAGCAAGTTCTTCTTTTCCGCTATCCGTTATGGTATATACTCTTTTATTCGGTTTTTCAGTTTGCATAATTCGTTCGCTGGTCAGCCAGCCGCGCCGTTCCATTGCATCCAGTTCGCGGTAGACCTGACTGGTCTTTGCCTGCCAGAAAAACGAAAGAGAAGCCTTAAACGCCTTATCCAGTTCATATCCTGTCATAGAGCCGTAATTCAAGAGACCCAACAGACCATGTTTTAATGACATACGAACACCTCCTTTATATTACACAAGTTGAATATAACACAATGATAATATGATGTCAAGGTCAGACCGGATCGATAACCTTAAAAAGAAGGGCGCTCAATTTCTGTCAAAAAAAGATGCATCCGTTGCTTTTAACGAATACATCTTCTGTCATTATATGATTTCTTTTTTAATTTTTATACTATATTGCAGGCAAAACCAGAATAGCTGTGAAAATATCTTTTTCTATAAAGCATTCCAGATATCCATTATACTTCTCCGCAGTATTTTTCACACTTTGGATGCCTATTCCATGGATTCCCTTTTCCTTCTTGGTCGAAACGAAGCCGTTCTCGCTGCGTATAATCTCTCCTCCAAAATCATTTGTAATTTTCACTACACAAAAGCTGCCTTCATTCTGCATAAAAACACGGGTTCTGACATATCGTTCCTTTTTCCCCTGCCGCGCCGCACATATCGCATTATCCAGTAAATTCCCCAGCATAGTTATCATATCTACATCAGCAACGCTTCCCATATGAGTTCCCGGTTCGGCATACACGTCAAAAAGAATGCCTTCCTTAATACACTGAGCTTCTTTTTCATTCAAAATAGCATTTATAATATGATTCTCACTATATATGGCCATTGCACTATTTTCCAGTTCCACATTTAATTCATATATAATGTCTAAAATGCTGTCATTTTGATTTTTTCTTGCGAGTTCCCCTATTGTTTTAAGATAATGGCTGGTATCATGAATAAACTCCTTGTATTTTTCATTTGTTTCCTGTACGTGAGCATAATAACTTAAATCTGCATTCTGACGGACGATCGTTACCTCCTGTCTCATATTCAGGGACATTTCTTCCGAGTACCGGTTAAATGCATAAAATATGAGAATATTTCCAAGCAGCATAAGCGAAAAGCACACAGACATTAAAAGTCTCATCGAAAGCTTTTCACTAAATTCCATGCCCGAATAATAGGTAAGCAGCATAATTCCCAGATTTGCTATCGGAACACATAAATACATCATAAAGATTTTACTATTCATTCTCTTTCTGGACTTATTCGAAACCTGCTTTATAATCACGAACAAAATATATGTCAATAATTTCATTGTCAGCATCTGCCATGGAATTGCCGATAACCTGACAATACTTGTCTGTTGGAGAAAGTATGATGATATTTCCAATAATATGGCAAATAGAAATTCACATCCCCAAAATATAGATAACGCAATGATAAGATAAATCAAACGGTTTCCAAAGCTTGTACAAAACAGTAAGCTTACATATAGAAAAAATAAAATTGCCACACCAAATAAATTCAAGTATGTATTGTTCATCAAATTAATCAGAAACATTATGCCTGTAGTTATAATACTTATTAATATAATCCTTCTATATTTTTCAAACGATCCTCTACGCTCAAAAAAATTGTCGAAAAAATCAAATAATATATATACTTCCACTACACAGCTCAACAACAAAACCGCCTTATCCAAATACTCCATAATATCCCCTTATACTTCAATATTTCCTGGCCATACTCCTGGCCAGTTCGACTCTGAGTTCTTTCTCCTTCGAACGCGCAATAGATAAAATAGTGCCATCTACCAGTTCTAATTCTGTTGTCGTTTTTCTCCTGATGTATTTTAAATTTACAATGTAGCTATTATGGGCATACGCAAAACCGTAATCTTTTAGTATGGGATATAATTCATCCACTCTTTCCTTGCATGTTATGTTGTTTTCGAAATCATATTTCTTAATATTAGGGCAGGCATAAATGTTACTTCCGTGTTTGGAAATTGCTATATATAATATTTCCTCCGGTTTTAACTTTACTGTATTATAATGCCGGTTTCCGACAATGTACGGTTCCGTCTTTTTATTTTTCATCTCCTGGATAATTATTTTCATTTCCTGCTGCATGCGCTTGTCCGTATATTCCTTCAGCAAATAACGAAAAGGTGCTGCTTCAAAACATTTTACGGTTGGCTGACAGCTGCCGGAACAAAACACTAAAATTGACATGGGAAACCTTATTCTAAACTGTTTGGCCGTTTCATCTCCATTAATTTTCTTCATTTGCATGTCCAGTATAAGCAAATCAATATTATCCTGTGTTTTACACTTTTCTATTAATTCCTCCCCTGAATAATATTCATAGAAAAAAACTTCGCTTTCATCCAGACCACTGCTTAAAATTATCCGTTTTACATACTGAACAAATCTCTTATCGTCATCACAAATTGCCACATAGTACATAGGTTATCCCCCTCCCTATAAACTCTATCTGTATTAATATTTCATGACTGTATAACAAATATTTTAATAGATATATTCTTTTATGTCCATAATTTTGTCTGTTATATTAAACCATTGCAGAAATGAACCTCCTTTTACATTCTGCTGCCTCAGGCGAAGCGCACAGCCCCCCTTGTGCAGTACACTTAAGACCGGCCGGCATTTCTCTCCCCACGCTGTCCATCACGTCCACAACCTCATGAAAAGGTATTACCCCTTCCCTTCCCGACAAAGCAAGATCAGAAAATGTAATTGCCATAGTTATAGCCGTAGTAAATCTGCTAAAACATGGCTGATTATTTCCGCCCGGTATCGGATCGCAGGGCCAGCCAATGGCCGCCTGTAATGCTAATGATGCCGCGCTTTCCACCTGCCTTGGCGCTCCGCCGGACATTTCTGTTATCGCTGCCGCCGCCATGGCTGAACAGACACCGCATTCTCCGGCACATCCTGTTGTTTCGCCGGTGGGTTCCGACCTCGTATAACAGATTGCTCCCACACCCGCGGCAACAAACAATCCATGCAAGGCATCTTCCTCGGACAGATGCCTTGCCTCCATAACCGCTCTTACGGCAGAATACAAATATCCTCCTCCGGTTCCCATAGGCCCCGGTACGATTTGAACACCTCTCCTGAATGCCTGAGCGCGATATGCGTATGTCAACGCGTTCGTAATAGCACCTCCAACAGCCGGAGGCGATTGTTTACAATAATTCTCCCACTTACGAAAATGATAACCGGAAAGAGGTGTTTCCAAAAGCTGTTCCTGCGCTTCATCTATGTAATCCGTCTGCCTTTTCAGCAGCCGCTGGATTTTTCTCATGTACTCTACAATCTCTCCTCTGCCCCATCCGGAGGAATTCTCTTCATATACAAGTGCGGTTTCCCACAAGCTTTGATGATTTTCTTCCGCAATCCGGATCCATTCTTCAAAATCCGCAAAAAGCTGGGGTTTCTTTCTTTCCGTCGTAATAACCGGCAAGATCGGTTTAAGGACGTACCGCCTGCGGCTCCCCTGGAGCACGAATTCTCTATCCCCTTTAAAGGATATCGAAATTCCCATAGCCCATACAACCTCTATCATTCCGCCTCCAATAGAATTACCGACAAGCGCTGCCTTCTCATCGTTCCTGTCTGTCAGAACAAATTTGACTGCATTTGGATGAGCGCTTTCCGCAATCTTCTCGAAATCAAAACGATAGAGAATGCCCTCTTCACTTAAAATCTGCCTGATATCAAATATCTTTTCCTCCTCAGGCAAAAAACCATAAGCACCGGCAAGCATGCCCAGGTCTTCATTCATCCAACCAAAAGTTCCGGCAAAAGAGCCGTCCGGATCCAGATACACCTGTATCTGCTTCAGCGGCGCATCCAGCAGGCAGGACGCAACATAGCCGATCCTGCACGGACCGGCTGTGTGAGAACTCGAGCCGGGCTGCATAATCGGCCCAAAAACATCATTATAAAAATCCGGATACAATTCTAACATCGTACTTTTTTCACTCCTGCGTTTCATTTACATTTGAAATCTATCTGGCTGCTTCCAGTAAGATATCGGTCAATAGCCCTGCCGCAATTTCTATCGCAGCAATATCCACTGTAAATCTGGAATTGTGAAGCGGATATCCTTCTCCGGTTCCTACTTTAAGGTACATTCCCGCCGCCTTTTCGTTCGCTTCCAAATAGCATGAAAAATCATCACTGATCATATTGGTTTCGACTTGTCTTATACTGAAATGATTCTTTTTTGCAATGCGCTCTATGGTATCGCACAGATCCTCATCATTAATAATAGGGGCCGGGCCTTCATGCCATTCGACACGTGCCTGCATATCGTTCATTTTGGCAAATTCCTGAACAATTGTGAAAAAACGCTCTTTCATC
Organism: Bacillota bacterium; assembly: GCA_023408815.1. Taxonomy (GTDB): domain Bacteria; phylum Bacillota; class Clostridia; order Lachnospirales; family Lachnospiraceae; genus Kineothrix. The sequence goes on along the minus strand of JAEYJO010000064.1, from coordinate 79,641 downwards.
TCTTTTCTTTCCTGAAAGAGAATGCTGCGCATCGTACCTTGAAAAAACCCGCTCTCTGGAATTACATTCCATGTATTCCCGGCACATATCTGAGTAAAGCTAAGTACACTCGGGTGGATAGCCGGAACCTTTTGCGGCACTGATGTCTGTAAGACAAGCATCATCTGTGCCATCACAGGTATGGGGTTATTTCCCAAATAGGGCATTGCCGCATGTGTGCCCTTTCCCTCTACAGTAACTTTGAACTGATCAACGGCTGCCATAATAGTCCCTTTTTTCAGCCCGATCGTTCCTGTCGGAAGTGCCGGATCTGCGTGAAACGCATAGTACTCGTTTACTTCCTTCAGCGCTCCTGTTTGTATTACTGTTTTGGCACCATCTGCCACCTCTTCCGCAGGCTGAAAAATAAAAAATACGTTTCCAGATATCTCTTTTCTTTTTTCATGCAGACGTTCTGCTGCTGCAAGTGCTGTCGTTATATGAAAATCATGACCGCAGGCATGCATGGTGCCGTTATGGGCAGAAGTATAAGAAAGCCCTGTTTGCTCTTCTATTGGCAATGCATCGATATCCGCCCTGAAAGCGACGTTCTTTCCCTTCGCACTCCCGCGCACTACTGCAATCAATCCTGTCGAAAGGCCGGTCTCTACTATCTCGATACCGCCTTTTTGAAGAATTTCTCTGATTTTCCGTGTTGTATCATATTCCTGATATCCCAGCTCCGGATGTTCATGGAACCAGCAGAATATTTCCTTCCAATCCTTGTCCATACCGCCCCGCTTAATCCTTTGTATATGCTTTAAGGTAATCGTCCAAATCTACCTGAAGAATCTTATTGATCAGATTCGTTGCGATCATAATCGTTGCAAATGCTGTAATCGCTACAATCTGCTCCTCGTTCCAATGCTTTTTCAATTCATCAAAAATTTCGGCCGGAACATGATTCGAATCGTTTACAATAGCTCTTCCATACCGGATAAGAATATCCTCCTCTTCCGTAAACTGAAAAGTATCGAAATCAATATCCAGATCCTTAAGTATCTTGCGGAAAAAGACACTGCATATGAGACAATCATTTTCTGTTGATATCGCATAGCAGAAGAAATTCACCGCTCGTTCTCCAAGAAACTGCTCGATGGTTTTCTCAAGCGGATACCATTCCATCAGTGCATGATAAGATGGGAGCGAATGGAGCAACGTCAGTTTCATATTTGTAATACGCCCGTTGTTACTAATTTGCTTATCGATTTGATGTTTCACTTCATCAGATGCCTTTTCATATTCTATCTGTGATATATATGCCATAACCTGACCTCCTAAGTTCTATATTGTATAACTGAATCTTTGCATATATCTGTCAATAAATTGTTTTGTCCTCTCATGTTCCGGATGAAAAAACAACTTTTCCGGAGGCGCCACCTCTAACACGATGCCATCATCCATAAATGCCACCTTATCGGAGACCTCCCTTGCAAAATCCATTTCGTGTGTAACGATCAGCATAGTCATCCTGTCATCGGATGCCTGCTTAATCACCTGCAAAACCTCTTGAACGAGCTCCGGGTCCAGGGCGGAAGTAGGCTCGTCAAATAAAATGATCTGAGGGTTAAGTGCCAACGCTCTCGCAATTGCCACTCGCTGCTTCTGCCCGCCCGATAATGCTGTCGGATAATAACTTGCCCGGTTGAGCATACCTACTTTGTCAAGGTAAAACCGCCCGATTTCGATGGCCTCGTCTTTTTTCTTTTTTTGTACTACGATTAAGGCTTCTGTCACATTTTCAAGCGCAGTCTTATTTTCAAAAAGTCCGAAACTTTGAAAAACCATACCGGTTCTTTTTCTTACTTCCTTTTTTGTATGCCTCGAAATATCATGTGCTTTGAACTTATAATCACCGATGGCAATACTTCCCTGATCCGGTGTTTCCAATAAATTAATACATCTGAGCAGAGTTGATTTCCCGGAACCGCTGGAGCCGATAAGGGCTACGGTCTCTCCTTCCTCTACTGTCAGATTGACCCCTTTCAGAACTACGGTATTCTTAAATGATTTCTGCACTCCTCTAATATCTATCATTTGGCCATACCTCTCTCGTTTCTTCGAACATTCTTTTCCAGCTTTGCTACCAATAATTCAAATACAATACATATCGCCCAGTAAATAAGCGCAGCATCGATATATGCCTCAAAAAAACGAGATGCCCTTCCTGCCTCAATCTTAGCCTGCCCCATAATCTCAGTTACGGATGCGGCAAAAGCTAACGATGTATCCTTTAGCAGACCGATGAAGAAATTGGCAAACACGGGAAGTGCAACCTTTATGGCCTGCGGCAGTACGATCCGGATCATCGCTTGCGTGGTATTCATCCCCACCGAGTATGCGGACTCTAATTGCCCCTTATCCACGGAAATAATTGCCGCACGAATGGATTCGGTTAAATAGGCACCGGCGCTGACCGAAAAAGCCACCAGCATAAAAACCATGGCCGGTACCGCTGATACATCGAAAGAGGTTCCGAATTTCTGATTAATGATCCTTAACAAAATAGGGACACCATAATAAAACAATAAGATTTGTACGATCAGGGGTGTCCCTCTAAAGAAGGACACATATAACCCTGTAAAAAACCGCAGCACAGGAACCCTGTAAATCTTAATCAGCGCCCCAATTAATCCAATAAAAAGCCCGATAATAAATGAAACGACCGCAAGTGTCAGCGTATAAGGAATCCCCTTGAGAATATCCGGGATAATCTCTATCATGAACTCCACATCAAATATTTTTCCCATTACTATTTACCCTGTGGTGTATAATCAGCCTCAAACCATTCCGTTGAGAGCGTTGACAACTCTCCGCTTTCAATCAGCTGTCCCAGCGCGGCATCTATTTTCTCCTGAAGAGTCTTTCCGAGCTCATCCTGTTTAAAGATAAAAAATACAGGAGTTTCTGAAAGCCGCTCACCGACCGGTTCTACATCCAGGCCCTGGATTTCTGCTTTACTGATCGCGACAGCCGGATCATTCAATGTTGCATCAATTTTACCATTTACGATTTCCTGGAGAAGAGTTGTAATGTCTTCCTCATAATATACAAGTGTTAAAGAATTTCCGTTTTCTTCATTCCATTTTTCCGCTTCGATATTATGTGCATCGCCGACTGTAAGGCCGATTTTCTTTCCAACCAGATCTTCAAATCCGTTAATATCGGTTCTTCCCTTTTTTACGATCAACTGATTCACTGCCGTATGATAAGGATTCTCAGTCAGGTAATATTTTTCCCTGCGTTCGTCTGTGCCGGATATCTGATTCGCAAGCATCTGGAATTTATCAGAATCCAGTCCTACAAATAATGACTCCCACGGCCCTGTAGTAAATTCAAAATGCAGGCTGGGGTCCACCTCTTCCACCTTACGAAGAACTTCAATATCATATCCTGTCAGATAGTCGTTTTCATCTACATAGCTAAAAGGACTGTATGTTCCCATTGTTCCTACCGAAACTGTAATCACCTCATCCCCTGCTGTCTCCTCGGCGGCTTGTGTTTCTTCATTTTCTGCCTCACCAGCTTCCGCTTCTGATTCATTTACCGCTTCCGGAGCAGAAGTTTCTTCGACACTTTTTGCGGCTGTTTCGCTCTCTGCTTTACCGCATCCTCCGAATATTCCTGCCATAGCAATTAATAATGCTCCTAAAACAATTTTTTTTTTCATAATATTTTCTCCTCATTTTTAATAAAAATTTTCTTCTCTGTTGTACGGATACTATCTTGTAAGCAGTCCGGCATCCAACACAAACTGGCTTCCCGTTATATATCTCGCTTTATCACTTGCAATAAACTTCACCGACTCTACCACATCTTCTGTTTCCACCCATGGTACCGGCAGAAGATTTCCTGCGGAACGCTCTGCAATTTCCAACGGTGTAGATCCTTCCATCTGTGCGAGCCCATCGTTCATAGGCGTATTAACTCCTGTGGGATGAAGCGTAACAACGCGTATTCCATGTGGCGCCAGCTCAATCGCCTGTGATCTTGCCAGACCGATAAGCCCGTGCTTAGATGCCGCATAATGGCTCATTCTGTTCATTCCCCTTAAGCCGGCAATCGATGAATTATAAATAATCACACCGCTATTTTGTTCGATCATATGGGGGATAATATGTTTGGAAACAAGCCACCCGCCCTTAAGATTAATATCGAGCATAGCATCCCACTGCTCCAGCGTAAGCTCATACGAATAGCCATAAGCGGCAATTCCCGCATTGCTGAAAAGAATATCGATTTTTTTGAATTCCTTTATTCCTCTTGAAACAGCCTCCTTAACATCCTCTTCCTTTCGTACGTCACCACCAAAGATCACAATTTCTGCGCCTAACTTTTCTACCTCTCCTTTTAACTTTTCCAGGTCCTCATTGGATGACTTGTTATAGGCAGGATAGGATATCCTCTCCCCCAGATCAAAGGCGATGATATTTGCGCCCTCTTTGGCGAAGCCTAAAGCAACCGCCCGTCCTTGTCCCTTTGCGGCTCCGGTAATAAAAACTGTTTTTCCTTCGAATTCTCTTGCCATTTCCACTCTCCTTGAGATTTCAATTATTTTCTCATGTATTTCTCGATTACCTTATTGCATAGTAATTATATATGTATTATATGTCATATGGATTAATAGTGCTAATTCATAAAAATTATCACTGGTTATTCATAATTCCTATAGCTGGCAGCTTTCACACCAAAAAAAAGGATGTTCCTCAAGTCATTTCTTGACTTTTGGGACACCCTCTTATCATGTACTGATTTTTATATGTTATTGTTCATTTCCGGCAGTCTTTCGTCATGCCTTTGGATATAGTCTTAATCCGACCAATAAACACCCATGAATATACGGAAGCTTATTTTGATCTAAATATTCCAATAGCTCTGCGCTTTCAGCTCCGGGCTGTATTACGATACATTTATATTGCTTATTGCATTCTTTCATAAGCTGTAATCCCTTTACCGGATTGATACACAAATCAATAATATCGATATCGTCAGCTATTTCATTTATCGATGCCAGTTCTTTTCCTACCGCATATACTTTGTATCCACGCTCGATTAAACTATTTTTTATTTTATACGCATATTTTTCTTCATTTATTGTGTCTCCGACAACAGCAAATACATTTTCCTGCATGATTTCTTTTAAATCCATTTATCCCTGCCTCCTCTTCCTATAATATTTAATTTCAGTATATCAAAGAACGGGATTTTTTCAAGGTCGCGGTAAATCTTCCTATATTTTTTCTTTTTCCAATTTACTGCCCATGAATTTATGAAAATCAGGATCTTTTGGAATATTTAAATCAATTCCACGCTTTCTGGATGTTAAGACAAATAGCATCTGTATTGGTAAAATATATTCCAATACTGATAATTCCGTATCATTTATAAAATAATCTTCCGCCATACGATACTGCCTGTTTCCATGCTTTTCGTAATAATCATACAATCGATCCAACTGCTGTTTTTGCTTTTTATCCGGTGGAAACAGATATAAAAATTCCGTTTCCTCATCTGCCGCATTATACATTCCATGCATAAATGCATCTGTTTGATATCCCCGAACCGGGAAACGACATGCTTCAGATATTTTCAGGACCGCTTCCAGCATCGTTGCCTGCATCATTCCATCGTATAGAACAATCAGATTTTTACAGTCTTTTAAAGACTCTGCCGCTTTCTGACTCCAGTTAACCGACTTTGCCAATACCGCCGGCATATGATCGATCACTCTTTTCACACGGCTCTGATATTCCTTTTCTTTGGAATCTGACAGCATTCCCTGCACTCCTGCCAATCCAATTCCAAAAAGAATTAAGGTCAGTACCGTTGCCGTATATCCTTTGGTGGTAGCTCCTGCATCTTCGTATCCACATTCAACATAAATTGTAGCATCACTATGACGCGTGATTTCCGTGTCATATTCTCCCGTTACCGAAATGGTGGGTACTCCGGCCTTTCTTGCTTCATCTAATCCGGCGATAACAGCCGTGCTTGTTCCCTGTTGTGAAATACCGATAACCAGGCTATTTTTATTCATAAAGCATAGTTCCTCGGATATAGTTATCGGGTATACGGGAAAAACCCGTATACCCAATATTTTCTTTAAGAAAGAAGCCGCAGCAACTGCGCTATGATAGGATGAGCCTGTTCCGGTCAAATATAATACTGATACTTTTTCTTGCATAAGATTTTTCATGCAATCTTCGAATATAGCAGCTCTTCTTTCCCATATGACGCTTAATATCTTTGGTGTATCTTCAATATATTCCCATATATCACCCTTGTATATCATTTGTCTTCTCCCTATTCATATTTTGTTCCATATCCGAACGCACCGGAACATTCGCAGATTTTTGATGCGAATGCTGCCGCCTCCGCAAGACTTGTACGAATTGCTTCCGACTGCTCCATTCCTTTTTTCAGCTTATCAACATAACCGATTGTAAATGATGCAATCAAAGAATCTCCTGCGCCCATGGTATCCACTACTTTTACAATTGGAACTGCAGCTTGCACATAATATTCATTTCCATCGTAGAGAATACATCCCTTCGATCCGCGTGAAGCCACTGCAATCGTGGCACCGCCTTCTGTCATCATCTTAAGATGTTCTTTCACTGCTTCATCGCTTCCGTCAAAAGAGCAGAACGCATAGTCAACATATGGGAGGACTTTTTTATAATATTCGTCCGTGGAATCATCCGAAAAATCAAAAGAAATCTTCACGCCTGCGTCTTTTATTTTAGGAAGCTCTTTTTCTGTAAAACAGTAGTTTCCGCTATGAACGAAATCAAACTGCTTGATATATTCCAGATCAAAACGATCTAAGATAAATGGAGTTTTTCCTCTGATACCTCCATCATTCCAATCAACAAAAACACGCTCACCATTCTCCAGATCAATCTTAGACCAGCCGTTTTCGCCTTCCAGTTGTTTACATTTTACAGTTTCAATTTTCAAATCATCCAATGCCTTGATGACCCATTCCGCTTTTTCATCATTTCCGAAATAGCCCATATAAGCGGACTTTTCAACTCCGAAGATTGTGGCATATGCGCATAAATTTACACAGTTCCCCCCTGGATACATAGTCTTGGTGTGCTCATACATATCTACTACGTTATCACCAAAACCTAATACTTTTATATTGTGTTCCGCCATCATTCTTTCTCCTTTATCCATCCTATTTTAGTATTCAACAACACCCATATATCTTCTCATATCCAATGGATGTTTTCTCTTATCTTGTAATCCCGTGCGGTAAGCAACGCTCATGGCATAAAATAACATCGGGCAGAAATACTCATTTACGCTTTCATCAATTTTTTCAATTCCAAGCTCTTTCGCATCAATAATTTCGTACTTCTTCCCATATTTTTCCAGAAAAACAAGTGCACGCTCATCCATAACTCTTGCTTTCCCCGTACCCATAAGGAGAATATAAAGATGGTCTTCGTCTGTACACTCAAACGGCCCGTGGAAGTACTCTCCGGAATTCAAGTAGCAGCAGTCCATCCACTGCATTTCCTGTAAGGAACAAATCGAAAAACCATATGCCTGCGAATAGGAAGCTCCGGATGCCATGATGTAAAGAAAAGGCTCATTAAAATATTTTTCTGCAAAAATCCACGTACGGTTCTGCACTTTTTTTACTGCCGCGCGAACCATATCATCTGCTTTTTCAAGTCCGTCTAAAATTGCTTCATATTTTCCGTAATTCGGTTCCTGCATCTTTAATAATTCATTTAACACGCGTAATACAATACCTTGCGGTCTTGCGTTTTCATTTGTATCGTCTTTCCATGAATATATGATAGGATTAAATTCTTCTCGGGCACATATGGAATCCGGATTATGCGTCATCGTAATGACAGACGCGCCTTTTTCCATCGCAAACCTTGCCGCTTCTACCACTTCTTTTGTATTGCCGCCATGAGAACAAAGAATAACCAAAGCACCACTTTTTAAAAATTTTGACGGTGATGTCACTAATTCTCTCGCATTTAGCCAATGAGAATGCATGGTTTCTGATTCTGCATTCACAAAGTAATATCCGGAATATAAATCTACCAGAGAACCTCCGCATGCTGTTAAAAACACATCATTTATTTTTCCTTTTTCCTCATATATTTTTTTGATTAATTCTTCTGGTGTTCTCATTCTTTCTTCTCCCTTTTTTCTCCCAATTCTAAAATCTATTATCATTTTTTATTAAGCCATATTGGCTGATATTATACAGAATATTAATGCAACAACGGTAAGCAGTAAAAATAACTTCCAGATTGTTTTCCACCACTTTCCAAATGAAATTCTGCATACGGCAAGTCCTGCCACGGTTGTTCCTGCCACCGGGCTCATTATATTGGTCAACTGATTTGCATACTGCAAAACGGTAACTGCTCCTTCCGGATTGGCTCCTTGCAAGTCACACAAGGAAGACATAATAGGCATTGTTAAAGCTGCCAGACCGGAAGAAGATGGTACCAAGAATGTTAATAATGACTGAACAATGTACATCACTATAATAAAGAATGCATTGCTGGTTCCTTCTAAAATGTTACTTAAAGAATTTAATACCGTATCAATGATCATTCCGTCAGAAGCGACTACCATAATTCCGCTGCAGAGTCCGATTACCATTGCCGCAAAGGAGATGTCCTTCACTCCATTAATAAATTCGTCTGCAATTTCATTTTCCTTTAATCCCCCGAATATACCAATCAGAAGTCCCATTCCCATGAAACACATGGAAAGTTCATTCATATACCAACCAAATTTAACAAGGCCAAATACAACTAAAATCATTCCAAGTATAAATACCGTTATTACTAATTTCTGTCGTTTCGTCATTTCGGCATCATTATCCTGAATATGCATCTCTTTTCTCTTTTTTAGATCTTCTTCATAGACGATAGAGCTTTCAGGATTTTTTCTCACTTTCATTGCACGGATTGTTACAAATGCGATAATGATTGCCATCATAATAAACCATTGAATCATACGGAATATTAACTGTGGATTACCCTGAATACCCGAAATCCCCTGTGCTACCAGAACATTGAATGGATTAATCGTCGATGCCGCATAACCGATAGAAGCACTTAGACAAACAGTCATAAATGTTGTCATTGAATCGTAACCCATGGAAAACATAATCGGCATAATCAGCAGATAAAAAGGCACCAGTTCATCCGACATACCAAAGGTTGTTCCTCCTAATCCAAACAATAACATTAGGATTGGAATAATCATAACTTCTTTATTTCCAAGCTTTTTAACAACTTTTCTGATTCCCATATTCAAGGCATTTGTTTTCGCCATAATTTGAAACACACCACCAATAACGAATACAAAAGCAATTACTTCTATTGCAGATTGAATTCCTCTTGCGGGCGCCATTAATACTGCGGCAATTCCTTGTCTTAAACTTGTCCCATCCTCTGCTACTTTCGAAACCTGTTGATAAGTTCCTGCAACTACTACATTTCTTTCCCCTGTAGATGTTTCTACGATCTGTCTTTGAAATTCACCGCTTGGAATGAGCCAAGTCATAATTGCAACAACTACAATTAACATAAAAATCAATGTACATGCATGCGGCATGCGAATTCTTTTCTTTTTCTCTCCCATAACTTTATCCACCTTCTATATTTTTTCAAAAACTACTTTTCCGTCCATAATGGTCATAACTACTTTTGCATTTCTTACTGTTTTAATATCTGCTTGTAAAAGATTTCTATCAAAAACAGCGAAATCAGCTATTTTACCTTCTTCGATTGTACCTAATGCATCATCCATTCCAAGGCTTTTCTGTCCCCCTATCGTCCATGCCTTTAATTGTTCCGGAATAGATATCGTATTCTCTTTTTGGAATGGTTCATCTCTTCCATCCATATATCCTCCGGAAGAGTAGAAAATTCCTTCCGGAACATCCGTAATCATCAATGGCAAATCGGTAGCACCGCATAAGGTAATACCGGCATCCTGCATTTTCCTGCGGTTCCAGTATCTTCTTCCCCGTTCCTTGCCAATTGTCTTGTTCATATTTTCTAATAAGACATCTGCGGGGTCCAGTGACATGATTTGGAAATAAATTTCTCCTACTGCGCCTATCTTGCCCAGTCTCTTCAAATCATTCGGATGTGTAAATTCCATATCGGTCAATCCATGTTTGTTTTTCAGCCTGCCGTCTTCCATCTGACATTTTTCATAGATATCCGCAATATGCCCAACCGCTCCATCGCCTTGCGCATGCAGTGTCCACCGAAAGCCTTCCCGGTCCGCAGCCAGTACATCATCTTCGATTTCACTCCATGGAATTTCCAGATTGCAAGAAAAGCTTTTGTTTTCATAAGGTTCCTTTAGTTCTCCCTTATAAGATGCTATTGTTCCATCCGTCATACGGTTAAAACCACTAAATCTTATTTTTTCACCGGTAAACATCTTTCTCATCCTTTTTGCGTATTCGAGGTTCATAGGTACGCCCACCGGCTGAGACATAAAAAATGTTCGTAACGTAAATTTGTCTTTTCTTTCCAATTCTTTCAAATAATCGGTAAACCCGTAGAAATCATCAAATCCCATCTCTTTCACGGTTGTAACGCCTTTTTGATTCATCATACTCATATAATCCGCAAATTCGCTTTCTATAAACTCACGGTCATTTAAGTATTCTTTCATAATGCGATGGTAGCTTTCCGGATAACATGTTTCCGATGTGAAACCATAAATTTCTTTTGCTTTCCCGTTCATGATGCAGCTTCCACGATCGGATGCAAAAATAATGACTGGTTTTTCACCATACTTTTCTTCCAACAATGTTTCGCCCGCCTCTTGATCCAATCGTTCCGGATTCCATCCATGACCAAAAACAGCCCCTATCGGATTTTTTTCATTTATATATGCGGCGAGTGCGCAATTGAGTTGATCGTCTGTACTTATATCTGAAGCATCCACTCCCAAGTGAAAAATTGCATAGCCGGAAAAAAAAGTATGGGTGTCAACAATTCCCGGCATAATCATTTCATCGTTCAATGCAATAACTTTTTTCGCTCGATTGTAAATTGTTTCATCAGGCATTCCTCTTCCGATTTTCGAAATTCGATTTCCTGCAACACATATATAACCTTCAAAACATTCTTCATCCAGTCCGCTAAAAATATTGTTTGACGTAATAATTAAGTCTATTTTCATGTTCATTTCTCACCTCCCGAAAAGATTATAACATCATATAACGTATTGATACAATATAACCTTTTGTGTGTCTCATTTTTTTGTAAAAAATAAATATTTGCTCTCGTGTTTTTTTGTATCATTTCCCCAAAAAAACACCCAAAAAAAGCACATTTCAATGATTAAATCACCGAAAATGTGCTCTGTCCTATCATTTTGTATTGCCCTATATAACCTTTTAAATTGAAAGTCGATATCTACTCCCAACAATATTTTCTTTACTTATATACAATGGTTTATCATCATGATCATAGATATAACTTTCTAAAAGCATAACAGGCTCACCCACTGCAATTCGCAGATTTGTTGCTTTTTCAAAAGTTGCGGTAGCAATCTCTATTATACTTCTCCCCTTTGTAGATTTGGGAATATGATATTCCTGATTAAGCAATTGAAACAAAGATGCATTCTCAAGACGAGATACGTCAAAATTCGGAATTCTATATTGAGGTATATACACATCTTCAAAAATAAGCGGCAAATCATCCGCTGAAAGTATTCTTTGTATATGATATATTCTATTACTTTCATCCATTTGAAAAAATTCATTTTGCCCAGGAAGCATATCTGTCATTTCACACAATAAAATATGTGACGATGGTTTTCTGCCATTGGCAACACAGGTTTCCGTAAAACTCATATTATTATTCTGCTCTATCTTACGATAAATCTTTGGGGCTTCTACAAAGGTTCCTTTCCCCTGATATTTTGACAAGTATCCTTGATTGCATAATTCTTCTATCGTCCTGCGGACCGTAATCCTGCTAACATTGTAACTGATTGATAAATCCTTTTCCGTTGGAATCTTGTCACCCGGTTTGTATTCTCCGCTGCGAATCTTATCTCTTATTTTTACCATTAATTGTTGATATAATGGCTGCTGTATATTTTTATTAAGCTCCATATGATTCCTCTCATCTTATAACCAATTCTTATTATCCATTGTGTTTGCCTGACGATAATTTCATGCTTAACATTATTATTTCAGTATATCACAGAGATATTTTTTCGTAAATTAACTTTGCTTCCTGTACAGGATCTGCAGCATTAGTGATTCCTCCACCCACAATCAATAATGTACTGCGATTCCATGAACACCAATCGCTTCTAACTGCACAGGCCTTTATCGTTGCAATATCTGTAACCGCCAGAACAGTGACATAATCGGCTCCGGCTTTAAATGCCGCAGCAGATTCTAATTCTCCTGCATCCATTATCTTGGTATCTGCAAGGATTTTCTTATCTGGAAATTTCGCGCAAAATTGCCTTACTGCTTCCATCCCGTATTCAAGAACAAACGGTGTCCCGATTTCAATGATATCTATATATTCTTTCAATTTTTCTGCAAGACCGAGAGCCTCATCTAAGTTGAAAATATCTAATGCCAATTGCAATTTCATTCCTTAGGTCTCCTTTATTTTATGTGGATATTGTATCTTCCACAAATGTCTTCCTATTCTAAGTTAGCATGTCTTATAAACATATTGTCTGAATCATTATGCCTTTTTTCCATTAATCTCAGAATCACTGCATCTAGGAATAATAAACAGCTTTGCTCAAATAATGATCCCATCGGCTGTATGGAAGTAAGACCCGCATCAACTTCAACCTTTGGCGTTGGTGCTGGAATCTCAACTGCCACTTCTGCCAGCGATCCTATTGTTCCATTCGGACAAATCGTAACTGTCGCAATCGGAGCCCCAATTATTTGGGCTTTCTGCGCCATATTTACGAGACTTCCGGTTTCACCGGAACCGGATGCCACAAGAAACAAGTCATCCTTTTCTAAATTTGGTGTTACCGTTTCACCGCAAACATATGCGTCAAAACCCATATGCATTAAGCGCATTGCAAAAGCTTTTGCCACAAAACCAGAGCGTCCCGCTCCTGCCACAAGAATTTTTTTTGCAGCTAAAATCATATTGACCAGTTTCTCACCATCTTTACTGGATACTTTCTCTAATGTAGCTGTTAACTCCTGTGTGATTACCTTTGCATACTCAGTTGTGTTCATAACTATTCCTACTCCTCTAAATATCCGTGCAATAATATTGGCATCTGTCCCCAATAATTGAGCATATAATAAGCTCTTCTGAAAAATCAGTTTCATAAAGCACCTTTTTAACATATTCCATACATAATTCTAAAATTCTCATACTGTTCTCAAATACATTTTTCCTAACAGTACTTCTAAGCGTATTATTATTTATTTTATAACGACAGGTATACTCTGTCAACCAGCCCGCCAGCTCTCAAGTAAATTTCAAGATTCTTAGAATAACCAGTTTCCACAACTTTTCTCCTTCAATAAATCATGTTTGATAAGCGACAATCTTCTGATAAATCTCTTCATAACTGACTTTACTGAAATCCGTCACATCAATCGGAATATCCAATCCCAGTTCAATATTGTATACCTTATGGGAAATGGCAGCGGCAAACTCTTCAAATGCAGGTGTTATCCCGCACACTGAGTTAAGCAACTCCGGAGTATACGTTTCAATATGATACTGGTTCAGCAGATGACCCGGATGCCTGTCATCCCGTTGATCCCTGTTTACACCTCTCAGATATACCGTCTGCATATCCGAATAAAGATAAATCGTTACTGCAGAATAACCAGTTTTATGAATCAATTCCTCCAGCTTTGGTTTATGTCTTTGATAAAACGGATATTCAGTCAGTATCGTCTTATTTTCCCACATTTTCTTCTGAATCGTCAGATAAAATTCTTCAAGGCACCACCAGTTCAGCCGATCTTTCTGCTCCGCATTATCAAAGCCAAAGATATCCCAGTTCTTTTCCTTGATTTGATCAAAACTGATCTTCACAATCTCATCATTGTCCAGATATTTCAAAAATCGCTCTGCCGTTCCACTCTTTCCAGTCCCAGGACCACCAGTAAAAATAATAAGAGTTCGTTTGTCCGGAAATTCTTTCTTCATAATTATTCCCCTAAGCTTTAAAAGTTCCATTTCTCATAGCCTGAACGTTTTCCGGACTAATCTTACCTTCCATCGGGCCAAAGGCTGCTACATTCAGCGCACCGGCGGCGGCAGCAATCTCGGCACATTCTTTCATATTCCTTTCTTCCAGAAGTGCACACAAGAAAGCTCCAATGGAGGTATCGCCTGCGCCAGTTGGATCTACGGATTCCACCTTGTATAAGCCTTGTTCAACAACTTGTCCGTCTCTTGTATAGATTCTGGATCCATTAGAGCCTCTCTTCAGGAACAAAATTTCCAGATTTGAATTCTCAAAACATTTCTTCACAGCTTCTTCCACATCTTCAATTCCTGTCAGAAGCTTCAATTCATCAATTCCCGGCGCAAAAACATTTGTCATTTCCAGAACAGCGTGAATGATTTCAAAAGATTCCTTGCTTTTATTGGAGCTGGTCAGATGTTCCACACGTACATTGGGATCAAAGCTGATTTTTGTACCCTGATCTTTCATTGCCCTTGCAGTATTCACAATCTCCCATCCATAACTCAGACGAGCAGTCAGTGCACATCCCATAATATGTAAATATTTTGCATCCTTCAAAGATGATTCTGTAACATCAGGCATTTTAGCTTTAGTCGCAGGGGTATCATCCCAATGGAATAAAAATCTGCGATCGCCCTTATCATTATAGGATACAAATGCACAAGCCGTGGAACCAGCTGTATCTACCAGCACTTTAGAAGTATCTACACCATCCTTATTCAGACGGTTCAAAATACACTCTCCAAATCCATCATTTCCCACACCCGAAATAATACCGCAGCTATGCCCCATTCTTGCTACAGTAGAAATCATGATCGAAGAAGATCCGGAAGGAAATGGTCCTTTGAATAATGCCGTTTCATTTAAAGGTTTATTAACCTCTGTTCTCATAATCTCAACCAGAGTCTCACCCATTGTCCAAATCTCAGCCAATTTTTTTCACCGCCTTCTCTTTTTCTTCTTCAGACTTGAATTTCTAAATAAATTCTACTATTTCATGGTTTGGTCCAAGTATAGTAATATACCCTACACCCTGTTCCCAATATGGCAGAAAAGCAGATCCCTCATGAAATTCGTATCCGGAAGCTTTTGTTCCGCGCGCGTAGCTGCGCATCCGGTTTTAATTAATCATAAATGTGTTTCAATACATACGGTGTTTTTCCGGTACAATTGAATAAATCACAATTTTTCGCAATTGCTGCAGCGATTGCCTGACGTCCAGGTCCAACAATCTTGCGGGGATCACTTTCTTCTGATTTACTTGCTCCTTTTACTCCATCTGAAAATACTTTCTTTAATCCTGTTCCTACGTTGATCTTACTCATACCCATTTCAACGCATTTCTTGAAGTCGTCTTCGGGAACGCCTGTGCCGCCGTGGAGAACAAGTGCAACATTTGTCTGTTTGCGTATTTCTTTCAGAAGGTCAAATCTTATCTTCGGAGCCGCTTTGTAGTATCCATGCGCAGTACCTATTGAAACTGCAAGCGCATCAATTCCTGTCTTTTCAACAAATTCATTTACAAGGGACGGATCTGTATAAGCCTTACCGGATTCCTCTACATGAACTTCGTCTTCATGTCCTGCCAGCATACCGAGTTCAGCTTCTACTGAACATCCACCAATTCCATATGGGCTGTGTTTGTGTGCAAAATCAGCGATTTCTTTGGATTTTTCAATGTTCACTTCAAAGGATTCCTTGGACGCATCGATCATAACATTTGTAAATCCGACAATAACTGCGTGTTTAATCTGCTCAAGATCCGTTGCGTGATCAAGATGGAGACAGATTGGAACCTCAGGATAAGCCAATGCAAGTCCCTTTGCTGTATTAGCAATCAAATCAAGAGAGTCCTTATAATATTTAACAGCACCTAGCGATGCCATTAAAATCACCGGTGCATTTTTTTCCTTTGCGCCCTCTACGATACCAACCATTTCTTCGATTGTACTAAAATTAAAAGCTCCCACTGCATATCTTTCTTCCAGCTTTACATCTGTTGTAGCGCGTTTCACAGAATCAGCCATAATCTGTTTCATTGTAAGTAACGGCATATAATTTCTCCTTATTCTCGTATCATTCCATTGTTTATTGTTCCGGTTATATTCTACATTTCCCCGTCCAGCGCATCCTTCACCATAAAGTACGCTCCATAAGCCACTACCTTATCATTCAACTTTGAAATTCGAATTCTATCTTCATCGAACGGGAAACATGTGTGTCTGCAAATCTCATTCATCATAGTGTACCAGAAGTATTTATCCGTCTTGACCATTCCGCCTGCCAACACGATAACATCCGGATCAAACAAATTAATCAAATTGGCTAAGCCAACTCCGATATAGTATCCCTCCTGCTGAAGCATACTGATTGCATACGGATCACCTTTCTCTGCTGCATCACCTAAAATCTTTCCATTTACTTTTTCAGGGTCATAGCCAATAGAATCAAATGCCATGGATTTGATACCGCTCTTGATGTCTCTTTTCATTCGACTATTTATAGCAGAGCCGGATGCATAAAGCTCAAAACATCCGCTGCCGCCGCATCCACACTTCGGACCTGCAAAGTTAATTGAAACATGACCAAATTCTCCGGCAAATCCATTGCGTCCGTGATATATCTTTCCTTCTATTACAATACCGCCGCCACAACCGGTGCTGATGGTCTGATATAAAACAGTATTTTCTCCCTGGGCAACACCAACGTGGGTTTCAGCAAGAGCGCCAAGATTTCCATCATTTTCTACATAGACTGGAACACCGAACTCTTCTCTGAGCCGATCACCCAGAGGGAAATTCTTCCATCCCATCATGGGAACATCAATAATCAATCCTGTTCTATAATCAAGCAGACCAGGTGCCGCAACTCCAACCCCGCATATATCTTTCTTAGTGATTTGCGCCTCCTCCAAAACCTCATAAATAAGCTCTATGGTGTTCTGGAATACTACCTCTTCACCTTCATAAGTTCTGGATTTTTTGACCTTAAAGTCTGTTATTGTCTCTCCCCGATTATTAAAAATAACTGCGGTAGTCTTTGTTCCACCTATATCAATAATTAAATATTTTTTCATATTCCTCTTCCATCGTAATTTATTATCTATTCAGATTTACCCTTTTGAGCCATATCAAGCATTACAGCAAGAATAATTATCGCGCCGATTACGACTTTTTGCCAGTAAGCCGAAATTTCCATGAGTGTCATACCATTGTTAATAACCGCGATGATCGCACAACCAAACATCGCTCTTGCTACAGATCCGGAACCGCCGGCCAGTGAGGTACCGCCCAGAACTGTTGCTGCAATAGCAAACATTTCATAACCATCACCAGTTGCAGGGTGTCCATTGTTAACCTTTGACGCAGCAATTACACCGGCAAGACCTGCTGTAATACCACAGATTGTATGACATTTCAAAGTAACCAGTTTCGTATCAATACCACACATATGCGCTACCGCCGAGTTGGAACCGACAGCAAAAACATGACGGCCAAACACAGTCTTTGTCAGTATTATGTGAAAGATAACGACAACGACTACTGTGAAAATAACAATACATGGAATAATACCGGTCTTAAAATTTTCAGTTTCGATCAGGCGGCCTGCTCCAAGTAAGGAAAAACTATTGGGAAGTCCGTATACAGGACCGCCGCCTGAAATGATGTATGCTAATCCACGGAAGGCTTGCATTAGAGACAGCGTACAGATCATCGGTACCAAACGTCTGTATGCAACCAGCCATCCAATAAACAGACCAATGAGTGCACCGCTTACAATGCCCACAACAACCTGAATTACAATAATTACAGGTGTTGATTGTACGTTAAGTGCAAGAACGGCCTGTGCCGCAAGGATGCCGGTGATAGCCATAGAAGAACCAACGCTGATATCAATGCCGCCAAGAATAATTACATATGTAAGTCCCGTTGCCAGAATTGCATTCAAACACATCTGTCCAAACAGATTAATAACATTTGCAGGTTTCAGGAATGTCTCATTGCCTATGGAAAAACCGATCACGAGCAGGACCAGCACCACGATAACAATATTATCAGTGATCAGCTGTTTCATATTACCTTTTTTCATTTTATTTTCCTCTCTTTTATAAATATAAATTTGCATAATGGTTTGCTCTGATGCTAATTTTGTCTTGATTCGTTTGAAACAGGACTTGCAAAAGAAATCAAATTCAACTCGGTGATATCCTTACGATTCAATTCACCAGTCAGCTTGCCTTCCGACATAACATATGCCCTGTCAGCTATCTTAATAATTTCCGGCATATCCGAAGAAACCATAACAATACATCCACCGTATTCAACAAACTGATTCATCAAGGAATAAAATTCAGCTCTTGCATTAACATCAATACCTTTTGTTGGCTCATCGAGAATCAACAATTTTACGCCAGCAGCCAACCATTTAGAAAGGATAACCTTCTGTTGATTCCCACCGGAGAGATTTCCGCACAGCGTCCGAATATTGGGAGCTTTAATCTTCAGCTTCTCCATGTACTCATTACTGATTTCTCTTTCCCATGGTATATTTACAAAACCATTTTTTGCATGGAACGGAAGATTGGGAAGTGCAATATTTTCCTCAATACTCTTCGTAAGAAGAAGACCTGTACGGCGGCGGTCTTCTGTGGCAAGTCCGACTTTTCTGCGAATAGCGTCTTCCGGATTCTTAATTTGCACCTCTTCACCATAAAGAAATACTTTACCGGACGTAATCTTTGTTGCTCCAAAGATTGCCTCTATGACTTCCGTACGTCCGGCCCCTACCAGTCCGGAAAATGCTACGATTTCACCGGCATTGGCATGAAAGCTGACGTTTTCAAATACTCCTTTCTGGCATAGGTTCTCCACACGAAGTATTTCTTCCTTTGCAGTATGTTCCGGCTTAACATAAGCTCCCAGTTCACGCCCAACCATGCTGTTGACAATCATTTGCTCACTCACTTCATTCACTTTATATTCTGCTACTTTAAGCCCATCTCGAAAAATGGAACATTTCTCACAAATAACAGACAGCTCAGCCATACGGTGAGTTACATAGATCATCGTTGTATTTACTGCCTTCATTTTGCGGATCTGTTCAAAAAGAGAGTCTATTTCTTTTTCCGAGAGAGATGATGTAGGTTCATCAAGTACTACTATTTTTGCATGCTTGGAAATAACCTTTGCAATTTCTACCATCTGCAGTTGAGCCGCTGTCAGAGTAGCGCAAAGTGCATGCGCCTCGATTTCCAGTTCCATTTCGTTCAGTACATCCTGAGCATCTGTCTCCATTTTTTTTCGGTCCAGCATCCCGTTTGCTTTTTTGGGTTCACAGCCAAGATATATATTCTCAGCCACAGTAAGGTGCGGTGCAATTGCAGTTTCCTGCTCGATAACCGCAATACCCGCATCCAAAGCATCCTTCGGCGTTTTGAAGTTGCATACCTTTCCGTCCAGAATCACTTCACCTCTTGTAGGTTTGTAAATCGAAGCAATGATCTTAATCAGAGTAGATTTACCGGCACCATTTTCGCCAACCAATGCATGGCACTCACCTGGATAAAAGTCAATACTGATATCCTCTAGAGCTTTTATGCCCGGAAATTCCTTGGCAATATTCTTTACCTGTAAGAACGGTTCCATTTCTGTCCCTCCCTTTCCTGTTTGTATGAACAAAAGTATGCTCTGTGCACTCTCGCAGCCAAACACTTTGACAGCATAGCTTTTGTTCCGCGCATAGCTGCGCATCCATTTTTTTGTAATAGGAGAACTTTCCTATTACAAAAAAGTGCCCAGATTAAATGGTCCGGGCACTTTAGACCAACATAATACTTAGTCGCTATCCTTGTAGTAATTACTTGAGGTAATCTGCAACATTTTCAGCTGTTACAAGTTGACACTCAATAAGGTCTTTTTGATCACCAGCTACAGCACCTGTCTGGAAATATTCAGCCATCTTGTCAACGATGCCGGCTCCGATTCCTTCCGGATCCTGAGCAACTTCTGCTTCCCAAATCTTACCGACCGCTGGATCTGCAATGTATTCACATGCTGTCTGGCCTGCGTCAAATCCTACAATCTTTGTACTGGCACCTGCGGACTGGATAGAAGAAAGCGCACCATAGCCAGTCGGATCCCCTACTACAAATATATAGGAAAGATCATCACCATACTGTGTAATCCAGTTCTGCATAATATCAGCCGCTTTCGATTGATCATTGTCAGCATCCATGGATTCAATCAACGTAAGATTTTTTCCGCCGTCAATAGCCGCCTGGATAGTTTCTTCGAAGCCGGCCTGACGATCCTGTGTAGACTGTGCAGAGGCGTATGTAATACATCCAACGGTAGATCCTTCCGGTGCATGTTCCGCAATATATTCACCTGCTGTGACTCCTCCTGCTTTGTTGTCGGATCCTACGAAGGAAATATACTGATCAAGATACTCATCATCGAGAGTGCAGTCAAAAGTAAAGATTTTCACGCCTTCCTTATTAGCCGCCTGTAATGCAGGAACAGTACCTGCAGGATCGTTACAGGAAAGAGCGATCGCATCGTAACCAGCTGCCACATAATTGTTAATAAGGTCTGTGCAAACGGATCCGTCAAGCTGTTGATCTGCTAATGTTGGTGTAGGGATTCCAAGTTTTTCGCACTGTGCAGTGATACCAGTTTCCACACTCTGATAAAAAGCGTCATTTTCTGTACCAACAATAAATGCGACCTTCAAATCAGAAAGTGCTTTTATCTCCCCGCCTGCTTCTGTTTCTGCAGTCTCTTCTGTTGCTTCAGCTTCTTTTGCCGGAACTTCTTCTGTAACTTCTGTTGCTGCAGTTTCCTGTGTTGTAGCAGCTGTGCTTCCACATGCCGTTAATGATACAACCATCATGGCTGCAAGTAATACTGATAATACCTTTTTCTTCATTTTGTTTTCCTCCCTTTGGGTTAATATGTGCTAACGTGATTTATTCACATTGCTTCATAATTTGGATATTCATTGCAGAGCAATCGATATGCCTTTTCATCTTCTTCTATTGCAGGATATCTTCCTAAAGGTTCTTTAAAAAAGTTATCCGTATTATCATCATTGGTCATAGATACTTCACCGATCAGAGCGGGACCGCCTTCGGGAATAATGAACTCATGTGCCAGATAGGGGTACAGCGTCATACTCTCACCTCTATGAAGAGTAACCTTACTTCCTGCCGGCAGAGCATATTGTCTGCCATCCTGACAAATCAAAACATCGGAATCCTGGTATTCACCGGTCGCTGGATTCACATTGTAAAAAGTGAAAATAACGTCATTTCCCCCACGATTAATAATGTCTTCCATTTTGCTCTTGTGATAATGCATTGGGGACACCTGACCGGAATCACACATCATAATCTTTTCAGCATAAATCTTTTTGTACTTTGGATTATGTACATTACCATTTCTGATTGTGATAAGTGCCAATCCAAGTGTATCGAAATGTCCCTCACCATAATCTGTCACATCCCAACCAAGAGCATTGTCACGGATTTCATCATATTCGTGTCCTTTGGATTCCCAATCTGCCGGGGTAAAATTCAGGTAAGGCGGAAGTGCAAACCTGTACTCGTTCAGCAATGTCTCAAATTTTTTGATCACTGTATTAATTTCAGACCTTTTCATTACTGATTCTCCTTTTCTTTTTAATGTTATTTATTTTATTTATAATCTTTTCAATCTCATCTTTGCCTTCGATCACAGAGAACTTTAATGTATTCTTTTCCTTCTCGAACGGCTGCAGATAGTGTACGCTGTTATTTTCAATTTGGTGCAGTTTGCCGTACACACTGGAATTGGACGGTTCCAGTCCCAGAACATAATCTCCGGAAGCAATAGACTTCCATTCCATAAAGTATGGAAGATTTTTCTGATTAAATTCAATGGTAAGTCCAATGTTCAGCTGATGGTTTGCTACCAGTGCCATAGTATCCAGATTTTCATCAGACTGCATGTCATGAAGAAATACATATTCCCTTTCATTATCAATCGGGGCTTCCATCATGTTCCAGTGTTGTTCATGTTCTGCGGAGAATTGTTCTCTGCCTGTTACCTTTAACGTCGGAACATACAGCCGGCAATTTTCATTCAGGAAGGGATAGCCCATATTGCAGTGATACAGAAGCATCAGAGGTTCCGGACGGAATGCCTGATTCTCAATCTCATCCATTACTGTAATGCTATTTTCACCTAATACACTCTCGATCCTTCTGCGGAGCACCATATTTTCACCAAACAGCTCGGCTTCCCGCATTTCTCCTGAAATAACCAGTTTACAGATACCGCCTTCGCATACAATATCCGTGCTCACATGTTCTGCAGGAGTCGTACGCATTCTTCCATGCATTGGATAGTCTTTTTTATCTATCGTACATGGAGCGCATATATTTTCGAACCCACAGGTAAAAAACAGTCCTCCCATGATGCTTCTGAGTGCTTCTTCCCCATTCGTATCATACTGGTTTCTTCCTTCCAATCCAGGCTTTGCCAGAAACGTCATATTCATTCCCTTATAGGAAAAATCTGTAATATCCAATGCCTTATCAGCCGCCGAATGAAAAGAAATATCCCCGCATTTTATTTCAATTGCGTTCAGATGCTCCGCACGTCCCTCTTTATAAGTGATCGGTCTTGCATAAACCATCTGCTGAAGGCTGCCGCAGTATTTCATTAAATTCTTATTCATATCCGTCACCTTTTGCTTTAATTATTCAAGATTTGCGTGGTATCTCCAAAGACTTTTCATATCGATCTTACATTCATCTATAATCATCTTTGCCACTACGTCTCCAAACAGCAGAAGACTCTGTTCAAAAAGAGAAGTCATAGGCTGTACCGAATCGATCTCGTCATCCAGATAATTTTTCGTTCTTACCGGAATACGTACCATGAATTCGCACAAATCTTTCATCTCACTATTTGGATTGGAACCGATGTGAACAATCTTAGCTCCTATTCCATATGCCTTCTTAGCGATTCCCAGCGGGAACAAGGATCCGCCGCTTCCTGATCCAACCACCAGAAGATCTTTTTCTGTGATAGCAGGCTCTGTAATTTCTCCAACATAGTGTGTCTTAATTCCAAGATGTGCAAGCCTCTTACAAATTGACTGCAACGATAGGAGAACCCTTCCCACTCCTACGAAATATACCTGATCCGCTTCCAATACAGCGGCAGCAAATTTCTCAGCAGACTCCTGATCTACCGCATCAAGCGCTTGATCTATCTCCGATAGCACTTCTTTTACAGTGTCATAATAATTGTCACTATAATATCCCACACTACCAACCTCTTTCCCTTATTTTTCACTCTATCTGCCATTGATCTGATTCTCCAGGTCCTTCAGCAGTTTCATACTTTCTGCCTGTTCCTCTTTACTAATGCAGGTACTTCCGGCAACAAAGATATTTGCCTCTCCTGACATACCGTAAGTTCTTATATTGTCGGGGGAAATACGCCCATCCAGAATCACCTTTGTATCCAATCCTCTCGCTTCGATCATCTCATGCAGATCATGGATTTTTCTTGCACAGTAGAGTGCCTGTGTTTCATCTTTTATTTGTGCAAATCCCGGGTTAATCAGCATCAGCAGAACCGCATCGCATTTATCGAGCACATATTCCAATTCATAAAGAGGGGTAGCCGGTTTCAAGGCAACGCCGGCTCTAAGGCCCTTGCTGTGAATATAATTTAACATGCTATCCACATGGTCACAGGTTTCTATATGAAAAACAATCTGTGAAGCACCTGCTTCCATAAGTTCGTCAACAAAAAACTGCGGATCGGTTGTCATGATATGTGCTTCAAATACAAGATTGGTTTTTTTTCGAAGCTGTTTTACTGTATCTAATCCCAATGGCATGCTCGGACTAAAATGTCCATCCAAAATGTCCACATGAATCATCTCAAAACCGGCTTCCGTTACCATCTTACATTGCTGTTCAAGATTACACATATCAAAAGTTATCATGGATGGTGATATATGACAGGACTTTTTCCAAATATTTATGTTCATCTTATTTATTCTCCCGCAAAAAATTTCTCTATTTTCTCTTTGGTAGGAATTGATGCAATTGCACCTTTTTCCCGGACTGACAGAGCACCGCTCACATTTCCGTATGTTACAGCACTCTTCAGAAGCTCCGCATTCACCTGTCCCAAAGAGGAGACCTCCTGATTCATTATATAGGAAAGAAACCCTCCCCAGAATGCATCTCCTGCACCTGTTGTATCCGCAGCCTTATCTACTTTGAATCCGGAAACCATATAAGACTTTCCGTCATAAAACAGCTCGGAACCATTGCTGCCCAGTGTCAGAACAACAACTGAGATATTATATTTTCCCATCATATTCAGCACATTGTCATGCCCCCCTACCATGTCAATCTCTTCAGCAGAAAGTTTTAGGAAATCAACATATTTCAGGATAGACAGTACTTCTTTGATACAGGCCTCCTTGTCGTCATTCCACATCAGATTGCGATAGTTAATATCAAAGGCAACCACTTTTCCAAACTCATGTGCTTTTTTCATTGCGTACCTGGTAGCTTCTTTGGCTTTGCCCGCTGATAAAGAACAAGAACCCGCCTGAACGATTCTACAACCTTTCAAATCCGCTTCCCTGATCTCGTTCTTGTCCAGCATCATGTCTGCGCCTGGTTTTCTTGCAAAAGTAAAACTTCTGTCATTTTGTTCATTTAATGAAACAAAAGCCATCGTTGTGGTAGCTTCGCATGTAAGTTCAGGTGCTAATGGTGTTACACCATTTTCACGCAGAGTCTTGAGCAAAAACCTACCAAAGTCATCATCTCCCAGCTTGCAGTACATACCGGCAGTCAGGCCATTTCTTGCAACTGCTATTGCTACATTTGCAGGCGCACCGCCTGCGTTTCTTATATAGCTTCCCGTTTCCTGTCCCGGAAGGAAATCAATTACCATTTCACCAATTGTGATAAAATCCATAGTTTTCTCCAACATTCTCAGCCTATCTGGCCTTTCCTGCACTTCCAATAACTTTCATTTTCTGCATGACATATTTCGTTACTTCCTTCAAACCTGCTGCAGAATATTTCTTCGGGTCAAACTCTTCCGGATTTACTGCTATGTATTCCTTAAGTCCGCTTGTATAAGCAATGCGAAGATCTGTCGCATAATTTACTTTACAGATGCCGCGTTTTACACATTCGCGAACCTGATCATCCGGTACGCCGCTTGTTCCATGAAGTACCAGAGGAATGTCTATTACTGCACGAATGGCGCCGAGACAATCTACATTTACCTTGGGAATCCCTTTATATACGCCGTGAGAAGTACCAATGCCTACGGCAAGAGAATCAACCTGTGTACGCTCTACAAATTCTTTTGCTTCCTGCGGATCCGTATAAGGATTGTCATCACTGTTTACCAAATCATCTTCCTTACCGCCTACCGTTCCGAGCTCTCCCTCTACGGGAACCTCTCCGGGATGGCATGCTTCAGTAACCGATTTTGTTAAAGCAATGTTTTCCTCAAACGACAATTTAGAACCATTTATCATTATGGATGTATAGCCAGCTCTATATGCTTTCATAGCAAGTCCGAAGGAATCGCCATGATCCAAATGCATAACCACCGGAACAGAAGCCTTTATAGCCGCGGCTTTCACATTTGCCAAGTAATAATCAAGGCCAGCATATTTTACGGTGGATGGTGTTGTCTGCATTATCACCGGGGAATTGGTCTCCTCTGCCGCTGCAAGAACAGCCATTACCATCTCCATGTTCTCAATGTTGAAGGCTCCGACTGCATACCCTTTTTTACGAGCATCTTCTAATAATTTTTTTGAAGTTACTAATCCCATATTTTATCTCCCAGATAATACTTTTTTCTTTTATTAACTCTGTTAATTATTAAACTTAGTATATTATTGTATGTTATGTTTGTCAATTAAATTTCACATTTTTAGCATTTTAAACTATTATTACAATCATTTTTTAGTTAATATATACAATTCCAAATCCTTCTTATTGATTTATAATATAATTAATTGGATAAGTTAATAAATGAACTCTGTTACATAATAATAAATTAGGAGATGCTTATGGCAAAAACCGGAAAGAACTTAACAGACTTATTAGATTCGAATCGCTCTCAGATAATGTACTATCTGGCAAAGCATCCTGGCTGTTCCAGAGCAGAATTAGGTGAATCCACAGGGCTAACTCTTGCATCCATTACAAAAACCATTCGTTCTCTTATGGAATGTGGTGCAATTTATGAAACCGGTTTTTCTGAGGGTAAAAAGGGGCGAAGATCCGTTGGCCTTTCCATCAATTATGAACGGTACAAGATTCTGGCTGTGAAATTATCCTGGACCAGATTGGAAATACAACCCTATGATTTTCTTGGAAATGCATACGGTGAATTAGTTTCGGTTCCTCTTCCGGATGTCTCTGCCGATAATATTGAATATGTCATTCGGCTTACCGCAGATGGCATCAAAAGCTTCTGTACACAATTTCCAGAGATTGCCGCTATCGGTATGGCTGTTCCTGGCCCCTGTTACAGAGATACCGGAACGATTCTACTTCCTCCTTATAACCTGGATCTGGCGAAACGCTATTACTATCCGTTAAAAGAGAAATTAGCCGAACACACCGCTCTTCCTATTTTTATTGAGCATGATGCCGATGCAGGTGCATTGGCCTATTGGTGGTTTGAATCACCGAATGATAACGATGCTATTGTTATGAATATCTTGGCAGATGACGGTGTTGGCATAGGTTTGGTGGATGATGGTCATATCTTCACAGGCACCAATAACTGTTCCTGTGAACTGGGACATATCTCCATTGATTATAACGGCAGAATCTGCCCTCGCTGCGGCGGTCGTGGCTGTATCAATGCCTATTGTAGTACGCAGGCACTTGAGTTGTTCGCAAGAGATCTTTTGCCCGAGCAACAAGACAGCATCCTGCAATCCTACTCTAATTTTTCCTGTCAGACCATTTTTCAAGCTGCCAAACAAGGGGATTCCTTTGCCTCAAGTCTGGTTTTCGAATGCGGCAGATATCTGGGACACGGCATTCTTTCACTTCTTCACGTATTTGACCCGGATATCATTGTCATTAGTGGTGAAATCAGTCTTGGCGGCGAATTACTGATGAACGGTATTCAGGATGCTTTTGCCAAAGGACAGTCTAGTTACACCATTGTTCCTAAAGTAAAACTGCTCCCCGCAAATACAAAGCTAACGCTATTAGGTGCTGCCGCTTTTGCTATAGACCGTATGCTGAACGCACCAACACAATACCTTTCTCTGCCAACCAATAATTAGTTTGACGGTTTTTACTCTATTTCTTCTCATTTCTCCTTTTATGGACTTTCGCTTTATCTCGACATAAATAAAACCTCCAAACTGAGTAA
The DNA here is from genome assembly GCA_023408815.1 of Bacillota bacterium. GTDB lineage: Bacteria > Bacillota > Clostridia > Lachnospirales > Lachnospiraceae > Kineothrix. The sequence goes on along the minus strand of JAEYJO010000064.1, from coordinate 51,946 downwards.
TTTTATCTTACATCAGTTTGAAGGTTTGCATAATTTTGAATCCCCCTCAATATATTCTAATAAATTTATTTTTGAGTCTGTCTTTTCGCATACAGCTTTAATCCCATCAATAAGCATCCCTGAATATACGGCACTTTATTTTGATTTAAATATTCCAGCAGTTCTTCACATTCAGTGCCGGGCTGTATTACGATACACTTATACCGCTTATTGCATTCTTTCATAAACTGTAATCCCTTGACCGGATTTATACACAAATCAATAATATCGATGTCATCGATTATTTCATTTATCGTATCTTCAACAACGGCAAATACGTTTTCCTACATAATTTCTTTTAAGTCCATTTGTCCTTCTCCTTTTCCATTGTTTTATATCATCTGATTTCAGTATATCAAAGAGATGCACTTTTTTATAAATATTTTTTCATAATCTAATTGCCGGGACATTTTTTTTAAATTACATCATATAAGTGTCTGATCTTCTTAAAACCTCTTCTTCCTCCGGAATACCGCTAATCCCTCCTCTTTTTTCGATATACAGGCTGGCAGCTGCATTTCCGTATATTGCAAATTTCACTAATTCCTCTAAGGGTATTTTATCTAAACCTTCTTTGGACTTCAGGTACTGGGATATAAATCCGCCCCAAAAGACGGCCCCCGCCCCTGTTGTATCCGATACTGTACTTTTATATCCCGGAACAATTTTAGTTCCCATAGAATTGCATATTAACGCTCCCCGGCTCCCTAACGTGACCGCAATCACCTTTAGGCCTTGCTTTATCAGATATTCCGCCGCTTCCTCAGGAGCTTTATAAGGTGTGAGCAAAGAGGTTTCTTCCTCCGATATTTTTATCATATCGGCATACGGTATCATAGAGCACATACGCTCAATTGCTATATCTTTGCTCTCCCATAAGGGGGCTGTGTAATTCGGGGCATAAGATATCATTGTGCCGGCAGCTTTTGCCAGCTTCAGGGCTTCATAGGTTGCCGTGCGCACCGGTTCATCCGTAAGAGATAAGGAACCGACATGAAACACTTTTGCTTGCTTCAGCAGTTCCAAATCTATCTCTTTAAAACATAGTCTCGTATCGGCACCCGGCTTTCTTGCAAAAGAAAATGCCTTCTCTCCCGTTTCTGTGAAACTTACGAAGGCAAGTGTTGTAAAAGTATCATTTTCAATGACCAGCCCTGTACTATCAATTCCGGCGCTTTCCAATGTATCCTTTAAAAAAAGACCATGCATATCATTTCCGACCTTGCCGATAAATGCCGTATTGAGCCCCGCTTTTCTTACCGCAGACAGCATATTGGCCGGTGCCCCCCCGGGAGTCTGTTCAAAAAGCTTTGTACCAAAGTCAGTTTTTCCCGCCGGTGCAAATTCCACAAACAATTCTCCCAGTGCAACTAAATCATACTTCCTGTTGTTTCTCATGCCTTACTCCTTATGTATATTCAAATTCTTAAAAAAGGCCATCCCACCGCTGAAATGGCCCTTTCCTTTATTATTACTTCGTAATTTTAATATTATAAAACTCTACTTTACTATCTTGTGCCAACAGGCCTACTTCATACTCCGGCTTCTCAAAAACTCTGTATGTAAATGCTACTTGATCTCCTATGAAAGCTTCCACCATATCATGATCTATTACGATTTTGACATTAATCGAGGAGCCTTCCTTAATGCTAAAGGTCTTTTCACATACTCTTATTCCATCCGGGCCGGGTACCGTAGCCGGCGGTACAGCCTGACAGGATTGTTCCCAGAACGGATCCACACCCATCGGAAGATTGAGGAGTGAAACTCTTTGCATTGCTACATCGAATTCCAGCAATAAGCATCCGCTCGCTTCCTTGTCTGACTTTAACAGCACGCCAAAGTGATCGTATATTTCTCTCGGCATAATGTCACAGCTAAACATAAAGCTTTCTTCTTTATGCTCTAAGAAGCCATAAGTACATGTGCCGACCGAGTCCATTTCTATCGATGTATTACCAAATTTTTTCGCATCTCCCAAAATATGCTTATAATCCCAGCCAACCTCCGCATTGATATATTCACTATATTCCTGAGGAAGCTTAACATTTAGTTCCCCATCCTCTGTAGCTGCTACTTCATGAGGAATGCAAAATCTTCCTCCCCAATACCATTCACCTGTATCACTGTTTTCCGCTCTGTCATGTGCCCATGCAAAATAGAATCTTCTTCCTTCCTCATTTTCCATTGACTTCGCGGCATAAAATCTTCTTCCGCCTATGCCATCCTTCTTCGGCTTTCTCCACGGACCAAAGGGTGATTTTGAAACACGGTATATCGTATTGACAAATTCCGAGAATCTCGAATAGGATAAATACCAATTATCTCCGATTTTATACATCTCACAGCACTCCGGACAGTTCGTATGTCCCGGCGCATAGATGGGCCCATAGTATTCCCAGTTTTCTAAATCTTTCGAACGATACAATACAATGCAGCCTCTTCTTGTGACCGGCATATCAAGCTTTCTCGCCGATATCAATATCCAATAGCATTTATCTTCTTCATTATAAAAAACATATGGATCGCGCCAATCCAGCTTCTCATATAATTCTATCATCGGCTTGATTACAGGATTTGCCACATCCTTTTCCCAGTGAATTCCATCATCGCTCGTAGCATGGCATATTGTCTGCTGGTATTCAGCGGTCAGGCAATAGCCAGTATAGAACGCATGGTATTTTCCCTCCCCATAAATGACAGAACCGGTCCAAATTCCCGAAGCGTCCGGTTCCTCTCCTTCCCCCGGATACAAGGCTGTGGGCAATTCCGTCCAGTTCACTAAATCCTCCGAAACACTGTGACTCCATGTGGTACGAAGTCTGGCAGGATAAACGGTCGTTCCCGCAGGTGAGGTCAATGAGAAAATATGATATTTTCCTTGATGATAAAACGGTATTGCATCGCCTGTCGAGTCTGCAAAAGACATTTTCCTAAAAAAATTCATAATTATAATCCAAGCGTATCTCTAGTGTCCGATACTATCCCTTTCCTGACATTTTTTATGATGCTTTTCTTTTCACTAAATTGATTTTTCCTTTTTGTCCGTCTAATAGTACAGCACATGCAATAATCAGCCCTTTTACAATTAATTGCCAATAGGAGCTCACGCCAATTAGATTTAAGCCGTTGGATATGATTCCAATAACCATTGCTCCGAATATCGTTCCGCTAATGCGGCCTTTTCCTCCCGACATGGAGGTTCCTCCAAGAACGCAGGCGGCAATTGCATCGAGTTCATAGCCGCTTCCTACGGACGGCTGACCGGAATACATTCTGGAGCACAATACCAATCCCGCAAACGCCGACAGCAGACCGGATAAAGTAAACACAATAATCTCAACTTTTTTAATCGGAACACCGGATAAATTCGCAGCCTCTCTATTTCCGCCAATCGCATAAACATAAGTACCAAACTTTGTCTTACCCAAAACAAAGCTGACAATAATAATAAGAATAAGCATATACACAACCGGAAGCGGAATCACATTAAATAGATAACCGGTCCCTATTGCAATAAAAAAGTCATCCTTGATACGTGTCGACTGTCCGCCGGAATATACGTATGCAATACCATTTGCGATATTCATCATTGCCATTGTTATGATAAAAGCAGGTACTCGGAATGTTGACACGGTAAAGCCGCTTAGAAATCCGGCCAGCACACCGAGCAGTAAGCCCATAACAATCGCTACACCGATAGGTATGTTCTGATTAACAATAAAGCCTACCGTTAATGTTCCGCTCATCGCTACAATCGCTCCAACCGATAAGTCAATATGTCCTAAAATAATAATCAATGTCATGCCCAATGCAATATAAGTATTAATTGAAATTTGTCTTAAAACGGAGATAATATTGTTTGCAGTTAAAAATTTATCTGTTATCATTGTAACGACTACACACATAATGAATAACACTGAAATTATTCCGATATTGCTTCGCAGCATGTTTATAATTGGGTTTTCTGTTACTTTCGATTTATTTATCTGATTCATATTAGCTTACTCCTCCTGCCGCATATTTCATGATCTCTTCCTGACCTAATTCTTCCTTTGACAAGTTACCGGCCAACTTTCCGCCACGAATAATGCATACATTATCACACATATTTATTATTTCCGGCAATTCACTGGATACCATGATAATGGCTATCCCTTCCTTTGCCAGTGCATTAATTACAGAATATATTTCAAACTTAGCATTCACATCAACACCTCTTGTCGGCTCATCAAGAATCAATACCTCCGGCTTTGTCGCCAGCCATTTACCAAGTACAATCTTTTGCTGATTTCCACCGGATAGGCTCCCGGCATCGATATCCTTCGATGCCGCTTTGATGTGAAGTTTTTCCGAATAGTAATCGATAACGTCTTTGCTTTTTTTCTTACTTATTGCCAACCCATTCATATAAAAACGCAGCGAAGACAAGATGATATTAAATCCCACACTATTCCCAAGAACAAGGCCCTGCTTCTTCCGATCTTCCGGCACAAGAGCAACGCCTGCCTTTATTGCCTCCATCGGATTCTTAAAGTGCACTTCTTTACCTTTTAAATACACGCCGCCACTCTGATACCTTCTTGCTCCGAAAATACTTTCCATTATTTCACTTCGACCAGCCCCCACCAATCCCGCAAATCCAAGTATTTCACCTTTACGCACTTTAAAGCTTATATTCTCGAATGCACCTTCGCTAGTCAAGTCCTTAACTTCAAGCGCGACGTCCTGCCTGGCCAGATCATTATAATCTCTCGCATAAAAACTCTCCAGATTTCTCCCGACCATCATTGCTACCAACTCATTTGCATCGGTTTCAGATGTCAGCTTTGTTGCAACGTACTCCCCATCACGAATAACAGTAACTCTATCCGATATCCGAAATAATTCTTCCATTCTATGTGAAATATAAATTATACTTACTTTCTTTTTTTTCAGCTTTGCTATAATCTCAAATAATTGTTCCACTTCCTCATTGGAAAGTGATGAGGTCGGTTCATCCATTACAATTATTTTCCCGTTAAATGAAACTGCTTTAACGATTTCAACCATTTGTTGCTGGGCGATCGTTAATTTTTCAATTAGGGTATCCGCTTTAATGCTTACCCCTATTGACGACATCATCTCTGTTGCTCTTCGATTCATCTGTGCAACATCCACCGTTCCCATTTTTGTTATTATTTCCCGGCCGAGAAATAAATTCTGTGCCACTGTCAAATATGGAACCAGCACTATCTCCTGATGGATAATCCCTATTCCATTTTCTCTGGCAGCTGGCACACCATTAATCCGCACTTCATTTCCGTTGATTTTAATTATTCCGGAATCAGGCTGGTAAATACCACCCAATACTTTTATCAGAGTGGACTTTCCCGCACCATTTTCTCCAAGAAGAGCATGTACTTCCCCCAGTTTAAGCGAAAAGTCAATTCCGCTAAGTGCATATATCCCAGAGAAGCTTTTTTTAATACCTATCATTTCGAGAACTGTTTGTTCCATATTAATCCTCCAGCTTTTCTTGACAAATGCGGTGGCTTAAAACCACCACCGCATTTTAAATTCCTTAATTATTGCCAATCACTTATTGTTTCCTGCGCTTCTTCTTCACTTACTAAGTGAGAATCGAGATATACCTTTTTCTCTGTAATATCAGAAGTTCCGTCAAGATATTTTGTAGCTTCAGTAAACGAATATTCTGCTATTTGTATAGGTACCTGCGCCGCTACGGCTGTAAATTCTCCATCTAACAATGCTTGCTTTCCGTCCGGCGATGCATCGATGCTGTACACACCAATTTCGCCCGTCTTATTGGCCGCTTTTACCGCTGCCGCCGCTCCAAGTGCAGAAGGATCATTGATACAGAAAAATGCCTGTAAATCCGGGTTTGCTATAAGAATATCTTCTGCTAGCGCCATAGATGCGTCCAGCGCCGCTTCCCCATCCTGCTGAGCTGCGATATTAAACTTGTCCGCATTATCCCCAAGTCCATCCAAGAAACCATTCACACGATCAACACAGCTTTCATTGGAAGGGAAATCCAAAATAGCAATTTGGGCTCCATCCGGATAATCCTTCGCCATTTGTTCACCCACCAACTGTCCTGCCATGTATGCGTTCGTTCCTACAAACATAGTAACGAAGCTTTCAATGTCATCATCAATTACTGCCGTATCAACATTAAAGATCGGAATTCCCGCTTCTTTTATTTCCGTCAAACCGGAAGTAATTCCAGCTGAGTCTACCGGTATAATAAATACTGCATCATATCCGCTGTTAGCCACGTCTGACAACTGGCTTAATTGTGTGTTTAAATCATAATCAGGATCAAGGCAAGTATATGAAATTCCATTTTCCTGACACAGCTCACTTAATTTAGCGTCAATTGAACTTTGAAAAGTATTATTCAAAGTATTAGTACAAAATGCAAAAGATAAATCAGATGCTGTTTCCTCTGTCTCAGCGGCTTCTGTTGTACCTGCATCCGCTGTTTCTGTTGTTGCTTCTGTCGTTTCTGTTGCTGACGGTGCTTCTTGCGTATTTGCTGTGCTCGAGCCGCAGCCTGCGAGCACACCTGCCGTCATGCAAAGACAAAGTGCTAATGCGATTGACTTTTTCACTTAATTTTTCCTCCATATGAATGTTTTTAATTTATTAACAAAGAACTTTCACACCATTTAACCTCCAACCGGTTTTTACGTAAATTTTTTTAAGTTATTTAGTATGTCGTTTTTGTTTACGTAAATAGTATTATAAAATGTTAGAACTGTCAATAATATATAAAACCAAATCTTCTTTTTCGTCATGATGTATAATTTTATCATTTCATTTTTTACTGATTGATAATCCTTTTTTGTTTTTTACGTAAATTTTGCAAAAAAAGAAAGACTAACGTCTCTCTTCTTTTTACCATAAATCATTATGTCTATTATTATTTTTCTAATTCCTTTGGCATCGTTTCATAAAAAATATCTTTCCACGCCCTCCGCAACTGTTTTGGCTCAACCACGTAAGGTTGTACTCCGACATATTTAGGCACTTGGTTACATACCAGAGATTTTGCAACAATAAGCGCTGCCGCTTTTCCCTGCTCATACGGTCTTTGCGTACTAAGCCCTTTCACAATCCCCGTTTTGATATGCTTCGCTATTTCGTAATCTAAATCCGTTGTAAATACCGCAATGTCCTGCCGTTCAAGCTCCTTCAGTGCCCTGATTGCCTGTAATGCCGGTTGATCCCAGCTTACATATAAAGCTTCAATTTCCGGATAAGAGGTAAGCATTTCCTTACATACATGGTATGCGTTCTCTATCTGGCCAAACCCCCTGCTGCTGACAATATCTATGTTCACAAAATTATCTGTTATTATTTTTTCTGCCGCAGAATCTCTTGCCCTGGTTCCATAAAACATTGCTCCATGATTAATAAAACCAACTTTTACCTTTCGCCTATCCTTAAAATATTCGCCCATTAAGCGGCCCGTATTCGTTCCATTCTCCCATTCATTTACCGACACACAAGATACATAGCTATTTTTTCCGATGTTTTCCGGAACATTACTTATAAATACCAGCTTGGAAACCGTTGAAAGCTCCTGAAATTTTCCCGCCGTAGCCTTATCATCCGTAGGAATCGCAATCACCGCATCCGGATGCTGCAGCAAAATCCCTTCCAGTTGTGCATTTTGAAGCTGTGAATCAAAATGCGCATCCATCACTGATATGACATTTATTCCCAAACGCTCAAATTCATCTCTTATTCCTCTTTCATGCAGCTCCGCCCATGCTGTTCCTGTATAATGCAAGGAAATCGCAACTCTGAAGCGGCCAAGCTTTAACATTTTCTTTTCTTCCTTCGATAGTATGATTCCTTCCGGAGACTCGGCTTTTTCTCCATACGGCCCATTGTCCAGCATTTTCGTTGACTTGCGCACATGCAATTCAACATTTGCATAACGCTCTCTGGTTATTATTTTCCCTGTATTGATCTTCTCAAAAAGTATATTTGCCGCAAGATTAGCAAGCCCCTCCACATCTCTTTCCAGAATGGTAAGAGGCGGATACATTAATTCACTCCACGCTTCATCCCCAAATCCAATGACCGATATTTCCGAAGGACATTCTAATCCCATTTCTTTGAGTACCTTCAATAAATATAAGGTAAGCCGGTTACCACTTGCGATCACTGCCGTAGGCATAACATTTTTTAAGGCCTTTTGCATGAGAATGCAGCATTTGTCTTCCGCCTGCTTTAAATCAATATCGACCATATTGGCATTATTGACATTAATTTTATGATTCGTCAATGCTTCCAAATACCCTTTTGTCCGCTCTTCACGAGTCGTACTTTCTGTTTTTTCCCTCAGCAAAAGAAGGTTTTTATGTCCGCATTCAAGCAAGTAGTCTGTCCCCTTATATATTGCCTCTCTATCCTTAAATACAACCGAATCAATATTTTCATTCAATACGCTTCGCTCCACACAGACAAACGGTATTTGAGAATCCAGCAGACTCTTATAATCCGACGTCTTATTGCTTAAAGGAACCTCAACGATTCCGGCGACTCTTTTATTTTTTATAAGACTTTCTATTATCTGAGCTTCTTCATTTATACTATCGTTCGTAATGGCAACGAGGAACTGATAGCCCTGTGCACAGATCTGATTACGCAACTGCTTTACTATTCCGCGATATACCGCACTTTCTATATTGGGCAGCACGACTACAATAATAGAATCCCGTCCTATTCTAAGTTTATTTTCTTTCTCTATAACTTTTTCAATGTATCCCGTTTCCTGAATTATCTTTTCGATTTTATTTGCCAGTTCAGGTTTTACATATCTCGTTTTATTAATAACATGTGAAACTGTTGCGATAGATACCTCCGCCAACTTTGCAATTTCTGTAATAGTTACCTTTTTATTTTTCCCCATAAAACTACCTCTTTATATGATATTTTATTTCAGTATATCAAAGAGAAGAATTTTTTCAAGCGGGGATATGGTTATTTGTTCTATCTTCTTTAAAGTGTTTTTTTAGGATAAAGTGACCAATATAGACTCCAATAAAAGCAAGAACAAAGGTTACCCCTGTGGATAAAACCCCTAATGCACCCGTGGTATATTTTATTCCGGCATCCATAGTCTCCGCCGTCTGCCCTCTCGCTATCCATGTATCCCTATAATTATCTAAGAAAAATGTCGACGGAATAATAGCGCCCCATGCTTGACCAACGTGCATAATTCCTGAAGCAATTGCAAGCTTTAAAGCAGAAGCCTTATTGCCCCTTGATGCAATGAAATCTGCAATCACTGCCGTTACCATTGATGTTACCAGCCACGGCAGATACCCTCCGCCCATCAATGCAAACGCTCCCATTACCAATCCCGTCATTATTGTATATTCCCACATCTTTCCTATTTTTCTATTTATAAAATAGATAATAGCACCTGTAATAAATCCACAGATTCCCGGGCTGATTGCATGTCCAAATGCGCCCAAGGCCGATACCGGCACCATAGCCACCATGTACAAAATCATATATAATGCTGTAAGAAGAGCTATTAACACAATATCCTTTATTTTTATTTTCCTATTCATGCTTTTCCTCCATTTCCATGAAAATCCTATTTAATTGTTGTATTGTTTCCTCACCCAGTTCAAAGTCTTTATCTACAGTTCCTTCTTTTATATAAACGATACGATTTGCCACACGCCTGATAAATTCATAATCATGAGAAATGATTAAAACAGATGTGGATTTTCTTATTTTTTCTATTTCCTCAGATACCAACTTCATTGATTTGACATCAAGACCGCTTGTGGGTTCGTCAAAAATAATAAGCGAGCTTTTGCTGAGCAATGCCATGCAAATTTGAAGCCGTTGCTTTTCACCTCCGCTTAAATCAAAGGGATGCCGTTCCTTCATGTGGTAGAGATTTAATGCCTTTAATACCTTAACAATTTCCCTCTCCTCCGCCTTGCTCCTTCCAATTGTAAGCTCATCATATACACTGGATCCAAATAATTGATAGTCCGCATCCTGCATAATGTAAAAAGGCATGTCCTTTATATTCACTTCTCCGCTATCCGGAATAAGGCCTTTGGTTAACATATTAGCCAGCATGGTTTTACCCACACCGTTGTTTCCCACAATGCAAACCACATCATGCTTATAAAAATTTATCGATACATTTTTCAGCACATGAAGCTTAGATACGTTCTCCAGGCTCGCGACCACCTCACCCTTTTTCTCCTTCGGTCTATAGGGCAAATCCAGATGGAACAGATCAAAACTGCGCGTATTATAGTCACTATCTTTAAAACTTTTCTCACTATCAAAAATTTTGAGTGCGCCTTCTTCAATTAAAAAAGCTCTGTCAATCATATCATTTAAGTAGTAAAACCTATGATCAGCAACAATTACTGTCATACCTTGCTCTTTCAACTTCTTAATTGTTTCTCTCAGACGCATGGCATTGCCATAATCTAAATTTGCCGACGGCTCATCAAAAAAAAGAAGCTTAGGAGATAAAGTAACGGATGAAACCAGTGCCAGTATCTGCCGTTCTCCGCTTGACAAATTGTAAATATCTTTATTTAATACCTTATCAAGAGGAAAGTTCTTTTTCAGCTCTTGCAGCTTTTTTTCCATTTCATCACGAGAATATCCATAATTCTCCATGGGAAACACTACTTCTGCCGTAGAATTTAACGTAAAAAATTGACCTCGCGGATTTTGAAACACATTTCCAACATCACGGCTGATTTCGTAAACAGGCATTTCCAAGATCGACTTATTATTAAGAATTCTTTCTCCCTTTATTTCGCCTTCTACTAAATTGGGAATTAAACCATTAAAGGACTTTAAGAAAGTTGATTTTCCGCTGCCGCTATCACCTGCAATAAGAATGATTTCCGGGGATTCGATTAAAAAATTAATATTATGCAGTGCACTTTCACTTGTATTTAAGTAAGAAAATGAATAATTTTTTGATTCTATCAATGCCATAATATCACTCCCGCCGTTCCAAAAAGCAAAATAATTAACAAGATATAATCATATGCCCGCATTCTTATTTCATAATATGATGTACGAGCAATCGGATTGGTTATTCCCTTGCTCAAGCCTGCCGCAGTAATCTCATCCGAGAGATTTGCACATCTGAAAAGCTGCGGCACTAAAAAGTATTCAAAACTTCTTATAGGCTTCTTCCATGTATAAGAAATTCCCCTTAATCTCATGGATTCCTTAATAAATTTAAATTCCTTTCTAAAAGTAGGTATATAGCGGATCGTAATTGCAATTGCCACAATAAATGTTTTGGGTAAATGCAGCAGTTCCAGCGAAGAAACAATCTCAGTAGGCGTATAATCGCAAATCAATACCGTGGCCATTATAAAGCATGGGATAAACTGCATAAAAATCAGCGAAGAAACTGCCGCAAACTGTGCCAACTGATTATTTGTATTGAAAGTCAAATGATACACTGCAAATAGAATCAGGTAAACAATCCCCAATTTCAGGCACCTCTTATATTTTCTGCTTATGATAAGTACCGTTAAGCTAATTGCCAGAAAAAAGTAATGAAGCTTAGCAGTCGTTGGAAACAAAAGCGTAATTGGTACCATAAGATTAAACGCAAAAATCAAGATTGGATGTATTTTCATAAGAATTCCTCCCTTCTAGTATTTAAACGCTTCTGCAAGTCTGGCTTTTTCTACCAGATTATGATAGGTTCTTGATTTTCCGAGCAACTCCTTATGCTTTCCAAACGCTTCAACCTCTCCATGATCGATAACAACAATTTTATCGACATTCTCAATGGACTTAAGCCTATGTGAAATAATAATAACTGTTTTGTTTTTTGTTAATAAATTTAAACTTTCCTGTATTTTTTTCTCATTATCCACATCTAAGGAAGCGGCAATCTCATCCAGAATGATAATAGGTGCGTTTTTTAAAAAGGCTCTCGCAATAGACAATCTTTGTCTCTCTCCTCCGGATAAGGTCGCTCCGTTTTCACCAATTACAGTATCGTATCCATCCGAAAGACCCATAACAAATTCCTCACAGTTTGCAAGCCGGGCCGCTTCTCTCACTTCCTGATTAGATGCATTTTTATTTCCAATTCGGATATTTTCCATTATTGTTGTATTAAAAAGAGTTACATCTTGAAAAACAATAGACGTTTTTTCAAATAGTGATTTTGTAGAAATTGCTTTAATATCCACTCCACCAATCTTAATTGTTCCATTATCGTAATCATATAATCTTGAAATCAAACGAAGAATACTTGTTTTTCCGCATCCCGACAGCCCCACAAGAGCAGTAACTTCATTTTGATCGGCCGTAAAACTAATATTTTTCAGAACCTGTGTATCATCGTTATAAGCAAAGGATACATTGCTTAGCTCTATATTATAATTTGATATTACTTTATCTTCTCCCTTTTGAGTTTTTGTATTTCTTATTTCTTTAATGCGATCGATCATGGAATCTATGTAATAAAGCTCTGCAATATTTTGGCTCACCCCATCTACAGCCTCTTTGATTTTTATGGAAACCAAAATATAGCCAATCAAATACAAGGCATTGATCTCGCCCTTTATAAACAGTCCTGTTCCTATCAGTATTACAATTGCAAATGCGCTTTGTACCACAAGCCCTGATAAAAGAAGAGGTACGGCAGCTGTAAGCTCAGTCTTTAAATGAATTTTTTCCGCCTCATCCATTTTTTGATATAAACTCTGTTTTATTTTGTTTGTCATGGAAAAACTCTTAATTTCCTGTTGTAATTCAATGGCTTCTTGAAAGCTATCCGAATTATCTCTAAGCTTTGTATAATATTTGATATTTTCCTTTAGTTGGATTTTCTTAGACCAAACAATTAGCAGAAAACCAAATAGAATTGGCAGGATAACGGCTAATCCCAGCTTTAAGTTTCCTATTAACAAGAGCAGTGATACCAAAGGCAGAAACAAAAAGAAGCCTATTGTCTTTGACATTGCATGACTCATAGCGTGTTCTATAGCCGAAACATCTGCCATAATTGTCTGTGACAGATCTGACAAATTATGTTTGGAAAAATAAGAAAGCGGAAGCTTACTTAATGTATCTGCAATACCTAATCTTAAGTTCGCACTCTCCTTATAGGTCGAATTGTACATCGTATTATATTCCATCCTAAGAAGAACAAACATGATAACAAGTATTACAACAGAAAATCCTATATAAAAGACATTGTTTTTTGTATTTCCCAGAACAAGCTCATCGAACAATATCATAAGTAATATAGCCGGAAACATATTAATAATATATACCCAAAAGGATGCAAGGCTGGATTTGACCAAATCAGCTGCGCCTTTCTCCGTTAACGCAAACCATCTCTTAAATAACCTGCCCATGACGTACCCTCCAATCATTTGCTTTTAGGTAAAGCTCTTGAAAATAGCTATACCTGCCGCCTTTTCTCATTAACTCCGTATCATTGCCTCTTTCTATAATTTTGCCTTTTTCCATTACCAGTATTTCGTCTACCGCTCTAATACTGCTGAGTCTGTGAGCAATCATAATAACCGTTTTCCCTTGAATCAAATTTTTAAAAGCTTTTTGCAATTCATGCTCATTTTCAGGATCCACAGCCGCACTGGCTTCATCCATTATAATGATAGCAGCATTTTTTAGAATAGCTCTTGCAATAGCAATTCTTTGCTTTTCTCCTCCTGACAAAAACACCCCTTTCGCACCTATTACCGTATGCTCTTTTTGGGGAAACTTATTTAGCAGTTCATCACACCCTGCAAGATGAAGTGCTTCTAACACCTCTTCTTTTGTTGCCCCCGGCTTAGCCGTTTTCACATTTTCAAAAATGCTCATCTTAAACAGCTTGCTATCTTGAAAAACAAAAGCAATGCTTTTTATAATAGCTTCCTCGCTATAACTCGCAATGTTTTTACCTCCGATTTTAATTGCTCCTGACTGAATCCTGTAGAATCCGGATATTAATTTTGCAATCGTTGACTTGCCGCTTCCCGAATCGCCGACCAAAGCGTAACTCTTATTGGATACAAGCTTAAAACTAAGATTGTCTAAAATCTTTTCATCAGAATATCCAAAGCTAACCTTTTCAAATTCTATATCATAATTTTCAAATTTATCCAATGTCCCAAATTCTAATTTGTCTTTGTACATTTCTTCAAAGATTTTTTCTAACTTTTCAACCGCCGCTGTTCCCATATAAGCATACATGGAAACGTACATAATCTTCATAAATCCACTGAATAAAACTCCGCTGAGGAACAATACCATAATTAAATGAACTGCTATTATTTTCGGCGCGGAATGTATATCCATCATCAAAACCATGAACGGAGTTAAAATAGGAATTACACCCAAAAAAACAACCTGAAACCTTAAATAGGGCGTTCTGCAGCTCATAGAATAATTGAGCGCATATTCTGAGTAATCTATAATTGCTTTATGTAATGCTTTAAAGGAAGCAACACTGGCACCAAAAATCTTAACCACCTGCATCCCGCGTACATACTCAACAACTTCACTATTCATCTTTTCCAATGCCGTTTGATAAATAGCCATAAATTTCTTATCTCCGGACATCAAAAAAATTTGTCCGGCTCCCACTATTGTAAAAACAACAAGTACAATCCCCACTTTTACATCTACTACAAATCCAATCGCTAATACCAATATCGGAGTAAGCACAGCACCCGCATTATCCGGTATTAGATGGGCAACAATGCTATGCGTTTGCGCCGCATTGTCATCAATGAGCTGTCTGGTTCTGCCGGATGAATTTAAATCAAAAAATTTAAAGCTGGCATTCATCAGACCATCAATTCCCTTTTTTCTTAAGTTTGTTTCCAGTCTAAATCCAAGAACATGCGTCAACAATACAGAAAGCATATAAACAACAGAGCCCGTTACTAAGAATCCAACAATCCTAACTGCATAATAAAATGCATCCTCGGCTTTATTCCTGATGATAAGTTCATCAAGAAACTCATACATATAATAATATGATGATACGGTAATCAGGGTAGATATAGCTGTAGATGCTATTGCCAAATACGCCAACCATTTTTCTTTTGGCACATAAAAAAGCAGTTTTTTATAAACTTTTAACATGAATTCATTCTCCTTTACATTATTACATTTAGACACAATTAGCTGGAACGTATTGTATCATGAGTCAAAATATGATACAATACGTCTCAGTTAATTATGTCTAATCGTATCATTGTCTAATCAAGGTATTGGGAGGTAATCATGTGAATACATTTCAAGATTATATTAAAACTCTAGGCTGGAAAGCTTGCTCTAGCTGTGAAAAATATTGTCAGGCCGGCAAGACCTTTTGTATACAAGATAAAAATATGGACGGAATATTTTGGTATTATGAAACAGATCAATTCATTATTCATATTCATGATTTCTTTGTAAAAAAAGAAATGATGATAAGCTCCCTGCCTGATATGAGTCCCTATGTGTTATTTGGTTCCTCCTATCTTAAGTCTGCTAACGGAGAATGCTTTAACCCCTATCAGGCTTTGACTGCGAATACCATGTTTGTTACAAAGATAGATAGAACGGATTTTCGCTTTCTTTTGCATGCAAATTTCCCTTATCTAAGTGTGGGTGTTAACTTCAAAGAAAAAATGATAACGGAATATCTTTCCTGTTGTTTAAATGCTCCACATATTACTGTATCAAATGTTTTCTTTGATACTCAGGCTCTTGTAACAAAGCCTTTGGAAAAGCTTGCAACTTCCATTTTAAATTGCAAGATGAATTCTCCCGCTGCTGAAATATATCTTGAGGCTAAGGTTAAGGAGTGGTTAAGCATCACTCTTCACACTTATTTAAGCCAAGCAAAAGCAAGGCAATTATCCGGAGCCGATGAAAAAACCATTGAAAATGTAGCAAATTACATTAACGACCACTATGCGCTGGATATTTCTCAAGAATTGCTTGAAAAAATTGCTATGATGAGCGGTACAAAACTGAAAAATGTTTTCAGGCAAAAATACCATATGAGTATTACGGAATACATACAAAGAAAAAGAATGAATATTGCCGAAATATTAATATCCACAACAGCACTTGAGATACGAGACATTGCTAAATCTGTTGGATATACCTCGCATAGCAGGTTTACAACTCTATTCAAAAAATACAAGGGCATATATCCGCGAGAAGTCAGGAAGCTTAATTCTTTTACCAACGATTCTTCACATGTATGCACTTATAAAAATAATCTGCCCGATAATGTATTATGTAAACATACATAGCTAACGCTATTAGGTTCTGCCGCTTTTGCTATAGACCGTATGCTGAACGCACCAACACAATACCTTTCTCTGCCAATCAAAAATAAGTTTAACGGTTTTCACTCTATTTCTTCTCATTTCTCCTTTTGTGGACTTTCGCTTTCTCTTGACATAAATAAAACCTCCAAACTGAGTAATTTTATCTTACATCAGCTCGAAGGTTTACATAATTCAGAGTACCCTTAATATGTCCTAATAATCTTTTTTGTATCTTTTCACAGGTAGTTTTAATCCGGCCCATAAACACTCTTGAATATACGGAAGCTTATTTTGATCTAAATATTCCAATAGTTCTGCGCTATCGTGTCTCCGAACAGCAAATACATTTTCCTGCATGATTTGTTTTAAATCCCTTTATCTTCCTCCTGCACAGCCTATCTTCTCCACTTTGTTAGTACATATTCCTTAATCATATTGTTGGGAAGAGCGGTGTTCTTCCTCGTAAGTCACTATAAAAGGAATGCTGAATAATCGACCTATTGCAATTTCTGCACCTGAAGTGATCTGCTTGTCAGAATGCGAGCAGTACAGACGATTAAAGAAGAATCTGGGATCGAAGGTATAATGCCAACGCTCCCTAGTCTTTTATATATTTGCCACAGTTGCCAAGCTGTTTGGGCATATCAGGTACCGATTTGTTTCATGACCAGCCTATTTCATAATTTTCTTTTGATGCATACTCATAATCATAGATAATAGATGTAACTACATCCTTCGCCAATGATCTTGCTGTATTTTTAAGAATCCCGTCCCTTACCTTCTTGTGCTGAACCGGCATATACTGATATAACATATTTAGCGGGATTTCAACCATATTAAGATTATGAAAAAGCAGTTCTATCGATTCAGTAACTTCTTTTTCTCCTAAATAGTAACGGCATCTATCAGAAAAACTGTACTTTCTTGCCAATTTCAGATATTTCTCTGATCCATGATAATGCTTTTTCCAGTTATCCGGTTTTTCCAGCATTACCTTCTCCAATACTTGGATAAACCCAGAACACTTGCTTTCCTCATCTATCAGTTCTTCTTCCATTTTATTCAAGGCAAACAGTGCTTCCCGAAGTGCAAATGTAAGTGCCGGACCTACTTTTAAAATTCCGACACCGTCTTCCACCATTTCATGCAAAGCTTTTGCACTCTGATAATCCGTGGAGTGTCCTTCAAATACAAGACTATTATATTTTTTCAATGCCATACATAACTCTCTTGCCTTCATTCGATTATATTTACAAATTGATGAATCGGAAAACTCAACTCCCGGCTGTACAACAACTGCAATAATATCATCCCATGCATTTTCCAAATCATATTCCTGAAAGACATCTGTGTACGTTTCCACTGTGTCCTCAAAATCTTCTACCGTTGTGACCATTACATCTTCTTCCGCTTCCTGGCTTCCTCCCGGTATTGGCACTTCACTTCCAATGATGTATACCGGTTTCACAGCATGAGGATTCAGTTTCTTCACCTCTTTAAAAGTTTCTTCACACACTTTAAGTAACCTTGCACCACGACTTGCAATTACACGTGTCGGCAATTTTTCTTCTTTTGGATCATCACCTAATTTCATGCTGGTATCCAGATGTATTTTGGTAAATCCGGCTTTTACATAAGAGGCCACTAATACTTCCGCCTTTTTCATCGCCGTTTCTTCTGTTTCGCGGCACCATGTCAAAGGACCCAAATGATCTCCTCCCAATATAATTTTGGCTTCATCAAAACCGATGCGGTGCGCTATCGCGAGAACCATTCTTGCAAAATCAGGCGGCTTCATTCCCGTATATCCCCCGAATTGGTTTACCTGATTCGCAGTTGCCTCAATCAGAGCAATATCATCATGTCTTAATGCTTCCTCCAGCACAGCTTCAATAACCAGTTCATTTGCAGTGCAATATGACGGCACTGCACAATGAATTCCTCTTTTCCTTTTCTCTATCATTGCCTTTAATGGATGCTGCATAGTTTCTCCTCTCTAATCATCTCCATGATACTAGAGTCAATAGGGTATCCGGGGGTAAAATACCTTATGACCCCTATACATACTTATGTATGGTCACACCTTTAACAACGCGATTCACAGTGCCATCCGGGCTCGGGTTATCCGGTGTAATTCCCAATTCAAGCGAATTAAAAAATCCTAATAGTTGTCCATACAGCAAATAGTTAAAGCATGCATAATTATCCGGTATTTGTTTTCCCGCTACCGTAATATAAGTATCACATGTATTTACTAACGACCTTTCATCTTTATAAGAAAAAACCGTAAGCCTGTGATTTCCGTTATCATTGTGAATTTCCCGAATCAAATCTTTACAATAAAGATTCGTGTAATCATTTTGTGACATCAACACTATAATATTAGTCTTATCATCCATAAATGTTTTAGGTCCATGGCGAAATCCCAGAATAGATTCCTGTATTGTAGCTATTCTTCCGTTTGTTAATTCCATATTTTTTAATGCTAGTTCCTGAATCAATCCATGGAAGCAACCTGCTCCCAGATATACTAATCTTTGCACAGGATATGTACTAAGATTTTTTATTTCCTGCCATTGATTCTCCAATATTTCTTTTCCTTGCTCTATTATGATATCGATATATTTTTTATTTTCTTTGAGATGATCAATGTCAAAAAACAGAAGTGCTGCAAGCATCATACATGATAAGGAACTGGTCATGGCAAATCCTTTGTCATTCGTTTTATCCGGAAGAAGAAAAACAAAATTGTCTTTTTCCATTTCTGCCTGTTTTGCAAGTTCGCCTTCTTTATTGCATGTGATAATCACCTGCACAATGTCTTTTACATGATCCTGAAACAAGTTATACGCCCCCACGCTTTCAGGGCTGTTTCCTGAACGTGCAAAAGATACCAAAACAGTCTTTGTATCCGCTTCCACATATTCTTCAGGATTAGACACAATATCCGTAGTCGCTATTGCTTCCATACGTACATTCATTTTATGGGATAGGTAATTTACAATCGTATCTCCGATATAATCTGAAGATCCTGCACCAGTAAAAATAACTTTTGCATCTTTTGTTACATGCTTTTTTAGAAAACTCCTGATATTTGTTTCATTTTGTACAATCAACCGGTATGTCTCACTCCATAATTCAGGCTGCTGCATAATTTCACTTGCTGTACATAATGCATTTAACTTCTCTAATTCTTTCTTTTCATATCCGAATATCATACTTTATTCTCCTTTATTTATATCTTCTATTTAACAGTATCTGTATTTTTACTTCTATAAAATATCAAAATCCGTTTCTATTACTTTTCTGATAAATGCACTGCATGGTTCTTTCTTATCTTCATAGTATTTAGCCAATAATCCGGCACCAACCCAGGGACTTCCCTGAGATTCTACTATCGTAATATTGAGATCAGATAAATATTTCTTTAGAGGAGTCACAACAAGTTCTCCTGTTTTAAAGATTCCTCCCGAAAAAGAAACAGGGCATTTTTCATGAAATTGCAATCGAATATAAAGAGTTCTTATTATCATTGCCAATTCTTTTGCTGCATCATCATATGCCTGAATCGCCGATTGGTCGCCCTGCTTAGCTGCTTCCAACAATAGTTTCTGCAAGAAAGCGATTTTGCTCCGATAGGGCTGATAATCTTTCTCAAACAAATCTATTATTTCCTTATCCTCCGTGAGACTGAAATATTCTTTTACTATTTCATATAGCGGTCCCTTCTTCAGACGTTCGTCGGCCTGCTTAGAGAATAATTCCAGGCATTTGACACCAAGCCACCTGCCGGAACCTTCATCGGAAAAATATTCACTCCATCCGCCGGCGCTCAAAAAATCGCCTTGTATGTTTTTACCAAATCCTATTGTTCCTGTTCCGGCAACCAGATTAATTCCAGGCTCCAATAACAAGGAGCCTGCCCATGCCACTTCACAGTCATTAACCAATTTTATATGATATTTTTCCAGCCTTCTTTTAATGAATGATTCCATTAGTTCATCATTTGCCCGCGATTCTCCGTATGTCGGCATCCCGAAGCATGTCCAGATATTTTCATTTTGTGAGACATCAGCTTCCTTTAATAACTGAAAAATACCTTTTTCTAAAAGAGCAACAACTCCATCCATTCCAATTTGTTTATAGGAAGCGCTTCCGTCTTTATATGCAGTAAGAACCGTCCCCTCCTCATTTAATAAACAAAAAATGGTTTTCGTCCCCCCGCCATCTATTCCTATATAATATGTCATTCCCAATCTCCTATTTTGAGTTACTTCATTCCTGTCATCGATATTCCTTTAATGAATTGTTTCTGGAATATAATAAATACAATAGAGGACGGAATCATAATCAATGCTGATGCTGCCATCGTAGCCGACAGATCTGCCATGTGCTGGGATGAAAAATAAGACAAAGCAAGTGGTAATGTCATCTTTTCTACACTATTTAATAAAATCAACGGATTTAAATAGTCATTCCATCTTTCAAGAAATGTAAAAATCGATAATGCACCCAATGCAGGCTTGATCTGGGGCAATATCATACGAAAAAATATTTTCATATCGCCGGCTCCGTCAATTTTAGCGCTTTCAATTAATTCCTTTGGCAATTCATCACAAAATTGTTTACATAAATAAATTCCAAAAGCATTTATGAAAGTAGGAATAATCAATGATAAAATGGAATTATATAATTTCAGCTGATTCATCAATAAAAACTTTGGTATCATGGTCGTCTGTTCCGGAACCATCATTGTCGCAAGAAGAATCATAAATAAAATATTCTTACCTTTAAAATTGAATTTAGAGAAAATATATCCTACCAATGCACTTGTAAAAACAATTACAATCACATCCGTTATTGTAACAACCAACGAATTCCTAAGCCAAATAAAAAACGGGGAATTAAATAAAACTGTTTCGTATCCCATTACTGTAAATTCAGCCGGAAGTATGTGCTTTGGATTCATTAATAATTCTTTTGTACCTTTAAAGGAATTACTGAGCATCCAAAAATAGGGAATTAAAAAAATTACAGTTACAATAGATAAGCCTAGCAATATGAGCACTTTGCCAATTTGTTTATTCGTTATCTTCTTCATAATCAATACTCCCAATCTACTCTGTTTAATCGTTGCTGCACAAGTGTGATTATCATAATGATTGCGAAAAGTGCCATAGATATTGCAGAAGCATACCCCAGATTCTTGTATTCAAATGCTGTTTTATAGATATAACTTGTAAGTACAAGCCCCGCATTTTGAGGTGAGGATTTCGCAACCATTTCCGAAAACTGTGCAAACATATTAAAATGAGAAATTAAAGTCATAATAATTACAAAGGCAAATGTCCTTCCCAACAACGGAAGTGTAATCCGGAAAAATCTTTGAAATGAATTTGCTCCGTCAATCTTACATGCTTCATAAAATTCAGCAGGTATCCCATCCAACCCGGCCGAAAAGAGGATTATATTATATCCGATATCCGCCCATAACGTGAAGATTATAATAGAACCTAATATTGTATGAGGATCTCCCAGCCAATTTGCACCTAAACTTCCAAATAAATTAAAAAATATATTTAGCAAGCCATTTCTGACAGAATAAATACTTCTGGCCCAGACCACGCTCGTAGCAACCATTGGCGCAATACAAGGCAAGAAAAAGACCATTCTAAAAAAGCTTCTTGTCTTGTTTGAACGGAAAGTAGTAATTAACTGTGCCAGTGTCAGCGAAAGAATCATATTAGCCGTTACGGTAATCAATACAAATAGCAATGTATTCGTAAGTGCCTGAAGGAACGCGGCGTCAGAAAATAATATCCGGTAATTATCAAACATAATAAATGTATTATCTTCACGCAATGGATTGTAATCCATAAAAGATATGATAAAGCCGCCCACAATGGGTAAAATTATGAAAATACCCACTTGAAGAAATACGGGAATTAGTACGATTAATACAATTTTATTATTTTTCATCTATGCTTTTTCTCCTAATTAGATCCCACCTTTATTTCAAACTTGCATTTATATTATCCTGTGCATTCTGTAATGCCTCTTCACTTGTTGCTATTATTCCTGTACAATAATCTACAAAGGCATTATTAATAGATTCCTTAAATACATCTGTATTAAAATATC
The DNA here is from genome assembly GCA_023408815.1 of Bacillota bacterium. Classification (GTDB taxonomy): domain Bacteria; phylum Bacillota; class Clostridia; order Lachnospirales; family Lachnospiraceae; genus Kineothrix. The sequence goes on along the minus strand of JAEYJO010000064.1, from coordinate 29,441 downwards.
CTATAAATTGAGCCTTACCAAGAATTCCTACGATTGGTTTCATATATGGCATTTTTTCAATAAATTCCTGGCTTTGTGCTATAGATTTTTTTGGCGGTATCTGAGAGCATTGGATATTATGCTGTAACAGAACATCATCCCGGAAAAAATACTCTAAAAATTTAAAAGCTGCCTCCTTTTGTTTACTGTTACTGCTTACAGCCAGTGACCATCCTGTTTCTGCTGCAAATGCTGTATTGTCTCCATACCATGGCATCTCCACATAATCAAATTCTTTCCCATATTCAACATGAAAAGCACTGATTCCATCCGCTACCGACCAAGGTCCTCTTGGAACAAATAAGTTGGTTCCGGTAAATACCTGCTGATACCCCTCAATATCACTTTTGCTGGTAAGCCCTTCCAAATCAGCAACCTTATCTGTTACAATTAATTTATGTAATTCCTCAAATGCATCTTTCGCTTCCGGTGTATTAAAATTAACTGTTCCATCTTCAGCCAGATACTGACCGCCCTTTGAAAGAATCATGGATGTAAACAGGTAAGTTACGGAATCCCAATTGGCAAAGTCAAATCCCTTAATAGCAAACATATCTCCTTCACGTACCGTAGCCGTTTTTGCTTCCTCAACCAATTCCTCCCAGCTCGTAGGAATCTTAAGATTATTTTCCTGCAGTATTGCATTATTTACTAACATTCCGCCCGATTCATTATTAAACTCCATTGGCATTCCATACAGTTTCCCCATATATTCCAGAGCACCCGTTGTCGGAGCATAGGTGTCATCCAAAATTTCCTTAGTCATAACTTCGGGAATATCAGCTAAAGCGCCCGTCGGTGCAAAGTCTATGGCCCAGCCCCCCCATAATTCATAGATATCGCAGCCACTATCTTGAGAAATTAAAGATGTCTGAACCTTTGATTCAAACGTATCATATGGGAAAAATTCCAATTTAATCTCGATATCCGGATTTTCTTTCATAAACTGTTCTGCAATTGTCTCATATGATTTGTTCCAGGATTCCTCCTGGTGCCCCCAAAAAGTCAGTACCGTTTTCTCACTATCTGCTGCTACACTTTTTTCATTTTTGCTGGAACATCCGGCCAGACTCAGTACCATTACTACCACCAATAAACTACATAATAATTTGCGCATACCTACCTCCTGAATTTAGATTTTTAATGATTTAAAATATGTCAGATACTTTTCGTTTTTTATCAACATTTCCTGTACCATGCTGTGTATCTCATCTGTACTGCATACACTTGATGTCAAAGGATCGAATAAAATCGCTTGAAATACTTTCATCGGGTCCCCTTCAATTACCGCGCGGACCGCAAGTTCTTCAATCTTAGCAGAATTATTTACCATAATTGATAAATGCTCCGGTAATGTAACTTGCTTGATTGCTGTGATTCCTTTTTGTGTAGCTACCACTGGAATTTCAACACAAGCACCCTCTTCAATATTTGTAATATAGTTCTTATTTTTGAGATTCGCGTTAAAGAAATATGGTGTTCCATCTCCAAATATTGCATTAAAAATATTGGAAGCATATTCCTCTCCTCTTTCCAAATCAATCTGACCAGATTCCAGCCAGTCCTGATACTCTTTTTCCCAGGTATCCTCTCTTTTCAGATATTCTTTTAATATGTAAGCATGCTCGCCCGGATTCCATCCCGTTCCATGTGTACAATATTTTTCGATTAAATCCTTTCGTTTCCTGAACCAAGAATTGTATTCGGAATTATGACCTGAAGATTCCGTAGGAAAATAATGCAGCCTTTCCATCATCTCTATTCTTACAGGTTCTTCATTTGCTACCTCATCTTTTTTTATTGCATCCCAGATTCTAGGGTATGCATCCTCTCCATTCACTTCAAATTTAAGATAGAATGCCTGGTGATTAATTCCGGCACACAAATAATTAATTTCTTCCTCTTTTGCTCCAATCCATTCTCCCAACATTTTGGCAGTTCCCTGCACACTATGGCATAAACCAGTAACATTCAACTTTGTCTGTGATTGCAAATAACTGACCAGCATAGCCATTGGATTGGTGTAATTCAAGATAATCGCATCAGGACAAACCTCCTCTACATCATGAATGATATCCAGCATGACTGGTGCAGTTCTTAAAAAACGAAAAATACCAGCCGGTCCTCTTGTATCACCCACACAAATATCCACCCCGTATTTTTCAGGAATTTCAATATCATGTCTCCAGACATCTACTCCTCCCTGAAGTATCGTAATCAATACCCCATCCGAATCTCTTAATGCCTCCTTTCTGTCTGTTGTCATTTGGACTGTTGCCTTATGTTTTCCAGCCTTAATAATACGTCTTACACCTTCCGCGGCATATTGCAGTCTTTTCTCATCAATATCCATTAACATGAATTGACAGTCGTCAAATGCGTCAAATGTTAAGATGTCTCTTACCAGATCCCTCGTAAAATCCAATGATCCAGCTCCTATAAATGTGAACTTTCTACTCATTCTTTCCTCCTCGTGTTTTATAAACATTGTATCTGTTTACCAATTGTTTATCTATATAATAGAGCATTTTTATCAATTTGTAAATAGTTTTTTAATTATTCTTGCATTTTAAATGATTATCCGTTATTATTATGTTTAGTAAACGAGGTGAACCTATGTCAAATATACGCGATGTTGCCAAAGAAGCTGGTGTTTCCATTTCTACGGCATCAAGAATACTTTCAAACGATGAAAATTTCAGGACAACCGAACAAACAAAACAAAAAGTACTGGACGCTGTCAAAAAACTAGATTATCAATTTCATCCACGTAAAAAGAATGTACCAAAACTAACAATTGGCTGTATTTTACCGCTTACATCCGAAAAGTATTCGGATCCTTTTTTTACATCTATTCTATTATCTGCCGAAACGGAATTGAATCAACATCAACCTACCGAATTTATTCTTCGAAACTTTAATGATTTGAATCATTCTTCAGTACTGCAGGATTTTTGCAACACTCCTCTTGATGGATTATTGATTATGGAAGAGGTTACAAAAGATTTAATGGCACATTTATCCCGGCCATTTCCAAATATCGTAACGATTGATCAGATAGAATCAACCTTTAATTCCGTAGGATTTGATCATTATGCCGCAAATATGCAGGTCATGAAACATCTTCTGAATAACGGATATCGAAAAATTGCTTATATTGGTGGTTCCGCTCCCGGTTTATCATTTTATGATTCTCTACGAATGGTAGCGTATCGGGAAGCTTTAAGAATATTTAATATTTCTTACGATGATAGTATTATCAAAGATTGTGAATGGAATCTGACGCTTTGCGCCAAATATGCGGAAGATCTGCTTCTTTCTGAGAATCGGCCTGATGTCATTTTTGCCGGGAGTGATACTCTCGCAACTGTTATATTAGGTGTCATTTATCAGCTGGGCATGAAATGTCCCGATGATATTGGAGTCATTGGCTTTAATAATCTGGATACCAGCATTCATACGATTCCTCCACTGACCACTGTTGACGTTCCGACAAAAGCAATCGGAAAACTGGCGGCAAAACGTCTTTTAGATCTAATTAATAACCGTGATTCTTTGGTAACTAATGTATCTCTGCCTACCTCATTAATTGTTCGGGATTCAACCAAATCTATCTGTATATCATCACCATAAAAAGCTGAAAACACCGAACAATTCGGTGTTTTCAGCTTTTTTAATTCTATTTTACTATTTTCAACAGATATATCTGTGCTGCCTGCCTCGTATAATCTTCTTCAAACCGGCAGACTATCCGCCAGACAAAGCGCCCCATACCCTACCCGCGCATTAGGATATATTGCCTCCCCCCGCAGCGGCCTGGCTCCCCTTCTCAAATAAGCCCGCACCTTCTCCCCGTAAAGATACGGATCATTTCCTTTCACGATGCCCCATTCCATCATGAGTGCTGCCGATCCGGTCACAAAAGGCGTGGCAAAGGAAGTGCCGGTCACCAATTCCGTTCCGCCCATCCCATCGCTGATCGATATGTCCACGCCGGGAGCTACGAGATCGGGCTTTACCCATTCGCTGGCGATTCTGCTCTCCAACCGGTTCTCCAGAAGGAATCCTCTGCCGGAAAAGTCCGCGTATGAATCGTAGATACTGCTGTAAGCACCTACCGTAATTACCTTATGTGCGGTAGAGGGTATTGTGAAGGTTACCTCCGGCGTCGGCGAATAGAACCTCGTTCCGCTGTTAAGAACTACGCTGCTCGGCAGATAGAAATAGTAATTCCCCGTCACAATTTTGACCGGCTGCAGCAGAAACGTCCAGACACCTGAATTGATATATGTCTGACGCGGAATGAAATCAAAATATATTTCCTGGTCAATGCTGTACGGAGAAGGTTCCCCTATATAAATGAGGACGTCAGTCTGCTCCATCGTAAGCCTTATCGTCCCCGACCGTCTGGTGTCTACGATTTGCCTTTCTCCGCCCGGTGAAATGAGCGTTACCAGAAAAATATCCGCGTATTCTTTCCAAAGCTGTACGCTGACCGTCCTCTCATAGGACGCTATCGCCAGCTCTACTCTCGTCTCGCCCGATACAACACCTGCCGCATGACCTCCCGCAGCGCCCTCATTACCGCTTCCCACACAGATAACATTTCTTCCTATTTCAGAAACATTATCCATAAAACGTTCCAGCAGGGAGGTACCGTCATGCGCCCCGTATGTATTTCCAAAGCTCAAGTTAATAGACATCGGCCTGGCAAGTGCAACCGACTTCTGCACCACATAAGTCAGTGCGCGCATAAGCTCCGTGGTCCTCGGAAAAGAAGGCTGCCTGGCCATTCCCAGCTTCACGATGATCAATTCGCTTTCCGGCGCCACTCCCACATATCTTCCGTCAGACGAAAGCCCGTTGCCCGCAGCAATCGCTGCCACCGCTGTTCCATGTCCCGTCACGTCGAGACTTGGCAGCATACGAAACCGTTCCTCCGGATTGCTTTGCTCCAAAGCGGCATCTATCTGCATATTATTAAATTCCGCTCCCATCAGAAAGCCTTCCGGAGGTGCGAATCCTCTGCTTTCATCCGGTTGAAGGGTCTGGTCCCATAAATATAAAATACGGCTCGTTCCATTCGGCCGCCTGAAATCCATTCTTTCATAATCGATGCCCGAATCTATTATTGCAACAAGTGTCCCGCGGCCGGTTAAAAAGGGTTCCCTTACCGTAACCGGCAATATGCAGGAAGCTTCTTTTCCCTGCTGCAGATTGAAAAAAAGACGCTTAGGCATTTCCACATATTCTATTTCCTCCAGCTCCACCAGCGAGGCTATGAGACTTTGCGGTATAGTAATGATCGCATAACCGGCAATCAGTTCCTCCACTCCAATAATCGGATTGTTCAAACGACTCAAATCGCCGTTGTATTTCACGATCAGCTCCCATACACTCGTCTCCGGATCATAGCCGACATCCAAAACAAGAGATTTTTCCCGCTCCTCTCTGGAAGCATTCAGTGCCAGATTCAAAAGATTTTCTAATTTTTGAGAATCCATATACATCCTTCAAAATTTCTATCACTGTTATTGTATGCTTAACCCTTTGGCAGTTCTCACGCAATGCCATATTTTTATTAACTTATTCCGATTCTGAATTATTTCACTTCAAACCAATCGAAATCCGCATATTTTCCAAACCCGGTCAAGTCCTGACAGCATATGCCGCACATCGCTCCCGTAAACCAGCCTTCCTCGCACGCCTCATCGGATAAAAAGCCGGCCATTATCTCGGACCCTATCTCTCGTTCCTCGTCTCCTTCCGCCCGAAAATAAAACCGCACCCTTGTCCCTTCTAATTCCGCCCTCAGGATCAGCGCATTTCCCTCTGTTATGGGAATATAACCGGACAAATATTCATACTTTTTATTTTCCGCCTTCAACAAAGTAATGCATTTCCCTATATCCTCATCCCATGAAATGTGGAGATAGAGATAATTATCCGTATCGTACATAAGAATCAGACCTGCCATCTGCTTGAATACTTCCGGTTCAAATTCTACCTTTGTACTGATTTCCATCCGATAACTCGTCAGACGTCTGGCGATCAGGCTCTGGGAAAATTTTGACGACAGCCCGCAGCGTCCGTACATTCGCAGATAACCCTCCCTCTCGCTTAATGAGATATAATAATTATCCATCGGTATTCTTAAGGACTGATAGTCCCTATGCAGATAACTGCTCTCGAAGTCATCCCTCGTAAGCCGCGGATCCAGCAGATATTCCGGCAAGTCGGGCATCTCCACATATGTTTGAGGCGTATTTCCTCCGCATACCACTCTCCATCCTGAGTCTCCACCAAGTCACAATGCCCCGCCTTTTGTATCGGTATCTCCTCGTGATGTCTGGAGGTCAATATGGAATAAGCTTCCCCTTCATTGCTTCTCTCCATGAAATCTGCTTTGAACATCTCATATGGCCCCCATATACTATGGGAGCGCTGAATTGTCTGTCCATGCATTTCTCCGGTTCCCGAATCCGCGCTGAACAGATAATACCAGCCGTTTCTTTTGAATATATGAGGTCCCTCCAAGTAAATTCTATCTCCTTTATAAATATCCCTTACCGGACCGACCAATTTTCGGCACTTTTCGTCGTATTCCTGTAAAATCAGGCGTCCCGAATATTTTGCGGGAACTCTATGATCGGTTACCATACTTACCATGTATTTTCTCCCGTCGTCATCGTGAAATAAAGACGGGTCAAAACCGAAATTATTCAGAGCTGTCGGCTCGGACCAAGGTCCGTGTATATCTTTTGTCGTTACAAGATAGTTCATCGTATCTTGCATATTACAGTAAAACGCTTTCACCACAGTATATACCAGATAAAAGGTGCCCTCACAGTACGTCAGGCAAGGCGCCCATATTCCCTGCGAAGCACCCACTCCCTGCAAGTCCAATTGGGATATTCTGTTAAGCGGATATTCCACCAGCTCCCAATTTACCAAATCTCTCGAATGATGCAATCTGACTCCCGGCCACCATTCAAAGGTGGAGGTCGCCAAATAGTAATCGTTTCCGACCCGTATGATGGACGGATCGGGATGGAATCCTCTAAGAATCGGATTTTCTATTATTTTCCCCATACTATTTCCCCTTTCCTCAAGCCGCGTTTATATACTGCGCCTCCAATCCTCCGGCAAAAGTTTTAGAAGCTTTTTAATTCTTCCTGCTTATTTTCATACAAGACTGAGATCATATCATTATTTCCAATCCCACTTTGATGCTCTTCCACAGCTCAAATCATCTATCGGACATTGTCTCGAACATTAATTACACTTACTCAAGTGCATTTTCAACGGCCTTTTTCAGAACATTACTCGAATTTGTTGCTCCCGATACCGCATCAACATCTATTTTTTGTTCTTCGACTATTTTATCCACAACTGCTTCCGCAGATTCTCCGCGTTCATTTCTATGCTCTAATATGCTTATATTCTCAATTCTCCCATCGCGCACGGTAACCTCCACCTTTGCGTATATAAAATTAACATTACATTCTCCAATATAAACTCCGTCCGCGACCTCCGCGAGATCTATCTCTTCAATAACAATGCTTTTGACCGCCTTCTTGTAATCCGAGACACTTTTCAAATAAATTACAAGACAAACAAAAGCAACCAGCAAAACAAACGTTATAAAACAAATAACCATCTTCTTTTTACTGCTCATACATTTCCTCCATAATCGTAATAGAATAGTAAAGTGTGTCAAAACCATACTTCAGGAACTCTTCTTTGGACAGCTTCATTTCTTTTTCAATATAGCGTTCCTTGTTTGCCGCCGTCTGAACAAGGCCGGCCAACATCCCCCAGAATACAAAGATTGTAGGCAAAACCTTTAATTCGGCGCGTATCTCTCCCCTGGCAATCCCATCGCACAAAAACTGACGTATCTTCTCGTTGATTTCCTCCCCGACACGATATGTTTCCTGTTCCTCCGGCAAATAGCTTCCACTGTTAAAATCAACGTTAATCTTATCCAGCGCCATTTTAAAATAAAAAGGATATTCCTCCTGATATTGCGCTATGCCGCTGCATATATAGTCATACCTGGCCCTTGTCGTTTCCTGTCTTTCCAAAGCGACGGCAATATAAGCATACAGCTTCTTCATACTCTCCAACACCAGTAATCCGACAATCTCTTCCTTATTCTCAAAATACACATACAAAGTAGCCTTGCTATACCCCGCCGCCATCGCTATATCATCCATAGATGTCGCTTCTATCCCATTTTTCATAAAAAGATCTTGAGCCGCACAAGCAATATTTTCACGGTGTACACTCTTCGGTTCTTTTTTTCTTCGTCCCATTCGTTATCTCGCTCCATTTAATTAAACTAACAGTTTAATTATAATATCATATTTTCTCCTTGTCAATTTGTATTTTAATGTAACAAAAGTGTACTGCGCACACTCTCGTGCTAAAATACTTCAGCAGCACAGCTTTTTTCCGCGCGCGAAGCTGCGCATTCTACACTCGGTGATTAAATATTCCACTCATCATCATATATACATTGACACACTGCTACTATTGAAGTATAATTACACCGTAAATATAATTAACACCGTTAAGAAGGCGATTATATGGGTATTAAAGAACGGCGTGACATTGAAAAAGCCGAAATGAAAAAGAAAATAAAAGATGCCGCTATTGAACTTATTGAACAAGAGGGTTATGAAAAATTGTCACTAAGAAAGATAGCCGCAAAAATTGAATATTCTCCAACCACAATTTACCTTTACTACAAAGACAAATCCGAAATTATTTCGGATATGTCCTGCGAGCTTTATCATAAAGTTGAGAGCAATGCTGCCACTATCATAAACGGCAACGCTGCACTTTCAATAGATCAGCAGGTACATAGCCTTTTAAAAGTCTTTGTTATGAGCCTTTGCGGTGAACCTGAAATGGCAAAGGCTGTTATGTATAGTGGAACAAATGCCATATTTGCCAATGAAAGTAAATATGATAAGCCATCTAATCCGGGAATAGATATGCTCGATAATTTCTTTGCTGACGGGATAGCTCAAAAAGTTTTGAAGCCGAATATAAAAAACACTTCATGGATGATAATTAGTGCGTTACTCGGTTTCGTTATGTGTGCCATAGAAAATCAATTATATAAACTGGATGATTTCGACCAGTTTGTAAGTGATTTCATTGAAATCCTTATGGGGGGAATCAGACTTTGAATTATCAACATTTGATATGAGGTGGAATATATGCTTTGGATAGTTATAGTTTTGATTGCGCTGGCAATCATAGTAATGTATATGGCAATACCCGGCGGCAGGCTTTGGAAACAATATCTGACAGATGTAAAATGTTCTTTCGCTGAAACAAATAGGCAGAGAAGCACACAAAATGTATTTACGGAAGATGATGTTGCCAGGCTGCCTGCTCTGCTTTGTCAGCATATCATCAATGGGGGATATATGGGAAAGCCCGCTATGAACAACATGCTAATAGATTTTCACAACACAAAGTTTTGCATGTCGGCAGGCAGAAAGCCCATTAAGATTAAATTCATGCAGGTCAATTTTGTAAACAGACCCGACCGGCATGCTTTCTTGACGGGAAGAATTGCAGGGATTCCATTGCAGGCTAAAGACAGTGTGCTGGACGGGTTCGGCTCTATGACCGGCGTACTTACCAAGCAGTTTCAGCTTTTCCGTTCTACCGGGGCAGAAATGGATCAGGGGCAATTGATAACGGCGCTGGCAGATGCAGTATATATGCCGTCCTTATTTTTACAGGAGTATGTTTCATGGACAGTCATTGACGACCATACCATTGAAGGTGAGATCGCATGGAAGGACGTTTCTGCTAAGGGAAGGTTTTCTTTTGACACGGATGGCAACATTAGTCGTTTTGATACCAATGACCGCTATATGGACGAAAATGGAAAGGGCACCTCGCTGGTGCCGTGGTATGTGACCTATTCTGATTACAAAGAGCAGAATGGCTACTTTCAGCCGGGAAGTGTTAGTGTAAATTGGATGCTCCCGGATGGTGACAACACATATTTTGTGAGCGACCACATTGAGGTTCAATACTCAATAAAAGAAATAAAAAACCATCGTTTGGACACATCTGAATATTTATCATAATTATACTTCACCGACATAGCTTTTTGTTATATTAGGCATACATAAACTTCCCGAAACACTGTATTGCTCATATAGCTTTTTCAGCGCTAAAATATAAGGCTCATAATTGCTATCGCCTCTTTCAGGCGCATAGGAAGCAGACATATTTCTTCCGATAAAGCTATCTTCATCAAACATCAAGTCATATCTGAATGTTTTATATTCACAAATCCCATCTTTAAAAAAGTCACTGTATTCTTCGGGGCTTTCTCCTCTCATACCGTCGGAAAATCCCTTGAAATCAGGACAAAATCTACGATTGATCGATTCATTTCTCATAACCAGTTCACTTTTATCGTCCCGGCTGTTCCAAACGAGGATTACTTTACCTTGACTTTTTAGTATCCTTTTACACTCTGACTTAAATTTTATTCTGTCAAACCAATGGAAGGCTTGAGCAACCGTAATATAATCAACGCTATTATTCAATAAACCGGTGTTTTCAGCCGAAGCATTTACGGACACAAAATTATTATATCCGGAAAGCTCTTTTTCTGCGATGTTTCTCATGTCCTTATTGGGTTCAACACCATAAACACAGCTGTTTTGTCTTAATAGCAGATCAGTTAATATTCCTGTCCCGGATCCGATGTCCGCGATAACGCTCTCTTTCGTAATTCCAACTTCCGAATAAAGATATTCCATAAAACCATCCGGATAGGAAGGCCTATACTTAGAATAAATATTTGCCTTACCTGTAAATTTTGCTTCGTTCATTCATCACAACCCTTTCGCATATTATATTCACATCATTCGATCACACTCCGAGTATAGCATATTTCCTACTTCATTTACAGCGATAAAAAAGACCATCGGCATATAGAATGCGACAGTCCTTATCAAATACTTGTGAAATACATCCGGTCATGTTACAATTTTATATCATGGAGGCATAGCTCAGCCGGGAGAGCACTTGCTCGACAAGCAAGATGTCGCTGGTTCAAGTCCAGTTGTCTCCATTATTTTTCTTTCTAACATTCTTATTTCTCATATTTACCATCAATTGATGGTATTCTTTTCTTGTTATTTAATACATATTTTCCCCAACGCAGTACACACTAAAAATTATTAAGAAATAATGTGAAAAAGGCATGGTCATTAAATGATGGATTATTGTCTTCATCGGGCAGGTGCACCACCATTGTCGGAATATCATATTCAGCGCAATCCTCAATGCATTGCAGATAGCAATCGGTTAAGGCTTCACCGTCCAGATTGTCAAGCCAGAGATTGTTTTGGTTTTGGACCGGTGTGTGGATGTTTTCTATAAAAAGTCCCGCTTCTCTGGCTATTTGCGGTCCGCTGCGATAATCATTCCGGCCAAAAACGTCGCGTCCAAAGCCATCGCTCCACCATAACAAAACACCGTCAAATCCGGTTTCTTTTATTAACCGATATCGTTCCTTTATCGGCATTTCATAGCCAAACCAATCATAAATCGCAATCATAAGCCGATTCCCCTCTGCATTCTTTGTTTATTCTTCCATGAAAGCATAATATCAATGTATCGTCAAGATATATTACATCTTGCTACCATCAATTGAGGTAGTAATGGTTACTGTTCATACAGCAGCTTAACACTTGCTGTTAAGCTGCGTAAGAACGTGATTCAGGAGATGATTTCTGCTTTGCGAAGCGAATTTCAAATGCAGAAATCATAGGTTGCTGTGAACGGAGTGAACAGTAACTAGTAATGCCTATAATTATACAATAATCCGATGCCTTTTCCCGTCATCCTTGAGCGGCACTCTGTTCCCCTGGATTAATCTGTCATCCACAGTGATCGTGTCAGTTGTCATCGTTCCCTTACTTCTGCTTTCAACACTAATCTCATAGAATGAATCTCCATACTTATATTCAATGGAAAAATCGCCGAAACTTGCCGGTGTCGCCGGATCAATGATCAGCTCATTCCCTTCTTTCCGAATACCCAGAAACCAGCTTAACAATCCTTGATACATCCAGCCTGCGGAACCGGTATACCAGCTCCAGCCTCCTCTTCCGGTGTAAGGCGGACTTAAGGATATATCTGCCGTCATCACATACGGTTCCTTTTCGTACTTAAGCACATCTTTCCTGTTTTGCGTAATGTAAATCGGATTAAGTATGGTAAACAGGGTCGCAGCCATGCTATAGTCATGCAGCATCGATGTGGCAATCGCCAGCCAGACCGCCGCATGCGTATACTGGCCTCCGTTTTCCCGTATGCCGGGAATATAATTTTTGATATAACCGGGGTTTTTGCTCGTCTTATTAAAAGGGGGAGTAAGCAGCAGGGAAAGGGCATCCTCCTCTCTTACCAGATAACGCCACGCGGACTGCATTGCCGTCTCCGCCCGTTCCTTCTTCGCACCTTTTGATATCACGCTCCATGACTGACTGATGGAATCTATCCTGCATTCATCGTTTTCCTTTGAACCGAGCTTAGAGCCGTCATCATAAAATGCCCGAAGATACCACTCCCCGTCCCATGCATTTTCTTCAATGCTTTGAAGCAGGGCCCCTCGTTTCTCCTCCAGTTCCAACACATAGGTCCCATCACCTTCCTGACAGCACAACGGAATGAAGTCGTTAAGAACAGTATAAAAGAACCATGCCAGCCAGACACTTTCTCCCTTTCCCATCATTCCCACCTCATTCATACCGTCGTTCCAGTCGCCTCCCCCCATGAGAGGGAGTCCATGTTCTCCGAAACAGGTGTGATCGATGGCTTTTTTGCAATGCTCATAAACACTTTCCAAACGCTCGGAAATCTCCGGTACAAACATTACATCCTGCTGATCCTCCCTAAGTGCCGGACCCTTGATGTAAGATACCTGCTCCTTTAAGATTGCGGTATCTCCGGTGCTTCGGACGTAAGCAGCGGTACAATAAGGCAGCCACAGCAAATCATCGGTTATCCTCGTCCTTACCCCGATTCCCATGGGAGGATGCCACCAATGCTGCACATCCCCTTCCTCAAACTGCCTGCTGCAGGCAATAAGAATTTGCTTTCTCAATATACTTGGGTCTGCGAAGAGAAGAGAAAGGGAATCCTGAAGCTGATCCCGATATCCGTACGCTCCTCCGCACTGATAAAAACCTGCTCTTGCCTGAATACGGCAGGACACAGTCTGATAGAGCAGCCAGCCGTTAACAAGGATATCCACCGCCCTGTCCTTTGTCTTTACCTGAACCGTCCCTAATAATCCGTCCCAGTAGGCTTTCACCCTGTCGAACTCCTTTTGGATGGTGCCTCCCTCCCTATACTTGTCTCTGATTTTATATATCTCATTAAGACTTCTGTTCTGTCCCAGCCCGAATAGTACCTCCTTGCACTCCCCCGGCTGCATTACAACAGATACCTGAATTGCTCCGCAGGAGTCGAAGCATACCCCCGTATTGCAGGATAACTTGATTTCCGCTCCACGCGGAGAGCGGATGCTGCTCCTCTGTCCCAAAAACTCCTGCCTGTCTCCGGTATAACCAACGACCGTTTCACTGGCAAACAGATAGGAATAGATGTTTTGAAAGTTCATGGTATAGATGTTCTTCGCATATAAGCATTCATGCTCATTGTCATAAGAGGTCAGAATATAAGGATTGGTATGCTCCCTCCCCGTACCCATAACCCATTCCACATAATAGGTCAGGCTCAAGTATTTCACTTTATCCGAACGGTTCGTCAGTTTAAGATTCCAAAGCTTCAAAGATTCATCCAAAGGAGTAAAAACAGTGAGTTCCTGACAAATAAATGCTTCCTCATGCAGGAATCTGCTGTATCCGAAGCCATGCCTTACCCGATAGGTTCCCCGGTCGGATCTTCCAAGGGACATGGGAGTTATTACCTCACCTGTCATTTCATCCAGAATATAGATTGCTTCGGAGGCTCTGTCGCTTACGGGGTCGTTGGACCAGGGTGTTATCTTATTCTCCCTGCTGTTGATACTCCAGGTGAAGCCCGCACCCGACTCCGATATTTGGAATCCGAAGTTATTGTTTGAGACAACGTTGATCCATGGAACCGGCGGTCTGTTATTACCCTCCAAAAGAATTTCATATTCTCTGCCCTCGCTGGCAAATCCCCCGAAGCCATTAAAAAATTCGTAGTTTTCCGTTTCTTCCTCCCGTGTCGCCTGTTCATATTCTTTTTCCAAAGCCTCTTCCTCCTCAACTTCTAATATTCTTCAAGCAATTCATACAGGTTTTCTTTTACATTCGTAAAATAAATCCCGGTTTTCTCCGGAAAAACAACCTGCGCTACCGTATACAGCAAGTCAATCTCCGCCGGTCTCATCTCATACGTATGCAGTGTGAAAAAGCTCGGCTTTTCACTTCCCGAATCATAGATGCGAAGAGAGCTTGTCATATCGTTTATTAATTCATCCACCTCCTGAAGATAACCATGCTTAGAATCAATCAGGATAACCAGATCCACCATGACATGATTGGTTCTCAGATATTCGTAAGCTTTCAATACATCCTTCACGATTCTTTCCTCCTCCATGGACCGAACCATTAAAAGCAGGATGGGATTGTCGCCTGATATGCCGAATTTCCATAAGAAACTCTGATTCAAAAAGTTTCGTCTTATATTTTCACTCGGTCCCCGGTAAATACCCGCAGGATAGAATACCGGACTGATCAAATCCTGAAAGGCATTCAGCTGGGTTCTGGTAATCTCCAGGTACTTTAACTCCAGATTTTTTTGAAGCCTGAATTTCTCCAAAATATCATCAATTCGATAACTTACGTTTAATTCTCCTGCAATTTTTATCGCTTCCTCCTTACTGCCGCATACTCCGGTAATGAAAGAAATGCAGGAAGTTTCACCCGCTTCTATGATAAGCTGTGCACGCAGACTCATAATCGGATCATTACAAAAACCCGAATTATTGAAAAAGGCAATGCTGTTAACCACGCTGTCAGGATTCTCCAGTGTATTGTTTCTTCCTATAAACCGTTTTCTGTCATTTTCATATTCTATTTTTTTGCTTAGCTTTGTCCCCGTTCTTATCATATGCATTACATATGAACCATCATTGTTCTTATTTCTCCGCCTTTTTGCAAGAAATATCTCCTGCTCTTCCAGATACTCACTTTCCAAAAAGAGCTTATTGAACGCCGGATGGCTTAATTCTGCCAGGTGAGTATCATCCACCACCTCCAGATAGCTGGTCACTTCCAGCTGCTTTTCTTCATTCCCGTTATTGGTAAGTGTAATCTTACGTATCTCAAAATTATTATCCGCATCCAGACTGACGATCATGTCCGATGAAATATCTCCGTCTTTGCGTTTAAATTCCGCCTGATGCGGACAGAAAACCACCTGGTAATCTTCCGGTTCCGTTCTTGTAGGATGATATGCGGCACTCCAGACCTTTCCCTGTTTCATATCTTTGATATAGATATAATTCCCTGTATTTTCGTAAGTATCCGATCGGAAACGGTAAAGCATCCGATCCTCATATTTACTGAAACCGTCTCCATCCGACGTTACCATCAGTGAGTACTTGCCATTAGACAGGTAATTTACAACCGGTGGATTCACTCCCGCACTGCCTATCGTTCTGTCGCTGTATATATTTTCTTTAAAAAGTTGCTTTCCGATTTTTATCGTATAGCCCTGTCTTGCAATGGAAATCAAGTAGGACTGGCGCTTCTCTTCAAGCAGAACTTCCGAAGCCTTTATCATCATCTCTGCATGAAACCGCTCCCTAAGGATGCCCTCGTTGATATAATTATTAATTGCAGCCAGATTCATTCCCTGATGATGCGCCATATATGATTTTACAATACAATAAGGTGTCATCTCCATGGAATTCGGTACGTTAAAATCAACGGACTCATAGAAACCGTAAACGCCGAAGGCACCTAATTCCTTCAACCTCCTTAAATTACTCATGCATTCCTCTTCTGCAATATCCAGCGCCAGCATTGTTGCATAGGGAGCGACCACCAGCGAATTCTTA
This sequence comes from Bacillota bacterium, assembly GCA_023408815.1. Lineage (GTDB taxonomy): Bacteria > Bacillota > Clostridia > Lachnospirales > Lachnospiraceae > Kineothrix. The sequence goes on along the minus strand of JAEYJO010000064.1, from coordinate 13,294 downwards.
CGGACCGGCTGGAGTCTTATTTTGGGAACACCGAAGGCTTTGTACTGGTAATTTGAGTTTAAGTCGAAACGATAATACTGAGATTCGGATATCCCCCATGGTATCTTGGCCTCCTTCGCATATTTCATCTGCTGAAGAACTGCCGCTCTGGAAGTCTGCGCGTAGACAGAACCTTCATATTCCTTAAACACAAGACTCGGCATCAAATATTCAAACATCGTGCCGCTCCAGGATACGAAACACGGAATGCCTCCCACAATAGTCAGTGGTCTTCCCAATTTATACCAATGCTTTAAAGGTACTTTTCCCAAGGCTATCGCAAGAAGGCTTGTGAGTGCCGATTCCGATGCCATCAGGTCATAACATCCATCATCAAGCATGTTGGAGGATACATGATATCCGATATGGAACAACATTCTTTTTTCATTAAATAAAAACTGAAAATCCGCATTGTCCAAGAAGCAATCTATTTTATCGCAGAGTGTTTTAATGCGTCTAATCATGCTATTTGCATATTCGTTGTCTCCCGCTGCAAGAAATCGCAGCGTAGGATAAGAAGAAAAGTTCTCTTCCTTTATTTTCAAGACAGAAGCTTCATTCATAATGTTATCGATGAGATTCATCAATTGCCTGGTCTGACGGTAATGTGAGGATGGCCTGATCTCTCTGGCATTTAAGTCTTCCCGGATATCCGCGATATCTTTTAACAATTCCTCTATGCTTAGATACTCCGTCTTAAGACCATTTCCGGCCGGACTTCCTGTCCTCAGCTGAATTTCTTCATTGCTGTTCTTAACCGCAGTCCTGAGTTCAGATACAAGATTGTCCGGAAATATTGGCTTGTCAATCTGCTCCAAAAGTCCATTTTTCAGGACGACCAGATGTCCCAGAAAGTTACCGCTGTCTACGGTTGATATATAGGCAGGAGAAAGTACCTCCAGAGTTTTAATATGATACCAGTTGTAGAGATGCCCCTTCCATTTCAGCATTTTCTGGACCGTTTCCATCAGGTTTTCTACTGTTTCGACTGTAGAGCTCAACGTTTCAAACCCGAAATCTCTGGCTGACAAGGTTGCCAGAAACTGAAGTCCGATATTGGTCGGGGATGTTTTATCGCTGACTTTCCTAACCACTGAAGTTTGATAATTATCCGGACAAAGCCAGTTATTCTCCTGTGTAGAATGTTCCTTGAAAAACTGCCAGGTCCTGCGCGCAGTTTCCAGAAGAAACTCGAGGTCCTGCGCTTTATCCCTCGCAGGGAGTTTCTTTTCCGGCTGACTGATCCGGTATGCGATTTCAAACGCAAGGCCCCAATCAGCAATTACAATCGCTGTCAGAATTATTCCTGCCGGGTTCAAATATTCCATAAATAAAATTAATACAAGCAATACCGCAGGAACAAAGGAGCTCCACATAGTAAGAAAATATCCCTTTCGGGTATTCACAATAGAGGCATCCACCGCCTCCGCCGTATTCCATCGAAGCAGATTTTTCTTACTGATAAATATCCGGTAAAGAGTTCTGACAATAGCATCCGATGCGACATAGGCACGATAAGGAGTAATTGTAAACTCCAGAAATGCCCTTTTAAGCATTGTAGTAATTTCCATGAAAAATCCTTTATAAACAAGGACGAGTTTCGGACGCACAAGCTTCTGGACGAGCACCGCAAACACCAGAAGTATCAGCATAAATATATCATTAAAGAAAACAAGGGGTAACCAAAGGTAATATGCTTTTGGCACCCAGGCCAGATTCAGCATTACAAACAAAGTTTTACTTAAGGGAATCAGGCTTCTTCTCAGATTGTCAAAGACCTTCCATTTTGATAATGTTCGTAAGCTTCTCCCGTCCTCAGTCTTCTTCATAAACAACCATGGCAGAAGCTGCCAGTCTCCCCGCAGCCAGCGGTGTTCTCTTTGGGTGAAAGACAAAACGCTGCCCGGAAAATTATCCATGATCTTGGCTGTGCTGGAAAAAGCTGTTCGTGCATAACAGCTTTCAAAAAGATCATGACTGAGAATCCGGTTTTCCGGCACCTTATTTTGAAGCACCTTTTGGAAAGCCTTAATATCATAGATTCCCTTCCCAATATAGATTCCTTCGCCCCAAATATCCTGATAGATATCCGATATCACGCTTCCATAATGAGCGAGCCCCGATTCTCCTCCAAAGATTTTTGTAAATCTGCTGCCATTCCTGTCCACGATATGATTTCTTACTGAGGGCTGAATGATGACATAGCCCTCCTTCACTTTTTGACCTGCCAGATCCAGCGTCGGTTTATTTAGAGGGTGATCAATCAATCCGACCAATTTCGAGGCATTGTCATGAATCAGATTCGTATCAGCATCCAATGTAATCACATACCGGAAGGTAGTAAGAAGCTTTTCATCGCAGTAAATAGCAGAAAAGGAGGTATTCTCCTTTTCTATCCCGTTTAAAAGTTTGTTGAACTCTTCCAGCTTTCCTCTCTTACGTTCCCATCCCATATAGCAGTTCTCCGCTTTATTCCATTGGCGGCAGCGCAAAAACAGGGAAAAGCGCTGATATTCTGACGGATAAAGCTCATTCAGTTCCTTCATACGTGCGGCAAGGGCTCTCTCAATCACCTCATCTCCAGGCATGAACTGGTCTGGGGAATCCTCAAAATCAAGCATCAATGCAAAGAAAAGATTCTGCTGTCTGTTAGCCAGATAATGCTTTTGAAGACGATCCATGTACTGAAGCCCCTGTTCCTTTGATGAAACGATAACCGGCATGACCACAAAGGTTCTTGCTTCCTCGGGTATTCCCTCCTGATAATTCAGGGAAGGGAGTTTCTTCGCCTTAATGTTTCTGGTAAATATAAAATTTGTAATCTCTATGGAAATGCCCATCAAAAGCGGCATTGCTGTCAGAAGGATAATTACATTGCGGCTGGTATTCTGCAACCCGCCAAGGGTTCGGAAAGCATAGAACAGCCAGGCGCTCAGCCCCGGTATTATGAGAAACAGGGTGAGAAAATAAAGAAACCCCTTTACATTCATCCTTTTCTTAATACTCCCGGGAACCGGCTTTCCTAATGCTTTTGCTTTCAGAATCGGATAACCATTACCTAAAAGATAAGCTCCCACATGATGAGAACAATGCACATCCTCTCTTCCTTGTATTGCCAGTTCCAGGCAGCCTTTCGCTATCTCTTCCTCTCTAAGGCGGTAACGAAGCGCTAATTTGACAATGACCTCACGGTACATACCCTTGGCTTCCACATCCATCTTGGAATAAACATCATCCGGATCTTGAGATAAAATCTGCTCCAGGCAAGAATGTTCCTCAAAGAATTTTTCTTCATCCATTTCATTTATATCTCTCAGGCTGACAATTAAAGACCTTATATTCGTCTCGAGAAATGATTCAATCTTTCCTTCTTCCAGAAATATAACGGAGGTCTTCACTTGCCTTTCCATGGAAGCGAAATGATATTCCAGATACCTTTGAATGGATGCCTCATCGAAAGACATGTTCTTTAGCAGATATATCACATGGGCATGGAACGAATAGTTCAGCCTTAAACTATCCCTTACTTTGCAAAGCAGTGCCGATATATTGACAGGCCCCTGCTTATTTGCAAGCTTATCCCAGAGGAAGTCTTCTGCCCTTGATTTCACATCAATGATGTGGAGAATTTCATCAGAGATATCAAGGATTTCTTCAAGAAGACAAAATCCCAGCATTTCCGGTAAGACCCATATCTCCTTGTCCGTCAGCAAGATTTCCTGCTGATAAGCTTTAAGCATCAGGTTAATATTTTCTTCACTCAGGTGGCCGCCGGAAAGAGCCACCATCTTTTTTGCCACCACATAAATACGGGGAAAATTACGGTTTTCCTTCCCTTTCAGAACCGGCAAAACGGCATAGCTCGTCCCTGAAGTGCGTACTTTTTTAATTTCCCGGTACAGCATCTGGAAATTGTCAAAGAGCCAGCGCGCTGCCGGAATCAGGGACATGATATCACCCGATACGGCAGAGATATTGTCTCTGATTTTATTCAGTTTTATATATGCAGCCTGATTATAATCGCTAAGAGCAAAGTTATATCTGGTTAGTTTTACCTGACTGTGGCTTTCTGCCAGATTAAGCATTTGCTTTTCCCACTCACCAGGGCCTGCCTTTTCTTCCTCTCCCAGCGAATCCACCGGAAAGTGCACTTCCTTACCCCAATATTTAAGCCGGTAATACAGCATCAATAAAACAAAACCAAACAATGCGATTACTAATAATAAAATGGCTAACATAAACGGTGAATTTATATAAAAATTAATCCCTTTTAACAAGTCCTGCAATTGAAGTTCCTCCTTATTTAAGAAATCCTTCAAACATGATGATATCTCTTTACAGATAGTTTGCTTATTTTTCAATAAAAAATAGCACAATATTGTATTATTGCACTTTTTATCTTTTTTATTAACTTCCTGCCAAAATTATATAATTGATACCGCTCCTTATCGCTTTCTCATAGATTAGTAAAAGTGCGCGATGCGTTCTTTTCCGGTTTTACAAATGATGAGAGCCTGCCTCCTTGAATAGAGACAGGCTCCATGGTTTTTAGCTCCCGATTTCCAGCGTACCATCCATATTAAAGTAATACTTTTCACTTCCAATGATCTGTGTTCCTGTAAGAGGCTTGCCGTCCTTGTAGTACAGCCGCTGTCCGGCATCGTTCACCATCCAGCCTTGAGTCGTGGCGGCATCGATTGTAAGCTTGATGTAGCGTTGAAGCATAGCTGAAACCTCAGCACGGGTTACATTATCCCTGGGGTTAAACTTGTTTCCGCTGCCGCCCAGCATGATGCCTGCCTGCTGCATAGCCGTTACTGCGTTTTGGTACATCCCTCCGATACTGGAAGCATCCGCATAAGTAACCGCATCACGGATCACAGGCAGTGTATAGCCGGTAGCTTCGGCATAGTATTGCAGAATCAGGGAGATTTCCTCACGGGTGATCGCCCCGTCAGGTGCGAACTGCTGATTACCGATGCCCTGAATAATACCTTGCTTGTATGCCCATTCGATATAGGGACGCAATACGCTGTCTGCGTTCACATCTGTGAAGCTGTTGGCGGTGTAAAGCTTGGTATCCACACCGGCCAATCTGCCGAGTGCTGTTACCAGCATTCCCCGCGTCATGGCGGTATCGGGAAAAAAGGCAGTCTCGAAAGTGCTGGTAAAAAGTCCTCTTCCTACCACATAGTCAATGGATTCCTTAGCCCAATGGCTGCCTGTATCGATAAACTTCTCTAACGGCGCAGTGTAGCCCACGCCATAAACCGAGAGGTGCCCGGTGCGAATCAGTACTGCTCCTGCATTGGCATCATAGACCGATTCCTCAACCCGGGTGATTCTTCCTGTTGTGTCCATATATACGCCATAGAGGCAGCCCGCAGCTTCTTTTTTGCCCGGCGTATAAGGGATAGAGATTATTGCAATGCCGCCGTTAAAAGCCGAAACCGTGGCTGTTTTGCCATCCTTGATGTAACTGAGTGTGATGTCGTACAGCGGTCGTGTGCCTATTATAGCCTTTGTGGAAGAGGATAAATTCGTTTTAGGGGCAAAAGTGATGCTGATACTGCCGCTGCCCTGCTTCTGGATTTCCGCCAGCGCCTTTTGATCGAAACTCACCCCTATGAAAGAACTGTTAACTTCAAGACTGCTTACTCCGTTGCTCACGAGGCTATTTAAGGAGCTGCGTGTCAACGTAGCCGTTAGGGCCGCTGTTCCCCGGGGCATAGCGATATTGATTTCCACAGAAATACCATTTGCCGTCTTTCCCTGTTTTTTTGACTCTTCCTGGGCCTTAGTAATAGCATCGGTAACGGACTCATCCGGGATGACTGCACTAGCTGTACCATTTACACCGTCTGCTGCTATTATAGAGACCATAGCCATCATAGGCTGGTTGGGCTTCTTTCCCTGTGATGGGACACTACTTTCAGCGATAACTTCTCTTGCGCTTTCATCGGAAGACGAACCTCCATTTGGCGATGCCTGTTCCTGATTCGCTGTGTTGACGGTCAGGCTGACGGCAGGAGATACCTTATGCGTATCTGTTTCCCCCAGACGAATGGATAAAGTCACATTCTCCGGATGATTTGAGGTATAGGTGTATGTGCTGCCAAAACTACCTCCGTTAAAACTGTATTCCGCGCCCGAAACCTCTGCGATCGTGATAATCTTGGGGAAGCCGCCATTGCTGATGGCATAGTTGAGCACCGGGGCGGGGCGGGCGGTAAGCTTAGCAAAGCTAATCGTTCCTGTGTTGCCCGCCGCACCTGCCCTTTGGGTGGTGGTTTCTTTAACGCGGGCATAGAAGATATGGCTGGAAAGAGGCGCAATACCGGTAAACACATTGCTGTCCTGCCATGAGCCGCTGTCCGACTTGTATTCTGCGCCGGTAATGGAGTTTATCGTATAGGTAAAGGTACTTCCGTTACCGGTATAGCTGCCGATTACGGCGGGAGCCGCCGGGCCGTCCGCTTTTCCAACCGCCACGGCCGCAACTGAAGTTATGGCGCCCTCACAGTCAGCAGCCGTGACGGTGACGGTGATAGTCTTGCCAATATCGGCAGCCACGAGAGTATAGAAAGCATTGTTTGCACCAATGATATCCGTACCATTGCGTTTCCATTGATAGGAAAGTGCGCCCAAATTTGAAGCTCCGATTGCCGGCACAGATGTTAAGCCGGATGTGTCTGCCGAAAGTTTTTCACCGTATTCCGGTGTTCCCCCGAGTGTTACCGTACCGGACAAAGCCGCTTTATTGGTGGTGACTGTAAGCCCTTCGCTGATTGGAGATTCTGCATAAGTTGCTGTTTCCGGATACTTTGCATAGAAGGTGTAATCCGTGTTAGGTGCAAGACCGGTAAAAGAAGGGCTATTCTGCCAGATCCCATCCGCACCCATGCGGTACTTTGCATCCGTACTTGCACTCGCAGCGGTTTGCAGAGTTACACTGGATGCCGTTTTTTCCAGCAATGTCGGTTTACCGGGAATCGGAGAGAGAAACTTTACTATAATAAGCTGGCTGGTTGTTTTGCCGTTTGCCGTAACGGTAACGGCATCAGTTCCTGCAGTAAGCGTATCTCCATTTGCCGGATCGGTAACGATGCCCTTTGCGCCAAAGTCGGCAAGGGCTACTACCTCCGTGTTGCCGTCATTTTTATTCAGTGTGACCGAGAAGCCTGTAAGGTCCAGGGATTCACCGTCCTTGTAAGCAGTCTTGTCCGGGGGTGTTTTAATCGTTATGGAAACCACTGGCGACGGGTTGACCGTCAATGTAAAGTCCAGCGTTCCTTTCTTGCCGGACGGGTGAGAGACCTCCAGTGTGACAGGATAGGTTCCTGCGGTAAGCCCTGGAGCTATATCCAGTTTTTTCGTCGTATCATTCCATGTTATCTTTGCATTCCCTGTCTTGACTGGTACACCAATAGGCTCCGTGCCCGTAACGGTATACGAGCCAGTTGAGACTGCGGCATACCCTTCTTCCAAAGTCATGCTTGCAGGCCCGGTAATATCCGGTGCCACCGCTTCCGCGAGAACCGTCACTTTTGCTCTGTCGGAATATGCCCATATGCTGTCGCCCTTGATACCTATCTTACAGAAATAGTAATGGTCTCCCGCTGCCAGAGATGCAGGAAGCATATAGCTGGCGTTAGTCTCACCAACAAGCATTGAAGGAGAGCCATATGCGTCCAATTCTTTATAATACCACTGATAACTGACGGTTTCCGCCGGGGCAGATGTAGCTGTCACCGTTAAAGAGCCGCTAATATAGCCTGCTGCCAGTGTAGCCGTCTTCGGCTGCCCGGTAAAAGAAATGCCGTTTCTGAGAACAGGCTGGTAAGCCGCTTTATTGCCTGCCTCGTCCTGAACTACCACGTTGAAGTAATAGGCGGTACCGGCCCCAGTCCATGGCGCATAATAGCTGTCAATATTCGAAGTCCCTCCGTAGTTCAGAAGAGTTCCATTACTCTCACAATCCTGTATCGTACTAATATTATTGGCAGCGGAACGGTAAACGTAATATTTCAATCCTGTTTGACTGGATATATTATCGGTTGATTTTGTCCAGCTCACTGTTATTCTTTCAGGGGAGAAGAAACTGGATACAATTTGAAGTACGCCCATATCCCCCGGAACAGGAGCCTCTGTATCCGCTGTTGAAGACACATTCACTCTCGCCGCATTGGAACGGGCTGAAGTCGTTCCTGCGCTGACCTCACAGAAATAATAATAAGTTCCTGTCAAAAGAGTGGCAGGTATGGAAAAAGTGCTGCTATTTGCCCCCATGATTTCTGTTCCGCCAGAATTAGAGTCCGTTATATTTTGATACCACTGATAGCTTAATGGCTCCACCGGCGTTACCTCGGCCGTTACCGAGAGCGTACCGGAGATGCTTTCTTCGATGACATTGGTGATAGGCTCGGGGTGCTGTATAATGCTGATGACCACTGAAGGCACCGTCGTGCCGAAGGATTTCAGCGAAGGCAAGCTCCCATCCTGAATATTCCATATACCGGAATCCCAATTCAGACCGGAGCTTCCCCAGATCGCCGCCGTAAGCCAATCTGTATCGGACTTAGGCGCTCCGTCTTTATCGTCGGCATTTCCTCCCACAATATCATCGCCATTTACCAGCATATCGCCGGAAGCATAATTATTGACTGTTACTGCCGCACTGTTTTTGTCGCCGAATATTCTGCCGGAATAGGCAGTGGTGCCTATGATGGCAGGATTCAGTGCCGCGCAGTTACGAATGCCGGCACTGCTGCTCAGATATCCCGCAATCCCGCCAGCTTTATAGGTGCTGGATGCTGCCGCAGTAATATTTCCCGCAGCATAACAATTTTCCACAGAACCAGTTAACTGTCCGACAATGCCGCCGGCGCTCATCTTACCCATAACATTTACGGTGCTGATACAGTTTTTAATACTTCCGCCTGATGCACGACCAATAATCCCACCTACGTATTGTCCCTCACCGACGGAAACCGTGCCGCTGGCATAGCAGTTCTCGATGATGCCGCTTTCGAGGTCGGCAGCAAATCCTCCGGTAATGCGATCCCCGCTAAGCTGAATGGAAATATTCTCCACACGCAAATCCTTTATTGTACCTCCATAAACAGTATTAAACAATCCGCAGGAGTAGTCGCCTGCTGTCCCTGAAATCTTCAGCCCGGTAATCGTTTTTCCATTGCCGTCAAAGGTACCGCTGAAAAATATATCACTGCCTATGGATACCCAACCGCTGCCGCTTTGATAGGCGGATAAATCGATATCATTGGTCAACTTGATGGTTTTACCCAAAAAGCCATCTGCCGCTGACGGCGTCGTATTTGTTAACAGCCGGGCCAGACCCGCAAGCTGATCAGCGGTACTGATTTCAAACGTTGAAGCGCTCGTATTGACTGTGTACCAGCTCATATCCGGCTCTCCCGCTGCCAAAATCCCTCGAAGCATCATTGGTTCTGTAATCGGAAGAAACTGCACATCGGACAGCACACCGGTTTCGTTTTCCACCGTAAGGTATGCTGTGTATTGCTTTTCTGCATCCAGTTCTGCGGTGACAGAGGTTGTAAGCGCCGAACCGGAAGCAATAGCACCGGTCGCTTTTACGGCTGCCTCAACCGGTTCTTTAACAGTCTGTGCATCAGGTATGTCCGTTTGCTCCTCATCGATCAGACAATAATAGGTTCCGTCCTGATCGGATTCAAAAGTCAGCTCTACACCATCTGTCGTAAGCTGTGCAGCAAGCAAAGAGACTACCGGCATCGCCTGTTCGCTTATGGCTGTTGTAAAATTCCCGGAGGAGATGCCGGATACGAAATCTGCCGCCGCTATTCCATATACCGTATAGGCTGTATCACTCAAAAGACCTTGGATATTAATTGAAACAGAAGCATCCCCGGCTATATTTATTGTTTCTGAAGCTTTCAAGGTATCGACATCCGGCGCATCCTTTGAGGCCTCTTGTATTAGATAATGTACTGTTCCATCCTGATCGGAGGTAAACTCCAGCATTACACTGCAATCCGTAATCGCACTTACGCCTATCGCAAGCACTGGCTGTGCACCACCGTCCGGAGGCACGCTTTCATCATTCGTAAGCACTGGCTGCTCATCACTGACCGGAGGCACGCTTTCATCATTCGTAAGTACTGGCTGCTCATCACTGACCGGGATTATACTTTCATCAAGCATAATTTCCGGTGAGGAACCGGTGTCCTGCACCGCCCCTTCAACGGCAAACACGTTCACAGGAAATGTACTTAGCACCAGAAGAACAGCCATGCAAAGGAGCATGGGTTTTTTGACTATTTGTTTCATTCTTTGATCCCCTCTTTTTTCTTCCTGCTAAGCAAGAAGAAGTAACTGTTCTTATGGTCTCTGCGGGTAATATCCCTCGATGCATATTATATAATTCAGGGTTAAATATGGCTGGACATTTGTATGCGGTGTATTCTGTCCTTCTATACCAGTTGGTGACATTGTTGTATTTGCTGTTCCTGTCCTGTAAATATTTAATGCTTCTGACGAATTATCTGTTACTTTTGCCAAAACAGCATTTGCACCAGGTATGTTCGTTGTTCCTCCTGCCGCATTCGCCGGAATGGAATGCGTGTGAGCAGGCAGCTGATTTGTCGTAAGTGTAACTGTTTCTGCGCCTCCCGTTTGTGCTAACGGATAATTAGATGTTCCTGAACTCTGCCCGGTTCCCACAATAACTCTTCCCGAAAGATCGGGGAGCATAAATGTAGTCCTGCCGTCACCACCGTATCTGTTACCAATAAGAGAGTATAGCGCCTGATATTGATTAATATTCAAAGTCTGTCCTTTGCAAAAAAGCCAACCTACCGGTGCAAAATCCATCGGCCATGCTAAAATCGTTCCAATAAATGCTTCCATTGTTCATTTCTCCTTTACACAATCAAATTTTTCAGTGTCAGATTATCCTTCAGTTGTTATTCCGGCGGCAGCATATCAGCCGGCAAAGCAAGCTCCTGACCACCGCAAGATAACTGTTGTTTTCTACCGCAGCGTAACCGATAACCCATTCCAGGAACCTGAGCCGGCTTCCTCTCGGAAGGATGGGAAGTCTACTGCCGTTTTCCGTAATCAGAATATCACCCTGAGCAGGCGCATGGACAAATCCCCCGATTTCTCCGATTACATTGAAGTTTTTATCCCGGTACTGTTCCGACATTTCCTTTCGGGTTACATATCGGATGACGCATCCACTGCGCGGTTCTACGAATGAAGCAATCCGTCCTGTCTGCGGAACTATCCGGTAAATCATTGCGTTCACCTCCTATCATGTGCTTCAGTATACAATTCAATTTTAATTCATGCCGTAAATGGCGAAGTTGACACTTCTAATGCCGAAATTGACAGGACAAGAGTGTGCTCCGCACACTCTCGCGGCTCAATACTCCAATCGCACAGCTTTTGTTCCGCGCGCGTAGCTGTGCATTGTTTGCCCGAAGGGCTTTTATGTAATAGGAGGAATTTCCTATTACATAAAAAAACCCTGCCGAGAAACCTCAATGGCATTAAGTTAAGGGTTTTCAAGAGCCGTCACACGATGTGTGTCGGCTCTTTGACTATGATTTCTTTCTTCAAAAATAGAAAGAAGCCTTCGCTATTCTCAGAAAGTCAATTATTTTAGCTTTTTTACATTTTTTTAGGTACACAAACAAGACAGACTGGAAGTCTGTCAAAAAACGATGCAGAATATTTCGTTCTATGCTACTCTATACATGAAGCTTATATCTGATTTTGCAACGATATTTCTAGGCCTTGAACGTCCAGGGCGAATTGGAGTTATATACCTAGAAATCAAAGCTTCAATATTAGGTGGAGATATTTTCCCAAGGAAGTATTCTCGGCATATGTGTGCTGATACAGAAAAGTTGACCTTATATTCATATTTTCTGTCTTTTTTCTCTATAACCACATGCAAGGTGATCAATTCAGAAAAGTTGTACATTACAAGTCGGGCAAAAAGTTCCTGGAGTATAAACTCCACCTTTTTTGAATGAAAATGAAGCAATCCTATTGTATATTTTAAGTCCCGAAATGAAGTTTCTATTCCCCATCTCATGGAATATAGTTCCTTCAAAGTTTGTGGTGGAAATATTTCTCTATCAAGATTGGTTACAACAACTTCATAAGTATCTTCCGTTATCGGAAATCTAACAATTCTGAAGGGTAAGCTATACATTATTGTAGGATCACTCTTTTTGCTCTTTTCAGGAAGGTAGTCAAAAGGCTTGTTATGAGCTATTCGTCGATAGTGGTTTTTATCCTTTAGCATTTCCTTAACTTCATTTGTTTGCTTTCTTGTGAGTTTTAAATTTATATTAACATCAAACGCTTCTGTGGGCGGGAGTTCGAGGCCATGTAGAATGCCAGATGAATAAGTATTGTGATCTTTTATTCTTATAAGATATTTCCACCCACGTTCCTGTATATGCGCCATGTTGTTATAAGCCTCATATCCCCTGTCAGCTATAATTAATGTAGGTGTTTTTATCTTTGATCGGTCTACCATATCTGTTAATGCTCGATTTTCATTAGAAAGATGCCCTTTTAATACGATTGCATCCTCATAGGTGCATTGCTTAATATCATACAATGCATTTAAATGCAGTAGATTATATGGTTTTCTTCCATCCTCAAATTGATACAAAGAATCTAAGTCAGCTTTATTTGTTGGGATCTGGATGTCAGAACCATCGACAGCCAGTAAACGATACCCCTTAAACAATGAATCCGTTGTTGTTCTTTGGGCAAATGTATGAAATAAATTTTCAAGTGCGATAGGCTGTATTTTTGCTCGTTGTTGTACAAACGCAGCAGATGAAGCAATGTTGGCACTACATCCGTATTGTCTTAGGAGTTCGTTGGTTAACGAATTCCCTTCCATTCCTAATATAGAGATAATCATCTTACCAAATGGAAGTTTTCGCTTCCTAACGAAATCTCTATCTGGGTTTCGAATGTGTTCATTTGAATCTTTTCTTAAATCATGAATGAGCGATAATAAAGTTTCTTTTAGTTCTTGCGGATTATTTTTCATATGTGTCCTCCTTGAAATTGGTATCTAACTAATTACAAGGGCCGCTTTCGCTACCGCTATAAATATCAGTCGCGAAAGCGGCCACACATTTTTATTATCTTGTCAAGCAAAAATAGCAAAAAAAGACCCACACCACGTATTTTGTGATGCGAGTCTTTTCTTAACTTAATGCCATTG
>JAEYJO010000051.1 GCA_023408815.1 Bacillota bacterium | reverse complement strand
AATCGAGTAGGAGGCGGTGACTAACCGCCGTCCTCTCACAGCACCGTGCGTACCGTTCGGTACACGGCGCTTTCAATAGTTGACGTGCACAGACTGATAGGCAGTGGCCAAGTCATAGAAGCCATTGTGTATCAGTCTTTCTTTTGTTAAAGCTATGTTGACCGCCACCGTATGTGTAACAAACCAGTAACCTCTACGGCTATTAGCTGCTTGCCTTGCCAAATCTTCGGAAACTCCTAGTTTTAATAGGTTCTTCCTCTTTGTTTTAGGCTTCTTCCATTGCTTCCAAATACACATACGTATCCGATGGTAGAGCCATCCATTGATGTCCTCGATGGGTTTCTTCATGTCTGCCAAACCATAATAGTTAAGCCATCCTCTCGCATATACCTTTACCTTCGCGAGTGCCGGTCGTATGCTCTGGACAGACCTTCGGGAAGAAAGTTCTCTCAGCTGTGACTTAAACTTCTTCCATGACTTCGGATGAACTCGGACATAGATGCCCTTTCCGTTCCTTCCCAATGCGAAGCCAAGGAATTTAAAATTTCGGATTGCAAACACGCTGACCACACAACTTTTATCCTTGTTTACAGTCAGCTTAAGCTTTCCTTCAAGGTAGCTCGTGCTTGTTTCCAAAAGTCTCTTTGCGGCTCTTTCGCTCTTAGCTAGCAGAACAATATCATCTGCATATCGTACGAACAGAACACCTCTCCTTTGGAACTCTTGGTCAAACTCATTGAGATAGACATTTGCCAATAGTGGAGATAGATTTCCACCCTGTGGAGAACCTTCCTCTGTCTCCACGGCTACTCCATCTTCCATGACACCACTCTTAAGATAACGCTTAATCCATTGTATTACCCTTTCATCCTTCACATTTCTTCGAAGAATGTTCAGCAACAGTTCGTGGTTTAAAGTATCAAAGTATTTTGAGAGGTCGATGGATACCGCATATCGATAACCCTCTTCTGCATACTCTTTAACCTTTGTAATAGCATCTTTCGCACTTCTTCCCGGGCGGTAACCGAAGCTTCCCTCCGAGAATAAGGCTTCATAAATCGGCATCAGTTGTTGTGCAATGGCTTGTTGAAAAATGCGGTCTTTGACAGTTGGAATACCAAGCTTTCGCATTCCACTTTCTGCTTTCGGGATTTCTTTTCGTCTTACCGGGTCGGGTGTATATTTCCCTTTGTATATCTTTTCGATAACGGCTTCTTGATTATCCCTTAGGTATGCACCAATCTCATCGACAGTTATTCCGTCAATCCCAGGTGCTCCCTTGTTTGCCTTCACTCTTTTATAAGCTCTGTTTAGATTTTCCTTATACAGTATCCTTTCCAAGAGTTCTGGCTGTGCACTGTCCTTTTCTTTCCATATCGAGCGGAATGACCTACGCACTTCCGCATACCCTTCATGTTCCGCACTATCTCTTTGCGGACAGTCTCTATTTTCAGAGTTTTCTGCCTTCATCAGCCATTCCTCCTTTTCTCGGTCATACTTGGGACTCCTATTGATTCGGTCCTTCACCTCGAATGGAACGTTGTTCCATTTGGCTACTACGACCTCTGCTGACTTCTGCATGTTCAGTATTACCTTGCGATAATAGTTACCTCTTTCAAAGCGTACCATGCAGATCTCCCCGGGTACTCGCACGTTCCTTCTCCCCATCCATCTGCCATATTTACCACAACCGGTTCCGTGTAGTTATTGGGCTTCGACTTGTGCAGCAGCCTTACCCTCGATTGTAGCCTGATATGATTTCTGTGCGTCAGACCAGAGATTTGCCATCCGGCTTCCTTCAGATTCGTAGTCACCCACGACACCCTTGCCATTGGCTATGTCCTTCCCACTACCGGGCGGACTCGGGACTTACACCCGTTGAAACGTACGCCCGCCGGGCGCACTGCTAAAAAGCCGCCGCATCATACTGTTTCCAGCAGATGCAGCAGCTTTTTAGGTAATGGAGTGTTTTATTGCTTTTATTGTAATTATCCTTTTACTGCTCCAGCAGTCATTCCATCGATAAAATACTTCTGGAAGCAAAGGAATACAACAAACACCGGGATGATGCCGAACATGGATCCGGCAATCAGTACATCGTAGTTGTTTCCGTAGGGCGTTAACAAAGTATTAAGGCCTATCGGAAGTGTGAACTTACTGGCACTTCTATATACCAACATCGGCCAGAGGATATTGTTCCATGCACCCATGGCGCAGAGGATGGACATTGCCGCGAAGGCCGGCTTTGTAATAGGAAGCATGATCCTGAAGCAGATGCCGTATTCCGTCGCGCCATCTATGCGTCCCGCATCCAAAAGCTCCTTAGGCGGTCCTATCATATACTGCCGGAAGAAGAATATGGTGGAAGCACCGCATATACCCGGCAGCACAACTCCTGCGATGGTGTCGATCAGCTTCAATGTAATCATCTCTTTATACAGAGGAAGCATCAATATTTCAAAGGGTACCATCATCGTAGCGATTACGAGGAAGAACAGAAGCCTTCTTAATGGGAACTCATACATGGATAAGCCATAGGCTACCAGGTAGCAGATTGCCAGTGTTCCCACTACCGAAATCAGCGTAAGAATCAAGCTGTTCTTGAACCACATGAAATATTTCTGCGAATCTACATTGCCGCTGAACAAATATATATAGTTATCGAGCGTCATCGTGGTGATATTCAGGTCTACGCTAAGTCCCTTTCGGATCAGCTCCTGACCGGGACGGAAGGAAGCGAGCAATCCTGCAAAAATCGGAAATACGATGATGAAGGAGAGCAGCACGTACCAACCCGTAGCAAAAACGCTCAATATTTTATTCTTTTTACTCATACCCATTTGATCGAATGAAGGGGATTTTACGTTTGCCATATTATTTCTCCTCCTTCTTAAATGTACCGCTCAGCACCAACTGAATAACATTGATAAAGAGTGCAATTACCAAAAGTACAAGACCTACCGCACTGCCGTAGCCCAACTGGTTCTTGGCAATACCGCGTTTATACAGGTATCCTACGATGGTAAGACCGATGTTGTTCGGTGAATCCGGACCAGCCCATAACATGAAGCTTTCCATAAACATCGCCAGACCGGCATAGATACTGATGGTGAGTACGTAAATAGTGGTCGGCTTCAAAAGAGGTATTGTTATGAAACGGAATTTCTGCAAACCGGAAGCGCCGTCGATTTCCGCGGATTCATATAACGCGCCGTCGATCGATTTCAAACCGGACAGGAAATAAAGCATATTGACGCCGGTCCATCTCCAGCAGCAGACCAATACGAGGGCAAAAAGTCCCGTCGCTTTAACTTTCAGCCATTTAAAGGTTCCCAGTCCGAGAAAACTTGTAATTACGTTCAACTGCCCCGTGCTGTATTCAGAGAACATCAAACGGAATAAAGTACCCGAAATAACTACAGATGTAAGTGCCGGAAGATAAAGAAAAGCCTTCCATATGCCTTTTGCTTTTACCAGTCTGGAGTCCATCAATACCGCGAACGCCATCGGAAAAGGTATGAGCAATACAATCGTTAACAACATGTATTGGAAACTGTTCAAAATCGCCTGGTGAAAGGTAGTATCTATCAACAGCTTCTTATAATTTTTCAGGCCTATCCATTCGGTTCCCGTAGGAAGAATATCCTGAAAGCTCATTGTTATCGTACTGCAAAGGGGATAAATCCAAAAGAAACAAAAGCTCAGTATAAACGGCAGCACAAACACATAGGGCGCCGCCTTCTGCGAATAAAAAAACTTTTTAAATTTCATATGCAATCACACTCCTTACCCAACAACCCCATTAACCCATTAATTTATAAAATATAACTTTTGTTCTACGCGCGTAGCTGCGCATCTATCTTTTATGTAATAGGAGCACTTCCCTATTACATAAAAGGGATTGCCCAGGAAGTTACTTCCCTAAGCAATCCCCAGTAGTTACTACTCTTCTAAGCTGATTACATCCTGAGCGGCCTGTAACGCTTCATCTACATCCATTTTATTTTCCAATACATCGTTCAATGTAACGTTGCACATCTGCTCGTTGATCGTCGGGCTGATAGCTACAACGCTGATCTTGCCGATTTCGTCTTTTACTTCGTTAAGAACGTCGTAAGGATTCGTTCTGAAGAACTTAACATATTCGTTGTTCGGATCATGTGTGATAGACTCATCTGTCCACATTGCGCTGTTGCACACATCAAATCCCAAAGTTTCCCATATTCCTCTGGCGCCTTCTTCGGAGCATTTCGCATAAGTGATAAAGTCTGCTGCTAATTCAGCATCTACGGACTGATTCGTAACAACCGTACCTGTACCGCCGATACCTACGGAGCGAGGCTGGCCTTCTTCAAATACCGGGCAGGGAGCTAACGCCCATTTTCCAGCTTCTTCAGGCATGTAGTTGAGGAAACGGCTCATGTACCAAAGTGCCTTCGGGAAGGAAGTGATGTTGCCGTCCAGTATGTTCTGGAAGCCGGCTTCAAAGTCAACGTGTCCGTCGGGAGATACCATAGCAATACCGGAATCCAGCCATCCCTGCTGCATTGTCAGCATGTTCTTAACAGATTCGAGCTGTACGTTTGCGGAACCGTCAAAACCGCCGGTCCAGTCTTCGCCGTACTCTGCCATTGCTACCCACATCCAGTCAACGCCTGCCGTGTCAACGGAGGTCAGCATAACTTCGCCATTGGAAGCTTCTTTCAGCTTCTCGCCTGCTGCGGAATCATCCCATGTCTTAATCGTCGTATAGTCGATACCATAAGATTCGAGCAGCTCTGCATTGTAATACATAACGGTAGCTCCAACGTGTGTGGGCGCTCCGTAATGCTTGCCGTCCGCACCTGCATAAATTTCAACGCGGGCCTGAACCAAGTCGGCAATATAGGGTGATAAAGCATCATCCAAAGGATGTAACCATGTATCCATACCAGCTACAACATTAGGGAACTGTCCGATTTCTACGTCGCAGAGATCAGGAGTGCCAGTACCTGCATTCAAGGATGTTAATAATTTCGTGTGCATATCCGCATAAGGATATGTAGTAAATGTGATTTCGATCGTTCTATCCGGATTCTCAGCATTCCATTTCTCTAACATGCTGGCATAGAACGTATTGTGTAATTCAACAAAGGATCACATCTCCATGTGTGTGCCGTTAGGGTCACCTACGGTGGTAACCGCTTCCGGAGCCGCATCGCCGGTGGCTGCTCCACCCGTGCCGGCGCTGGAACAGCAGCCAGCTAACATGGATGCTGTCAAAGCAACGCTTAAAATTGTAGCCAATAACTTTTTCTTCATTTCCCTACCTCCTTTAATTGAGTAGAAACATTGGATCACTCGATTTTGTAATTGCGCAAATTGTCAAATAATTTAGTAAAATATATAATTTTACTTTTTGCACCCATCACATGATTAAGCACTTTGTATGCTTTTCTTTTATTTGCGGTTTTCTTATGTTCACATTGTACAATACATCACTATGTATTTCAATATTATCTTAAAATATTTTAGTATTTAGTGTATAAATAAAATAATTCATTAATTTAGATTTTTTCGGGGTGCCACTTTTCGTATGGACAAGCCTTTTTCCGCATTGCTGCCCGCAGCTCCACATAGCATCCGCATGCTCTGCACATGCCGTCCGCAAGCAAATCACAGCCCTTGCAGACAGCCAGCCTTTCCTCATACAAAGGCGGGGATGCCTTAATATCCCCATCGAGATTAGCAATATATATATGAAGGTTCTCAAAATATTCCTTCTCGTCCATATCCGCGGTCAGACATTTCCGGCACATACGCCTTGGATTTTCTTCCATTCTTTTCTGCCTATTTAACACGAAAACTGATCACACTGCACGCAGGAGCGGTAAAGCGGATCGTTCTTCCTTCTACCGTATAATCTGTGAATTCAGTTTCTTTTACTCTGTCAAGATCTTCAAAAGTATTATGTGCATGCATTTCTTCTGTGAGAATAGTGCCCTGAACCGATGCGGGCTCCAGCTGCGCAAATACCATTTCTACCGGCGCGCCCTCGGAAATGGACAGATTGCTCACTGTAACGTTCACATAGCCCTGCGCATCCACCGATACGGACTCGCTAAGGCGCGGCACCCTATATTCTTCCTCCGCTCCGACCATGTCATTTCCTTCCACGAAGCTTTCCAGAAGTTCCGCATCCTGATGGTTCTTGTACATATGGAACACGTGATAAGTAGGCGTAAGGATCATCTTCTCACCCTCCGTCAGAATTACGGACTGAAGTACGTTTACCATCTGTGCAATACACGCCATTTGCACCCTGTCACAGTTCTTGTTGAAAATATCCAGCGTAACGCCCGCTACCAAAGCATCGCGCATAGTGCTTTGCTGATACAGGAAGCCCGGATTGGTGCCCGGCTCCACCGTGAACCAGCAGCCCCATTCATCCACAATCATTCCAATTTTCTTGCCGGGATCGTACTGATCCATAATTGCACCGTGACGGGTTACCAGCTCTTCCATATATTTCGCCTTCGCTAACGTCTTATACCATACCTTATCGTCGAAGTCTGTAGCACTGCCTTTGACCTCCCAGCCTTCCGGATGTACATAATAATGAAGAGAGAGACCGTCCATATAGCCGTGCATAAAATCGGGATGCGGTGGTGCAAAGCAGGTCTTCAGCACGTCCTCCGTCCAGAAATAATCTGCAACATTAGCTCCTCCGCATATTTTTTTAATCGGCCTGTCGGCATTGTACTGCCTTACATAGGTCTGAAATCTTCTGTAAAGATTCGCGTAATATTCCGGTGTCATGCTGCCCCCGCAGCCCCAGTTCTCATTGCCTACTCCGAAATAATCGATTTTCCAAGGCTTCTCCCGGCCGTTTTGCTTACGCAGGTCAGCCATGGGGGATACCCCTTCTAAAGTCATATATTCCACCCACTCGCTCATCTCCTGGACCGTACCGCTTCCCACATTACCATTTACATAGGTTTTGCATCCAAGCTGCTCACTCAGCTCGAAAAATTCGTGGGTACCGAAGCTGTTGTCCTCAACTACTCCTCCCCAATGGGTATTGATCATTTTCTTTCTCGTTTCCTTGGGACCGATGCCGTCCTTCCAATGATACTCGTCTGCAAAACAGCCGCCCGGCCACCGAAGAAGCGGGATTCCCATTTCCTTAAGGGCACCTACAACATCCTTCCGCATGCCGTTTACATTGGGAATCTCGGAATTCTCTCCTACATACAGTCCTTCGTAAATACACCGTCCCAGATGTTCCGAGAAATGCCCGTAAATCTCAGCATTTATATGCCCTTTTTTGTTCTTCTCATTAATAAATAGTCTTGCCATTTCAACCTTCTCCCTTTAATTTTTATTATTTCTTCCTTTATTCCTCTACTGCTGCCAGCCCGCTTCCCCAGACAGCTACGCCATCTTCTGACAGCACAGTAAAGCCTGTTACATATTTTTCTCCGAACTCATCATATTGCTTGCAGAGCACGCCGTCATAGCTGTCCTCACCCAGTGTAATCTTCAGATGATTTCCGTCCGACAATTCCCAGCTTCCTTCATAGGCTCCGGTCACCGTTCCATCAAAGTGCAGGGTAACGTCTACAGATTCTTTCATTTGAGTGGTAATCTGACGGCCGTGCTTGATCACTTTATATATACCCGCTGTCTCCTTTTTCTCAAACTCACCCGCAGTCTCGCCTGCATAACGGTACGGAGCGATTACCGGCCAGCCCTCTTCATTGAAGAACATCTGGTGTACGCGAACCTCATGATTCTCTCCCTTGCTCTCGAAGCGGGCATGGAAAATGATGAAATATCTTCCGCTTTCTTCATCGTAAATGGTGGAATTATGCCCCGGAGAGACGATTCCTTTTCTCTTCTCCCCATTTTCTCCTTCGTGCCAGGTCCATTTATAATTACCCATCAGCTTTACGCCGTAAAGCTCTGCCGCCCTATCGTTGAAAAAGCTTCCGTCAGGACCTGCGCATTCGATCATATCCTGACCTTGACTGTCGTAATACGGCCCGTCAGGCGTCTTGGATCGGCACACCCTTATGTTATATGCTCCGTCTGCAGCCAGACCTCCGAAGGATAAGAACATGTAATAGTACTCCGTCTCAGGATTATACTGTATGTACGCTCCCTCGATGCGAAGATGATTACCGCCTAACAGCTGTTTGCCATAGCCCGATTCGGCAGGAAGTCCGGTATTCTTATCCAGCTCCAGTATAAAGATTCCTCCCGAGTAAGAGCCGTAAACCATCCACAGTTTTCCTTCCGCATCATAGAACACGCAGGGGGCAACTACGTTGGGCTGCTTGGTCGCATCATAAGTGTCGCCATTTTCACTGGGCTCGCCCACCATGCCGGATTTCAGGAAAATCCCCAAATCCTTATAGGGCCCTTCTATATTATCGGAAACCGCAAGTCCCAGGCAGGACAAGGGTGAGCTTCCCTCGCAGTTGCAGTAATACATATAAAATCTGCCGTCATCCAATTGTATCACATCCGGGGCCCAAAAAGTGTCAGTTTGTGCCCATTCAAACGCCTCCGGCATCTCGCTTACGGCATCCGGTATGATCGGGTTTCCCTTCGTCACCCCACTGCCTATCAGAGTCCAATCCATTAAATTGTCAGACTTTGCAGCCGCCAGATGAGAACCGAATATGTAATACGTTCCATCATATTTGACTACCGACGGATCGTGGACGGAAACATTCTTAAAGGATACGCTCGTCTCCTCCGCTGATATGAGGGGAATATCGTCGAAATTCTCTTCCGCCTGCCCGCATCCCGCCGTCAGCGCCGCCAGCAGCACAACCGCTATTAACTTTTTCCCATGCTTCACTTATCATACCTCCCTTATTTTCATTCAACAAAATCGAATACCGGTCTTCCTTCTTCGTCCCACTTCACTTTCATGAGCATTGCGTGACGGTTCGGATTATAAAGCGGATTGCCTGCAATCTCGCTTTCCGTTCTCGCGTGATATACGAGTATATCATTGCCCTCTTCATCCACAGTAAAGCTGTTATGTCCCGGACCGTAAATTCCTATTTCCTCTTTTGTCCGAAGAACCGGATGTCTTTCCTTCTTCCACGACAAAGGGTCCAGCAAATCGGAATCTTCATCAGCCGTCATCATTCCCATACAGTATGCAACACCCGTTTCCGAAGCAGAATATGTCAGAAATATCTTTCCGTTCTTCTTTATGACAGCCGGTCCTTCATTGACCCAGAAGCCAATTCTCTCCCAATCGTAATCCGGCGTAGTAAGCAGCACCTGAACTGTCCGAAGCTTATAGGGCGATTCCATTTCGCCGATATACAAATTGGAAATCTGCTTGCCTACTCCCACTTTCTCTGCCCACACATAATAATATTTCCCCTTATTCTCAAACACCGTCGCATCCAGAGAAAATGCCTCGAAAGAAAACTCATCCTCATCCGCTCTCCCCATCTTCCCCTTCTCCGTCCACGTACCCGTTAACGGGTCGGCATCCTTACACTCCAGCACATAAGGCCGAATATTCCAAACAGCCTCCGCCTCTCCCGCTGCGAAGTAAATATACCAGGCCCCATTAACATAATGAAGCTCCGGCGCCCATACATGATGGCTCATAACTCCGCTCTCATGCATATGCCACACTTCAACTTCCTCCGTCCGTGCCAGTCCCGCCAGCGTATCCGCCTTACGAATCACGATTCCGTCATAAGCCGGAACAGAAGACGTAAAATAATAAATCCCATCCTCATGCCGGTATACATACGGATCCGCCCTTTGCAGTATCCAAGGCTTATTGTATATCGCTTCTATATTACCTTTACCCTCTGTCATAACTATCACACTCCTGTGTTTATTTTTATTTAAATTATTTTATTTGTATCTAAATTATATAAAATTTATGTCTATAAATCAATCTATATTTTTATTTTTTTCATAAATACTTCACAAAATATTTTCATCACTTATGTATCTATTAAAATTACTTTACATGATTACTCGCTTTTCTATTTACTCTCCTCATATAACATGCTATAATCACAGCAAGCCGTTGCTATAATTACCATCATAAATATTTTGAAAGGAGAGTAATTGTCGACGTGGAAAAATTAGAACTTTCCCCCTTAAAAAACACGCAATTGGACGACCCGTTCTGGAATAAATATACCCATCTGGTAACCAGCCAAATTATCCCCTACCAATGGGAAGCACTCAATGACCGCGTCTCCGACGCCGAGCCCAGTCACTGCATTTCGAACTTCAAGGTGGCTGCCGGCATAAAAGAAGGAACCTTCGAAGGCGCCGTATTTCAAGATACCGACGCAGCCAAATGGCTGGAGGCCGTAGCCTACTCCCTGTCCTACCAGCCCGACAGGGAGCTTGAGGAGACCGCCGATGAGGTTATAGACTTAATCGGCCGGGCACAGCAGCCCGACGGCTATATCAATACTTATTTCACCATCCTTGCTCCTAAGCACCGCTGGAAGAATCTGCGCGAAGGGCACGAACTGTATACGGCAGGACACCTTCTGGAGGCCGCTGTCGCTTATTATAAGGTGACCGGCAAGGATAAATTCTTAGGAATCATGAGAAGATTCGCGGATTTGATCTGCGATGTATTCCATACCGAGGAATATGAGCGGGCCGTACCGGGACATCAGGAGATAGAAATCGGGTTGATCAAGCTGGCAGAGGTGACCGGCGAGCAGAAATATATGGATATGGCAAAAGATTTTATCGACAGAAGAGGCACTGAACCCAACTATCTGGTTTCGGAGCATAAGAATCCTCTTTGGATAGATATTTTCAAGGATCGAAACGCTTTTCTGCCCAAGTATTCCCAATGCCACAAGCCTGTAAGGAAGCAGGACACCGCTGAAGGCCATTCCGTAAGAGCCACCTATATGTACAGTGCTATGGCCGATCTGGCTGCAGCTTATGGCGACAGGGAACTTTTGGAAGCATGCGAAAGGTTGTGGAATAACATCGTGGAAAGGCGCATGTATATAACCGGAGGCATCGGAAGCTCCGGCGCCTACGAGCGTTTTACCACGGACTACGACCTTCCCAATGATTCCAATTATTGTGAGAGCTGCGCATCTATAGGTCTTGCGCTGTTCAGCCGCAGGATGACACAGATTACAAGGAACGGCAAGTACATCGATACCATGGAACGTGCGCTGTATAATACCGTATTAGCCGGAATCGCCATGGACGGCAAGAGCTTCTTCTATGTGAATCCACTGGAAGTATGGCCTGATAACTGTCTCGATCACACCTCTATGGAGCACGTGAAGCCCGTGCGCCAGAAATGGTTCGGCGTAGCCTGCTGTCCGCCCAACATCGCAAGAACTCTCGCCAGTCTGGGGGAATATGTATACTTCCAGAAGGACGGCGATTTGTGGGTCAACATGTTCATTTCGGGCAAGACTGCCCTAACCTCCGAGACAGGCACATTGACCATAACCCAGAGCACCCGCTTCCCTTTTGAAGGAAAAGTAAACCTGAACGTAAGCTCGGACAGAAGCTGCGATTCTACTATCGCACTCCATGTTCCCGCCTATGCACTGAACTATAAAATAGAAATCGGCGGCAAAGAAGCATCTGCCGAATTAAAAGACGGCTACGCTTATTTAAAGGGCAGCTTCAAGGATACCGATATTCAGATCACCTTCGACATACCTGCCCATTTCACATATGCGAATCCCAACGTAAGGGCTGACGCAGGCAAAGTTGCCATCGAAAAAGGCCCTCTCGTATATTGTCTCGAGGAAAAGGACAACGGCAATAAGCTTGCAAATATCTATATTGACACCGCTGCGCCTTTGCAGGAAGAGTATAATAATGCTTTGCTCGGCGGAACATGCACCATATCGGCAAAGGGAAAACGAATTTCTTCTATGAAAGAAAACAGACAAGGGCTGTACTCTCAAGACCCGCCTTCCTTCGAGGAGGCACTCCTCAAGTTCGTTCCTTACTGCTACTGGAACAACCGGGGAGCAGGTGAAATGTCCGTCTGGGTAAAATATTATAATAACTAATTTAGAGGAGGAACAAAGAATGGCAAAAGCAAAAATGATTATCGACAAGGATTTCAAGATCGCAGAAGTAGACAAGCGCGTGTATGGCTCTTTCATCGAGCATCTGGGCCGTGCCGTTTATAACGGCATCTATCAGCCCGGACACCAAACGGCAGATGAAGACGGTTTTCGCAAGGACGTTTTGGAGCTGGTAAAGGAACTGGAGGTTCCGATCATCCGCTATCCCGGAGGCAACTTCGTATCCAACTTCTACTGGGAGGACAGCGTAGGTCCGAAGGCAGGGAGAAAGCCTCGTCTGGATCTCGCATGGCGTACTCTGGAAACCAACGAATTCGGTTTGGGAGAATTCGCGAAATGGTCAGAAAAAGCCGGTTCCGACATTATGATGGCAGTTAACCTCGGCACCCGTGGCATCAGCGACGCGCTGAATCTGTTGGAATATTGCAATCTGGATACCAATACCTATTATAGCAACCTCCGGAAGAGCCATAGCGCAGTTAAGCCTTACAACATCAAGACTTGGTGCCTCGGCAACGAAATGGACGGCCCGTGGCAGATGGGACACAAGACAGCGGCAGAATACGGCAGACTTGCAGCAGAAACTGCAAAAGCCATGAAGACTATGGATGATTCCATCGAACTGGTATCCTGCGGAAGTTCAAACGTTGAAATGCCCACCTTCCCCGAATGGGAAGCAGCGACGTTGGAGGAAACATATGAATATGTAGACTACATTTCCCTTCATAACTATTATGGAAATGCAGAAAACGATACTGAGGATTTCTTCGCAAAAACTCAGGACCTGGAACGCTTCATCCACACTGTAATCGCTACCTGCGACTATATCAAAGCAAAAAAGCGCAGCAAGAAAACACTGAATTTAAGCTTTGATGAGTGGAATGTATGGTTCCACTCCGCAGAAAGCGACAGCGAAGAGATGAAGGAACGTCCGTGGCAGATAGCTCCTCATTTGCTGGAGGATATCTACAGCTTCGAGGACGCCATTCTGGTAGGTCTTATTCTGATTACCTTCCTGCAGCATGCAGACCGCCTGAAAATGGCTTGTCTGGCACAGCTCGTCAACGTAATCGCGCCTATCATGACGGAGAATGACGGCGGTGCCTGGAAGCAGTCCATTTACTATCCGTTCCTTCACGCTTCCAAATACGGACGGGGCACAGCCCTTCACAGCATCGTGAATTCCACAAAACACGACAGCAAGACCCACGAGGATGTTACCGACGTGGAGTCTATCGCCGTATATAACGAGGAGAAAGATGAGGTGACCATTTTCGCCGTAAACCGCAGCGTGAAAGAAGATGCTTTGTTCGAAGCTGATGTAAAATCTTTCGATGGCTACCGCGTTCTCGAATATCTCGCTCTCGAAAGCGACGATATGAAGGTTGCCAACTCCATAACAGGTGAAAAAGTTTCTCCGAAAAACAGGACGGATTATGAATTGAAGGACGGCATTTTTACTGCAGCGATGAAAAAGTGCTCCTGGAATGTTATCAGACTTGGTAAATAAGATACAAATAAGAATGTTGTAAAATATATTCCCCGGCAGAGCGCAAATCTTCGCTTTGCCGGGGATGTCTTTTAGCATAATATGATTGGGGCTCCAAAAGTCCCAGTCATATTATGTTTATACTTCATTCGTCTCGTTTTCCAAAGCTGCTTTGCCCGCTTCCTGCTTTGCCGCCTCGGGAACGATAATCGGACTATAATTAATACGAACGGAAATATCCTGATTGTAATTGCCGAAGGTTTTGCCGAATATGGTCAGACCTCCCACATGCTTCGCGTCGTCCTCCACCTCCAGTTTCAGCTTCATCGTGCTGCGGTAGTCCAGATTGAAGTCCTTGGTGGATACATCCGATACCTGAAGTCCGTCGATGAAGGTACCCTTTTTATTGATAACAAGAATTTTCAACAGGCCGTACTGATTCCAGTTCGGATACCACCAGTCAGGTGTGAAGATACCCCCCACATTGCCGAAATCTCCGGGGCTGGTCCACATCGCCACCTTCCTGTCGTTGAGTATAAAAGAAATATCCGAAGGCCACACGTCATTTACTCCCGGCGCTTCCGAACAGAGTTCCAAAGATATAGTTATCTGATCTATCTTCTGTTCGAAAGGAATGAAGTTGGGAATCACATATTCCACATATCCTCTCGTGAACCAGAGAATATCTGCATTGTACCTGTCAGGATGCGCGAAATAGCGGGTGTCGTCCACTTCTCCTATGATCGCAGTATTGGAAGCCAGCCCGCAGGTGGGATATACCTTATAATCAGAGAAATGTCCTACTTTTAAGTCGGTCTGGTATACGTTCTTAAAATCCTCCTGAGAGTCCATATCGATCAATATCTTATCCAGATGCACGGAGCATTTCTTCTGGTTACCATGTCCCCTGGATTCACTGGACACATTGATCAGTCCGCAGTCCTCCAGCTTCTTAATATGGCTGGTGAGCGCACCGTTAGTAATATTCAGCCTGCTTGCCAGCTCATTCATATTCATTCCATGATTTTCCAAAAGAATCTTTATAATTTCTATCCGGACTTCAGAACCCAGCGCTTTAAAAATTTCCAGCCCCTCATCCAGAGATTTGATATGCAGCATAGTCATCTCCAATTTCTCTTCATGTTTTAGATTAAGTTAAAATATTACACATTTTATTATATCATTTTAGAAAAATTAGTCAATAATTACTGCATAAAAGTAATACAACTTAATAGATACAAGTAAAAAAACGGCAGTTATTATAAAAAATATCAATAAAATTTATCCTTACAAATTAATGTCTTCTTGTAGCCGTATCCTGAAAGCAGAAATAGTCCGGCCTGTGTCTGGACTGCGTAAACTCGAACATTTGCCCGTCCGCGTTATAGGTCTGGCTGCTGATAACCGCCAGGCAGTTAAAGTCGTTCAGATTCAAGTATTTCTCGTCGATTTCCGTAACCCTCTCTACCGTCATGATTCTTTTGCTGGTCACAATAGACATGCCCAACTCATCTTCGATATAATCATAGATAGAATGGGCCGCGATTTCCTCCGTGAGTCCGGGGGTGGCGGATTTCAAAAACGTGTTGATATCAAAAATCAGCGCCTTTCCGTCCAGATACCGGACACGCTGTATGTAATACAGCTCGGAGCCTGCCGCAAAACCGGTCTTCGCCTGAATATGCTCATCCGCGACCAGCTCGGTAAACTGAACTACCATAGTAGAATGTTCACAGCCGTTTCGAAGCGCCGATTCCTTAAAGGATTCGATTCCCCCTATGGTAAAGGTTGTCTGGCGTATCGGTTGATAAATCACGCGGACCCCCACTCCGTGAAGAGACTGTACATAGCCTTCTTCTGCCAGCATGGAAACTGCCCTTCTTATCGTATTTCTGGAGCAGTCGTAAGACTCCACCAGCATATTTTCAGAAGGAAGAAGCTGCTGAAACAGATACACCTGACTCTCGATTTTCGATTTTAAATCGTTATAAATGGATTGATATATAGCCTTTGGCATAAATCCTTGTGTTCTCCTTTACCATGGTTCATTTTCTACTTATTATAAATCATAACGGCAGGAAGTCAAGAAATGGAAAAATATCAAAGCAATCGCAATAGAATGAAGTAAAAAGCAAAATAGAAGTTGACTTGTTTAAACAAGTGTGGTATAAAGATTTTATAAGATACTTGTTTAAACAAGTTGCAAGGAGGAAACTTATGGGTAAGTATGAAAATGACGCAAAAGAACTTTTGAAGCTGGTCGGGGGAAAAGAAAATATTGCAGCCGTGTCACATTGCATGACGCGCATGCGGTTCGCCCTTAACGACCCGTCACTGGCGGACATCAAGGCGATTGAGGCAATGAAAGCGGTAAAGGGGAGCTTTACACAATCCGGACAGTTTCAAGTCATCATAGGAAATACGGTCGCTGATTTCTATAATGATTTCACCGCAGTTGCCGGCGTGGAAGGCGTTTCCAAGAACGCTGTCAAGAACGCTGCAAAGAAGAATCAGAACGCACTGCAGAAAGTCGTAACGGCAATATCGGAAATCTTTGCCCCACTCATTCCTGCCATTATCGTCGGTGGTCTGATTCTTGGCTTTCGAAATTGTATTGACAGCTTGTATCTTTTTGAAAACGGAACGAAGACGCTGTGTGACATCAGCCAGTTTTGGGCAGGTCTGGATCATTTCCTCTGGCTCATCGGCGAAGCCGTGTTCCACATGCTTCCGGTAGGTATTTGCTGGTCCGTCACGAGGAAAATGGGAACAACTCAGATGCTCGGCATTGTGCTGGGACTGACGCTGGTTTCCGGTCAGCTCCTGAATGCCTATGGTGTAGCATCTACGGCTGCAGCGGATATTCCAGTTTGGGATTTCGGTTTTATCAAAGTGAATATGATCGGTTATCAGGCCCAGGTTATTCCGGCTATCTTAGCTGCATTTACACTCGTTTATCTGGAAAAGTTTTTCAGGAAGGTTTCTCCGCAGGCCGTATCGATGATTGTAGTGCCGTTCTGCTCTCTCGTACTGGCGGTTATGGCTGCACACTTCGTCTTAGGACCTATCGGATGGAAAATAGGTTCTGTTATCTCCAGCCTCGTATATGCAGGAATCACCGGTCCGTTTAGAGTTATTTTCGGAGCTGTTTTTGGTTTTGTATATGCTCCTTTAGTTATTACCGGCTTACATCATATGACAAATGCTATCGATTTACAGCTTATCGCTGATTATGGCGGAACGATGCTGTGGCCGATGATCGCACTTTCCAATATTGCCCAAGGGTCTGCAGTTCTCGGGATGATGCTGCTTCAGAAAAAGAATGCAGAAGCGCAGGAAGTAAATGTGCCGTCTTGTATTTCTTGTTATTTAGGAGTGACGGAACCGGCTATGTTTGGTGTTAACCTGAAATATATGTTTCCTTTTATCTGCGGGATGATCGGATCTGCCCTGGCGGCAATTGTCTGTGTGGCTACCGGAACTACGGCCAATGCTATCGGAGTGGGAGGTCTTCCGGGGATTCTTTCTATACAGCCTAAGTATATGCTCTCTTTTGCAGTATGTATGGCGATCGCTGTTGCAGTGCCCTTTACTTTGACTGCTATTTTGGGAAAGAAAAAAGGAACAACGTAATTTTATAAGACTGGCAAAGGTCACGAGCTTCACAATTGTCAGTATTGGAAACAGAATGTGAGAAAGGAATGGTTGTCTATATGATGGATTTTCATGACAAAGTCATTTATCAGATATATCCGAAGTCTTTTATGGATTCTGATGGGGACGGTGTTGGGGATTTGCGCGGAATTATAGATAAGTTAGATTATTTACAATACCTTGGCGTGGATTACATATGGCTGACTCCATTTTTCATATCGCCCCAGCGGGACAATGGGTATGATGTCGCTGATTACTGCAGTGTGGATGCTGCCTTCGGCAATATGGAGGACCTGGAGGAAATGATTTCACAGGCGGATGAACGCGGCATCGGGGTGATGCTGGATATGGTGTTTAATCATACTTCTACGGAGCATGAATGGTTTCAGCGTGCTTTAAAGGGCGAGAAGGAATATATGGATTATTATATATTCAAGGACGGAAGTCCTGAGCATATTCCCACTAACTGGGAATCAAAGTTCGGAGGGCCAGCATGGGAATATGTCCCGCACCTGGGAAAGTGGTATCTGCATCTGTTCGATAGAACTCAAGCTGATTTGAATTGGGAAAATCCTAACGTACGAAAAGAGTTGAAGGAGGTTCTGCAGTTCTGGAAGAAGAAGGGTATCAAAGGGTTCCGGTTTGATGTGGTAAACCTGATCTCCAAGCCGGAGGTTTATGAAGATGATACAGAAGGAGACGGAAGGCATTTCTATACTGACGGGCCCCATGTGCATGAGTTCTTGAAGGAGATTGTAAGGGATGCCGGAATCGAGAATATGGTTACGGTGGGAGAGATGTCTTCCACGTCTATCGGGAGCTGTATACGGTATTCTAACCCTGATGAAAGGGAATTATCCATGTGCTTTAATTTCCATCATCTCAAGGTGGACTATAAGGATGGGAACAAGTGGGAATTGATGCCGCCGGATTTTCAGGCTTTGAAAAGGCTGTCCATGCAATGGCAGCTCGGTATGCAAGCGCACGGCGGCTGGAACGCGGTATTTTGGTGTAATCACGATCAGCCCAGAATCGTATCCCGATTTGGAGATGACGGACGTTATTGGAAAGAATCCGCTAAAATGCTGGCCGCCAGTATACACCTTCTGCGCGGTACTCCCTATATTTATCAGGGAGAGGAGCTGGGAATGACTAACCCTTATTTTACCCATATCGGGCAGTATCGAGATGTGGAAAGTCTGAACTATTATGAGATACTGCTTCAGGAAGGAAAGACAGAGAAAGAAGCTCTTCAGATTCTCGCTTACAGATCCCGGGATAACGGCCGTACCCCCATGCAATGGTCGTCAGAACCCAATGCAGGTTTTTCCGGGACAAAACCATGGATTTGCGTAACGAATAATTACAAGCAAATCAATGTGAAAGCAGAAAAAGAAGATGAAGCCTCCATTCTCGCCTATTACAGAAAGCTGATTAGGCTTCGCAAGGAAAAACGGGCGATAGCTGACGGAAGAATCGATTTTCTATTCGAGGAAACACCTTATCTATTTGCCTATCGCAGATATATGGGATGTGAAAGCGCATCCGGAGAAGAGCTTCTTGTATTAAATAATCTCGGCAAAGAACCGGTTGTTCTCGATACGGCGAAACTGGAAACAGATAAATACAAACTCCTTCTAGGTAACTATGAAGAAACGAAGGCCGGCATACCGCAGGTACTTCGACCCTACGAAAGCTTAGTATTCGAAAGATTTTAGTCGGTAAAAGCCGGACGGATTGAATGCGTTTTGCATATCAAATTCTCCGGCTTTTCCGTTTGTTTCGAACTATTGCGATACTGTAAATAAGGAATAGAAGAAACCTTTTTTCTCCATTAGCTCCGCAAAGCTTCCTTCCTCCTCCACCATTCCGTTCCTGAGGACAAAAACTTTATCGTATTTCCGAAGTAACGCTTCCTCCAGTCTGTGAGTTACGACGATGCGCGTCAAACCAGAAATATCCAGAATAGAGTTACTCACGGCAAAGGCCGTCTTCGCATCGAGAGCGGCGGTAGCTTCATCCACCAGCATCACCGGCGTACCGCGAAGCAGACAGCGGGCGATAGAAATACGCTGACGTTCACCGCCGGACAGTCCGCTCCCATTCTCCCCGCAGGCATAGTCCTTTCCTCTCTCGGCGATAAACGGAGCTAAACCGGACATATTCACCGCATCGCGAAGCTCCTCCTCCGTAAAGTCCCTGAACATCGTGATATTATCTTTCACCGTGCTGTTGAACACGAAAACATTCTGCTGGACGATGGAAACGATGTCGTACAGCGAAGCGGAGGCTATCTCACGAAGCTCACTGCCGTCAAACAGAATCTCCCCTTCATAGTCCTCTCTGCTTCCCATCAAAAGGTTGAGCAGCGTGGACTTGCCGCTTCCCGATCCTCCTACGATGGCATAGCTTTTTCCCGCCTCGAAGCATATGTCGATTCCTTGAAGCACAGGAGCATCCTTCTCGTAGGAAAAAGACAAACCTTTCAGCTCTATCCCGCGTGCAAGTACAGGCTCCATCTCTTCTCCGGTCTTGCGGACATTGGAGCGGATGGCGGCAGCCAGCTTATCGATCAGAGCATATGCCGCCTTTTTGTTCGCGAGAATCTGGGGTACGTCAGCAATAGGTGTAAGCACGTAATTCATGAGCTGTACAAAGACAATGACTACACCCGCTGTAACGCCACGTCCGGTAAGGGCCAGATATGCTCCGAACAAAAACACACCGAATTGCGCTATGATACCTGCTACGAATCCAATAGTCTGAATGACGGTTTCCGTCCTTCGCCTCCTGCATTTGGCTTCCTCTGCCGCCGAATTGCTTTTAGCAAAAAGCCGGAAAACCTCGCGTTCGGCCTTAAAGCTTTTAATGACGGAAAATCCGGACAGCATATCCTTTATCATTCCGATAAAACTCTCATTTCTATCAGAGACCTGTTTTTCCTGTATTGCGAGACGGTTTCCCGTAAGAACAGAGGCAATTACCGGAAAAAAGGAAAGCAGAAAGGCTACGAGTGTCAAAAACGGGCTGTAATACAGCATAAGGGCAAAGGCTCCTGCAAACATGAGCAGCTCCTGAACCAGCGTAAATATTTTGGCGAGATAATTGTTCTCGATACTGGTGGCATCGTTGGACAGCGCCGAAATATATATGGAGGTGTTCTCGCCGGTAAAGGCATTAATATTCTTCTTTGCCATTTCCTCGAACGCATAATCCTTGTAT
This sequence comes from Bacillota bacterium, assembly GCA_023408815.1. Classification (GTDB taxonomy): domain Bacteria; phylum Bacillota; class Clostridia; order Lachnospirales; family Lachnospiraceae; genus Kineothrix. The sequence continues at coordinate 40,681 of JAEYJO010000051.1, read as the reverse complement.
TGCCGCATGGCGTTCTTTATGAATCGGGGACGGACATAATATTCCAGAACCGAAACCATAACAATACCCGAAACGATAACAAGTAAAATCATGGCTAGCTGCAAAAGCGAAAACGTTCCGGCATCTCCCGATGCGGTATCGATGATTTGCTGCATCAGCCATGAAACCACCAGGTTTCCTAAGGCTGTCAAAACCGAGGCAGTTATTGCAGCGGCGAAGCTCCATTTGTTATGTCTATAAAACTGCTTGGTAAATTCTTTGCGGTACGTGACAAGTTCATTATTTTTCTTCATTTACAATATTCCTCCAAAGTCTGGTGAAAATCGGTCTCGTTCTTTCATCCGAGGTAAGAGCCTTCTCAATGCCGCTCATTGCGGTCTCGCCGAAACTATCACCGACAGTATGGGTTTTTCCATAGTAGAATTTAATATTTTTGATATTGTAAGCCTGCATGTTATCGGAGGACTGCGAAGCGTCGAAGGCTCGTGCCATCTCCACTGCCCGCCTTAAATATTCTTCCGCCGTTTCTACATCGTTCATGATTGCAGCAACCTGCGCACAGCCGGAAAGCAGTATGACCTGCATCTTATCCAGATAGGATACCTTGTGCGGAAGTTTCAGTCCTTCCAATACTCCATACAGCCAAAGGAAGGCTTCTATTGCCTGTTTCTCATCACCCTTGCTGTCAAAGCAGCCGCAAAGACCTATTATCGTTTGAAATAATCCCATCACGCAGTCCACAAGATTCTCAGAAAGATACGGAAGTGCCTCTTCGCACCGGTCGCTTTGAGAAAGAAGCATCCCGATCAGCCCGTTATTAATTCCACAAGCGTTATACTTCTTCAGAGTGTCCAAAGCCGGCTCTATCTCTCCCAGCGCCACATATACCTGGCCTATGCTGATCTGAAGCGACAGCTCGCTTATCCCTTCGTCAGTATTCTGTGAGATCAGCCCGCATGCCCGTCCATACAGCTCCAGTGCCTTATGCAGCGCCGCTTTATCGTTTCTTTCCACTCCTGCCAACTGAAACAGGTCGGCGCTCTGGTAAACGACATCAAAGCTATTGGGATACCGCTGCAAGGCTTTCTCGGCTTCCGAAATCCCTTCCTCGATTTTTCTGGAAACGCGAAGCTCGTGAATTCTCTCCGCCGCAAGCTTCATGGTTCTGCAATTGAGCTGGTATCCCAGGAGTACATCCACGGATATTTCAAAAAGATCTGCCAGCTCTGGAAGCATTCCGATATCTGGATTGGAAAAGCCGGATTCCCACTTCGATACGGCTCCAACAGTAACTCCCACCGCTTCGGCTAACTGCTCCTGTGTCAGACAAAGCTCCTTCCGGTAACGACGAATGTTTTCACCAACTGTGATTTTCATAATAATAGCTTACCTTTCTCCACGTTCTGCGTGCTTTTGGTGGACACGGATTTATGCTGAAAAGCTTTTTGCTTCTCGCGTTTTCGGTTCTCATAGTATTATTATAAAGTTCTCTCACATGCATTGGAAGATACTCATTGTAAAAATAGTAAAATTATTTTTTTACTGTTAGTATAATTTTATATATTGTTTAATTCCACCACATACCTCTCATACGCTTTCCCCTTGTCCTCTACACTGTCCCTTTTCACGAAACCAAGCTTTGTACACAGCCTGACAGAGGCCTCATTGCCCTTTTTGATCAGAGCTTGCACTTCCTCGAATCGCAGTTCCTCTTTCCCGTATTCGAGGATGGCATGGCAGACCTCATAAGCATAACCTTTATGCTGATAGGGAACGGCAATTACAAAACCCAGCTCGGGAATATCAAAGCCTTCCCGCCAACTGATTCCCGCCCGCCCGATTATCGCTTCGCTTTCCTTACCGACAATACTCCAGAGACCATAGCCATAGAATCCATAGATTTTCTTTATGTATTCCCGGGTATATTCCCGCTCCTCCTCCGGCTCCTTGAATAAATCTTCCATAAAAAATGTAATGGACGGTTCCTTGTATATTTGGTAAAAAGCGTCCACATCCTCCACCGTCATCTCTCTGATGACACATCGCTTCGTCTCCAGAATTGTCCACGGCTTCCCCGACAAGCGCATGTACGCCATAGCAAAGGAATCGAAGGTAAGTTCCTCGATATCTGTTATCGCGTATAGGGCCGCCGACAAGTCCTGCTCCTTGTTCCCTTCGTGCAGGAGAACGATTACATAGTACCCGTTTTGTTTTAACGCCTGCAAAGTCTCCTCTTTGTCCGTCACGAACAAAGCATTCTCTTTATCATACGCTGCTTGTCCGCCTTCTGTACGCGGCGGGTTTTCTATTACAATCCTGTCACCGTCTTCGCCGAAGTTCCTTTTCATTTGCTCTATCGCTAGTGTCTGGCTCTCATCAGCAACAAGAAAAACTATTTCCTTTAACATATCTCCCCCTATTTACTATCCGTTCATTATAGGCTAGAATAAAATATGCAAATATTATAAAACAAATTATCACAGAAGGGAAGTAAAGCAATGGCACAAAATCCTATTGTTACATTTACTATGGAAAACGGCGACGTAATCAAGGCGGAGTTATATCCCGAAATCGCACCCGAAAGCGTTAATAATTTTATCAGCTTGATTAACAAGAACTTTTATGATGGACTCATTTTCCACAGAGTTATCCGCGGCTTTATGATTCAGGGCGGAGATCCGGAAGGAACTGGAATGGGAGGTCCGGGCTACAGCATCAAGGGCGAATTCGGCCAGAACGGTGTTGCGAATGATCTGAAGCATACGGAGGGAGTTCTCTCTATGGCGAGAAGCATGCACCCCGACTCCGCAGGTTCCCAGTTCTTCATTATGCACAAGAATTCTCCTCACCTTGATGGTTCTTATGCCGCGTTCGGCAAAGTAATTGAGGGATTGGAATTTGTAAATAAGATCGCCGAAACGAACATCGATCGCTCCGATCGTCCGATAGACCCTCAGATCATGAAAACGGTTACTGTCGAAACCTTCGGAGAAGTTTATCCTGAACCCCAGAAAATTTAAATACTATTCCAGAAGTTTTCAGTAATTTAATTTAATATCTTTCAAATTGTTGGACGAGATTGGTACTTTTGTGCCTTCTCGTTCATAGTTTATTCATATTTATTTTAAAAAAACTTCAATTCCACAACATTCTTTAGACATTTCTTTTAGCTATACTATCAATATAAGATACAACAAAAACAAAAAAGCCAATAACAGTTAATTGATTTATTAAATAACTTTTTCATAATAAGTGCCAAGTAAAGACTTCTTTACTTGGCATCCTCCCTTTTCAGGGGTAATATACCTTTTTATAAGTTCATTATAAGAACTATAAAATAAGCCGGCATCGAATCCATAAATTCGATGCCGGCTCGTTCTTAGCCGAAGCATATTATTAACTAAAATTTGTTCCTTATGCTGAAGCTTGGTTTTTAAGCCGAAGCTTGTCTTTTAAGCTTTGTTTACAGAACCAAACAGCTCCATTTTTTCTTTAACGGTAGCCTTGATAGCTTCAAAGCCCGGAGCGAGAAGCTTACGAGGGTCAAAGCCCTTACCCTGAAGGTCTTTTCCTTCTTCGATGTATTTACGTGTAGCCGCTGCGAAAGACCACTGGCATTCCGTATTAACATTAATCTTGGCAACACCGAGAGTGATGGCCTTCTTAATCATGTCAGCCGGGATTCCCGTACCGCCGTGAAGAACGAGAGGCATGTCTCCTGTCAGCTTCTGGATAGCATCCAATGTCTCGAAAGAAAGTCCCTGCCAATTCTCAGGATATTTACCATGAATATTGCCGATACCTGCTGCCAGGAAATCGATACCCAGATCAGCAACCGCTTTACATTCCTGAGGATCCGCACATTCACCTGCACCGATAACGCCGTCTTCTTCTCCGCCGATAGAACCAACTTCAGCTTCGATAGAGATTCCCTTTGCGTGAGACGCCGCAACTAATTCCGTCGTCTTTTCTACGTTCTCAGCGATCGGATAATGAGAACCGTCGAACATTACGGATGAAAAGCCTGCTTCGATGCACTTATAGCAGTGATCGTAGCTGCCGTGATCCAAGTGAAGAGCAACGGGAACTGTAATATTCAAGCCTTTGATCAAACCGTTCACCATGCCAACTACCGTATCATATCCGCCCATGTATTTTCCTGCGCCTTCGGATACACCGAGAATAACAGGAGAATTGTTTTCCTGAGCTGTCAAAAGAACTGCTTTTGTCCACTCAAGGTTGTTGATGTTGAACTGTCCGACTGCATAATGGCCGGCTTTTGCTTTTTGAAGCATTTCTGTAGCTGAAACTAACATTTTATTTACCTCCATATAATAAATTTATCAAATTCACCGAACCTATTATACCCCATTCACGCCAAAAAGGAAACATTAAAGCTATAAAAAATGTGTAAAATAGGGAAAAATGCGAAAACAGGCATCTTTCAGACAATCCCCCCATTAAAAAAGCGTTATCATTCGAATCCATCTCTATTTTACTGGTCCTTCTATCCTGACCGCATTCTTTCCCGGCACCCTGATTCTCACCGCCTGTTTCATATTATGAATGCTCACACTTTTATGATTCCCGCCGAATTCCCCATCCAAGGTCCATGGAATCTCACTATCGGATTCAAACGTAACCGACGACGTTTTAAAACAATACATATAATCCGTATTGATATTCCGGTTCAAAAGAGCCGCCATGATATTATTGAGTTCCAAAGGATTAGAAGGCATCTTAATCAAGGTCACCTCGAACTCCCCGTCATCCAGTTCCACATACTTGCCGGTAATCCGCTTAAAGCCTCCCACCGAAATGGAATTGGTCACCATACCGAAGATGAATTCCTCCTCTAGCGTCACGCCGTCGTATCTGACCTTAAGCTTATAGGATTTGATGCTTGGTATTCTCTTCATTCCCTCCAGTATATACGCCATATGCCCCAGCACATTTTTCACATCCTGACTGGTCTCGTAGGACACGTCTGTAAAAAGTCCGAACGCCGCAATATAAACAAAGCTTTCCTTATTGAAAGCTCCTACATCACAAGCGTAATCCTTCCCCTTTACGATGGCCTGTGCCGCCTTCAGCATATCCTTGGGTATTCCGAGACTTCCCGCGAAATCGTTGGTGCTGCCTGCCGGAATATAGCCGATAGGAATCTGTTTTGTGCTGCGAAGCATACCGTTTACCGCCTCGTCCAATGTACCGTCACCGCCGCAGCAAACGAGAATGTCATATCTGTCCTTCTTATTCTGAACTGCACATACCGCGTCCCCCTCGCACTGCGTGGGATATACGGTAACCTCATATCCTGCCTTAACGAATACGTCTATGATGTCCTGGAGCTTATTTCTAATCTTCGCCTTCCCCGAACGGGGATTAAATACAAAAAGCATCTCTTTGTCAGTCATATCGTTCCCCTTTTCAATCCTAAATTTCACAAAGTTGAGAGCTGCAAGCGCCAAAATGCAGTTTTATCGCATTTTGTGTACATCATGTTACAGCTTAGCCAAAGGCTAAACTGTAACACTAAATCGGAGCATCCTAAGATGCTCCGCGTTAAGTCGTTATTCTCTATGGAGGCAACGAGCCAAATGGTCATGCTAGCATTCCCCTTCGGCGACTGCCGTGGATCATATATGAAATTTTAGCTTACTTTTCCTTTTAACAAATACTCTTCGATATCCGCTACTGCCTGCGTCTCATCCTGGCCGTCGGCAATAACTGTTACCGTTTCACCGCTATCAAGCCCTAAGCTCATCATACCCATGATGCTCTTCGCATTCACCTTTTTTCCTTCGGATTCAATGTAAACGGAGCAGGCATGCTTACTTGCCACCTGTACCAATACTGCCACCGGTCTAGCCTCTAACCCTGTAGGCAATTGAATCTTCATCACTTTCTCAATCATAACGTCTCCTCCTTTTTAACTTCTAAGCCTGTCAGCCAGCTCACTTAATTTTCTAAGTCTATGGTTCATCCCCGATTTTCCAACCGGAGGTTCTAAGATTTGTCCTAATTCCTTTAATGTTGCATCCGGATATTCTAATCTTATTTGTGCCGCTTCTCTTATGTTATCTGGTAGATTCTGAAATCCATAATGATCCCTAATCAGGAGGATGTCCTCTATCTGTTTGGATGATGCGTTTACCGTCTTGGTAATATTAGCCGTTTCGCAATTTACCTTCCTATTTATGGAACCTCGCATTTCCTTTATAATCCTGTAATTCTCGAAATTCATAAGGGAAACATGGGCTTCCATGATATTTAATAAATCTGCTATGCTGGCGCCCTCTTTTAAGTACACCACATAATATTTCTTTCTTATTACGATCTTTGCCTCCACTTGAAAGCTCTGTATCAGAGATTGAAGGCGAACAGCTTGTTCTTCATAGGAACAGACAAATTCTAAATGATAGCTTTTTTCCGGGTCGCTCATGGAACCCGTGCAAAGAAAAGTTCCCCGCAGAAATGCTCTTTTGCAGCAGGAATTTTTGATCAACAGCGGATTTACTCCGTTCTCCGTAGCCTTTCGGATTCCGTCTTTCTCATACATTTTAACAGCCTGAAGAACTTTATCAACCCGTTCTCTTCCCGTAAGCAATGTGATATATGTATGATTTCTATACTCCTCCAAAAGCTCCTTAAAAGCGATATCAGTATATATATTAAAGGTTTTCTTCAATAATGTAAAGACCTTTCTGATAACTGCCTCATTTTCTGTCTGAAGGCAGAGCTTCCTATCCGATTCCGAACTGCCCTCCAATTTACCAAAGAAGCTGATAATCGCCGCCAGTTCTGCCAGCTGGCAATGCCTGGACGGACTTACATTCCTTGCTAATTCTTCTTTTACTTCCGCGGAAAAAGACATAATTATGCCCCCTGCTTCACATCTCTGTGATAAATCTTAAGTCCATAATTTCCCTGATTCTTCATACGCTTGTACAATTCGTTCGCCAGCGTCACGCTTCTGTGTTTTCCGCCGGTACAGCCTATTCCTATTACCAGCTGGTATTTTCCTTCCTTCACATAATTCGGGATTAAGAACCGAATCATATCCTCCAGCTTCTGTAAAAATTCCTCTGCCTCGGGAAAGCTCATGACGTATTCTTGAATTGCCGGATCGTTGCCGGTCTGGTGCTTCAGCTCGTCGATATAATAAGGGTTCGGCAGGAAGCGGACATCGAAAACTAAATCTGCGTCTGCCGGCATGCCGTTTTTAAAGCCAAAAGACAGAATCGTCACCATAAGGCTGTTATATTCCTCGTTCATAACAAATATCCTATCGATTTCTTCCTTCAGTTCTCTAGTCAGCACATTTGAGGTATCCAATACGTAATCCGCATGTTCTTTTACCGTCTTAAGAATATCTCTTTCCTTATGAATGCCGTCTTCCACCCGTCCCTCAGGGGAAAGGGGATGCATCCGCCTCGATTCTTTATAACGCTTTAACAGCACCTGTTCCGAAGCGTCCATAAACAAGATTTCATATAAATAACCGTTTTTCTTCAGGTTCTCTAACGTCTTCCAGACCTCTTCGAAGGGCTGATCCGCACGGACATCCAAGCCCAACGCGACCTTATTGATTTCCGAGTTGGGAGTAGCTATTAACTCCACAAATTTTTCTATCAAAGGAACGGGCAGATTATCCACACAATAGAAGCCTGCGTCCTCCAGCATCTTAAGAGACGTTCTCTTTCCGCCGCCGCTCATTCCGGTCACTACCACGAATCTCATATGCTTTTCCTCCGTATTTAAAAGTCTCCCAGGTAAATAACTTCCCTTTCCAGCGTCACGCCGGACTGCTCCTTCACGCGCTCCTGCACGGTCTCAATGAGCTTACGCACATCAGCCGCGGTAGCGTCTCCCGTATTTACTATAAAACCACAGTGCTTATCTGATACCATCGCTCCGCCTATCCGGTAGCCCTTAAGGCCTGCATCCATGATCAGCTTGCCTGCAAAATGTCCCTCAGGACGTTTAAAAGTACTTCCCGCGCTGCCCAATTCCAAAGGCTGCTTCTCCTGACGCCTTGCTGCCAAATCCTCCATTTTGCTCTTTATTTCTTCCTTATCGCCTGCAGAAAGCTTAAGTACTACTTCCGTAACGATAAAGGGGCGGTTCTTGATCACACTGGTGCGGTAGCCGAATTCCATCGTATCGTTATCCAGCGTCAGTATTTCTCCGCTTCTGTCCATGACCTCTACGTTTTCCACAATCTGTTTCATCTCGCCGTCATAGGCTCCGGCGTTCATTACGATGCCGCCGCCGATCGTTCCCGGTATTCCCGAAGCGAACTCCATGCCGGTCAGCCCATGGGCCTGTGCCTCCGCAGCAGCACTGGACATGAGCACTCCCGCGGGAACCCGCATTTTTTCCCCCTCCACCGACATGCTTCCCATCTCGCTGCCCATCTTAACGACAATGCCTGAATATCCTTTATCTCCCACCAACAGATTGCTGCCGTTGCCAAGTATAAAATAGTCCTGCCCGGTAGCCTGTAGAATCGGCACCAGCTTTAATAGCTGCTCCTTGCTTTCTATTTTCACTAAGCATTTAGCATTTCCGCCTACACGAAAAGTAGTATGACTGCTCATGGGTTCATCGAATAATATGTTCTCCTGAGGCACTATCTGCTTTATATAATTGTAAATTGATGAATTCACCTTAAGACCCCTGCCTGTTTTTTATTATGGTATGTAGCTGCCTGCCATCTTATTCCAATACAAGCTTGGCTGCTCCATAAATTCCGGCGTCGTTCCCCAGCGTCGCCAATGCAAACTCTACATTTTTACAGCCTTTAAACACTGTTTTGTTAAAATATGGTTTTATATAATCGAATAAAATATCTCCGGCTTTCGATACGCCTCCTCCGATAACGAAAATCTCCGGGTTCACCACTCCTGCGATAACACCCAGACCCTTTCCCAGATATTCTCCGAATTTTTCCGCTATCTGAATGGCTACCGCATCGTTTTCCTTTACCGCATCGAAAACGGCCTTTGCCGAAAGTGCTTCCACCGGTCTGTTCCGCAAGATGCTGGGCTCCGAAGTAGCCTCCAGGGCTCTCCTTGCCAGTCTTACTACACCAGTAGCGGAAGCATATTCTTCCAGACATCCTGTATTGCCACAGCCGCACACCTCTGTTTCACCATCCTGCACGTGGATATGTCCGATTTCACCGCCCCCTCCGTTAGCGCCTGTTAAAATCTCTCCGTTTACAATGATTCCGCCGCCTACGCCCGTTCCGAGGGTTACAGCAACCAGATTCTTACAGCCTTTTCCGCCGCCCTTCCACATCTCGCCCAGAGCGGCAACATTAGCATCATTTCCTGCCTTTACTTTCATATCGAGAAGTCCAGCCAAGGTGTCCCGGATACTGAAGGTTCCCCAGCCAAGGTTCACGGCAACATATACCGTACCCTCTGCATCGATCGGACCGGGAGCTCCCAATCCTACGCCGATGACCTCGTCTCTGGGAATACTCTTCTCTTTCATCTTTCGCTGGATACTCTCAGCTACGTCGGGAAGAATCTTTTCCCCTCCATTCTCCGTCTTTGTGGGCACTTCCCATTTATCCAGAAGTTCTCCGTCCTTATTAAAAAGTCCTAATTTTATCGTGGTTCCTCCCACATCTACGCCAAACACATATTTACTCATCCCAGCTTATCCCTTCCCGGTTATTCCTCATCATCTTCGTCTCTGCGCCTTGCCAGAGAGTTCTGCACGCGGGTATAAAGCTCCTGCGCCGCATTATAGCCCATTTTCTTCTGTCTGTGGTTAGCCGCTGCCGATTCACAGATAATCGCCAGATTACGTCCCGGCCTTATAGGAATATTATGGCATACTATCTTATTTCCCAGATATTCGGTATGTTCCTCTTCCAGTCCAAGCCTATCGTATTCCTTATCTTTATCCCAGTCTTCCAACCGGATTACCAAATCGATGCTCTGGGTATCCTTTACGCTGGATACACCGAACAATGACTTTACATCAACGATTCCGATTCCTCGCAGCTCTATAAAATGCTTCGTAATATCGGGGGCGGAACCGATCAAAGTATCATCGCTTACTTTTCTGATCTCTACTACATCATCCGTTACAAGCCGGTGGCCCCTCTTGATCAGCTCCAGTGCCGCCTCCGACTTACCTATACCGCTTTCGCCCGTAATCAGCACGCCTTCGCCATACACGTCTACAAGAACACCATGAACGGAGATACACGGTGCCAATTTCACATTCAGCCACCGGATAATCTCGGCAGTAAAATTGGAGGTCGCCTTCTTCGTCATAAGAATAGGTACCTCATGCTTCAGCGCTACTTGTAAAAAGAAGGGGTCAGGCTGCAGCTCACGACAGAAAACAATGACCGGAATATCGCACGAAAGAAGCTTGTTGTAAACCTCTTCTTTATATTCCTGCGTCAATCCCTGCATGTACGTATATTCTACAAATCCTATAATCTGCAGGCGGGTGGCTTCGAAATGCTCAAAATAACCTGCCATCTGTAAAGCCGGTCTGTTGATGTCCGGCTGGGTGATTTTCACCTTCGAAATATCCAGCTCCGGCGTCAGATTCTCAAGCTTCATTTTGTCAATAATCTCTTTTAGACTTACACTTGCCATAACCTTCTCCTTTTTCCTCAATATAGTATCTTATATCATCTCAATACTTAATATTCTATAAATTCTAACATAGAAACTTCACAATATCAATAAACGAACTCGGAAAACGTCACTGTTCACTTCGTTCTCAGTAACGCATGATTCTGCATGTAAATTCGCTCCGCGAAGCAGAAATCATCTCTTCCATCACGTTCTTACGTAGCTTAACAGCAAGTGTTAAGCTACTGTATGAACAATAACCTGCCTATTCCTGGTGGAAAAATCCATAGATGCCCTCCGCAATGTGGAGGGGTATCTCCGGCACCCGAGAAAGTGCCTGCGCATCGGCGGACTTAATTTCATCGATAGATTTGAAGTGGCGCATCAGTGCCTTTCTTCGGGAAGGGCCCACTCCGGGAATGTCGTCCAACACTGATTTCACCTGTGACTTGCTGCGCAGAGAGCGATGATATTCTATAGCGAAGCGGTGAGCCTCATCCTGCACTCTCGTAATCAGTTTAAACCCTTCGGAGTTTCTGTCAATAGGAATTTCTTCATTATTGTAATATAATCCCCTCGTCCGATGATTATCATCCTTTACCATGCCGCAGACCGGAATGGCGATTCGAAGCTCCTTAAGTACCTCTAAGGCGATATTCACCTGCCCCTTTCCGCCATCCATAAGTATCAGATCAGGAAACTTGGTGAAACTGCCGAACTCCTTCTCCATTTCCTTCATATCCAGTTCCTTTTGTTCCTCCATCCCGTGCACGAAGCGCCTCGTAAGCACTTCCTTCATGCATGCATAATCGTCGGGACCCGATACCGATTTTATGCGGAATTTGCGGTAGTCACTCCTTTTGGGCTTCCCCTTTTCATAAACAATCATAGAACCTACATTGGCAAATCCGCTGATGTTAGAAATATCGTATGCCTCCATACGCACTATCCCCTCAATACCGATTAAGGAAGCGATTTCCTTTACCGCACCGATAGTCCTGCCTTCCTCCCGTTTTATCTTCTCCTTATCCTGGCTTAAGACGAGGGCGGCATTCTTTCCAGCCAGCTCTACCAACTTTTCCTTGGCGCCCTTTTTCGGTATCCGGATGTAGACACGGCTGCCCTTTCTGGCTGTCAGCCATTTTTCCAGCACCTCGGTATCTTCAATTTCCTCCTGAAGCATAAGCTCCTTGGGAATGAAGGGCGTTCCCGCATAAAACTGCTTCACGAAATCAAGAAGCACCTGAGACTTCCCGTTTCCTGACACATGTGTCATATAAAAATGCTCTCTCCCTATTAATTTCCCGTTTCGAATAAAAAATACTTGCACCACCGCATCATTTTCATCCAATGCAAGAGCTATGATGTCCTTATCCTCTCCGTAGCTGTCCGTAATTTTCTGCTTCTGCGCCACCTGCTTCACGCTGTTGTATAAATCTCTGTATTTTACCGCTTCCTCGAATTCCATGCTGTCGGAAGCCTCCTGCATCTTTCTCTCCAGTTCTTTTAAAATAGGATTATAATTTCCATTCAGGAAATCCAATGCCTTATCTACCTGCTCTCTGTACTGCTCCTGCGTCACATATCCTTGGCAGGGGGCTGCGCACTGCTTGATATGATAATTCAGGCAAGGCCTCTCCTTCCCGCAGTCCCTCGGAAGATTTCTGTTGCATGTACGCAGAAGATAGAGCTTATTGATCAGATCTATCGTGTCCTTCACCGCCGTCGCGCTTGTGTATGGCCCGAAATAACGGGAGCGGTCCTTTTTCATCTCTCTGGAAAAAAGCACGCGGGGAAACGGCTCTCCGGCTGTCACCTTTATATAAGGATAAGTCTTATCATCCTTAAGCATGGTATTATAACGGGGGCTGTATTCTTTTATCAGGTTATTTTCAAGCACCAAGGCTTCCAGCTCAGAATCGGTTATGATATATTCGAATCTGGCTATCTGAGTCACCATCTTGTCGATTTGGGGTCCCCTACCGATATTCTTACGGAAATATGACCTGACACGGCTGTGCAGATTAATCGCCTTCCCCACATAGATAATGACGTCCTTTTCATCGTGCATGATGTATACACCCGGCTTTACCGGCAGTTTTTTTAATTCCTCATCAAAATCAAACATCTCTCACCCACAATATCAATAACGCACAAAAAGGTTCTTTTTTATGAGTGCAAAACACTCACCTAGAACCTTTTGCGTTTTTTATTTCTGTTCGTCTATTTTATTTTGCAGTTCCTCTGCGAAATTACCGTTTTTGATGGAATCGCCATTCTTTACAAAATCTCCGGCCGCATTGGAGAAACGTCCTACCGGACCTGCATAAACAGGTGCCTCTTTTTCCGGCTCCCTCACAGTCTCCTCTTTTGCCTTCTTCGCCTCATATTCAGGAGCTAAGACCATATTGTCTTTTTTTATGATGACTTTTCCGTCTTCCGTTTCAGAAAGCTTTGGCTCAGACTCCATTTTTTTCACTTCAGCCTCAGAACCTTTTTCTGCGGATTCTCCCTCCGTTTTTTCTTCAGGCTCAGGAAGCCCTTTTTCTGCGCGGTATATCTTCATGAATTCCTTACCTGTAATAGTTTCTTTTTCTATCAGATATGCGGCAATTTTATCCATAAGATCCCGGTTCTGGCCAAGAAGCTGCTTCGCTTCCGCATAACATTCCTTTAACAGCTCTCTCACCTCGGTATCCACATCCGCCGCCGTCACATCGCTGCACGTCAGTCGTGCGCCGCCGTCCAGATATTCACTCTCTACCGTAGCGAGGCCCATAAGTCCGAATTTATCACTCATTCCGAATCTGGTTACCATATTTCTGGCAATGTTCGTCGCCTTCTCGATGTCGTTAGCCGCTCCGGTTGTTACCGTATCGAATACGATTTCCTCCGCCGCGCGCCCGCCCAGATATCCTACCAGCATATCGTGCAGCTCCGCCTTCGTATTGAGGAACTTCTCCTCCTCAGGCACCTGCATCACATAACCGAGAGCACCCATGGTCCTCGGTACGATCGTAATCTTCTGCACCGGCTCGGAATTCTTTTGCAAAGCGCTCAGAAGCGCATGGCCCACCTCGTGGTAGGAAACAATCTTGCGTTCTTCCTTACTCATAATACGGTCTTTCTTCTCTTTTCCTACGAGCACCTGCTCTACTGCCTCGAACAAATCATGCTGGCACACATAATTGCGCCCTTTTTGTACAGCGGTGATGGCCGCTTCATTTATCATGTTGGCGAGATCGGCCCCCACCGCGCCGCTGGTTGCCAGCGCTATAGAGTCCAGATCCACGCTGTCGTCCATCAGAACATCCTTCGCATGTACCTTCAATATTTCAATCCGGCCCTTAAGGTCCGGTTTATCTACAATGATTCTTCTGTCGAAACGTCCCGGCCGCAGCAGCGCCTTATCCAGAATCTCCGGCCTGTTTGTCGCTCCAAGGATGAGAATACCTTTCGAGGTATCGAAACCATCCATCTCGGACAAAAGCTGGTTCAACGTCTGTTCCCGTTCTTCATTGCCGCCGCCGTATTTGGAATCACGGCTTCTTCCGATAGCATCGATTTCATCTATAAATATAATACAAGGAGCGTTCTTCGTCGCTTCCTTAAATAAATCTCTTACACGCGAAGCGCCCACGCCTACATATAGCTCGATAAAATCTGAGCCCGCCAATGAAAAGAAGGGCACATGAGCTTCGCCCGCCACCGCCTTAGCCAACAAGGTCTTACCGGTTCCCGGAGGGCCTACTAAAAGCGCTCCCTTAGGCAGCTTAGCTCCTATCTTAGAATATTTTCCCGGATTATGCAGGAAATCTACTACCTCCTGCAAGGATTCCTTCGCCTCGTCCTCTCCTGCCACATCCTTAAACGTAACTCCTGTTTCTTTCTGCACATATACCTTGGCATTGCTCTTACCCACTCCCATGGGGCCGCCGCCGCCCTTGGACATTCTGCGGAAAATGAAGCTTAAAAGCACCCACATAAGAAGGATGGGGAATACATAGGTCAAAAGAATGGAAAACAGCATCCCTGAGCCATCCGGCACCTTCTTATTCACATCTACGTTATGTTCGATCAGGCGGGCAGTCAGAGTATCGTTGTCCTCCATAACTCCTGTATAATAAGTAACCACCGGCATTCCGTACATATTCGTGGAAGTCTCTTCCGTATCCTTAGGATAAATGGTGATCTGGTCGGTATCTACCACTACGCTTTCCACTTCGCCGTCGTCGATCATTTTAATAAATTCGTTATAGGTAATCTCCTTCTCCGTACCGCCGGTCATCGCCTTCATAAAATAACTCATGCACAACAATGTGATGAGCGCAGCGATGAGCAATAGGAAAATGCTCTGCTTTTTAGGATTGTCGCCGTTTCCGCCGGGTCCTCTGTTACCATTATTATTATTTTTATTGCCGCCGCGATTGCCGTTGTTATATCCACCGTCATCGTATTGGTTTAAATTGTTATCTTCCATGCCTGCTCCTATTCGTAAATCGTCGTTTCTTCCATTATAGAGACTGATATTCGATAAATCAATAATATAATTATGAAAATATTTTACCATGTATAAAAGATTTCTAAATTTTTTTGATAGAAACAGTAGATTTTTAGTTACTACCCATTGTATAATACATTACTTAGGAAGCTAAAAACGAGCTTCCTAGTAATGATTTATGCCTTATGGTAAAATAAAGCTATATCTATGCACTTTTAAACTAACGTCTTATATGCAATCGCTGAGGAGGAGAAAATGCCTGTAAAATACGTATTCGTAACAGGCGGCGTCGTTTCTGGTCTGGGAAAAGGAATTACAGCCGCATCTTTAGGAAGACTTTTAAAAGCGCGTGGTTACAAGGTGACCATGCAGAAATTTGACCCCTACATCAACATCGATCCCGGTACTATGAATCCCATTCAGCACGGGGAGGTATTCGTTACCGAAGACGGAACGGAGACCGACTTAGATCTCGGACATTACGAAAGGTTCATCGACGAAAATCTGGATAAAAATTCCAACGTTACCACCGGCAAGATTTATTGGTCCGTCCTTCAAAAAGAGCGACGGGGCGACTACGGCGGCGGTACCGTTCAGGTGATTCCCCATATAACCAACGAAATCAAAAGCCGCTTTTACCGCAACTTCAGCGATCAGGATATGAGGATCGCCATCATCGAGGTTGGCGGAACCGTGGGCGACATCGAAAGCCAGCCCTTTTTGGAATCCATCCGGCAGTTCCAGCATGAGGTTGGACGGGAAAATGCCATCCTGATTCATGTTACCCTGATCCCTTACCTGAGAGCTTCACAGGAAATGAAGACCAAGCCTACACAAGCCAGTGTAAAAGAGCTTCAGGGGATGGGTATTCAGCCCGACATTATCGTATGCCGCAGTGAACATCCGCTCGATCAGGGTATCAAGGATAAAATTGCTCTGTTCTGCAACGTGTCCAACAACCGTGTACTGCAGAATCTGGATGTTGAATACCTGTACGAAGCGCCCCTTGCTATGGAGAAGGAGCATCTGGCACAGGTTGCCTGCGAATGCTTAAAGCTCCCCTGCCCCGAGCCCGACTTAAGCGATTGGGAAAACATGGTAGAATCCCTGCGCACTCCTTCGGGAGAAGTGACCATTGCCCTTGTAGGTAAGTATATCCAGCTTCACGACGCTTATATCAGTGTAGTGGAAGCTTTAAAACACGGAGGCATCTCCAATCGGGTGAACGTCAATATCCGGTGGGTGGATTCGGAGACCGTAACTCCCGGGAATGCGGCCGAGCTGCTTAGCGGCGCGGACGGCATCGTTGTTCCGGGCGGCTTCGGCAGCCGCGGCATCGAAGGTAAGATAAATGCCATTACCTATGCGAGGACTCATAATATTCCATTCCTGGGGCTTTGTCTGGGAATGCAGCTTTCCATCGTGGAATATGCCCGTAACGTGCTGGGCTATAACGATGCGCACAGCGTGGAGCTGAATCCGGGCACCACGCACCCTGTCATTGCGCTTATGCCCGACCAAAACGGCGTGGAAGACATCGGGGGAACCCTGCGGCTTGGCTCCTATCCATGCATCCTGGATAAAGACTCCAAGGCATACCATTTATATGGTAAAGATACCATTCACGAAAGACACCGGCACCGCTATGAAGTGAACAACGATTACCGCACCGCTCTTACAGAAAACGGAATGAAATTATCCGGCCTTTCTCCCGACGGACGTATCGTGGAAATGTGCGAGATTCCAGCACATCCTTTCTTTGTTGCTACACAGGGACACCCCGAACTGAAATCGAGACCAAACAGACCTCACCCGCTATTCAAAGGCCTTATAGCTGCGGCAGTAGAGCATAAATAGAACAAAAGCTGTGCTTAGCGCACTCTTGATTTTAATAAAATGAAATATTAAGGAACCCAAAAATGAAAATAGGATTTGACAACGATAAATATGTAAAAATGCAGTCCGAGCACATTCGCCAGAGAATCTCCCAGTTCGGCAATAAATTGTATCTGGAATTCGGCGGCAAGCTCTTTGATGACTTTCATGCTTCTAGAGTCCTCCCCGGTTTCCATCCGGACAGTAAGCTGAAAATGCTGCACCAGCTGAAAGACCAGGCTGAAATCGTCATCGTCATCAGCGCAGATGCCATCGAGAAGAATAAAATCCGGGGCGACCTCGGCATCACCTATGACATGGATGTGCTGCGTCTTTTGGACGCCTTCCGCGCCATGGAATTCATGGTGAGCAGCGTAGTCATTACTCAGTATACCGGTCAGCCCACTGCCGACCATTTCCGGGAAAAACTATCAGGCCTTGGAATCAAGTCCTATCTTCATTATATTATTGAGGGCTATCCCAGTAACATCGCCAATATCGTCAGTGACGAGGGCTACGGGAAGAACGATTATATCGAAACTTCCAGACCGCTGGTGGTCATTACGGCTCCCGGTCCCGGAAGCGGCAAAATGGCTACCTGCCTTTCCCAGCTTTATCATGAACACAAACGGGGGATTACAGCCGGATATGCTAAGTTCGAGACTTTCCCCATATGGAATCTGCCCCTGCGCCACCCTGTGAACGTGGCCTATGAAGCGGCCACCGCAGATTTAAGTGACGTCAACATGATAGACCCCTTCCATCTGGAATCCTATGGAGAGACTACGGTTAACTATAACCGCGATATCGAAGTGTTCCCTGTTCTGAGCGCGATGTTCGAACAGATTCTCGGCTATAGCCCTTATAAATCGCCAACCGACATGGGCGTCAACATGGCGGGCAACTGTATCATAGACGACGAGGTATGCAAAGAGGCTTCCAAACAGGAAATCATCCGCCGCTATTATCAGGCGCTGTGCGACAAAAAAAGGGATGTGCTGGGCTCCTGGGAAATCGTTTACAAGCTGGAGCTTCTGATGAAGCAGGCTTCTATCAATACCACAGAGCGAAAGGTAATACCTATGGCACTTATGAGGCAGGAAAACACCGGTCATCCTGCAACGGCCATCGAACTGCCGGACGGGCAGGTCATTACCGGAAAAACTACCGACTTACTCGGCGCCTCTGCCGCTGCGCTTCTCAATGCGCTGAAGGTTCTCGGCAGAATCGACCACGACGAGCACCTCATCTCCCGGGCCGCCATCGAACCTATTCAAACCTTGAAGACGGACTATCTGGGCGGGAACAACCCAAGACTACATACGGACGAAATACTGATAGCCCTTTCCATGAGCGCCGCGACGGACACGGACGCGAAGCTGGCTTTGTCCCAGATCCCGAAGCTGAAGGGATGTCAGGTCCATTCCACGGTCATTCTTTCTTCCGTAGATGAGAAGACCTTCAAGCGATTAGGGATGAATCTTACCAGCGAACCGGCTTATGAGACGAACCGGGTTTATCACAAATAAATAACACCATCTTGCAAAAAAGAGATGTCCTTTCAACAATCTGGACATCTCTTTCTTATGTAATAGGAAAGTGCTCCTATTACAATTTCTTCAGGAAATTCCCGCTTACATTCACACCCTCATTGATTACCACAAAAGCACTCGGATCATATTTACGTATGATATATTTTAACCGTCCGATCTCATATTTCGATATTACCATATACAATACTTCAGCGTTATTATCTGTGTACGCGCCCAGGGCCTTCCATTTGGTGATTCCCCGTTCCAGCTTCGTGAATATCTCCTGCTCCATTTCCTCGCTGGCATTCTTCGTGATGATGTTCACTTCCACGTTAATGTTCTGGGAATATACCTTATCCACCGCGAAGGAGCTTACGGCAGCAAAAATCAAGGAATATATCACGGTCTCCACGTCGAACAGGAACAGGCATATGAGATACAGTACCACGTTGACGATCAATGTTACCTTGCCTACGCTGAAATCCTTCTTCCAGCGAATTAACAGTACACCCAATATATCCGTTCCGCCGTCGGAACTTCCCATTTTCAGGCAAAGCCCGATGCCTGCACCGCAGAGAATTCCGCCGATAAGGCAGGAGGCCAACTTATCGTCCATAATCGGCATGGATGGAATATATACGATGAAGAGGAAAAACGACATTGCCGTTACACAAATGACCGTCTTGGCGAAAAATATTCGTCCCAGCTTCTTGATCGCCACAATGAAAAGCGGAATGTTTACTACATAATAAATTAAGCCCGCAATATCGAAGTTACGAAACGACAGTCCCATGTACTCCGCCAACACAGTACGTATTACCTGACAAAGTCCCATAATTCCCCCTGTATACAGCCCTTGGGGGACAATGAACAGATTTACGCCTATGGCATATAAGAGCATACCTCCCACGGAGCCGAGCAGTCTGTTCGTTTCATAGATTACAAATTTTTTATCGAGACCCAGTATTCTATTCATAAATGCCTCTTTTCTTAACTACGCCATATGTTCTAAGTCAGCAATTGCAGAAAATCCTTTTCTGCCATAGGCTTCGCATATAAATATCCCTGCGCATACATACAGCCTATGCTTTGCAGGAATTTAGCCTGTTCTTCCCGTTCTACGCCTTCACATATTATGTCCATATTGAGATCGTTTGCGAGCTCCACCACCTTTTGAATTACCTTCTGATACCTCTCGCTCTTATCTTCGCCGCTTAAAAAGTCCTTGTCTATTTTCAATGTATCGATGGAAATTTCCTTAAGCATATTCAGCGAGGAATAGCCTGCGCCAAAATCATCTACAGATAAATAATACCCATTTGCCTTCAGTTTATCCACCATTTCACTTATATCCTTCATATGTGCAAAAATGGATTCTGTCAGCTCCAGCTCAATAAGCTCCCTGGGAATACCATATTTATCCCGCAGTTCATTCAGTCTCTCAATATAATTCTTCTGCGCAAAATGAAGCCTGGATTGGTTAATCGATATGCGGACCGTCTTTTCCCCCCGTTCCAGCCGCCCATGCAGCATCTTGTACACCTGCTCCATCACATAGAAATCCAATTCCACGATAAAGCCGTTCCTCTCGAAAATAGGGATGAATTCGGCCGGACTCATAAATCCGTAGTCCTTATTCTGCCATCTGACGAGCGCCTCTGCACCAACAATTTCATTATCCGCCATACAGTACTTCGGCTGATAATATACCTGAAATTCTCCCAGTGCAAGTGCGCTTCCCATGCAATCCTCAATGTTCTTTTCCCGAAGAAGCTGCTGCTCCATTTCCTCGTTGAAATAGCAAAGATGTGCATTCCCCCGTTTCGCCGCCTTCCTTGCCATTTCGGCATGATCGATAAGAGTCTTGACCAAAGTACTTCTCGTACACTGCGCTATGGTGACACCAAAATTATAGTTGATCGTAATCTCGTTTCTTCCCATCCCGCCTTCTTCGAATACTAATATTCCGATTTCCCTCTTGATCGCATTCATCCATTCGGAAATCTTCCCTTCTCTGTCGGCAATTCCAAAAATCAGAAAATTATCCACCTTACTTCTGGCGATGATTCCCTCCTCGCCATACAGCTCGTTCAATCTTCTGCCCACATAGCTTATGGTATAATCTCCGATACCCCTCCCGTATGTCTCATTGATCGTCGCAAAATGGCTGATATCCATGGAAATGATAAAAACCTCTTTCCCTCTGTGCTCAAGCCAGCGTTTTTCTATCGTATCCTCAAAGGAATAAATATTGCCAAGCCCGGTAAGCTTATCCCGGTAAGCCAGCTCATAAATATGCCTGTTGTATCTTCTCCTCACAATAATGAAATAGAGCATGCCGAACACCAGCATGCCGAACGCCACGCATAGGATCACGATGGACTGCACCGGATTAGCATAGATATAGCTAAGCAAGGATACCTGCTCACTTTCCTGCGTGTGTTCTTCTGCTATCTGCATGATTTCATTAGAATCCAGATTAGAAATCGCTTTATTAAAAATCGAGCACAGAAGTTTATTATCCTCCGACACTGCTATTGATAGACCATGATCCGCATCGTAGAGAATGTACGTTTTTAATTTCAGGTTCTTGTTATCCTTGAGCAATATCTTAGCCGTATATTGATTGACAAAAGTAACGTCCGCTTCTCCCCTTCGTACTGCATTGACGCACTCTGTCTCCGTATCGTAATAAGCTATGTTCTCCTCTGAGTAATACTCTGATATATATGCGGTATTAAAGAAAAAATTCTCGCAGGTAGCTACCTTCATTTCTCGTTTCGGCATTTCCTTGCCCTTACGGCGCACCTCAATGTACTGCTCCTCCATATATGGAGCTGTCAATATCACTTCGTTCTTCTCTCCCCAGCCATAATTGGTGTAGAAATCGCCGACAAGATCCACCTCGCCCTTATTCAGCAGTTCCAGACTCTCCTTGTATGACTTCGTCTCCACGTACTCCACTTCCATCCCGACTTCCCTTCCGAGAGCCTTGATGCTGTCGATAGTGATTCCCGTATACTTGCTGCCGTCATAATAACACATAGCCTTTGAATCCGGTGAGGCCGCCATCTTAACCGTCTTATGTTCGTCCACATAAGCCTTTTCCTCACGGGTCAAAGCAACCTTGCCCGCAACGTTCTCCTCGAAATATTTATCGTACAGTTCCTTCTCGAAATAAGGGTTAGCCAGCATGATTTCTTCCATGGCATAGTCGAACTGAGCCATAGTGCTCTTATTTCCCCTTTGCATGATCGCATAAAACGGTGCTGCGTTGAAGGTGGCTATTATCTTCTCATTATCCAGCCTGCGATGATTGCCCGCCGCAATCACGTCGATAGTTTTCGTACTGAGTGCTTCTTGAAGCTCCTTCTCCGTATTGAAAAGCTGAAGCGACATGGATATGTCATACTCTTTAAAAAGCGTTCTCACTTCCTCCGCTAAACCGCTGCCTCTCACAGCGCCTATCTTCATTGCGTCAAAATTTGCAAAATCATTGTAATAATAAAAACCAGTTGCGCCGGAGCGAATCGTCAGCACGGAGGAGGTCATTCCCATGGGATACTTGGAAAATTCAAAACGCTCCCTATCCTCCGGTGAGTCTTTCGCATAGGTTACGATATCCAGTTCTCCGTTTTCCAGCATCTCCAAGCATTCTGCCCACGAAGTTTCTACGAATTCATATTTCCATCCGGTATACCTTGCAATTTCCTGCAGATAGTCATAGCCGAAGCCCCAATGGCTCCCCCCCTCGGTGGATTCCTGATAACCCGGCATAATAAAATACCCTACTCTTACCCTGTTTTCTTCTGCATGAAGCTGCACTGCCGGAAGCAAAAGCAGCAAAACCACCGCTGCCGCACCCAGCATACCGAAAATCTTTATCTTTCCGTTCCTTATATTCATTTAATCTTTCCTTCTAAAATCCACAATTATAGAGGAATTATACCATAAACCGAAAGATTAAGATACTGGCAGAACGCTGGAAAATAGCAAGGAAAAGCTGACATCTTATAAAAGGAGCGATTAAAAAGCGTAGTAATCTCAGTATGGAAGCTGCGGGAATTCTACCTTGGGGAAAGTGACGGTGACCACGAAGAGATCCGCAATTGTCTCCACCTTGAAGGTTCCTCCACAGGCTTCGGTGAAGCTCTGGGCGATAGAGAGTCCGAGGCCGCTTCCTCCGTCGCTGCGGCTCTTATCTCCCCGGATGAATCTCTCGGTAAAATCTATATCCGAAGAAAGTTCTTCCTTAGAGGTATTCTGAATGCTGGCGGCAACGAACTTGCCGTCCTCCAACAGGGTCACATATATCCGAGAGCCTTCGAGGGAATATTTCAGCGCATTTAATATCAGATTCTGGAATACGCGATATAAATGTTCACCGTCTGCACAGATCATTACCGCATTTTCAGGAATCTTGGTTTTCACGGTCACGTCCGCTTCCTCCATCTGCTCCGTCATATCTGCTAATGTTTGGCGCAGCAGCTTTCCAAGATCCAGATTCTCCATGTGTAAGGGGAGCTCTCCGGACGCCGCCTTACTCACCTCGAATACGTCCTGCACCATGGCCTTTAACCGATGTGACTTGTTTTCCAGTATAGAAATATATTCCCGCACGTGCTCCGGCAGATCGTCCTCCTGTTTTAACAGCTCCACGTAGCTGATAATAGAAGTAAGAGGTGTTTTGATGTCGTGGGAGACGTTGGCGATCAGCTCTACCTTCATGCGCTCGCTCTTTATATGCTCCGCCAGCGCTTTGTTCATCCCTTCTTGTATCTCATTAAGCTTATCCATGGCCTCCGATAAACCGGAACTTGCAGAAACCTCTGTAAACTCATCCAGCTTTCCTCCGTGAATGGCCTCGATTCGCTCCACCAGCGCTTCCATATCCATAGCCGCCTTTTTATTGCTTTTAAAATAAAAACACTGGCATACCCAGACAGCTATCATCAAAAACAGCGTCATGACTCCAATAAATGCCGCTATCTCCTCTTCATAATTGCGGCTTCCCCAGATTCCCAGCATCAGCAGCAGTATAAGCTCGGCTCCCAGTTCTGCCAGAAATACCCACATATATTGTCTTATCAGTCTTTTTCCCAAGGGAAGTTTCAGCATGGAAGTTCTAAACAGCCTGTAAAGAGATGCTATGATGCTTTTTTTCCAAGGCCTCTCGTTGTGGCGGACGTCATTAATAAAAAGCCATATGAGCCCAAGGCATAGAGAGGCTAGGGCTGTCAGAAAGACTTTCATTCCTATATATTCCCCGCTCCAGAATCTTCCGGCGATATCCCAGTCCAGGTAGTACCACCATCCTTGATACACGAGCTCCGCAGCTACCAGCAAAACACCGTACAGGATCGCAAGCAGGGGAAACAGCTTTATTTCGTACCAAAGCTTTTCCGTAACTCTTGCAATCGCGGCATCGGCCTCCTTCCTGCTTTTGTTCAGGGCAAGGCTTACTATAAGAAGAGTCATTGCCAGCAAAGAAGTATATATCCAACCCATATATGCACCTTTTTCTACCGACAAGTGCTGCTGGATGCTGTAAAAAGCATTACTGTAGTAATACGTGCTGTTGCCGTCGCCGTCATAGGCTTTAGACACACTCACATTAGGAACCTTTGCGGCAGCAATACATATCCTTACACCCTCCAATGCTTTATCTGCCGGAAAATTCACATAACCGGGAATACTCCAGCCATCGCCTGTCCTATAATAGTTATCTCCGTAAATATCTACCGTTTGTCCGTCTTTTGTGGCAGAGACCTTTTTTCCATCGAAGTAGAGAAGGTAATTATAGCCGTCCGGCAAAACGAACTCTTCGCCATACATTCCCAGACTTTCTTCGTTTGTATACAGCACCTCGCCATCTTTTTCTATGGTATATAAAATATTTCTGTCATTCTTGATGCTCTCGTGATATTCCTGTGCATCCTTCTTATAATCCGTTACCTCTTCAGGCTCCGTAAACTCTGCCATGTCCGATGTGCCTTCGTATTCTGCCGTGTCCGACGCTGTCGCCATGCCTCCGCCTTCGAATGCCATTCCTTCCTCCGCCTGGGCTTCGATAGTCGTCTCCTGTGCATAACCGGTATCGTAGCTTTGGCTGATAGGACCGCCTATGGCCATAGATAAGAAGCTGTTCAAATAATCGGACATGTAATAACGGAATTCCTCCGTATTCTGATAATCTTCCCCCAGCGATTCTTTCGCTTGAATGAGAAAAGCAGGATTTCCCGCATACTTCACAACAAAACAAAAGAGGTTAAGAAACAGCAGCAACGTTCCCAGCATCCACGCAGTGAAGCTGATGATTATTTTACTTTTTTTCAATTTTGTATCCAATTCCCCACACCACCTTTAAGTATTCCGGCTCCTTCGGATTCAGTTCTATTTTCTCACGAATGCGCCTTATATGCACCATTACCGTATTCTCCGCCGCATAGGCTTCCTCGTTCCAGATACGGCGGTAGATTTCCTCCGCCGGAAAAACTCTTCCTATATTGCACATAAGCAGCTCCACGATTCTCGTCTCCGTAGCAGTGAGCTTCGCAGGCTCCTCGTCCACATAAAGGATGTGCTCCTCCTTATTGAACCGCAGTCTGCCATTCATTATGTTACTGGTGGAAATAAAAGCATTGATGTCACCAAGACTGGTATATCTGCGCAGGTGACTTTTCACTCTCGCCATCAGTTCCGCAGCATAATAGGGCTTGGTCACGTAATCGTCGGCTCCCATGGATAAGCCGAGCACCTTATCCGTATCCTCGCTTTTGGCACTGAGCACGATGATAGGAATATTCTTCTTTTCCCTGATTTTCATAACTGCGGACAAGCCATCCAGTTTGGGCATCATGACGTCAATGATAATTAGCTGTACCGATTTCTCCGCCACGATTTCAAGCGCTTCCATGCCGTCATATGCCTTCAGCACGTCATATCCTTCTTTTTCCAGCAGCAGGGCTATTGCCTTTACAATTTCTTTGTCGTCGTCCACCACGAGTACACATTCCATCATTCTATGGCTCCTTATTCGTAATTTTCCAGATATAGAAAAACTTTGACCTTTTCCTAAGCCTGATTATATCATATCCTATATTTCTTACAGTTTTATTTACCTGTTTCTTAAAAAATTCTTAATGGTAAGATTATGAAAAGAGCCGGAAAATATTAATTTCCCAGCTCTTTAAAATTACTTTTCCCATTTAAAATTATTCCTGATGCAGCGGTTGCAATGTTTAAGTCATCAATGTTATAAACGTTTCTTTTACAGCGCATTCAGCTCATCCACTAAAGCCCTGACATCATCCATGGACATTCTGGTCTCTCCGCTTCCGAAACTTACGGCTCCCCGAAGAGGCATGTATTTCATCATGGCCTCCTGCATTTCGGCCGTAATAGCCTGAGCAGCGGCGCTATCGTCCTCATCCTTGTCGGCAGTCATTATAATATCCATTTTGCCGTCCATCGTCTCCATAACCAGCTCTTTCGCCTCAGGATTCTTGAAGATATCTTCCATAATGGAATCCGTGGTGTAAATTACCGGCAGCTTCACCGTAGACTCTACGTGAATTTCTTTTATCAGCACGATGTCTCTGGATGATTTTCCAATCATAATGTCGAATTCTCCCGTTTCCACATACCAGTCGTTAATCGCCGTATTGTAATATGCGAAAGAGCGCTTGGAAAGCTGAAAGCTCACCGTCTTCGTTTCCCCCGGCATCAAGGAAACCTTCGCGAAGTCCTTCAGTTCCTTCACCGGACGTATTACACTGCTTTCCTTATCGCTAATGTAAAGCTGAACGGCTTCTTTACCTGCAACCTTGCCCGTATTGGTTATGTCCACCGATACCGTCACCACATCCGTATCCTTAATGCTGTCCGAGCTTACGCACAGATTGGAATAATCGAATACAGTATAGGAAAGTCCATGCCCAAAGGGGAAGAGCACTTCCATTTTCTTCTTATCATAATAACGATAGCCTACGAATATACCTTCCCTGTATTCTACCCGATCTCCCTCTCCGGGGAAGTTCAGATAGGAAGGATTATCCTCCAGCTTCAAGGGGAAGGTCTCCGGAAGCTTACCGCTGGGATTAACTTTACCAAAAAGAATGTCATACTGCGCGCCACCTACAGCCTGGCCGCCAAGATACGCTTCTACTACACCCTTCACCTCATTTATCCAGGGCATCTCCACGGGCGAACCGTTGTGCAGGACTACAATTACATTTTTCTGTACCTGTGCCACCTTCCTAATCAATTCGTTCTGGCATTCCGGCATTCTCATATGCTCCCGGTCAAAGCCTTCCGATTCGAAGGAATCAGGAAGACCGGCAAAGATAACCGCTGCTTCCGCCTTCTTAGCAAGCTCCACTGCTTCCGCTAACAAGGCCTCATCCACTCTATCCTCTTCATCAATAAATCCCTGCGCATAAGAAATATTAGGATTTCCCGCCGCCATATCCAGCGCAGAAGTTATCTTATGACTGTTGATATGAGAGCTTCCGCCGCCCTGATAACGGGGCTGTTTCGCATACTTTCCGATAAATGCCACCTTGGCACTTTCCTTCAAGGGAAGAACGCCGTCATTTTTCAAGAGCACAATAGTCTCTTCCGCCACCCTGCGCGCCGCTTCGTGGTCCTTATCTAAATCGTAGTCTGCCGTCTTATCTCTATTTTCCTCAAACCGGAATACGATATGCAGAATTCTCTCCACCGCCGTATCCAGCACACTTTCTTCCAAGCTGCCGTTCTTCACCGCTTCCTCGATAAGCTTATCGTTATGTCCGCCGGAGGAGGGCATCTCCAGATCCATCCCTGCTTTCAGGTTCGGCACCCTGTTATTTACCGCTCCCCAATCGCTCATCACATAACCGTCAAATCCCCATTCTCCACGTAGAATATCCGTCAGATACTTCTTGCTTTCCCCCACATATGTACCGTTTACCCTATTATAGGAGTTCATCACCGTCCAGGGCTTCTGTTCCCGCACCGCTCCTTCGAAAGCCGCCAGATAAATTTCCCTCATAGTGCGCTCATCCACCTCTACAGACGCCGACATTCTTCTGGTCTCCTGATTATTCGCAAGAAAATGCTTAATGCTCACGCCCACATTCTTACTTTGTACCCCTTTAATGAACGCCGCCGCAATCTGAGATGCCACTACCGGATCTTCCGAATAATATTCGAAGTTCCTGCCGCAAAGCGGGGAACGCTTAATATTTACAGCCGGCCCAAGCAGCACACTCACGCCTTCCGCCTGGCACTCATTACCAAGCACTGCTCCCATTTCCGTCAAAAGTTCCCGGTTAAAAGAAGCTGCCGTACCGCACCCAGCAGGAAAACAAACGGCCTTAATACTCTCGTTCACACCAAGATGATCCGCCTTATCGTCCTGCTTTCTGAGTCCGTGAGGTCCATCTGAAACCATAGACTGCAAAATCCCCAGTCTCTCAACCGCCTTAGTATGCCAAAAATCCGCCCCCGAACACATCGAAGCCTTCTCCTCCAAAGTCATCTGTGCCACCAAGTCCTTAATCTTTTCCGCCGTCATACAAATCTCCTTCCAATCCTCTTTACTTTGATTCACCTTTAATTTGCTTATCTTCACTTACTATCTTTCCTTTTTGACTTTTCAATAATAAAGTCCGCTGCATCCTTCTTCCCCTTCACGCTTACTTTCACTCTCTTAATTATCGCCACATCTCACAAGCCTGCCTACTCATATACTACCATACCCGTCATTTCCGCTCTATTTATTTTCATGACTTATTTATAGGTCGATATTGACTTTTCTATCATCTTACTTCATTATCATATAAGGAACCCTTTTACACCTATTTTAAAATAAACATCCTTTCGTCAGGTCATGCACTACCATTTGCCACCCTAACGGATTTTCACATGCTCTCTCACAACTTCAACTAGAGCACAAAAAAACTGAAAGGCCCACATACATATGGAAAAATATATCCACGAAGAAATTAAAACCCGAGAAGACATCCAAGTCCGCTTTGACACCTACCGTGATTCGAACCACCTTATCACAAACCATTGGCATAACAGTATGGAAATCGTCTGCATCTGCGAAGGCTGCATGGACGTCACCATCAACAATTCCAAGCTCACCCTGAACGTAGGCGATTTCGTCATCATCAACTCGGCCGACATACACTCCACCTATTGTCACGAGAATTGCCTTGTCATCTTGCTGCAGATACCATACCAGTTTTTGAAAAAAAGCATTTCCGACTACGACAGCATCCGTTTTGAAGGCATTCCCAACTCCCCGGAGAAAAATGACCGCGTCCGTGCTATTTTGATGGAGATGAAGGACATCAACGACGAAAAACCGGAAGGTTATTCCCTCCGGTTCTCCAGCCTTTTATACGATTTTCTTTATTCTATCCTCTGCTGCTACAAGGTAGAAATTGACACCGCCGTGAAAATCAGGACGGACAAGAATCTGCGTCGTCTGGAGAATGTCATGGACTTCGTAAAGTCCAACTACGCATCTCCCATCACCCTGGACGAGGCCGCTGCTTCCGTCGCACTGAATCCTGAGTATTTCTGCCGCTTCTTTAAAAAATATATGGGACTCACCTTTCTCGAATATGTGAACAAGGTCCGCCTTGCGCACGTATATGAGGATTTGATGAATACCGATTTGACCATTACCGGTATCCTCGAACGCAACGGCTGTACCAACTACAAATTATTTATGAAAAATTTCAAATCTACCTACGGCTGTACGCCCATGCAAATGCGCCAGAACAAAAATTAATATTTGACGCATATTATTTTCCATATCGCACAGACTATAAAAAAGCAGCTAAAAATGTTTGCATTCACGAGAAAGGTATGGTTATTTTATGACAGATATGGATAAAATTACTCTCGGCGAAGCTCTCGCTATCAATACTCTGGATGATATACCCCAAGCGAAAAGCGACGCCAAGGAAATCGTAGGTCTCGTAAAGAGCAGCGGACGAGTGACCGGCTACCAGCTATCCGACGGCTCCACGGTTTCCAAGCAGGAGGGCGTGGACCTCGCAAAGGGCGGGGGGATCAAAGGCGTGGGCATCGCCCATAGGAAGGATACCGAATATTTGAAATCTCTGCCTGACGGGAAAGAAGGCAATAATTTGAACAACCTTCCTTCCATTTCAGGTTAAATATGAAAGCTTGCCGCACGGAATATTCATCGTGTGACAAGCCTTCTTTTTTATTGAAATCAGGAGGTCCGCATCATATACTTTTCCTGATTTATATATTCAGCTTCTACTACTGCCTCTATTTAGCTTAAACTGACTAATCAAATCCGTCATGACCATAGCTTGCGCGCTAAGCTCTTCACTTGCAGCCGCACTTTCTTCCGATACCGATGCATTCGTCTGGACAACACTGGAGATCCTGTCGATTCCCTTTGCGATTTTATCTGCCTCTTGAGCTTGTGCTCTGGATTCCTGCGCGATTTTATCTATCATCTCCAAAACGGTCTGGGCGTTCTTTGCTACTTCCTCGAAGGCCTCGCTGGTTACTCCTGTGAGAACCTTTCCTTTTTCGATATGGGCCAGGGATTCCTCTATCAGTTCGGTGGTGTTCTTTGCTGCGTCAGCAGATTCCTGTGCCAGCTTCCTTATTTGATCAGCTACCACAGCAAAGCCTTTTCCGGCTGCTCCTGCACGGGCAGATTCGATTGCCGCATTTAAGGCTAACAGATTCGTTTCCGAAGCTATCGCATCGATGGTATCAATAATATTCTTAATGCCCTCCGATGCGGCGGCGATGTCAGTTATTGCCGCCACTAGCTGCTCCATCTGTCCCTTGCTGGTACGGACAGTCTCTCCTGTCCTTGCCCCCCACTCGTCGGCGTTTTGGGTGTGCTCTGCGTTGTTGCTTATCTGTCCCGTGATATTGGAAATCACCTCGGACAATTCCTGCACGCTTCCTGCCTGATTAGTCGCCCCCTGCGCGATGTCCTGTGCTCCCGCGGACAGTTCTTGCGCACCTGCACTGACCTGCTCTATTGCCACGCTCATTTCGTACAAAGTATCGTTCATTTTCTCCTGAAAGCTCTCGATGGAACGCTGAATATTTGCAAAATCGCCGATAAATTCTACCGGGCATACGCAGGTGAAGTTGCCTGCCGAGAATTCCTTCATGCCAAAATCGATGGCATCGATGTATTTCTTAATTTCCTTTACCGCAAAATCCAAAGCTCTTCCAAGGCTTCCAATCTCGTTATCCATATCCGTTTCGAAGCTCAGGCTGAGATTACCCTCCGCCAGCTTCTCACATTCCTGCTGCAAGTCAACAATCGGCTCGATGACCTTAGTCCTCACGTATCGATACGTTTTTATGATAAACCGCACCGTTAAGGTGACTGCGAAGACAGCAGCCACAAAGATAACGCTGAGCATTACGATGACCATTCTCCTCTGATTATCGATCTGCTCCTGTTTCTTGGCTATCGTGTCGTCCAAAAGGCTTACCAGGGAATGAATTTTTACCTCTACACTATCCTTTAACAAGGCTTCCGCCTGCGCCTTGTCCGTCTCGTTCACGCTGAGTACCTCGTCCGCAAGCTGATGAATTTCTCTATGCAAAGGTTCCGCCTGCTCATAGAATTCGCTCATTTCGGGGTTGCCTTTTACATCTTCCCCATATAAATATATACCGAAATCACATTTCGTCTCATCCGTCTGCCCAGTGAATTCCGTATTGTAATAAACGGCTAAGCTGAGATCTATCCACCATTTATAATGGGCCATCTCATAGCTCAATAAATCGGATTTTTCTGCATTTATCTTTTCGCTCCTGCTAAAGACATAATCGAAGCTGAGAATGCTAAAGCCCATGAGCAGCACAAGAAGTCCGGTCATAAATACGATCGCGGAAAACCTCGAATAAAATATCTTTTCTATTGATCCTTTTCTTTTGGTAACCTTTAACATAATTCTTACTTTTTCCTTTCGTAAATTATCTGAAAAAATCGCTATAAAGGTGTACCTTTTTTTATCTTCTATTTTTTGGATTTTTATTTTCCTATTATTGTCATTTTTTGTTGTTTTTTACAAAAAAATGTTATACAATTAACGATATAATTGTTTGTATATACAAAGGAAACAAGTTGCTAAAAAGGTACACCTTTATAGCAACTCGTTTCTTTTTGTCAGTGCCTTTAAACATATGGATTAAGTTAAGCCTTTCTGGCATACTACGTATAATAGGAGGACTGAAAAATGAAAAATTTTTATGGGTATATGCGGGTATCTACCGTCGATCAAAATATCGATCGGCAAAAAATGGAATTGCTGAAATGGGGGATTATTGAACCGAATATTTATTGTGATAAATTATCGGGCAAAGATTTTAACAGACCGGAATATCTGAAACTAAAGAAAAAACTAAAAGAGGGTGACGTACTGGTCGTAAAGAGCATCGATCGCCTCGGAAGAAGTTACAGGGACATACAAGAGGAGTGGCGCATTATCGTTAAAGTAAAAAAAGCAGATATCGTTATCCTGGACATGCCCATTCTCGACACGCGCACTAACAAAGACTTAATCGGCACCTTAATTTCTGATATCGTCTTGCAGCTCTTGTCCTATGTAGCACAGGCCGAAAGGGAGAATATCAAGCAGCGGCAGGCAGAAGGCATTGCCATCGCCAAGGCGAAGGGAAAACACTTAGGTCGTTTCCCCGCACCTGTTCCCGAAGAATTCTACCCCGTATATGAGAAGTGGAGAAATAAGGAATATACCCTTCAAACTGCCAGCAATGCACTTGGAATCTCCATCAGCCAGTTCCGTACAATGATCAAAAAGCATACAAAAATAAAAAATCAAAGCCACAAAAATCCTTAAGCATATCTTCTAACCTCGTCCTGTTGTGTTTGCCGGCTCTTGCCTTCTTCCGCCCACAAGTTCACTTACGAGAGTAGAACCTAATATCAGCACTGCACCTATCATCTGCTCCGTGCTCATATTTTCATGAAATAGAAGGGCGGAAAGCAGAATTGCTGTCACTGGGTCAATGTAGCTGAACAGAGCTGCCGTCTGCCCGCTCAAATCCTTTAAAGAAGAAAAATATAAAAGATAGGCAATTCCCGTATTTACAATACCCAGATACAGCAATAGAAATAGTGTACTAACTCCAAATGTTATCCCCGTCCCGTCTTCCGTATAGAGCACATACGCAAGCACCACCACGGATGCAACTCCCAGCTGAGATACCGTCATATCCACCGCTTCTATTTCTTTCAGGAACTTATTCATAATCACTACGGAAGCGTATAACAACGCTGCTGTCACGCCGAATACGATCCCTTTCCATCCGCCTGCCGCTCCCTGGCCGCTTCCCAAAATATCCGCAACCAACGTCATGCCAAACAACGATACCACGACGCACCCGGCTTTTACTGCCGTCAGCTTCTCTTTTAAGAAAAAGGGAGAGACCAGTATGACGAATACCGGAGCCAAATAATAACATAGGGTAGCCACCGCTATCGTGGTGTATCGGTAGGCTTCAAAAAGGCAGATCCAATTCGCTCCGATCGCTGCTCCAGAAAAGACTAGAAACTTAAAATTCTTTCTTATGGCCGGAAGCGATAACTTCTTTCCCATCGCCAACCCGGCAATCAGCAAAAATACCGTTCCTATGCTTCCTCTTACAACCGCCAGTATACCAGAAGATAATCCAATTGTTCTTACAAAGATTCCTATACTTCCAAATATGAACATCGCGGCAATTAATTTCACTTTAGCTTTCATCGTTTCTTCTCATTTCGAAAGAATTTCTTTTGTCCTGCTGTTTACCGACGCTTATCGAAGCAGCTTCTTTTTCTTAAAATATATGAATTCGGCCAGAATAATGACAATACATAAGATAATCACTGCCGGATATCCATATTTCCACCGAAATTCCGGCATGCCGGGAAAATTCATCCCATACCATCCTACAAGGAGCGTCAAAGGAAGGAAAAATGCCGTGATAACCGTTAAAATACTCATCACTTTGTTCTGCCTTACATCTATCTGGGATTGATACAATTCTCTTATCTGAATCAAATACTCCCTCAGCGCCTCCACATGGTTATGCAGTCTCTCCGTACGATTAGCGTAATTCTGCCACACCGCGCACTCCTCCCTGCTAAGCTCCTGATTCACATTTGCCTGCATCTGGTCTCCTATATTGGTAAGCTGTTCATAATAGGAATGAAAAAGGGTTAGTTTTTTACGGTATTGTATAATCGTCTCATAAAAGTGATCGGGAATCTTCCTAAGAAGCTCCTCCTCCATATCCGACAGATATTCCTCCAACTCTTGCAGATAAAGGACATCCTCTTCAATCAGCATTTCGAACAATACTAAAAGAATCTGGTTCAGCGTACAATTCCCGGGAATGTTTCCTGATATTTTCTCCAGCATGTCTTCAAGCAAAGCCCTCTCCCCAAAGAAAAGGAGTTCATTTCCTTTTATATAAAAGCCGAAAGTAAAAAGTATAACCTGCTCACTATCGCCCTTAGGAACCTTCATCGTCCCTTGAATACAATCCTTAAAAGTCTCAATTTTGCAATATTGTATCTGCTTAAGTCCCTGACTCAGATTCTTCCTATGAGGGTAATCGCCTTCGAGCGTGTCGAATTCCTCCGCTTCCATCAGATATATTTCATAATACTTCCTTCCCAGCTCCTCCTCATGTTCCTGACGCAGACTGCCGGTCTCGATATCCACTAAATATTTCACCATATTAATAACCATGCCCTTCCAATACCTGCAGTTTTGATCCACAGGCATATCGTCGCGTGTGAATCTTTTTCCTGCAATTATAGCACATCCGAAAACAACCTTAAAGCAGGAAAACAGCGATGCTCGATAACCAATCCACTTCTCCTGCATAACCTAATAATAAAAAAGGTGTTTATATGTATCAATTTACTCCTCGTCTAACATTCGTAAACATATTAGAAAAAAATAAACCCCGCGCTATGGCATGGGTTACGGGAAACAGCTCCAACCCGCAGCTCAGCGGGTTGGTTAAATTTTATGATACTCCTTATGGGGGCGTTCTCATAGAAGCTGAGATTTTCGGTCTCCCTAATATATCCTCACAGGATTCCTCGGATTTCTATGCGATGCACATCCATGAATTCGGCGACTGCTCCAATTCCTTCGCCAATACCGGGGGACATTATAATCCGGCGAACCTGCCCCATCCCCAGCACGCAGGAGACCTTCTCCCTCTCCTGGGCAATCAGGGTTATGCCTGGGCTTCTTTCTATGACAAACGCTTTACTGTAGATAACATCATCGGCAAATCCGTAGTCATACACGCAAAACGCGATGATTTCACCACTCAGCCTGCCGGAGATTCCGGAGAAAAGATAGGCTGCGGTGTTATCCGCATAGAGAGCGGGAGGTAGCTACAGCCTCCCCTTAAAATCCACGTAGCAGAAACTTCTTATCTGCTCGCATTCGCCGTCCTCCCTCTCCCACACGATGGAGGGAAGGGGCATTCCGTTAAAGGTATTGTTTTTTACCATAGTATAAATGGCCATATCCTCAAAGGTCAGACGGTCGCCGACCGCTAACGGTTTGTCGAAGGAATAGATTCCTATCACATCTCCCGCCAGGCAGGTCGGCCCCGCCAGCGTATATGCAAATGCCTTCTCACCCTCCTGTCCGGAAGCTCTAAGGGGCGGGCGGTACGGCATTTCAAGAACATCAGGCATATGACAGGCTGCGGAAGAATCCAAAATTGCAATCGTTTCCTTATGCACCAGATCCTCCACCGTAGTCAGCAGGTGCCCCGCATCCAAAGCAACCGCCTCTCCAGGCTCCAAATAGACCGTGACCCCGTAGGTATCCGACACATAGCGGATACAGTTTTCCAGAAGCCCTATGTTATAGCCCTCCCGCGTGATATGATGTCCGCCGCCGAAATTGATCCATTTCATCCCATATAGCCATGAACCGAATCGTTCCTCTACCGCCTTTAACGTCACGGCAAGAGCATCCGCGTTCTGCTCACACAGCGTATGGAAATGAATCCCCTCCACCCATTCAGGAAGTCTGTCAGGGAACTCCTTTGCCAGAATTCCCAAACGCGAACCGGAAGCACAAGGATCGTATATTCCGTGTCCCTCCTGAGTAGAGCATTCCGGATTCACCCGGATTCCTACGCTTTTTCCTGCCTTTGCCGCCCTTTCACCGTATTTCTCAAGCTGGGAAAAGGAGTTGAATACGATATGCCCGCAGTAAGACAATATTTCCTCCATATCCTCTTCCTTGTATGCCGCAGAAAAAATATGGGTTTCTTTTCCCATCTCCTCTGCGCCCAGCCGTGCCTCATATAAACCGCTTGCCGCCGTTCCGTCCAGATACTCGCCGACAAGAGGATAACAGGAGTACATAGAAAAAGCTTTCTGCGCTAATAATATTTTACAGCCCGTCCGCTGTCTGATGCCCTGCAATATCTCCAGATTCCTTTTCAGAGCGCTTTCCATCACGATATAACAAGGTGTTTTCAATTCTTCTCTTTTCATATCCGCTCCATAATTTCCGGGTTATTCTACCATAACGGGATTCTCGCTCACCTGCCACGGAAGACCGAATTCATTCAACGCCTCCATGAACGGGTCGGGATCGAATTCTTCAATGTTATATACACCAGCTTTATCCCATGTCTTCGTCAGCAGCATCGCCGCACCAATCATTGCCGGAACACCGGTAGTATAAGCAACCGCCTGTGAGCCTACTTCTTTATAGCATTCCTCGTGGTCGCATACGTTGTAAATGTAAATGGTCTTTTCCTTTCCATCTTTCTTCCCTGTAAAAATGCAGCCGATGTTCGTCTTACCCTTTGTACGGGGGCCAAGGGAGGCCGGGTCGGGAAGAACCGCTTTTAAAAACTGCAATGGAACGATTTCTTTTCCCTCATATATAATCGGCTCTATGGAAGTCATACCTACGTTCTCAAGACACTTCAAATGGGTTAAATAACTTTGCCCGAAAGTCATGAAAAAACGGATTCTCTTGATTCCCGGCATATTGAGGGCAAGGGATTCCAACTCCTCATGGTGAAGCAGGTACATATCCTTCTCTCCCACCTCGGGGAAATTATAAACCCGCTTGATTTCCATCGGCTCCGTTTCTACCCACTGCCCGTTTTCCCAATAAGAGCCCTTCGCGGACACTTCGCGGATATTGATCTCAGGATTGAAATTGGTGGCAAAGGGATATCCGTGATCGCCGCCGTTGCAGTCCAGAATATCTATATAATTAATCTCGTCAAAATAGTGCTTTAAGGCATAAGCGGAGAACACTCCCGTCACTCCGGGATCAAAGCCGCTTCCAAGAAGGGCGGTGATTCCCGCCTTTTCAAAGCGTTCTCTGTAAGCCCACTGCCACTTATATTCAAACTTTGCTGTATCCTCCGGCTCATAATTAGCCGTATCCACATAATTTGTTTTTGTGGCAAGGCACGCATCCATAATGGTGAGATCCTGATAAGGAAGAGCAAGATTCAGCACCACATCAGGTTTCTCCTTTTCAATGAGAGCAATCAGCTCCCGGGTATTATCCGCATCTACCTGTGCTGTGCTAATCTTTGTTTTCGTCATCCCTTCCAATTTCTTCTTCATTGCCTCGCACTTCGATACCGTACGGCTGGCAATACAGATTTCCGTAAAAACGTCGCTGTTTTGACAGCATTTGTGAATCGCCACTCCGGCTACGCCTCCGCAGCCAATAATCAATACTTTTCCCATGATATCATCTCCTTTTATTCTGTCTCAGGAAAGCGCCAGCAGCAGCTCTCGTACTATCTTTCCTGCCGTCACCGTAGACACTCCGCTGGCGTCATATGCGGGACTCAGCTCATTCACATCACACCCTACAATATGGCTGCCTTTTGCAGTTTTCAACATCGCCTTCAAAAGCTCAAGGAAACTTACACCTCCCGCTTCAGGCGTTCCCGTTCCCGGAAATACGGAAGGGTCTAAGACATCCAGGTCTATGGTTAAATAAACCGGCTTTCCTCTAAGCTTTGTTACTGTTTCTGTGAGATTATCGAAGTCGAACTTCCTCATCGTCACATGTCCCTCTTTCGCCCACTCGAATTCCTCTCTGTCACCGGAGCGTATTCCGAATTGATAGATTCTTCCGTCCCCTAACAGCTCC
This sequence comes from Bacillota bacterium, assembly GCA_023408815.1. GTDB lineage: Bacteria > Bacillota > Clostridia > Lachnospirales > Lachnospiraceae > Kineothrix. Next base: position 2,973 of record JAEYJO010000051.1, on the reverse strand, counting down.
CAACTCCTTCTTAACACACAGGCATGGGAGAGCTTTACTCCCAGATAATCTTCCCGCAGATCCGCATGCGCGTCAAAATGCACGATATGCAGATCGGGGTATTTACGGACAGCCGCACGCACACTTCCAAGCGTTACCAGATGCTCACCGCCTATCATAAAGGGAATCTTTCCGTCTTTAATAATCGTCTCTGCGCGTTCCTCGATGGATGCCAGAACTCGCTCCGTATCCCCAAGGGGCAGCTCCAGATCTCCGCTGTCGAACACCTTGCATTCCAGCAAATCCTTGTCCTGATAAGGGCTGAAGGTCTCCAGTCCATACGATTCGTTTCGAATCGCCTGAGGACCGAAGCGGGTTCCCGGACGATAGGATGTGGTAGAATCGAAGGGAGCTCCGAACAGTACAATTCCGGATTCCTCGTATTCCGCCTCACAACCGATATAATTCACAACATTTTTATTCAACATCCTTCACCAACTCCTCCACATATGCCGGAAGCGCAAACATTCCCTGATGCAGCCTCGGCAGATAATATCTCGTAGGTATCCCCTTTAACGTCCAAGTCACTCCGTCCAGATCATTCAGCGGATGGTACTGCTTTGAAGCAAAACCGAACAGCCAATGTCCTGAGGGGTAGGACGGTATATGTGCCTGATAAATTTTGCTGATGGGAAAGGATTCTATAATCCGTTTGTGCATCCTCTGGCATTGAAAGGCCTCTTCTTTGTAAAAGGGGCTTTCATGCTGGTTAATCATTACTCCGTCACTATGCAGGGCATTGTAGCAATTGCCATAGAATTCTTTCGTAAAAAGTCCCTCGCCCGGTCCGAAGGGATTCGGCGAATCTATGATGATCAAGTCATATACATCCGATTTCGAGCGAACGAACCGCAGACCGTCCTCGTTGAAAATACTTACCCTCGGGTCGTTCATGCTGAAAGCCATCTGAGGGAAAAATTTGCGGCACACCTCGATCAAAAGCGGATCTGCCTCCACTACATCGATTTGCTGAAGCGCATCGTATTTTACCAGCTCTCTTACAATACCTCCATCGCCGCCGCCGATGACCAGCACCTTCTCCACATGGGGATGGACCGCCATGGGAACGTGTGTTATCATCTCATGATAGATAAACTCATCCTTTTCCGTCAGCATCAGGTCGCCGTCCGCCACCAGAATCCTTCCGAACTCCTTGGATTCCAGAACATCGATTCTCTGAAATTCGCTTTGTGCGCTGAAAAGCTGCTGTTCCACCCGAATCGACAGCTTCACATTATCCGTATGCTCATCCGAAAACCACATTTCCATTATAACCCGCCTCCTTACACACTTTTCAATACGTTCAAATATTCAATGTCCGCATCCTCAGGGCCTGTCATAGAACAGCCTTTTTCCTTTGCATACAGTATATATTCTATAATTCCCTTGGTAATCATTTCTCCCGGAGCCAGAATCGGAATTCCCGGAGGATAGCACATCACAAACTCGCTGCACACTCTGCCTTCCGTGTCTTCGAGAGGGATAGATTCCTTTTCCGCATAAAAGGATTCCTGCGGTGTAGTTACTACATAGGGATCCATATATTCCTGCGTGAGCATTCCCGCCTTATCCTTCTGATAGCACCGTTTTACCTCCGCCAAAGCACTTACCAGACGCTCCACCTCCTGTCTGCGGTCTCCGATGGAAAGATAGGCAAGAATATTTCCGATATCTCCGAATTCGATCTGAATGTCGTACTCATCTCTTAGTATATCGTATACCTCAATACCAGCCAGACCGATTTCCAGCGTATGGACAGACAGTTTCGTGCTGTCGAAATCATAGATGCTATTTCCGTTTATCAACTCTCTGGAAAACGCATAGTACCCGCCGATCGCATTGATTTCCCCTCTGGCGTAGTCCGCAAGCTCTATGACCTTGGCGAAAGATTCCCGTCCCCTAAGGGCCAGGTTGCGTCTCGATATGTCCAGGCTCGAAAGCAGCAGATAAGAACCGCTGGTTGTCTGCGTCAGGTTAATAATCTGGCGCACATGGCCCTCGTTCATATCGGATCCGATCAAAAGCAAAGAGCTTTGTGTCAGGCTTCCTCCCGACTTATGCATGCTCACCGAGGACATATCCGCACCGGCATCCATGGCTGAAACCGGCATGTTCTCACCGAAATACAGATGAGTTCCGTGCGCCTCGTCCGCGAGCACTTTCATCCCGTGGTCATGGGCGAGCCTCACGATAGTCCGAAGATCCGAACATATCCCGTAATAGGTGGGATTGTTCACTAACACCGCCACAGCATCCGGGTGGCTTTTGATCGCATGTTCCACTTGAGATACCTTCATGCCTAGAGAAATTCCCAGATTCTTATCCACATCGGGATTCACATAGACAGGTTTGGCACCGCAGAGCACCAGCGCGTTGATCACACTTCTATGTACATTTCTCGGCAGGATTATTTTATCTCCTTTTTTGCAGCAGGAAAGAACCATTGCCTGCACTGCTGAGGTGGTTCCTCCCACCATAAGAAACGCATGGCTCGCATGGAATGCCACTGCTGCCAGCTCCTCTGCTTCCCTGATAACAGAAACCGGATGACAAAGATTGTCTAGCGGCTTCATGGAATTCACATCTATGCCCACACACTTCTCTCCCAATAGCTCCACCAGCTCAGGGTTCCCTCTCCCGTGTTTGTGTCCCGGGACATCAAAGGGCACTATTCTCATTCTTCGAAAACGCTTCAGCGCTTCATAAACTGGAGCCTCCTCTTGCGACAGCCTCCTTGCGGCGCCGATTTCATCAGCCACAGATGATTTTTCCATAATAATTTCCTCTCTCTTCACTTTCAGCCAATGCATTCTGGTCAATATGACCAAAACAAAAAGAACGACTGCGCCTATGTAAATATTTAGAAGTTCTTTCTCTGGATATTTGAGCCATAACAGAAAACAAAACTGTTTGAGCGCAGCGAGTTTTTTGTTT
>JAEYJO010000020.1 GCA_023408815.1 Bacillota bacterium | reverse complement strand
ATCGCAGTTTCAAATAAACTGCGAAATTTTTAACAATCAATTCGTTCTCTTAAGCGGTAAATAAATATTTATTATATTACAAAAAGACGTATCCCTTTAATATTGGAATTCGTCTTTTTATTAAAATATTATTCCTCTCAATAAATTAGTAAATATTAATCCTAATACGCTTTTTGGGTAAGCACTTGCCTTTCTTGGAAGATATTAATTAAGGACTTATAATTATTAGTTATTACACTTCACCTCTTTCCATTAGGCAGTATTCTTCCAGCATTTCTTACCTTATGAGCATTAAAAGAAAATTGCGCGATTCCCTAGTGTATAGTCGTTTTGATAAATAGCCAAATATATGGTATACTTTAAAAAACGGGAGTGATACCATGGCAAGACCAAGAACGTACATAATAAGCCTAAGTGAAAGCGATGTTAAAAAACTAAAGCAATTGATTCATAAAAAATATACTTCTAAATTAATTATTCGCCGCTGCCAGATTTTATTAGAGCTTGATAAAAATAATCCCAATCAGCTTACCCATGCGCAGATCGCAAATACATTTGGTGTTTGTAACGCAACTATTACAAACATTATAAAAGATTATACGAATCATGGGCTTACCACAACAGTTACTTATAAACGTAATCCTAACTCAAATGCCACAAAAAAGATAGATGGATGTTCCGAGGCACGCATCATTGAACTGGCCTGTTCCTCCCCGCCCGATGGTTATTCCCGCTGGACTCTTCGGCTTTTAGCTGAAAAATCAAAAATGATATTGGATACGCCTGTCAGCAAAGATGCAATTCGGCAAACTTTAAAAAAACAGAACTTAAGCCTCACCGGAATTCCTACTGGTGTATCCCACCAAAAGAAAACGCCGCTTTTGTAGCTGCCATGGAAGATGTTCTGGATGTTTATGAAATGCCTTTTAATCCAGATATTCCAGTGATCTGCATGGACGGAAAACCCTATCAGAAATTAGCGGATGCCAGGCCATCTCTGCCGATGCGTCCCGGTGATAGTTTGAAAACCGATTTTGAATATATCAGACACGGAACCTGCAGCATTTTTGTCTTTACGGAACCATTGGCCGGCTGGCGCCATGTCTCCGTCCGTGAACGCCACACAGCGGTTGACTGGGCTGCGGAGATCAAATATCTGTTAGATGAATGTTGTCCGGATAAAGAACGTGTCATTCTTGTGATGGATAACCTCAACATTCATACCCTCGCATCCTTATATAAAAAGTATTCCCCTGATGAAACAAGTCGTTTGGCCAAACGGCTTGAAATTCATCATACCCCCAAACACGGGAGCTGGTTAAATGTTGCAGAGATTGAGCTTAATGCAATGACTAGGCAATGTTTATCCCGGAGAATTGATACCTTGGAAAGCTTGCAAAGAGATTTAAGTGCCTGGGAACAGCAGCGAAATGCAAATCAAAAAACAGTTAACTGGCATTTTACTTCAGCGGATGCCAGAGTTAAGTTGATATCTCTATATCCCAAAATTGAATAATCACATGGATGATTAAGCTATTTTAGAGTAAGACAATACGCTAGTGTTACGAATAATTAGTCAATTCGATATCTTATTTCTGTCTTTAAGCAGATTGTGAAAGATAACGATAATGATCGCGGCAAGCAGTGAATTAAGAAAGCCTCCCATGCTAATATTTGTCACAAAGTGGTCTGCGATCATAATCGTCCAGGCATTCACAATAAAACTGAATAACCCTAATGTCAGCAGACTGACCGGTAATGTAATCAATAGCAGAATCGGCTTTAATATAAGGTTTACCACCAATAATATCAATCCCATAATAAGAAGTGCCGGGACGCTGCCGATATGAATCGTGTGTATCACAAATGACAGCAGATATATCGTTAATATGATAGATATATATTTTATGAACAGTTTCGTCATTTCTACCTCCAGCAAACATGTTTTACCTGATTTTTATTAATACCTTTACTTTGTCGGTCGATACATCGACAATATTATAAGGTTCATTCTCGTTTAAAGAATCCAGAAGCTTCATGACTATAGCGGTGAGTACTTTTACTGAATAGATATTGATTCGTGAGGATGAATTCTGATCAGGCATTTTTGGTGCAAAAAAATATGCGACGGTCAGTAAGTCCAGAAAACTGTCAAATAATTCTTGAAAAATATACAGGGGGATTGGAAGAGAAATATTTAGGAATCTTCTGTTCTCAATCTGAAGCTTGATCCATAATAAACGAAAGTACTTAATCGACATATACTCTCACCTTTACCATCGCATTATGACTTTCATCCCATGCTTCCACATCGACGATATTCGGGTCATCCAGGGTGCCGTTTATGATCTCCTCGATTATTTTGGCAAAATCGATACTGGAAATATCGATTCCTTTTGCTTCCATCTCTCTTCTGGCATCCGCAGGAACCATAGTAGTCATCTTATCAGCGACTTCACTGATGGTAGTAAGCAGACGTATAGGTACATTGACATTAACATTAACGGAATTGTTATCCGATGTAACCTTAACCTTAAGGAACTTATAGTTACGTCTGGTTGTTACGGTTTCGATCTGCTGAATTGCTTCCTCTTCCTTAGTTTCATTCAAAGCTTCCAATAGTTCCATACCTTCGGCAGCAGTAATCTGCCCTTTTTCTATCATTTCCAATATTTTTTGTTGTTCGCTCATAGACTGAACCTCCTATTAATTATAAATTTTTAATCCGTTCCGCTGCATCTTTCGGAGAAATTTCACCCTTTGATAATTGGTCAAGAATCTCATTCCTGGCGGCTGTTTTATCTTCATTTTCCTTGATCAGTTCCTTCGATGATACTTCATAGCCAAGACCTCTTATAACCGTATCCAGTTTACCACGCACAGTGGGATAGGATATCCCCAGCTCCTTCTCGACATCCTTGATATTACCGCGGCACTTTATGAATATCTTCACAAACTCAAGATCTTCTTCCGGAAGACGGCAGAATTCACAAGGCTGAAAATCACCTTCAATGGCAGTGGAACACTTCGGACAGCCGAGCTTGGTAATGGAAAGTTTTTCACCGCATACGGGACATTTACCCGGAGCTTTGTATTTCATTGTTTTCACCATCCTTTTGCAGTATTTGATTATAATATACATCCACAAATTAATTATGTCAATATATTTATTAATTATTTTAATTATAATATTAACATTATTAATATTATAATTAAATATATAAAAAACCTCCATATACCTATTCAGGTCATGGAGGATCTATATTTATCGGTCTCTTTTTTTATTTTTTTTAGAAAATTTTGAAAAACTTCTCTTTTCTTTCAGAGTACCATTTTCAGCCATTCGATGCTTTTTATCGGGAGAAGTCACTGTTTGTTTAGAAAAAGCTTGTCCGGTGCTTGTTTGTGATGAAGCCTTTTTACCGCCTCTTGGCTGTGTGGTTTTTGGTGCCGGAAAATTATTTACTAATGGGTAAGGATGATCTTTAACCTCATTTAATCGCTTTCTAATCAGCTTTTCTATATCCGCAAGCAATTCTTTCTCATCGAAATCACAGAAGGAAATTGCTACACCGCCAAGTCCGGCACGTCCTGTCCGGCCAATACGATGTACATAAGTTTCAGGTACATTAGGCAGATCATAATTAATAACATGAGATAATTCATCGATGTCAATTCCTCTTGCCGCAATATCCGTTGCGACCAATATCCTTAGCTTTTTGTTTTTGAAATTATTTAAAGCACTTTGACGTGCTCCTTGGGATTTATCGCCATGGATTGCTTGTGCCGGCACATTATTCCTTGATAATTGCCGGATAATCCGATCGGCGCCATGCTTGGTACGGGTAAATACCAGTGCTGATACTATGGTTTTATCTTTTAACAAGTGTACCAGTAGATTCTTCTTATTATTTTTATCTACATAGTACACATACTGTTCTATGGTATCCACGGTTGATGATACCGGTGTGATTTCTATTTTTGCAGGATTCCTGAGCATATCATTTGACAGCTTCGCAACGTCAGCCGGCATAGTAGCGGAAAAAAGCAACGTTTGCTTGTTTACCGGTATTTTGGCTATTATTTTTTTGATATCATTAATAAATCCCATATCCAACATACGGTCAGCTTCATCTAATATAAATATTTTTAGAAATCTTAAATCAATCTTTTTTTGATTGATTAAGTCATTCAATCTGCCGGGTGTCGCTACAAGGATATCCACACCTTGTTGTAAATGCTCCTCCTGTGGTTTTTGTGATACACCGCCAAAAATCACGCAGGATCTTAATTTGGTATATTTACCATAGGTACAAAAGCTTTCATAAATCTGAAGTGCCAGTTCTCTGGTTGGCGTTACGACCAGAGCCCGTATTTCACGTTCTGCTGTTCCGGTGGCTTTATCTTCACTGAGCAGTTGCAGCGTTGGTATTGCAAATGCTGCTGTCTTTCCGGTACCGGTCTGCGCACATCCGATCAAATCTCTGCCGCTTAAAATACAAGGAATAGCTTTTTCCTGTATCGGTGTAGGAACTGTATAATTTTCTTTTTCTAAAGCCTTTAAAATGGAAGGTATAACATTTAATTCTTTAAATTGCATATTTACTCCTAACTTATTATCTTACTTATTCCTGTATCTGATTGCCAAACCCTTCAAAAATTTTCGTACATATCGATCGCCACATTCCTTATAATTGCGCTGCCCTTCTCTGCGTAATACTGCACTTAATTCACTGTTTGACAAATTAGCTCCGGCATCGTTCAATATATTGAGCATGTCCTCACCGGTAAGAGACAGTGCGATTTTTACTTTCTTCAGAAAAACATTATTTACAGCTTTGTTATTATTAATCATAAAAGCCTGCTTCTGCGTCTGCCCCGGTTTCGATTCCTGTTCCCCTCTTTTGAAAATAATAAAACCGTTTAAGAAAGACTCCAGCATATAGTTATTACATTTATTCATATCATCATCAGTGATAAACTCATCCTCTGAATCCATATTACTATTGTTCGCAGTCTTCAATAACATTCTTTGAAGTTCTTCTTTCGTTACCGTTACTCCGCCCAGTCTGAAAATTTCCATCATATCTATATCCTTGATATCCAGGGCATACCTTAATCTTATTAATATATCGTTGTTATTCATACAATACCTTCTTACAAATTATATTTTCAAATATCTGATAATCATTATACCACTTAATTAAATTTTATCTATTGCTTTCGTCACCTTCAATAGCTTACCGTTAATCCTTGTATTTTGCATCGCTTGCAGTACCAGCGGCCCTTTACCGTTTAATATTTCTACATAGGTAAGGGTATCTTGAATTGCTATTATCCCAATATCCTCTGCTTCTACACCTTCCAGATTGGATATGACTCCAACGAAATTGGTCGCTCTGAGCTTCTTTTTTTTACCGCCGCCAAATCTTAACTTCATTATCTCCTTATTTAATTGATCCCCTTTCATTTTTTTAATCCGGGGAGACATATTGATTTTTTCGTCAAAGGATGGTTTTTGAATGGACACCTCCTCTTTGTCAGGCTTCGGTATTTCCTGAATTTTAAAACCGATCAGTTCTTCGATGTCATGCAGATATCTGGTTTGTACCGGAACCACAAAGGAAAGGGCTTTTCCTTTTCTCCCCGCACGACCTGTTCTTCCCGTGCGATGGACATAGTTTTCCTTATCCAAGGGAATATCATAGTTAATGACCAGGGAAATGTTCTCTATATCTATTCCCCTTGCTGCTACATCTGTAGCTATCAAATAGCGGTATTCTCCCCTTTTAAAGCGCATCATTGCAGACAGCCGTTCTTTCTGTTCCATGCCTCCATGCAATTTATTGCAGGGATATCCCAAATCCTCCAGACGATCACATACCATATCCACCCGATCCTTTGTACTGCAAAAGATAATACAGCTATCCGGATTTTCAATAATCATAACATCCGTAAGTAATCCGAATTTATCTTCTTCCTTCGTAACATAAAGAAAGTGATTTGTATCAGTTGTCATGATATCGGCCTCACCAACATCTATATTGACAGGATTTCTCATGTAATTTGATGATATATTTTTTACTTCATCGGACATGGTCGCAGAAAACAACATTGTCATCCGTTCCTCAGGCAGTTCTTCCATAATTGCTTCCACCTGGCAGGCAAATCCCATATCAAACATCCTATCGGCTTCATCAATTACTAAGTAATTGATCTTACTTAAGGTTAAGGTACCTTTCTTTATGTGATCCATGACTCGTCCCGGTGTACCAACCACTACATGCGTTTTCTGTTTTAACTCTGCTTTTTCGATAGAAAATTGATGTCTTCCATAAATTGCAGATGCTTTTACTCGTTTAAATCTGCCTATATTGGTAAAATCCTCTTTTATTTGGACAGCAAGCTCCCTGGTTGGAACTAAGATAAGCGCTTGTGGTTTGTTCTCAAGCCATTCGACCGATTCACATATCGGAATCGCATATGCGGCAGTTTTTCCACTGCCTGTCCGTGCTTTAACGATAAGGTCGTTTTTTTCTAAAGCAAATGGAATGACTCTATCCTGTACTTCCGTAGGTATATTATACTCCAGTCCGCTAAGTGCCTTTACAATATCCTCACTGAGCATATAATTATGAAAACTTCCAATGTCCATACACGAGCCTCTCATTCCATTCAACACCTATATAATTACAGAACAGATTATTTACTGTCGATCAGTTACATACTAACCCATTTTACATGGGTATATCATTCAATGCAATAAAAACCTGATTTTGCAAATTCAAAATACTAAATAGTAAAATTTGCTATTATGAAATGCATTTGCTATTATATGTTTGTACTATCGTGTGATCTTGTCAAACGATGGCAGGCATATTAAAAACAGACAATTAAAAAGGTGGAAACAGGAATGGATAATCAAGAGCAAAAGCATAAAAGGCGTACCAGGTATAACGGTACTCATCCAAAGTCTTTTAAAGATAAATATAAGGAATTAAACCCTGAATTATATGCGGATGCCGTGGAAAAGGTTATTCAAAAGGGCAATACTCCTGCCGGTATGCATCGTTCGATCTGCGTAAGGGAAATATTGGAATTCTTAGAAATTACCCCCGGACAAACCGGACTGGATGCAACCTTAGGCTATGGCGGCCATACTTTAGAGATGCTAAAATGTTTAAATTCAAAGGGGCACCTATATGCTACCGATGTAGATTCTATCGAACTGCCGCGCACAAGGGAGCGTTTAGAGCGCTTAGGTTATGGCCCGGAAATTTTAACAGTCAAGCATACTAATTTTTCCAATATAGATCAAATTACTTCCGAATCGGGGCCATTGAATTTCATATTGGCTGATTTGGGGGTTTCTTCGATGCAAATAGATAATCCTGAAAGAGGATTCTCCTATAAGACAGAAGGGCCATTAGATTTACGGCTAAATCCTTCTAAAGGCATGTCCGCAGCAGAGCGTCTTAAGAATATTTCACTGGAAGAATTACATGGTATGTTGTCGGAAAACGCGGACGAACCTCATTGTGCAGAAATCGCCCGTGCTATTATCTTAGAGATAAAAAAAGGAACCGACATAACAACGACAAGTCAGCTCCAACAAATTATCAAAGACACACTTAAATTCCTTCCCGAAAAAGACAGAGACAATGAAATTAAAAAGTCTTGTCAAAGATGCTTTCAAGCGTTACGAATTGATGTTAATAACGAGTTTGAAATGCTATATGAATTCTTAGAAAAACTTCCTGCTGCCTTGGCTGAGGGCGGGCGTGTTGCCATCCTCACTTTTCATTCCGGCGAAGATCGTCTCGTTAAAAAATCCTTCCAGCGCTTCTATCGTGAAGGTATTTATAGCGAAATAGCTCCTGAAGCTATCCGGCCATCGGCAGCCGAATGCAGTTCCAACAGCCGCGCCAGGAGTGCGAAATTACGTTGGGCTGTAAAATCATGACAGCCTTTCCCCTGGTTCCCTTTTATAAGCTTCAAATCTGCTTATAATATCAGGATTATTAACAAAAAAATCCACTAGATTTTCTATTCGAATTGTAGTTTCATTACTTAATGTATGCTCTATCTTTTCAGTTTCCTGCAGTACCATAGAAGCATCGACACCGATAATTCTCATAAAATTTTCAATAATCTTATGGCGCTTTATGAGCCAGCCTCCAATCTCCTTGCCTTTTTCCTCAAGGAAAAGTACGCTGTATTTTTCATACTTAATATATCCCATTTCAGAAAGACGCTGAACCATTTTCGTTGCGGATGAGGGTTGTATATTAAGAGCTTGTGATAACTCATTAATTCTTGTAAACCCGTTTTTAACTGAAAGCCGGCTAATCATTTCGATATAGTCTTCCATAGACGCAGTCAGAGAACTGTCGTCTTTTTTCATATATTCATTGAAAGTATGAAAATCACTGTTTTTCATACTCCACCTGCCCGGGTATCTTTTTATAAGTTTATTCACTCAAATTTTAAACATTCCCAATGTAACATTTTTGGCCCGGATCTCATAATTAGTTACTATACATGACTTTTACCGGGCAGGCTTAATATATTGCGAAATATTCCCGAATATAGAAGGCCATAAGAAGGTCGAACTTAACCTTGGAATCGTTTATTTCGCTGCCTAACAGCTCTTTGATTTTTTTCATACGGTAAATTACTGTATTCCTATGTGTGTGAAGTTTATCTGATGTTTCCAGCAAATTGCAGTCAGACAGCAGGAAAATTCTTAGTGTGGTCAGATAATCGGTCTCATGAGCGGAATCATAGGCCTCCAGTTTTCCGAGGTTTTTTTGGCAGATGTCTTTGAGCATTTCAGGATCAGAAGATGAAAATAAAATCTGAAAAATACCAAGCTCTTCAAAATTCACTATGGGTATATTCCAAAAGACCGCGGATGCGAGGGCAAAACGAGCCCGCTTATAGCAAAGGCTGAATTCTTTCAGAGAGGAAAAACCATTGCTGATACCAAGGATAATGCTATCGCAGAATAGAAGGAGTTCCAATATTTCATCAAATGACATCTCAGTCCGGGAGGGCTGATAAATCAACACCTGCCGATTGTCATGTTCAAAAAGATGATATTTAAAATGACGGTGATTCAGAGCAAAGGTAACTCTGGTAGTATTCTGGAGATTTTGCATGACAATGATACGGTACTCATCATCGGTGGCAAAGCCATACCGGTTCAAGGTCAGCAATGTGCTTTCGTGTAGATTCGCCTGATAAACAGCACTCTGAAAAGCCGCATTCAATTCATCGGTACGCTGTGTGCTTTGGAGAAGCGTACGGCAGTAGTCTTGCATAATATCAACGAGATGGACATCCCAGGGAATCGTGAACAGAGGAAATTCGCTGGTGATACAAAATTCAATAATCTCCTCCGTAAGTTCCTCAATATGGATGTATTGCCCCACATTAATAAGGATTCCACTGCAATTGTGGGTAACCAGAGCGCGTATAAAATCAAACAAAGTAATTCCGCTCCTGGTAAACAGGCCTGTAGTGATCACAAGCTCGCCGCCCTTTAAAAAAGACATATTTTGAAAATCTTCGGCCAGATAAATCCAGGAAACAGAATTAGTTAATCCAGCCTCTCCGCTGTGCAGTGTCATACTGTATTTCTCTTTTGTGGAATGATAAAGCTCAGATACCTGTGTTTTCATAATATAAAAACCTCCGTTTATATCTGGTGCAGAGCTGCGCATTCAATTTTCTTTAATAGGAGCACTTTCCTATTCATAAAAATTATGCATCAGTATAGCAGAATTGTACCTGAAGTACAATAGCGAATGAAAAAATTGGAGCAAGGTAACATTGCTCCTTATGCAGAGGCAAGATATAATACGATATATAATAAAGAGAAAAGAGGTGTTTCCCATGAAGGAAAAGTTTGTTGTTACGATTACGAGACAGTTTGGAAGCATGGGCAGACCAATTGCACGCATGGTCAGTGAACGTCTGGGCATAGAATACTATGACCGGGATATTGTGGAAATGACCTCAAAAAATCTGCAGCTTCCCGTATCTACCATCAGCGACGTAGAAGAAAGCGCGAAGACAGCTTTCTTTAACATGAACTATCCCTTGGGTATGGGGACTACCACCATACAGGATTCTATTTTTTCCGTTCAGAAAAAAATTATTATAGATCTGGCAGAACGGGAGTCCTGTATTATTGTAGGAAGATGCGCGGATTACATATTATGGGATCGTAAAAATATCTTCAATGTATTCATATATGCACCATATGAGGCAAGGCTGTCCAATTGCATAGAACGGCTGAACCTGAGACCGGACGAGGCAAAGAAGATGATCGCTTCGGTAGATAAGGCAAGAGAATCCTATCATCGTCATTATTGCGGTTATTCCATGTCGGATAAGGAGCATAAGCATCTTATGATAGATTCCAGTCTTTTGGGCATAGAAGGAACTTGTGAAATATTGACGGATGTGATACGGAAGAAATTCTCCTCTGTCATGTGAGACTACCAAACTGTTACAAATAAATAACAATAACGCCTTGGGCAATGAAGCTGCAATACAGTTCATTGCCCTTTTTGTTAGGAAAGGAGGAGATGAAAATGCTGGAAATCAATAGCCTGTCCAAATGTTTTGAGGATCTTGAGGTTTTAAGAGATGTAAACCTGACTGTGAAAAAAGGAGAAGTAGTCGTGATCATCGGTCCATCCGGCTCCGGGAAAAGTACGTTTCTGCGCTGCATCAATTTGCTGGAGAAGCCTACCGGCGGAGAAATTTTATATATGGAGCAGGATATTACCAAAATGGGGAAGAAGGTGACCGATTACCGGAAGCAGGTTGGAATGGTATTTCAGCGCTTCAATTTGTTTCCCTTGAAAACCACTTTGGAAAACGTGATGTATGCACCGGTAAAGCTAGGCAAAGTACCGGCAAAAGAAGCCAAAGAGCAGGCTCTGGAATTACTTCGGAAAGTGGGTCTGGAACATAAGGCCGAGTCTTATCCATCCTCGCTTTCAGGCGGACAACAGCAAAGAGTTGCCATTGCAAGAGCTTTGGCCATGAAGCCGGAGATTCTATTGTTTGATGAACCGACTTCCGCACTGGATCCTGAGCTGGTAGGTGATGTGCTTGAGGTAATGAAACAGCTTGCCGGAGAAGGAATGACAATGATTGTAGTCACACATGAGATGGGATTTGCGAAGGATGTGGCAGATCGGGTTATCTTTATGGATGGAGGCTATATTGTGGAGGAAGGACCTCCGTGTGATATCTTTACCCAGCCGAAGCATGAAAGAACAAAGCTGTTTTTATCCAGAGTATTATGACCTGCTGCGGCTTGGTCACATCAACAGTTTCAAGCGGACAGTACACCAAGGGAGGTAAACTATGAAATTAAATTTTGGAAAGGCATTCACAACCTTGGTCCCCAGCCTGTGGGAGGGTGTTGGAATTGTAATCTACATTACTTTGGCAGGCTTCGCACTCGCGTTAGTGGTCGCATTAGTAATTGCAATCGGAAGATTGTCGAAAAACAGACTTCTAAGTGGTTTTTTAGCCATCACTATCGAGCTGGTCAGGGGAACGCCTTTGCTTGTGCAGTTATTCTATATTTATTTTGTAATACCGATTCTTCTGAACGGAATTCTATCGACATTTGGTTTTCAAGCAAATATTAAGCCGGAAGCCGCTACCTGCGGGATTATCGGATTCGCCTTGAATTATGGCTGTTACATGTCTGAGGTCATAAGGTCTGCCATACTTGCGATAGATCCGGGGCAACGGGAAGCAGGTCTGGCACTTGGCTTCAGTGAGAGAAAAGTACTCTTTCACTTTATCATTCCGCCGGCCCTCAGGAATTCCATACCTGTATTCGGAAATTACCTTGTCATGCTCATTAAGGATACTTCCCTTCTTGCTATGATATCCGTTCAGGAACTTTTACTTCGCACAAAAACCTATGCTTCGCAGACATTCCTGACAGTGGAGGCATACACCATTCTGGCATTGGTATATCTGCTGCTGAGTATACCGTTATCACAGCTTAGTAAGATTGTGGAGCGCAGATTGAAGAGGAGCCGGTAGCTATGATGGAAAATTACAAAGCACGCAAAATCAGTAAATCGCATGGTTCCGGGCGTGTTAGACCTTGTCAATTGATAATAATATAAATTAAAACAAAAAAAGAAAGGAATGGAGTTTATGAAAAAGAGGAGTTTGAAAAAAGACATTACGTTGGTACTTATGCTGCTTACCCTGCTGGTGGTATTTACAGGCTGTGGGGCTGCAAAGCAGGAAGACAAGACCGTATCTGAGGAAGTAACGGAAACGGAAAGCACACAGGCATCTGCCGAAGAAACGCAGGGAGAATCAGCAATGCTGACAGAAATCAAGGAGAAGGGCTATATACTGATCGGTTCCTCCAATGATGCTCCTTTTTCCTATACGGATGTGGAAACCGGGGAATTAGAAGGAATAGATATCGAAATTCTCAAGGAAATATGCAGCCGTTTGGGCATTGAAGATATTCAGATGAAAGTCATTGATTTTTCCAATCTTTTGGTGGAACTGAATAATAAAAATATAGATATGGTAGTAGATGCCATGTATGTTAAGGACGAACGGCTTGAGGTTGCGGCATTTACGGATAAATGGTATCAGGAAGGAGAAGCGGTTGTTATTCCCGGCAGTTCCGAAATAAAAAGCAAAGAGGATCTTAAGGGAAAAACAATTGGAGCACAGCCGGGAACGACATTCTACGAAACTGCACAGAAATGGCTGGAGGATGGCAAAATAGGCGCCCTGGATGCATACGATAATCAAGCGACTCTCATGACGGCTGTTAATACCGGAAAGGTGGATGCAGTGGTCACGGATGGTATTGTGGCAGGCTATACACTTTCTTCGGACAGTTCTCTTGACTTGAAATTATTATCTCCTTATGAAGCGGAGGCCAGCGGACAGATCGGCGCGGCAGTCAGGTTTGAAAACAAGGATTTTCTGGATGAAGTGAACAAGTGCCTGAATGAAATGAAAGAGGATGGTACTCTTTTGACTATTTTGCAAGATTATGGCTTAACAGAGGATTATTTTGTGGGTATAGAAGAAGGAAAAACTGTAAATGTACAATAAAGCTTGACTACGGAAAGCGTGAAAGAAATGGAATTTCAATATTATTTACCTGTTAATTTGGTATTTGGCAGGGGAAAATCGGATCTGATCGGAGAAAAGGCGGCGGCACTGGGGAAGAAAGCACTGCTTGTCACAGGCGGAAGGAGTACCAAAGAATCCGGATTACTGGCAAAGGCAGAAAGATTGCTAGGGGAAAAGGAAATCTCCTTTGTTCTATTTGATAAGGTAGAGCCCAATCCATTGACTACTACAGTATATCAAGGAGCTGAAATAGCCGTTTCTGAGGGTTGTGACCTTGTCATAGCCCTTGGAGGAGGAAGCAGTCTTGATGCTGCCAAGGGGATCGCTTTTCAGGCGTTAAACGGAGGAGATATCAGTGATTATATTTATGGCAGAAAAAGCAGTGATAAGGCGCTTCCGGTTTTAGCGGTGCCCACCACCTGCGGGACCGGCAGCGAAGGAAACGGTTTTGCAGTTATGACGAATCCGGAAACGCTGGATAAAAAATCTCTCAGGTGCCGTGCAATTGTTCCGGCTTGCTCCATTATCGATCCGCTACTTATGACTACAATGCCAAAAAGCGTATTAGCTTCCGTTGGCTTTGATGCTCTGTGCCATAATCTGGATGGTTATATCTCTGCCATAGCACAGCCCCTGACGGATATTATGGCACTGGAAGGCTTCGGCTTAGCAGCAGAGAGCCTGGTAAGGCTGTATGAGGATACCGGAGATATGGAAAGCTGGGATAAGCTGTGTATGGCAAGTACCTTGGGCGGCATGGTGATCAATACCGCAGGAGTGACCGCATTGCACGGAATGGAGCATCCGGTCAGCGGACTTAAAAATGCAATTCATGGCAGAGGGCTTGCGGCGCTTGCTCCTTACGTTCTGGAGGCCTCCATTCAGGGCGCACCACAAAAGTTTGCAAAGCTGTCAAGGCTTTTGGGCGGTAAAGATGAATCAGACTTTACGGCGCAGATCCGCACTTTGCTGAAAAAACTCGATTTAACGGAGTCTTTAGGCGATATGGGAATCACGGAGGCGGATTTATCCTGGCTTACCGATAATTGCTTGAAGATCTCAGCTGCCGGTATGGCAAACCACCCGGTAGTTTTTGGTCCGGAAGAAATCAGGGATCTGTACCGGAGAGCAATCGACCGTAACACAGAGTCAGATTAGCATCAACAGTTGATAAGGAGAAAATTATGTTAAGAGATTCTTTACCTGAAATAAAAACTATGCTGCCGGGCCCCAAAGCCCGCAGCATTTTGGAAAGAAGACAAGCGGCTATACCGGAATCCATAAAGTCTATTTATCCCTGCGTGATCAGCCGCGGCGAGGGGGCAATGGTTGAAGATGTGGATGGAAACAGGTTTCTTGACTGGGTCGGAGGGGTCGGAGTTCTGAATGTAGGATACAGCCACCCGGAATTGATAGAAGCAGTGAAGGAGCAATCCGGGAAATATTTTCATGCCATGATGAACATCATCACTCACGAAGGGTACGTTGCTCTTGCAGAAAAATTAAACCGAATAGTCCCTTTAAAATCAGAGCGAAATAAGACTATGTTTGCGAATTCCGGGGCAGAAGGCATCGAAAATGCCGTAAAAACTGCAAAATCCTATACCGGACGGCCCAATATCATCGTTTTTTCCGGCGCCTTTCATGGGAGAACACTTTTGGCCGCTACCATGACGGCAAAGAAAGCATATGCGGTGGGAATGGGACCGTTCCCGGATGGCATATATAGGGCGGAGTTCCCATACTTATACAGAAATCCGCAAGGCTGCAGCGAAGAGGACATAATCGCGTACTACCTGGAAAAGCTGAACAAGGTGTTTGAAGAGGCATCGCCCGCTAAATATGTGGCTGCCATCGTGGTAGAACCGGTGCAAGGCGAAGGAGGATTTATTCCGGCTCCATTAGAATGGGTCAAAGCCGTCCGTAAAATTTGCGATGAGAACGGAATCCTGTTGATAGCCGATGAAGTGCAAACCGGATTTGCAAGATCCGGAAGAATGTTTGTTTCCGATTACTGGAAGGAGGCGGGATGCCCTCCCGATATTCTGGTCGCTGCCAAATCCATTGCGGGAGGAATTCCGCTGAGCGCGGTAACGGCATCGGAAGAAATCTTTAACGGTGTTACGGCAGGCATTCTGGGCGGAACCTACGGAGGCAATGCACTTGCTTGCGCCTCTGCGCTGAAGGTTATTGAAATCATAGAAAAAGAAGGTTTATGTGAGCGCTCTCTGGAAATCGCGAAAAAGTGCCGGAGCAAATTCTTAAACTGGCAGGAAGAGTTTGAGGAGCTTGGAGATGTGAGAGGAATCGGCTGCATGATGGGAATAGAATTTGTCACGGATAAGCAAAGCCGAACACCCGCCACGAAGCAAGTTTCCGCTATCATTGATCATTGTGTACAGCACGGTCTGATTATAGAAAGTGCCGGAGCATATTCTAATGTCATCCGTTTTTTATGTCCTCTTGTCGTTACGGATGCCCAACTGGAGCGGGGACTGGATATTCTGTATACCGCAATCAAAGCAAACCGTCAATAATATACGAAGACCTGACTGCTGTCGGCAAAATGGTCTGCTCCATTTGTTGTCACAAACCAATTCTCCGTTTATAATACGAATTACAGCAAGTAAAATCAAGCAGTAATCTCTCTATTTCTTTATAATAAACGCAGGGTGGTTGAAACGAGGTGAACAGACGAATGTACGAATGGCAGAAGCAAATTCAAGTCATCGTCGATGAAATTGACGAATGTATTAAAAATTATAATGATGAAGCTTTGACACTAAGCTTTCTTTCCCGCAGTCTTGGTTATTCTGAATTTTACACAACGAGAAAATTCAAAGAAATATCGGGTATGCAATTCAGGGATTATCTGCGGCATAGAAAATTAGCCTTTGCACTAAAAGAGGTGCGGGATAGTGAAAAATGTATTTTGGATATCGCTTTTGATTATGGTTTTTCATCTCATGAAGCTTTTACCAGAGCTTTCAAGAGCACATATGGCATAACTCCCAGCGAATACCGGAAAAAGCCTAAGCCTGTCGTTCTTCGTACAAAAATAAACCCTTTCGACCGCTACTTTTTAGGATTAGGAGAGATCGGAATGATGAAATCCACAGATGATGTTAAAATTTATTTTGTAACCATTCCCCCGCACAAATTTTTGCACATTAAAAACTATGAGAGCAATGGGTATTGGGATTTCTGGCAAAAGCAAAGTCTTATACCGGGGCAAGACTGTGAAACAATTTGCGGCTTACTCGATAGTATCAAGGGCAAATTGGATGACGACGGCGGAAGCGAGCCTAATTGCAGCGGCGGCCAGATTATGGCATATATCAATGACCCGGACGGGAGGCTCTGCGATTGGGGTATCCCTCGTACGGAGTGTTGGGGGGTACGACTTCCTGCTGATTATGAAGGCGAAGTACCACCACAAATGCTGATGGTTGATATTCCCGAAGCCGAGTATATTGTTTTTGAACATGGCCCCTTCGATTATGAGCAGGAAAATCGTAGCGTGGAGGAAAAGATCGAAAAGGCAATGGCAACTTTTGATTTTACAGGCACTGGTTACTGCTTCGATACTTCCCCCGGCAGAATCATTTACTTTTATTATAATCCTGAAAGGGTTTTTAAGTACATCAGGCCCGTTCGGAAGTAAATAAAATCGACATTTTATGTATGATCAAATTATTTATCGCTCAGCAGTTTGTCCCTTAGCTTTATTAACGCCCGCACTTTCATCTGATTTACAGCTTGTCTCGATTTATTTATTACTTTTGCGATTTCAACAACGGAATATCCTTCCACATAAATAAGATAAATAACCTGATATTCACTTTCATTCAGTATTTGTTGAATTCCCATCTCAAAGAGGAAATCTGTTTTATCCGTTTCTGCTGACGCGGACTCAATATAATATAATTGCTCTTCGGACAAATTAGTATGTAATATTTCTTTTTTTGATTGTATAATATCAGGAACCTTTTTATTATAAAAATTTCTGATAGAAACATTAATATAATTTATAATGGGACCATCCTCATTGCTTAACAGCTTTTTAAGTTCAAGCCTATGTATTAACTGGATGAAGTACAAAACTAGATCTTCATATGCATCTTCATAAATCAATTTTCTTGCATACTTTCGCAATAGCGGTATGAACTTATTAATCAATTCCATCATTGCTTCATTATCTGGTTCTTGTGCCCTTTCTATTAAATTCTTTAACATTTTAAAGCCCTCCTTTTCTTCTAAGGAGGAGCTTTTTATTAAAATGTAAACGTAAACTTTTGCCCTCTTCTATATATCCCTTTTTTCATACAAAAGGACACCAAACTTGCAATTTTACAACAAATATAATGCAATATTTCTGTGCATCAATTATTGCCGAAGCACTTCCCTATTACATAAAAAAGTGCTATACTCGCTGTATATTTTTGTAACAAAAAAACTTATGGCATAAGGGGGAGTTTACATGAAAAAGAAACTTATCATTTTTCTTTCATTAGTAATCATT
This sequence comes from Bacillota bacterium, assembly GCA_023408815.1. Classification (GTDB taxonomy): domain Bacteria; phylum Bacillota; class Clostridia; order Lachnospirales; family Lachnospiraceae; genus Kineothrix. The sequence goes on along the minus strand of JAEYJO010000020.1, from coordinate 6,293 downwards.
GCGTTATTTTGCTTTGCTGCTATAACAATGATTAGAACAAAATATTCTGAAGATGTGATTTTAAATCAAACTAACAATGTTTTTGATGGTACTATCGACAATAAGCCTGCTCGAATGATGATTTATCGAAATGGCAACAGCTTGACCGCTTACTATATTTTTAAAAATGACCAAACGGAATATATTTTAACCGGATCATACAACCGCATAACACGGCATTTTAAGTTATCTGACAGCGATAAGACAATAATGCTAAGCGGAACCATTCACCTGGATACAGAAAGCGGGGACCACTATATTTTAGCCGGTAATTATTATTCCGCCGGATCAGATATGGAAAGCGATTTCAATCTGATCCCTGCCTGGGGATTAGGCGGAGAAGACAAAGAGAGCATTTATCAGGATTTAGGTTATGACACAGCGCAGGTAGAAGAATTTACCGATCATGTCATTGAACTTGTCCGTGCGGATGATAAACAGCGCTTATCACAGTTAATGAGCTATCCCTTATCCGTTGTCGTCGAAGGAGAACCGATCCTTCTTAACAATGAACAGGATTTTCTTGCCCGGTATGATGATGTCATGACTGCCGACTTCAAGGCTTCCATAGTGAACTCGTTTAATCGTTATCTATGGGGGAATTATAATGGCATACAGCTTGGGGATAATGGAAGGGGTTTTCTGTTTTATAAAGGTTCTGAAGATGAGGATATGAAGATTATCTCAATCAGTAATAATAGCCCGGATTTCTCTTATCCTTCAAATGAAGATAATGGTATTACTCAAGGTTAGTACAAAAAGTTTACAGTAGAAGTTTACATTTATACTATGTTCCTCTCTTTTATTATTGTAATCGATTACAAAACAAATAATAAAAGAAAAGGAGACAACAAAATGAATGTAAATACTACGGGAAAAGACTTTATTAAGAAGTGGGAATGTAACAACATAGCAGAGTTAACAGTAAAAGATGATGGATTTGGCAATCTAACCGTCGGATATGGACATAAGGTGGTTACTGCCGATAAGTTAAAAGCAGGCGACAAGATCACCCAGGCAAAAGCAGATTCTTTCTTTACATCTGATTTAAGCACTGTCGAAACCGCAATTAATAAACATCCAAAGGTTAGCAGCATAACGCAGGTAATGTATAACGCAACAGCTTCTTTGCTTTACAATGTCGGAACATCTCCGGTTACAACTACTTCCAATGACTTGTACAAGGCATTGAACAGTGATGCCACTTATAAAAGTCCCATATCTACAGCAGCCAAAGATGCCGTTGTAACTGCTTTTACTTATACCAAAGCAAATGGTAAAAGGGTGGAAGGACTTGTTAATCGAAGAAACGCCGAACTAAACGTATTTTTAGGAACTACCGATAAAATCTATATTACAATGAATTAGTGTTCATTAATTCTTATGAAACACAACAGGGGCTATTGCAAAATAACTGAGAGATCACTTATGGAGCAATAGCCTCTTTTTAGTCCTGCAAGATTTCAATTGACAATACTTTTAATTATATTGTAGTATTATGTTATACGTTTGTATAATACAGTTTTCCTTCCATTCCATAACGCTATATTGATACTTAAATTTGTCATAACTGTAAATTTCAGATTATCAGCGAGACATGGAACATAGACTTTAATAATTGAGAAAGGAAAACGGAGATGATCTAAAAAACAGGTGAAAAAAATGAAAAAACTAGGAGATGCGGAATTTGAAATAATGGAAGTGCTTTGGAAGCATGATTTTCCGCTTACATCAAACGAGATACTGGATGAAATAATAGAAAAACGTAATTGGAAACTTCCAAGCCTGATGACGGTTTTATCACGCCTGGCGGAGAAAGGATTCGTGAACTGCGACAGAAGCACACGCACAAATTATTATAATTCTCTGGTGTCTGAGAAAGAATACAAGGTCAACCAAAGCGAAAGCTTTCTGGAACAAATGTATAGCCGTTCCGCACAAAAATTTATAGCTGGATTATATCAGGGAAAGAAGCTGTCATCGAACGACATAAAGGAACTTAGAAAGTATTTGGATTCGTTGGAAAAGGACGGGTAATGAGGGTATGAATATATTTTGGGGAGTATTGGAAGCAACTTTAATGGGAACCATGGGTATTCTTTTATTCTGTGGAATTTCTTTTACTTTGAAGAAAAGATATCAAATAGGATATAAAAAGATAGTGTGGCTATTGATAGCACTACGATTGCTTGTACCGTTTCACGTCACTCTTCTGCCGCAGCCTCTGTCAATAGAAATCCCCAACTTCATACTACAGGAAAGCAGCAAATGGGATAATAGCAATCAGTTGATTTTTTTCATTTGGATAACCGGCTGTTTTATTGCTTGTGCTTATTATTTTACGGTTTACCTTATTACCTGCAAAAAAATGACAGCCCAGAGCACAGAATACATCAAACCTGAGATTCAAAAAATATACATGAAGGCGGCTGAAGAATTAAAGATAAAAAATCTGCCGGAAATACGTATTATGGCGGATACGGAGAGCAGCCCCTTTACGATGGGATTGCTTAAGAACCGGATCTTTCTTCCCGATAAAGATTATTTGGAACAAGATTTATATTACATTATCCGGCATGAGCTGATTCATTACCGGAATAAGGATTTATGGTTTAAGGTCCTCTTACTCCTCGGAAATGCAATACACTGGTTTAATCCTATTGTATGGATAATGAGACGGCTTGCAGAACAGGATATAGAATTGGTTTGCGACAGTGAAGTGCTTGAATTTGCTTCACCGGAAGAGCGTAAGGAATACGGAGAAGTCATACTCTCCTATGTGCAAACGGGAACGAGAAAATATCCCATGCTATCCACAGGATATATTCAAAAAACCGATTCCATCAAACGGCGATTTAACAATATTTTCAATACAGAACCTAAGAAAAAAGGAATGGACATTTTCTTTTTGATGATTGCACTTTTGCTCTTGTCCTGCGTATTTCTCAGCATCAGAGGAGGCATAGCCACCTATCCCGAGAGCAAAATTCCAATAAAAAATGGTCTTGAAATAAAAACAGATGTGGACGGCGACGGAAGCCGTGAAAGTGTCTTTGTAAAAGATGTCGTAAACGATACGGACGCATTCACTCAAGTCGTTGCGCAGTTCAATGGCGGTGATACAGTATTTATCAATTATCCTGATTACTGGTCTTCCTATCTGATATCGGGCGATTTGAGCGGAAATATGAAAGCGGATATTGTCTTGGTACGTCATTCCATAGAGGATACTTTCAGTGCCGCAGAGGTATCGATTCTATATATGGAAGATAGAAACTGGAAGGAGTATTCCAGCCAATTTATTCATAATTCCTCCATCGAGGCAGAGCAGCCGGATAATTTTTCGTCGGACAATCGTGCGGTCTCCTGCCTGGGAGCTGCTATAATAGAGCAGGATAGGAAAAACATGCTGCGACTTATTCTCAATGAAGATGTTCAAAATGATGTTGTAAAGTGCGTTGACTGCACATATCGTCAAGATGGCTGGTATATTGAGAACCTGCAAATAATCTCCAACTATTACTCGGAAAACAAAGAAAAGGAATTATTAAATTAATAAATTTACAGAGGGCATCCGTTTATAGTTTCATCAACTAGTGGATGCCCTCTGTATCTATTTACTGAAAGTTATAAGTTTCTGTTTCTGTATACATTGAAACTTCACTTCCACCTACTACCGCGTAATGGGTACAATTAGCACGGTATCCTCTTCCGACAACTGGATTAGTAATATAAAAACCGCCGAAAAATGCGTCTGTATTTTCGGAATATTCATTTTTCACAGTAATATTACTCCAGAACAGACCGCTCTTTTGCTGCAAAGTAAAGTTTCGAACTCCTATTTTACTCGCTATTCCTCTGCATGACGTCGAGTATACCACCAGTAATTTTCCATTACTATTTGATAACCCTATATCACAGGTTCCCAGGTTGGAGCGCAGATAATCATTTTTCTCTCCATAAAGCTCCTTATATAAACTTTCTGCCTGTTCAGCGGTTAGCGGCTCAATAACCAATTCCTCCTGCTTTTGGCTTGCTCTTGTAAAATCAACGGATTCATTAGCGAAAACTGTTAATGGGGATGTTAATATCAAAATCAAGCAAATACTTGTTATCCATTTTTTTATTTTCATTAAATTACCTCATTTCTTCAACAATTGTTTCCAGCGTCTTCTGATCCATATTTGTTTCTACAACATAAATAAATTGTTCGTCCTGATACATGGCCTGAATTGCATCATCAGTTTGATAAAAAGAAACCGCATAATCATTAATTTCCTTTTGCTCAATCAGATTATTCATTTTGTCCATAGCTGACATCCATTTGCCATTTCCGCTGATATATCTTATAAGGAACCGCACATAGTTATTATCATCCCGGTTATAATATTGTCTTGAAATTCCTACGTCATTTTCTTCGGCTATTTGTATGTGTATTATTTGAGCTTCTAATTCTCCTGGAATAAACTGCGGAATCTTAAATCCTAATCCGGATATTTCTTGTGCCTCTTCCCATGAAGCAGCCTGTTGGTCTGCCGGCGTTAATGTCTCCTGTATTGCTGAACTATCGTCATTCTCAGTTTTCTCACTATCGCTTTTTTCAAAAACATCAAAATACATGACATATGCCTTGCTTTTAACGAAAGTAAAGATATCCTTGCTGGTTGCACTAACAGAAATATAATTTCCCATAATAAGCACGAACGCTGCGATCAAAAAGCCTGCTGCCGCCTTCCCTGTTTTGATTCCTACTGGCTTTTGGCTCATTTTCTTTCTGGGTTCCGATACATTGCATTCCGGCAGATATTTTTCAGCGAATTCTTTTTTCGACATTTTGTCCGAATCATCTGGAATACCGTCAATCTGATCGAGCAAATCGATAATATAATCGACTTTCTGTACATCGATATCATCTGGTGATTTTTCCATCTCTCTATCAAGGGCTTTTTCTAATTCAGATTTTAATTTACCATCTCCACCTACCTTATTTTGATAATTGGGAGTGCTGTTTTTTCCCTCCATTGGTACCTCCTAATCTTTATATTCTTATTAATCAATAAAAGGTAACACCGATTTCAATAAAAAATAAGAAATAAATCAGCTTTTAAATTATTTTTTAATTTCTTTATAATTCTTGATAGCTTCATCTTGCTTCCTGCCACCGTTGTTCCCGTCATCTCCGCTAAATCTGAATGCGAATACCCATCAAGATATTTTTTTATTAATAAATCATATTCATCTTCTAATAGTATCTCTTTATACTCTTCATACAGGATATAATCCGATTCACTGTTCTTGTCCGGTATATCTTCAATTCTTTCATCATAAGCAATCTCATTTGTAATTAATTTGAAATTAATGCTATTGAGTTTCTTTATTTTATTTTCTGCTGTTTTATATATCCACCCAATACTGTTTTCATGTGTCCTCAAATCATCAATATGCCGAAAAGCCTCCAAATATACTTCCTGCAGAACATCATCTACTAATGTAGGATCATTGCTTCTTCTTCTAATATATTTTCTTAAATTATAAAATGTAGCATCATATATTTCATTAAAGAATTCTTCCTTCCAATTTTCTTTATTCATATCATTCCCCTATTACACCTTATATGTAAGCCCCTTTCCCTATTTAATTTTTACCTCCATGCCTTCTAAAAGGCGCTATATCTTTTTGAGATACCTTCTTCTTTCACGCCCCTTTCCGAAAAAGATATCATTTAATTTCTCCATATTTCTTTCCCCCCTTACTGTTTTATTGATTTGGGCAATGCAGTTATATATCATAAAGTTTCTGCATTAATTAATGCACTATATAACTAATAGGCCATAAGATTATTATACTATAAAATAATTACTATTAGCTAATTTTCTAAATCTTTAATAACTAGTTTTCGAAAATATCCGAAACATACATTAGTTTGTTCAAAAATACCCATACGTAGGGAACTTTCAGGATTATTAAGGTACAAAAAATCAATGTATCCACATTATTTACGAATGTGAATACATTGTCCAGACAGAAAAAAAGCTCATAATATGGATTATATCAAAGATAATTGCGATAAAAAACTTAGTGGAAGCGCTTTTGTTTATGTGATAGAATATAAATCATAAATAAAATCTTTTAGGAGCATTCCTGTTAAGTAACAAATGACGGGTTTGCAAAAAATGAGTGTCACCCATAGAATAATGATTGTTAACTGGCTGGTTAAATAATCATCGTTCAAAGGAGACACCCACAAATGAATT
>JAEYJO010000060.1 GCA_023408815.1 Bacillota bacterium | reverse complement strand
GCACCTCTGAACAATATCTATTTTGACTTCAAAGGAAAACTTTGCTTTTCTGCCCATAAAATATGCTCCCTTCTAAGTGACAAGCTTTTATTATTTCACTTGTCTACCTAGAAGGGAGCATATCAAAATCCATATCTGCTTCTTTTATTTTAACAGGAAGTAGATTTTTTTGATCTTTTACAATACAATGAAGATATCATCGTTTGACAAGGGCTTACACACCTTGAATCATGGAATTTTTAATAAAAGAAGGGAAGGCAGCGGGAGGGTATAGAATGAGTATGGAAGGGATATTTAAGAATATAGTAGAATTTATAAGAGCATTTATACCTCAGAGAATAAAAAACGAAACCGTGTTAAAGACATATGAGTTTTTACGCAGACGAAGCTCTGTTCCTTCCAAAAGAATCAAGAGCAACGAAAAAGTCAACCGAGCCACTCTATGCAATCCGGAATGTAAAATATTGGAGCCGGATAACTACGTTGAGAATCAACATGAATGGAAGGATGTGCAGTTTGGCTCTTGGAAAAGACATAACATGCAATATTCCGGCTGTGAAATTATTGCGACATACAATGCCCTTCTGGCGTTAGAAGAAAAGGTCTCCGGACGGACGATGGTAAATCTGATCAGTCATTACGAAGCCGATGGTGCTGCACTGAACGGAGACTTCGGCGTCTCTCCTACCGCTATATTCGATTATTTTGAAAACAGGGGATATGACGTTTCCATAACATACAGTAAAGACAAGGCTGTAATTAACAGCCTGGGAGAAAATAGTGATACTGTTATCGCAACTGTCTACAATGACAGAAAGAATATAATGAAAGAAGTTCATACAGTCTGTATTACGAAGGATGCCGATAAAAAGTATTTTATACACAACTCTTATGTAAAAGATGGCAGGAACGTTTATGTCCGTAAGGGGAAATGCGGGAAAGGCGAGGGCTTCGATACAGTGCAGGAAGCTGCGGTGAACGTATCTCCGGATTCGTCGATTATATGTGTGATAGGGATATCGAGGTCTTGACGATGCAGCCGGAGTAAGGGGAAGAAGAAAGAAAGGAGCCATTCCTTTCCGGCTCAGCCTGAAAAGAGAATGACTCTCATAGTTCTTCTTATAGGGCTATATTTTTATATCTTCCAAAGGCCGTGCAAGTTGCAGTATTCATATACAGCTTCCACTTCCTCGTCTTCGGTAATGGAGAAGCTTACCTTCGGCTCTGTGCCGGGGGTTAAGTATTTGAGCTGGTGACCCTGCGTCGTCTGAAGGACAACCCACTGAATGTAATGCTCTTCTAACATCGGATGAGGAACAGAACCAACGGAAACGTTTACCGTTGTTCCTTCTACGGAATATACGGGAACATGCTTTTCCTGCGCTGCATCAGTAGTGTTAGCTACGAGCTCCTTCATGTTATCTCCGCAGCACATTACGTTCGTTCCCTTGCTCTCCACAAATAAAACGATATTTCCACAATGACTGCACTTCAAAAACTTCATATCCATACCTTTTCCTCCTTAAAATAAGAAAAATGGCTCTCAGAGACATTCTTCTTCATGTAGTTTTATATCTTAATGATAATATTTTCTCAAAGCGCTGTCAAACAATTTTGATGCTTCAGGCGCAAGTTACTTCTAAATATCCCAGCAGCTTACTGGTATCATAATATTCCATAATGCCTAAGCTGGGATCATAGAATTTACCATCGTAATGTACGAGATAGTGACCGAATCTTCCCATGCGTTCGATGATGATACAGCATTTGGGGAAGATAACTTCTTTTCCGCCGCCCGGGTAAATGAGAGTGCCGGTGTGGCCGAGCCCATAATAGTTAAGGGCGGGAATAACTCTGCCTATGGTAGCCTGCCACTCGCGAAAGCCCATGTCGCTTATAACTTCAGCAATAGTAACGCCTGCTAACATCGCCACGCAGGTCTGTCCGCAGAGGCCGTCATCAGGCTGGATAAGAATGTTCATACTGTTGATCGTGCGAATTGGATGTTCCGGAGTGTAAGGACTTTCTTTGCCTATTTCAATTAAGCTGTTGCTTATATGCAGTAATATTTTGTAAACTTTAGTAATATCAACATGAGATACATCTTCCTCATTCAAGTAAATTTTGTAACTGCCTTTTTCTTCGGGAAGAAGTTCACATTCTATCACTTTGTTGTTTAAGGTAATGTCCGCATGAATGAAACCTCTCTGCTGGCACACCTCCCAAATGTTAAAAGGAATGCGGATACAATAAATATCCTCCAGCTTTTCAATCTTGCCGTTAAAGAAATACCTCATATATAAAACCTCCTGTGTAGAATAAAGTAAAATTATAGTATTGTATAACCCTAATTCCCCAATTATACTATGAATGTAACAGATTTTTTTTGTTCTGGAAACACTTTTTAAGCAAGTTTTTCTAAAGTATTTAAAAAAAAACATACTGATAAAAAAGTGTCAATCCCGTTAATTTATTAACGCTAGAAAATATTCTTATCCTATGAAATATTAGTCAGATATTTTACCAATTTTATGTTAATATTAAAAAATATTGACGTTATTAAATTTACATGCTTAAAATGAAAAAAGAACTATTGCAATATTAAAATATCGAGTAAAATTTTGAGTCCGCTAAAATGGACATGAAATATAAGGTTGAATAAAAATACGTATTCAACTATTGATTTCAGTGCGCGCCGCAACGCGCAGATAGGTATTGAGATGGAAGAAAATAGAAAAGTTTTTATTATTAGTATCAGCATAATATTATTTGTGATTCTGGCTATAATAGGAAGCCTTGCTTTTTTCAAAATACAAACCGGAAAAATAACTAAAGTACTGGATTACGAAGAACGTGAAGCATACGAAAAATATTACGTCATGATTGTTAACGACAGAACCTCGGAATTCTGGAAAACTGTCTATGATGGAGCGAAAGAAGACGGGCAGGAAACCAATGTCTATGTAGAGATGCTTGGCAATAATTTGTCGGAAGAATATTCCCGGGAAGAATTAATGAAAGTTGCGATTAATTCGCAAGTAGACGGAATTATCGTAGAGGCAGACGAAAGCGCAAAGATAACAGAACTAATAAATGAGGCCGTCAATCAGCAGATTCCGGTAGTTACGGTATTAGGAGATAATACGAGCGGAGAACGGCAGAGCTTTGTCGGTGTTGGAAGTTATAACCTCGGGCGGGAATACGGAAGGCAAGTAATAGAGCTATGCGGCCAAGAGGAGAAGAATGTCCTTATATTGATGAGCGGAAGTTCCGATGGTACGAGTCAAAATGTGTTGTTTTCGGGTATTCAGGAAACCGCCATAAACGAAATGCCAAAAGGCGGCGGCGCACACCTTGAGATGAAAATGGTCGATAATGAAAATACATTTTCAGCCGAAGAATCCATTCGGGACATTTTTATGAGTTCGGAGGTGCTGCCGGATATTATCATCTGCCTGGATGAACTGAGTACTGCCTGTGTTTATCAGGCTGTGGTCGATTATAATAAAGTAGGAAGTATAGATATCATTGGATATTATGATGCTCCGTCTATCCTGCAGGCAATAGAACGAAACGTAATATATTCAACGATTTCTATAGATACGAGCCAGATGGGGAGACTTTGTGTAGAAGCTTTGAACGAATTTTATGAGCTTGGTAATGTCAGCGAATATTTTTCAGTAGATGTTACCGTGATCAACTCGGATAATGTTGTAAGTTATATTGGAGATGGCAAGAACGATGAGTGAGAAACTTTTAAACAAAAATAGAAAAAGTATCCGTGATATGTCTTTGCAGACTAAGATAGCACTGACTCTGGTAACCAGCAGCGTTATTATTTTTATCGTTAATTTATTTATGTATCTCAATATTAACAGCATGGTAAATAAATTGGACGTGGTATATCAGGGGAATGTCAAGCTGAATGAGCTAAATGATGCGTTAACGAATGTACAGACGAGTATGACCACTTATCTGAATACGAAGTCGTCGGATTCTATGGAGGACTATTATAGAAGTGAACAGAACTATCAATCGATGATGTTAGAGCTGAATGATAGCATCAGTAACGATCAGCTGCTTCTTATGGAGAGAAATATACGTTATATGTCCGACAACTATCTGGAACTGACCAATCAGACGGTAGAGGCGAAGCGCGGGCGGAATGTTGAAAAATATAAAGTTCGCTATGAGAATGCGAGCGAGCTATATGAGTACATAAGTACGTACATATATAGTCTGAATAATGAACAGTTCAAGAATAACTCGCTGACGTATGAGGCATTGTCCATTTCCTTTAAGTCCTTGGAGTTAGTCAGCAATGGCATACTGATCTGTGTAGTTATATGTAATATAGTGTTAACGATAGTTTTAACGAGGACCATCACGAATCCTCTTAAGGCATTATCGGTAGCTGCCAGTGAAGTTGCAAAAGGAAATTTTGATTTGGATCTTCTCGAAGTGCAGTCCCGTGATGAAATAGGGGTAGTGACGAAGGCGTTTAATAAAATGATCGTTAATATACGGGCATATATAGCCAGAATAAAGACGAGCATGGAAAAAGAACGTGCCATGAAAGAAAAAGAATTAATGATGGAAACTCATTTAAAGGATGCACAGTTGAAATACCTGCAAGCTCAGATCAATCCCCATTTCTTATTTAATACGTTAAATGCGGGCGCACAGCTGGCGATGATGGAGAGAGCGGACAGGACCTATGAGTATGTACAGAACATGGCGGAATTCTTCAGATATAATATGAAGAACAATGAAATCGTAACTCTGGGGGATGAAATAAGCTTAATAGATAGTTATATATATATTTTAAATGTGCGTTTTTCGGGGGAGATCCATTTTGAGAAAAATGTTGATGAAAGATTCAATAATATTCAGGTTCCCAGCATGATCTTGCAGCCCATAGTTGAAAACAGTATAAATTATGGAATCAGAGATATTGGATGGGAAGGAAAAATCATCTTGTCGGTATATGAAATAGAAGATAATGTATGTATCAGTGTTCGCGATAATGGAATTGGGATAAAGAAAGAGAAAATAGAAAAAATACTGAACGGTAATCTGAAATCTGAAGACATTTCAGGAAATTCAAATGGAATAGGCCTGGATAATGTAATCAGCAGGTTAAAGTTATTCTTGGAAAGCGAAGACGTATTGGAAATAGTAAGCGAAGGTGAGAATAAGGGAACAGAGGTCAGGATATATCTTCCCGTTCAAGAAAAGAGGTATGAAGATGTATAAGATAATGCTTGCGGATGATGAGGGTATCGTAATCGATTCTTTGAAATTTGTTATTGAAAAAGAGTTTGGCGACGAGTGCATGGTGGAGTATGCCAAAACCGGGCGGAATGTCATAGAGCTTGCGGAGCATTTGCGTCCGGATATTGCCATTATGGATATCCACATGCCTGGTATCAGCGGCATAGAAGCCATGAAAGAAATAAGAAAAACGAATTCTAACGTTATTTTTATTATAATGTCCGCGTACGATAAGTTTGACTATGCGAAAGAAGCGATTAATCTAGGCGTAATGGAATACCTTACAAAGCCCATGAATAGAGAGAAGATAACACAGGTCTTGAAAAAGGCCATGATGCAGATCGATGATGAGCGGGCTAAGAGGAGCAACGATTTAATGGTAAAGGAAAAGCTGGAAACAGTGGTTCCTATCATTGAAAACGGACTAATATATAATATATTGCTTCAGGAATATTTCAAGGAAGATGTGGAAAATTATAAGAGTCTTCTGGGAATAAATGAAGAGTATGGATACATGATAGGAGTAGTGTGCGGGGAAGAGCAGAGGGGAAATTATATGACCAATGCAGTGGGAGCCGGAATGCGTCTTCAAAGCCATTACAGGGAGGTAAGGGAGCTTATTAAGGAGTACTTTCCGGGAATCGTCGGAGGAATCATGGCGAATAAGATACCGGTGCTCGTTCCGTATGGCTCTTCGAAAATGGATTATAATGAGAGAATTGAGTTGATCGAAAAAGCGAGGCAGCTGGTTCGAAAGATGCGAAAAAGAATCGATGTTAACTTTCGTATCGGTATCGGCTCAGTAAAAAGTCTTAATGATCAGCAGGAATCCTATAATGAGTCTTTGAATGCGCTGATTAATACGACAGGAAGCGTTGCTCATGCAGAGGACCTTCCGCTTGGATGTGAATATGAGGATAATTATCCTATCGATTTGGAAAAGGAGTTGTTCGAGTCGATTTTAAAGGGGGATATTAATGCTACGCTTTCTCATTCAGGCAGATACTTCGATTGGATGGGAGAAACCTATCCGACCAGTGTTATGGATATTCGTCTGAAAACTTTGGAGTTTGTCTTATGGGCGGAACACCTGGCATACGAAAACGGAGGAATGACATACCAGTTCTGCGCAAGAACGGACTATTTGCCAATTGTTATGGAACTGCAGGGAATAGAAAAGCTTAAGGAATGGTTTGTAGAGAAGATGACAGGGGCCTGCCGCAATGTGGCGACTAAAAGAGAGGAAAAGTCCAGCAATGTGGTGGAAGAGGCGAAAGAATATATTGCCGGGCGCTATAATAAGGACGTATCGCTGGATGATATTTCCAGAAAGGTAAATATAAGCCCTTATTACTTCAGTAAGATTTTCAAAGAAGAGACGGGACAGAATTTTATCGAATATTTAACGAATGTCAGAATAGATAAGGCGAAAGAGCTTTTAAAAGACACAAATTATACAATGAAAGAAATATGTGTAATGGTAGGTTATCAGGATCCTAATTATTTCAGCCGTTCATTCAAAAAGAATGTCGGTGTGACCCCTACGGAGTACAAGGAGGGAATTTGAGAATATGAAAAAGGGAAAGCGTCTGACAGTCATATTTTGTCTCTTGTCTGCATTAGTGGCAGGCTGTGGAAACACACAGACAGAGAATACCGGAAAAGTGGAAACAGGACAAGATAAAATCCAGATAGGAATGTGCTTCGATTCGTTTGTTATAGAGCGCTGGCAGAGGGACAGGGATGTGTTCGTATCTACGGCAAAAGAATATGGTGCTGAGGTAAATGTGCAGAATGCGAATGGTGAAGTGGAGGAACAGATAAAACAAATCGAGTATTTTATTAATAAGCAAATGGATGTTATCGTTATCATCGGCATAGACGGAAGCCGTTTGAAGGATGTCGTTCAAAAGGCAAAAGTGCAAGGGATTAAGATCATATGTTATGATAGGATTATTAAAGATGCGGATGCGGATTTGTATATATCCTTTGATAATGAAGCGGTAGGAACAATGATGGCGGAGGCTCTTGTCGACAGTGGATTAAAAACGGATGAGGTAATCATGCTGCAGGGACCTGTTACGGATAATAATGTGGAACTTGTAAGAAATGGCTTCATGAAAGTTATGAACCAAAATAATATCGATGTTATAGGCGGCATCAATGCGGACGGCTGGAAACCGGAGATCGCCGGGAATTACATATATGAAAATTCGTCGATGGTAAACAAGGCCGGGGGTATTATGTGCGGAAATGACAGTCTGGCTACTTCGGTGGTCCATGCCCTTGCGGAAAAGCGTCTGGCGGGAAAAATTGCTGTGGTAGGGCAGGATGCCGAGCTGGAAGCATGTCAGAGAATCGTGGAAGGGACTCAGGTGATGACCGTATACAAGCCGGTGGAAAAGTTGGCGCAGGCGGCGGCTGAATATGCGATCATCCTTGCAAATGGAGGAGATCTGGGAAGTGATGTTAAAAAAATAAATGACGGTACTTATGATATCCCTTATGTTGTTCTGGAGCCGATTAGCGTAAATATTGATAATATAAATGAGGTCATTATTAATAGCGGATTTCATTTAAAAGAAGATGTTTACCTTAATGTACCGGATAAAATGCCGAACTAGTAAATATGACAAAAAGGAATAGGAATATTTTGAAGGAGATGGACGAATAGCACAAAAAAATGCTAGCATCTCCTTCTTTTTATTTAATAAAATATTAAAAATTTGAAGAAGAATACAAGCAAATCCTATTTTTATTATGATATATTCGATTTGTAACAAGGAAGTAGTTGTTAACAACAAATTTAAGGGAGGATTTGCAAGAATGAAGAAAAAAGTAATAAGTGCATTGCTCAGCGTAGCGATGGCAGCGACACTGCTTGTTGGATGCGGAAGCTCCAATACGGCAGCGACCACAGAGGCTCCGGCAGAAACGACAACTGAGGCTCCTGCAGCAGAAGAAGCTCCTGCAGAAGAAGCAGCGGAAGCTCCGGCAGAAACAGATGCTGCTGGCGGCGGATTAATCGGTGTAGCAATGCCGACAAAAGATTTACAGCGTTGGAACCAGGATGGTTCCAATATGGAAGCACAGTTGAAGGAAGCCGGATATGAAGTTGACCTTCAGTATGCAAGCAATGATATTACTACGCAGGTATCTCAGATTGAGAATATGATTTCCAATGGATGCCAGCTCTTAGTAATCGCTTCCATCGACGGTGACTCTTTAGGAACTGTTCTCGCTCAGGCAAAAGATGCAGCAATTCCGGTAATTGCATATGACCGTTTGATCATGAATTCGGATGCTGTTACTTATTATGCTACATTTGATAACTACATGGTAGGTACAAAGCAGGGAGAATACATCAGAGATACGCTTGATCTCGACAATGCAGCAGGACCTTTCAATATTGAAATCTTTACGGGTGACCCTGGTGACAACAATGCAAGATTCTTCTATGGCGGCGCAATGGATGTTCTTCAGCCGTACATCGATGAAGGCAAATTGGTTGTAAAATCCGGCTCTGTAGCTTTTGAAAAAGTTGCGACAGCTAACTGGTCAACAGAAACAGCACAGTCCAGAATGGACGCTATCATCGCTTCTTACTATGCAGATGGAACGAAATTAGATGCAGTTCTTTGCTCTAATGACTCCACAGCACTTGGCGTTGAGAACTCTCTGGCAGCAGCTTATACCGGAGAATGGCCGATTATTACGGGTCAGGACTGCGATATCGCAAACGTTAAAAACATGATCGACGGCAAGCAGTCTATGTCAATCTTCAAAGATACCCGTACATTAGCAACACAGGTAGTTCAGATGGTTGACGCTGTTATGAAAGGCGGCGAGGCACCGGTAAACGATACGGAAAGCTATGACAACGGTACAGGTATCATTCCTTCTTACCTTTGCGAGCCCGTATTTGCAGACATCAATAATTACAAAGAATTGTTGATTGATTCCGGTTACTACAAAGAGTCTGATTTACAGTAAATGAACTGACAAGTATTTAATATGACTTGCGTCATAAAGTAATACAACTGAATGCAGGCGGACATCCGCCTGCATTCTTAGGTGAAATGGTTGATTAGATATTGGGAGGAACTTGAAATTGGCAAAAATATTATTGGAAATGAAAAATATCACTAAGACATTTCCCGGAGTAAAAGCACTGGATGATGTTAACCTGCAGGTAGAAGAAGGAGAAATCCATGCTCTTGTAGGCGAGAACGGTGCCGGAAAGTCTACTTTGATGAATGTACTCAGCGGAATCTATGCTTATGGTACATATGAAGGTGATATTGTTTATGATGGTGAAGTATGCAAATTTACTAAAATTAGAGACAGTGAAGAAAAAGGAATTGTTATTATACATCAAGAGCTGGCTCTGGTTCCTTATATGACAATTGGTGAAAATATGTTTCTGGGAAATGAGAGGGGACATAAATACGCATTAAACTGGAATGAAACGTATGGACGTGCGGATGAGCTTTTGAAAACAGTCGGATTAAAAGAATCATCCAGAACGCTGATTAAAGATATAGGTGTTGGCAAGCAGCAGCTGGTGGAAATTGCCAAAGCTCTTGCCAAAGATGCAAAGCTGCTTATACTGGATGAGCCGACAGCATCCTTAAATGAGTCAGATTCCAAGGCTCTTCTCGACTTATTGCTTAAATTTAAAAAGCAGGGAATGACTTCCATTATTATCTCTCATAAATTAAATGAGATCGCTTATGTTGCGGATAAAATTACGGTTATCAGAGATGGCGCTACCATCGAGACTCTCGATAAAGCGGTGGATAACATTTCGGAAGACCGTATCATAAAAGGAATGGTCGGACGCGATTTGACGAATCGTTTCCCTAAGCGTGAAGAAAAAGAAATCGGTGAAATGAAGATGGAGGTAAATGACTGGACGGTCTACCATCCCCTTTACTCCGAAAGGAAAGTCGTTGACAATGTCAGCATAAATATAAGAAAAGGTGAAGTAGTAGGAATCGCCGGACTTATGGGAGCGGGGAGAACTGAGCTCGCAATGAGTATTTTCGGTAAAAGTTATGGAAGCAACATATCCGGACAAATCAAGATAAACGGAAAAGAAGTGAACCTTAATTCCGTAAAGGATGCGATCGATAATAAATTAGCTTACGTAACAGAAGACAGGAAAGGCAACGGACTTATACTTAGCAATCCCATTAAGATCAATACTACATTGGCCAATTTGGGAGGGGTGAGCAGCTATACGGTTATTAGTAAAGATAAGGAATATGCGGTGGCAGTGGAATACAAAGACAAACTGAAAACCAAGTGCCCTTCGGTGGAACAAAATGTAGGAAACTTAAGCGGCGGCAATCAGCAAAAGGTACTGCTGGCAAAATGGATGTTTGCGAATCCCGATGTTTTAATACTGGATGAACCTACAAGAGGTATTGATGTTGGAGCTAAATATGAAATTTACTGCATCATCAATCAACTGGTATCAGAGGGAAAGTCAGTTATCATGATTTCATCGGAGCTTCCGGAGGTTCTTGGGATGTGTGACCGTATCTATGTCATGAATGAAGGAAGAATGGTTGGAGAGCTTGCGGCGGAAGAAGCTTCACAAGAACTGATTATGTCACACATATTGAAGGTTAGTAATAAAGGAGCGTAAATTATGGATAGAGTAAGATTGATGGAAGGCGTTAAAAAATATACAATGATTATTGTTCTCGTTCTTGTAACGGCCTTTTTCACATGGGGAACCGGCGGTAAGATTCTTCTTCCCCAAAATGTCAGTAACTTAATTTCACAGAATGCTTATGTATTTGTACTGGCATCCGGTATGCTGCTATGTATTTTGACCGGAGGAAATATCGACCTTTCCGTAGGTTCCGTAGTATGCTTTGTAGGTGCGATCGGCGCCGTTCTAATGGAAAACGTAGGATTAAATCCATATCTGGCAATTATTGCAATGATACTGGCAGGACTCTTGATCGGTGCATGGCAGGGATTCTGGATCGCTTTCGTGCGCATCCCGCCCTTCATTACGACGCTGGCAGGTATGCTCGTATTTCGAGGGCTTTCTAACGTAGTGCTCGACGGCATGACAGTATCTCTTAAGTCGGAGGCGTTCATTAAGCTTTTCGGCGGCGGTGCTAACTGCTATGTTCCGGACATATTTGGTGTAGAAGGTTTCAATGTAACGTGTATGATAGCAGGTATCATTGCATGTGTAATTTATATTACGATTCAATTGAAAAATAGGATAGTAAGATCCAAAAAGGGTTATGGGACGGACAAATTGGCGTCCAGTTTAATCAAGATGGTCCTGATTTGTGCGGTAATACTCGCATTTACAATAAGACTTTCTCAATATAGAGGTATTCCTACAGCACTTATCTGGGTAATGATCGTAGTTCTTATATACGGTTATATCACATCGAATACTACCGTTGGACGTTATTTTTATGCGGTAGGAGGTAACGAAAAAGCAACGAAGCTTTCCGGTATCAACACGAATAAGGTGTATTTCCTTGCATATTTAAATATGGGATTTTTAGCAGCTTTAGCCGGAATGCTCACGATTGCGCGTATGACATCAGCTCAGCCTACTTACGGAACAAACTATGAAATGGACGCTATCGGTTCCTGCTTTATCGGCGGTGCATCTGCTTATGGCGGAACAGGAACGATTCCCGGCGTTATTGTCGGTGCGGCTCTTATGGGTGTTATCAACCTTGGAATGAGTATTATGGGAGTTGACCAGAACATTCAGAAGGTAGTAAAAGGTTTGGTTCTTTTGGCAGCAGTTATATTTGATGTTGTATCTAAACGAGGCGGAAAATTAATTTCCAATAGTTAATTTTTCTAATATCTAATCAGGAAAGGTTCCGACGTGCTTTTTAGTGCGTTGGAACTTTCTGTAGTTAGAAAAACTGTTGGTATGATTAGGGAGGGAACAAAAGGCTATGAGTGTAAAACGGGAAAAAAAGCAAAAAGATAATGGAAATGCACCTAAGAATGCAAAATTAAAGAGCAGTATAGGAACTAAGATATATATTCAAATATTATTAATATCACTGGTAGCCATGGCAGTTATCTGGTTCATGGTATCATCTTTACAAAAAATAAGCGACGCAAATGAAAAGATCATCAATAAGCAAGTAGTTGAGGTTGAGGCTATTTCTGAAATATCCAGAGACTTTTCTTACATTAACGGACAAGTCTTAATTCATGTTCTAACGGACAGAGAAGGGGATATGGATCGTATAGGAGAAGGGATTAATGAAAGAATTGCTGAATTAGATGTGAAAACAAAGGCTTTTGATTCTCTTTTGGGCGAAGACGATGCCAGACGTGAGGACTTTGATAAATTTGCTGCAGATTATGCCCGGTATAAAAAAACGGTAGAAAGCCTGCTGAATACAAGTAAGGTGAATAAACAACAGGCAGAGGTATCCGCGACTTCCAATTTATCTATGTTTGATGCAAATATTGAAGGATATATAGATTCAATTATTGAATATACAAACGGGGAAATGGAAAGAGAGCAGGCATCGATAGCGGATATATTCGAAACGGTACCATACATTGCATTTGGATCATTTGCCTTTTTTGCAATTTCCATTGCGGTAAGTATTATAGTGATAAGCCTTACTGTAGTAAGACCTGTTAAAAACTCTACAAAACAAATCGATAGGATCGTAAATGGGATAAAAGAAAAAGAGGGAGATTTAACGCAGAGAATCGAGGTTAAGTCAAGAGATGAAATAGGAAGATTTTCGTCAGGAATTAATGATTTTCTGGGATTGGTACAAAATATTATATCGAGTATGATCTTATCCTGCAGCGAATTAGGAATACAAGGAAAAGTTGTAGAAAAGAATGTAGGAAATGCGAATGAGAAAGCTGATAATATTTCGGCGACGATGCAGGAACTTGCGGCTGGAATGGAAGAGGTATCCGCAACGATTACTATGCTGAATGAAGATACCCTGAATATGGAAAATTCCGTTGTTCAAGCAGTGGAAAAAGCGGCCAGGGGGAGCGATTACGCGAAAGATGTTAAAGTAATAGCACATGAAGTAGAGCAAAGAGCGGTAAACAGCAAAGCAAAAGCGGTTAACATAATTGCGTCAATTGATACCTCAGTGAGCGATTCGGTGGAAAATAGTAAGCAAATTTATAAAATTACGGAATTGACGGAAGAAATATTGGGGATTGCGAGCAAGACTAATTTACTCGCATTAAACGCTTCTATTGAAGCGGCAAGAGCCGGTGAAGCAGGCAGAGGATTTGCGGTAGTGGCTGATGAAATAAGAGCATTGGCTGATAATTCCAGAAATACAGCAAATTATATTCAGAATATCAGCGGCGAAGTGGTAGGACATGTGGAAGATCTGGCCAATGATACACAGGAGATACTGTCCTTCATACATAAAAGCGTATTAGAAGATTATGAAACATTAGAAAGAACCGGAAAAGAATATTTTGAAGCAGCAGAAGAAATGGATGGCATTATGGAAGACTTCAAGACTTGTATGTCAGAGCTGCTTTATTTAGTTAAAAAGATAAACAAAGCAAACGAGGGGATTAATACTACAGTTGGAGAAAGCACACAGGAGATTACCGGTGTTGCAGAGGATACTTCTGAGTTGTCGGAGAACATGGGGCAGATCGTGAGAGCCTTGCAGGAGGTAAATGATGTGGTGGAAAGACTGGAGGGCAGTGTAAGTTATTTTATTAAATATTAGTTATTCATCAAAGGACCTGTGCATTTTGCCGGGTCCTTTTGACAGAATACTGTTTGTTTATTCTGCATTTGTTGTTATAATAAAAGTACCATCGTTTGACAAGGTCATGCACGGTCGGATAAGAAATTGCCAAACGATGGTAAGGTGGTCTCGGAAGACAAGAACGCAATTGCAGAAGTATTGGGGGAAGATATTCATGAGAAGTGAAAAAGAAATGATGGAGCTTATAATTGGAACGGCAGAAAGAGACGAACGCATCCGGGGAGTGTATATGAACGGCTCCAGAACCAACAAGAATGCGCCGAAAGATATATTTCAGGATTACGACATCGTATATGTGGTAACGGAGACGAAATCTTTTATTGAAGAGGAAAGCTGGATCGATGTGTTCGGGGAGCGGCTGTACATGCAATTTCCGGAGAAGATGAGCGGTATATTAGGACATGAGTGCGACTTCGGGAATTGTTATGGGTATCTGATGCAGCTTGCCGACGGCAACCGCTTAGACCTTCACCTTCTGACCCTGGAATGCAGTATAAAGGATATGGAGCAGGATAGGCTGTGTATCGTTCTTCTGGATAAGGATAAGTCATTTCCACAGATTCCTCCTTCTACCGATGAGGATCACTGGGTAAAAAAGCCCACAGAGGAAGAATACTTATGTAGCTGCAACGAATTCTGGTGGTTGCTTAACAATATGGGAAAGGGTCTATGGCGTGGGGAGATAACCTATGCTATGGATATGCTGAATTTCCATGTCAGGCCGGAATTCATCAAAATGCTTTCGTGGTATGTAGGCATACATACTTATTTTTCCAGCAGTATAGGAAAATCGGGAAAGTATCTTTACAGGTTCTTATCTCAGGATAAAATGGAACGGATACTGCTCATGTATCCGGCGGGGAATCCGGAAGCCGTATGGCAGTCGCTATTTGAAATGTGTGACTTTTTTGATGCTCTGGCCAGGGAGGTCGGACGTGGGCTGGGGTATTCCTATAATGAAAAGGAAGCGCACAACAGCAGACTGTTCTTGGACTGCACCTATGAACTTCCCGGGGATGCCAGGGAAATATTGATGGTGCGGAGGATGAAAGAAAGTGACGTGGAGGAGATTGCCCGGATATGGCTGGAGGCCAATATCGAAGCCCATGACTTCATTTCTGAGGACTACTGGCTGGGCAATTATGAAGCGGTTAAAAATCAGCTATACGAGTCTGAGGCTTACGTTTATGAAGATCATGAGGGTATTCATGGCTTTGCAGGGATAAACAAGGGCTATCTCGAAGGCATCTTCGTGAAACGTTCGATGCGTTCGAAGGGCGTGGGAAAGGCTCTTATGGATATATGCAAGTCGAAATATTTCAGAATAAACCTTCATGTATATTGTAAGAACAAAAAGGCCGTTAATTTTTACATGAGGGAAGGCTTTCAGATAAACAAGAAATATGCGGGGGCACGAACGGATGACATAAAACCGGACATAGCGGGATGCACTGAATTCGAAATGATATGGCAGAAAGAATGAAAGGGAGCTATAAATGATAAAGTATGGAAAAGCATTAGGCTTATGCCTTGCTGCGTTGCTGCTGGCAGGCTGCGGAGGACCTCCTGCGGAGAAAATTGAAGAAGCGAGGAGTGTGTACACCGAGCTGGTAAACAGGCATAATGAAGTGATTGAAGCGTATGCCGATGTGGAGGACGACTCCCTGGACGGAGAGCTGGATGGCATGGCGGAGCAAATCAATCTCATCGGGCAGCAGGATGTGGAACAAATGTCGGAGGAGGAGCTGGATGCGACTATTGAGAAGCTGCAGGCGAATATCGTTATGTACGATGGTATTTTGGAATCTATCGAACAAATGGGGGAAATAGAACCGGCAGACGATGCGGCCAGCATTTCGGTAACGATTAGAAACAATACCGGCGTGGACTTGGAAGAAATCTATCTGTATAGAACTTCCGAAGAGTCTGAAAAGATAAATCTGGCGGAGGATATCGGGGGATTGGGAGGATTCGGCGTTCTCAGTATTGTTAATATCTATATGACGGGAGAAGAAACCGTATGGCATCTGGAAGCGCTCGATGTTGACGGAAACATTATAGAATCTGCGGATATAGGATTTGACGGTTACCAGAATAAAGAAGTAACGATAAATCTGGAGTACAGCTTCGATTCGATGGAAGGCTGGGTAGAGCTTGAGTAAAGGTGAGAGTCCTCGCGCAGCTGCGCGTGCGAAACAAAAGCTGTGCTGCCGAAGTATTGGACCGAGAGCGTACGAAGCACGCTTTTGTTCTTGCATATTTCAATAAAATGTAAGAAAAGTGCACAAATCCAGGCAGGACATAATAGGGTAAATAAGACAAAAGTGGAAAAAGACGCAAAAAAAGGTAGTAAAATCCTTTTTTCAGGGTAAAATATAAGTAGGACACTATGAACATTTTATTGAAGAAAAGAAGGGATAACATGTTTGAGAAAGGAGAATACGTTGTATATGGAAATACGGGAGTGTGCAAGATAGAAGATATTACCACTCTCGATATGAAGGGCGTGTCGGAAAGCAGGCTGTACTATATATTAATTCCCCGCCATCAAAAGGAAAGCAAGATATTTACACCGGTGGACAGCGAAAAAACTGTCATGAGAGCGGTGCTGACAAAGGCGGAAGCGGATGCGCTGATCAATGCCATTCCTGACATCGAAGAGCTGTGGGTGGGCGATGATAAGCAAAGGGAAGAAAAATATAAGGAAACCATTCGCAGCGGTGAGTGCAGAGACTGGATAAGAGTTATAAAGACGTTGTATGTCCGCAAGCAGAGGAGAATTGCCCAGGGAAAGAAAACAACGGTAATGGATGAAAAATATTTGAGGATGGCAGAAGATAATCTGTATTCGGAGTTATCGGTTTCGCTGGCGATACCGAAGGAACAAATGCAGGAGTATATCACTGATCGTATACTTGAGATGGACGTGCAGGAAAGTAATTAGAACAATACAAAATATAAAGGAAGAGCCTTATGCATATAAGTCTTTTCCTTATTGACATATGGAGAAGATAGTGCTATACTTCCAATGTACAATATTTTGTATAATGCAACGGGGAATTGGTATAGTATGAAAATGGAAGGTATTTTATATCAGAAAACAGGTGTAACAATAAGTATGCTCGCGCTGAACCTTATGTCTAAGAATGCAGGAGACAGGGTGCAGCCGATATCGGCGTATCAGGAAGAATTCGGTGTTTCCAGAGGCACTATACAGAATGCTTTTAATTATCTGAAGGAGACGGGAGCCATCCATTTGAAGCATCAGGGACACCTGGGAACTTATATAGAAGCGATTGATTATGCCAAGCTTCAGGAAAATTGTATGCGCCGTGAGATGCTCGGTATCATGCCGCTTCCTTATTCGATTACATATGAAGGTTTTGCCACTGCTATTTATGAAGAACTGAAGCAATTGAACTTCAATATGGCCTATGCCAGAGGTGCGGCAGGCAGAATCCAGCTGGTAGAAACCGGGGCCTATCAATTTGCCATATGCTCTCAGTATGCGGCAGAATATGCTATAAAGAAAAAAAACAATATCGAGGTAGTGTTTAATTTCGGAATGGGTAGTTTTCTCTCCCAGCATGTATTGCTGCTAAGAGATAAGACAAAGGATGGAATATGTGACGGGATGAGAGTCGCATATGACAGCGATTCCTTAGACCAGAGCAAGATAACTCAAAATATCACAAAAGGGAAAAAAGTAAAGTTCGTAGATATCCGTACACAGAATACAATTACCGCGCTTGCGGATGGTGTAATAGATGCAGGTATTTGGAACTATGAAGATGTTATAGATAATAACAGGAAAGATTTCAAAATAATTTTTTTGGATAATTCGGATTATAATAATTTGTTCTCAACAGCTGTTTTGGTAATCAGAAAAAATGAAGATTATTTGAAAGAGCTGCTGAAAAAGCATATTAAGCCGGATAGGGTTCTTCGGGTATTACAGGAAGTAAGAGACGGTAAACGTATGCCGAATTATTAGTTTATATTATACTCTAATGTACAAAAAAATGTATATTGATACATGCTGTGTTTTTGGAACAATGAAAGATATATTGAAATATACAAAAAAATGTACATTGAAGCATAGCCGGGAGCTATTTTTTAAAAGCAAATATATAACAGAAAAGGGAGGTATTGTGGTAAAGATGTTGAAAGAAGAGTTGTACGAAAGAATTAAAATCCTGCATGATTCCGGGTTGATTGAGTTGAGAACGGCAAGGTTCTGCGAAAATGCGGTAACTATGGTTCTGAACGAAAGGCCGGATGCGGACGAAGAAAAATTTGCCATGTTCGTTACACATTTGGCGATGGGAACGCAGAGAGTCATCGATAAAAAGGAGGAAAATCCTTTACAGCCGGAGGTCGTAGAAGCATTAAAGGAAGAGATTGGATATGAAAAAAGCTGTCTGTTCACGCAAAAAATATTGGGGACTATAGACGTGGAATTTCCGCAGACGGAAAAAGACTATCTGAAGATTCATTTATGTAATTTATTCTCATAAGAGAATGGAAATAAGGAGGTAGAAATGAAGATAGCAATTGGAGGTATGCTGAAAAACGAAATGCAGCAGGCAATTTTCGAGTTCGATCCCAATACGGAGATAGTAATCACGACCGACATGGGTGCGGTGCCTATGTTGAAAAGCGGTCAGGTGGATTATTATTTTGGTGCGTGCGAAAGCGGAGGCGGGACGGCCATATCGATCTTGATTGGAATGATCGGATATTCGAAATGCTGTACGGTATGTAAAAACGGAGGGAGGCCTGACAAAAACGAGATTGAGAAGTACATAAGTGAAGGAAAAACCTGCTTTGGCATGACGGTTTCCAATATTGACGGAACGGTGCCTGTGCTTATGGAAGCCTTAAAAGCATATGAAAAAGAAAAGTAGAAATAAGAAAAAGCAGTAAAGAAGAACGGTAAAAGATACAAATTGAGGTAGTGGAATAGAAAGTGAGGAAAAGAGATGGAAATCAGTGTAATTAATGTAGTTATGGTCATGCTGCTTTGTGCGATGACAGCATTCTTATCCCATATGGGAATGGCGGTATTCCACGATGGAATCCGGCCGGTTATACCGGAATACATAGAAGGGCGTATGAAAAGAAGCCAGATGGCATCGGTAGCCTTCGGTTTAAGTGTAGGCTTTATTGCCTCCGTAGGTATCGGCAATGCACTTGCCACTAATTTATTGAACCCGTGGCTGTTATTTCTTGCAACGGATATTATTGGTATTGCAGCACCCAAGAAATGGCTGGCGCCGATATTTGGAGCCGGTTGGGGATTCTTAAGTATGACGGCTATCGGCGGAGTCAATACCGTGCTGACCGGCATGCCGGTAGACTTGATCGGAGCCATGGGTAATGTAGGCAGTTATATCGTTACAGGATTTGCTATTTTTCCTATTATTGCAATCATTATGCAGTTTGGCATGATGAAGGGCGTTGTTACGGCAGTCATCGTGCTGGCCTTTCGTTTTGGCGGTCCCATGTTCACGTCTGTCAGCGGTGATTCATGGACAATGATGGTAGGTGTTATCGCTCTGGTCGTTCTTTGTATCCTGAAAGATATGAAAGAAAAGAAGAAAGAAGAAGTCGATACTATGAATATTTTTTCGGAGCGCGTAGTGCGTATTAAGAAAAATCTTCCTTTCCTGATGCTGGCAGGGGCATTGATTGCAGCAGTATGTAATATGCATGTGTTCGCGGGATCTGATGTTTCCATGTTCGACCTGTCCAGGGCATACGCCATGGGAGACAGCGCGGAGGCAAAGTCGCTTCTTAAGGTAGTAGCTACGAATGAATTCATGAGAGGTCTAAGCTTCATCCCGCTAATTGCAACAACCGCAATTACGACAGGTGTATATGGTGTGGCAGGATTTACCTTCGTATATGTAGCAGGATATCTTTGCCCTAATCCCGTCGTTGCGGCTGTAGTGGGCGCAGTAATTATTTTGGTAGAAGTCTTCCTGCTCGGATTTATAGGCAAGTTCTTAGGCAACTTCCCTTCCATGAGAGATGCTTCCGACAATATCAGAAGTGCCATGAACACTTGTGTTGAGTTCGCGCTATTAATTGGTTCTATTTCTGCATGCGGAGCGATGGGCGAAGGCACATCCGCAGGTGCGGCGGGCGGCTTTATTATCGGCGGTATCATTTATCTTGTCAATGAGATGACGGGCAGAAAAATTATGCGTATGGCAATTGGCCCGGTAGCGGCTATTGCAACAGGTATTATTCTCAACTTTACGTACCTGATTGGTTTGACGCCGTTAATATAAAGCTCTGGCGGGGCGTGGAAATGATGATTACCGTGCCCCGTTAAAGAAAAGAGGTAAGATGTATGATTCGTACTGTAAATGGCTTGCTTAACAGGGAAGAATTGGGAATCACCATGTGCCATGAGCATTTGGCTCTTGACCTTTCTAAGGTGAGAGGAGATGAGGATTCCACTTTCCTTGACAGAAATTTGATTATGGAAGAACTGAATAAAATGAAAGCCTATGGCGTTAAAACAATTGTTGAAGTAACTTGTAATGACATGGGAAGAGATGTAAGAGCACTGAAAGAAATCAGCACAATGTGCGACATTCACATTGTTGCTGCAACGGGATATTATTTGGAGCCATACCATGACGAATTTGTTCGCAGTGCCAAAGCGGAAGAACTTTGCGATATTTTTGAGAAGGAAGCATTGGAGGGAATAGACGGCACGGAGATAAAAGCCGGTATCATAGGGGAAGTGGCTTCCGGCATGACGGAAATGGCGCCCAGTGAAGAGACGGTTCTTATCGCAGCAGCTATGGCATCCGTTCGTACAGGCCTTCCCGTAACGACACATTGCCAGATGGGGCAGCTTGCGATGGAGCAATCGAAGATATTGCAGGAACATGGCATGGAACCGGACAAAATAATTTTGGGGCATCTGGACCTGGCCAATGACAGAGACTATTACATGAAAGTGATAAATACCGGGGTCAACATCGGTTTCGATACTATAGGAAAAAGTTCTTATCTATCCGATGAGATCAGGGCATGTAACCTCATATGGCTGCTTGAGAAAGGATATGAAGATCATATCGTTTTATCTCAGGATATATCCAGAAAATCTTATTTGTCGGCTTATGGAAAATACTCGGGATACATGACGGTAATGAAAGATTTCATTCCTTTGCTCAAGGAAAAGGGAGTGACGGAGGAAACCCTGAATAAGCTGTTAATCCATAATCCTGCCAGAATATTGGATATTTGATTTCAGGTTACATTTTATGAAAGGAAAGGAGACCAAGTGTTAACCTATCCATTTAAAAGTATTTCAATGACAGAGGCAATAAACCTTCAATTTAAGATTGTTGACGATATAACGAAGGAATTTAAAGGAAAAGAGTTTTTGACCAGAGGTGATCTGGGCGTTACGGAAGAGTGGAATAAGCCGTTCACGACAAAAAAAGCGGAAAATGTAATCGCTTCTATATTCGATGCGGAAGCGTGTCTGCTTGTAAGAGGCGCGGGCAGCGGAGCTATCCGCTTTGGCTTACATGCCCTGTTAAAAGGCGGAGAAAAAGTATTGGTTCATAAGGCTCCCATCTATACGACTACTGCAATATCTTTGGAGATGCTGAATATCACTGCGGTAGAGGCCGATTACAACGACAATTTATCAATAGAGGAGACACTTAAGAAGAATCCGGATATCCGGGGGGCGATTATCCAGTATGCGAGACAGAAGCTGGAGGATTGCTACGATGTCCGGAAGGTTGTGGAAATCATCAAAAATACGAGAGATATTCCTATTCTGACTGATGATAATTATGTAGTCATGAAGGTAAAAGAAATAGGCGTACAATGCGGAGCTGATTTGTCCTGCTTTTCTTCCTTTAAAATACTTGGGCCGGAAGGAATCGGAGTGATCGTCGGCAGCAAAAAATACATCGATAGACTCGCGAAAGAAAGCTATTCGGGAGGAATGCAGACACAGGGACATGAAGCGCTGGATGTTCTGCGGGGATTGGTATATGCGCCTGTAGCGCTTGCCGTCCAGTCACAGGTAAATGAGGAATGCCTCCGCCGTTTGAACGAAGGAGAAATAGAAGGCATTAAAAATGCCTTTCTGGCAAACGCGCAATCCAAGGTATTATTGGTGGAGTTTGAGGAAGAAATTGCTCAAAAGGTCTTGGCGGAGGCGGAACAATTAGGTGCTGCGCCGTATCCTGTAGGAGCGGAATCCAAATATGAGATAGCGCCTATGTTTTACAGAATATCAGGTACTGTAAGAAGAACGGACCCCTTGCTGGAGTATAGAATGATCCGCATTAATGCTATGCGCGCCGGTGCGGATACTGTATTAAGAATATTGAAGGAAGCCTTAGAAAGAGTGAGAAAGCAATGTTTATAAATCAATTGATGAACAGGAATGAGAATTTAATAAAGACTGCTTTTGCACTGCATCAGGGAGGACAAATCCTGCCGGATTCTTACCTGATAGATGTAGATATGTTTCTGAAAAATGCGGAAAAGATATTGCATGAAGCGAAGAAACATGGGATAAAGTTGTATTTCATGCTGAAGCAGCTGGGAAGAAATCCGTATTTAGCAAAAGAACTGATTCGCCTTGGCTATGAAGGAGCAGTGGTAGTAGATTTTAAAGAAGCGCAGGTAATGATGCAAAATAACATCCCCATTGGCAATATTGGGCATCTGGTACAGATACCGGAAGCAATGATACCAAAGGTAGTAGCATACCAGCCGGAAGTGATTACTGTTTATTCCTATGATAAAGTAAAAAGCATAGATAAGGCGGCTGCAAAGGCCGGCATCACGCAGAACATCCTTCTGCGCGTGTACGATGATAAAGATGCCATTTATTCCGGGCAGACAGCAGGTATTGCTCTGGACAAGGTGAAAGACTTTGCTTCACTTATAAAAAAAGAATGTAAAAATCTCCGCATAAAAGGTGTGACCTCTTTTCCCTGCTTTCTTTACGACGAGGAAAAAAAAGATGTTATGCCGACTAATAATCTGGAAACGGTATTGAAGGCGGCTGCCATACTGAAGGAATTAGGTATAACACCGGATATAGTGAATACTCCTTCCGCCACCTGCGTGCGGACGCTGAAAAAGATGGCAGTGTTAGGAAGCAACTGCGGAGAACCAGGACACGGATTAACAGGAACGACACCTATGCATGCTGCATGCGATATGGAAGAAATACCGAGTGTGGTATATGTCACTGAGGTTTCCCATAACTTCAAGGGGAACGCATATTGCTACGGAGGAGGGTACTACAGACGCTCTCACGCAGCCAACATATTAGTAGGTACAAATTTAGAATCGGCGAGGAAGCTATCGGTTATCGTTCCTGAAGATAAAAGTATAGACTATCATTTCGCTGCTTCGGATGAATGCGTCATAGGACATACGGCTCTGATGGCTTTCCGTTTTCAGATTTTTGTAACAAGAAGCGATGTGGTACTGGTAAGAGGGATCGCTTCGGGTAAGCCGGAGATCGTCGGTACTTATGACAGCCTTGGGAATAAGAAAGAGTGATAACATTGAGAATAGATGAAAAAAGCAAGAGAGGGAGATTTGTTGTTATTGTATTAGATGGTTTTGGAATAGGTGCCATGAAAGACACTGAAGAAGTCCGCCCAGGAGATGCCGTTTCCAATACCTTAAGAAGTATCTTGAAGGATTTCCCGGATATGAAGCTGACAAACCTGGAAAAGCTGGGATTGATGAATGCTTATGGAACGGAAAGCACCAGAATGAAATATAGTGTTTCGGCGAACTTCGGGAAATCCGAATTAATGCATTTCGGTGCGGATACCTTTATGGGACATCAGGAAATTATGGGGACTCTTCCAAAGAAACCGCAGGAGCATCCTTTTCAGGAAAAGGCGGGCATCGTTGCAGAGCAGCTGCGGTCGCATGGACATAAAGTGGATATAGTGGAGAGAGAAGGGCTCAGGTACCTCCTTTGTGACGACTATGTGACAATCGGAGATAATCTGGAGGCTGACCTGGGGATGTGCTATAACGTTACGGCACCGTTAGATTACATTTCCTTTGAAAAGGAATGTGAGATCGCATATTTGGTGCGGGAGGTCGTAACGGTAGGCAGAGTGGTGGTGTTCGGAGGAACCGGCAACACTATGGAAGATATATGGAAAGCAGAGGAAGTAAAGCAGGGAAAGTATATTGGAATCGCATCCGCCAAATCCAGATCCTATGAACAGGGCTATCAATGCAGGCATTTAGGATATGGGGTAGATAAAAGGGTTCAGGCTCCTACCATACTTACCGGTACAGGAATACCGGTGACATTGATAGGAAAGGTGGCGGATATTGTTGCCAATGATGAGGGAAAAAGCATTTCCTGTGTACCGACCGGGGATTGTATAAAGCTGACGGTCCAGGCGCTGCAGGCTATGGAGGAGGGGTTTATCTGTACGAATATACAGGAAACCGACCTTGCCGGGCACTCCCAGTCTACCGAAGTTTATAAAAGGATATTGGAGCAGGCTGATGAAGGTATAGGAGAATTGATTTCGCTGTTAAAAGATAAAGACCTTCTTCTTATTATGGCGGATCACGGCAATGATCCCCTGATCGGACACAGTAAGCATACGAGGGAATGTGTTCCCCTTCTCATTTATAGAAAAGATACATATGGAAAAAGGATAGAAACGAGAAGAACGCTCTCAGATGTAGGAGCCAGCGTATGTGAATATTTCGGAGTAACTCCTCCGCAAAACGGGAGATCGTTTTTGAAGGAATTATTATCATGATCCATAATATAGTATGGAGCCTTAAAATGGTATTATAATATAACCCCCTATATTATAATAGATTAGTACTAAGCCGAGATGGATGGAGGGGTATCCCCTTCCTTTATGGATGGATACCCCCTGCTTCCATTTCCGGTAAGTGTCATTTACCTCACTTCGTCTGAAGTTGTATTCTGAAATTAAAAAAAAGTCTTGCGGAGGGGGGGAAAATATGATATTATGCTAAATGTCACACGGAACAGATTTAGTTCCGGCAAATATGACGCGGGTGTAGTTCAATGGTAGAACACTAGCCTTCCAAGCTAGATACGTGGGTTCGATTCCCATCACCCGCTTTTTTTGTGCGTTCTTTTAAAAATTAAATAATATTAAGAAGTTATGAGCTGGAAAAGGCGGGTTATTTATGTTACGCTTAAAAAGTCGGCGATTTAGGGGGCATCGATCGCTAAATAGCATGATTTTTAAAAGGAGACGAAGCGTAATGAAGAAATGGACAAAATTTGCGGCTTTGGTGCTGTGCCTTTGCTTATTATCCGGTACGGCGGCGCAGGCGAGAGAGATTCCCACAGGAGGGATTGACTATTCCCCGGTGTTCGATGCGGAATATTATTACAATGCTTATCCTGATGTACAAAAGGCGGTAGGTCACGATGCGGATAAGCTGCTTACGCATTTCATAACCTCGGGCATGAAGGAAGGACGTGTAGGCAAGGCAGATTTCAATGTGCGGGCTTACATGAAAAACAACCTCGACTTAATTCCCGTTTTGGGGATAAAGGATTTGAGTGCTTATTATTATCATTATATCCAGACGGGCAAAGCAGAAGGCCGCGAAACAGCCCAAACGGGTACGCTGACGGATGTGAATGAGATTTCTTCATATTCCACGAAATACAATACGGACGAAGACAGAGCGGTAAATATAGAGCTTGCGTCCGGTAGAATAAACGGCATGGTGATTCAGCCGAAGGAGACGTTTTCCTTCAGTAATTCCGTCCTTTCAAGAACCACGGAAAACGGATATAAGCTTGCGCCCTCTTTTGCCAGCGGGAGAGTCGTGACGAGCATAGGCGGAGGAATCTGCCAGGTATCCTCAACGCTCTACGTGGCGATACTGCTCTCTTCCATTCCGGCGACAGAGCGCTACACGCATTCTTTAGAGGTGGATTACGTACCGCAGGGGCTCGATTCAGCAATCGTGGAAGGCGCGAAGGACTTGAAATTCAAAAACCCTTATGATTATCCCATATGTATCCATTCCGATGTGAAGGATGGCAATTTAACGGTAAGCATCAGCAAGGTGACGGAGTAATTAAACAGATAAAAAGTACAATGAAATTAATAATTAGAAAAAATACAATTAGTGGTTGACAAAACGATCAGTTATATGTAAAATAATCAATGTTGACGCGTTAAAAGAGTACATTAATGCTGTTCATCATGGTTGTTTTACATTTGCGCGAGTGGCTCAGTTGGTGGAGCACGACCTTGCCAAGGTCGGGGTCGCGGGTTCGAGTCCCGTCTCGCGCTCTTTAATAAATACAGTAAAATAGCGATTTCCGAGGTTTTCGGAGGTCGTTATTTTTGTTTAAAATAGTTTTTTCTAAAGTTTTATTCTAAAGTTTTTATATTTTTCCCTTATTACCCATTCTGCGGGGCCGATTTCTAAATGATAAAGCCTAAATAAGACGCTCATCCACGGATGGGCGCTTTTCTTTTATGTAGTCCACACTTATTTACAACTATTTAATGCCCGTTATATAAAGTCCATTCATCTTTTGTTCTGTAAGCAGCGTTGTAGGAATATACTGGCGGAGAAAAAATGGCAAACAATTTTAAGTCAGATAATCCAATGTTTTTAACATTATACCATGTGCCTGCCGGAACAATTATTGTATGTCCCGCATATGAGCGTTCTTGAATGTCGACACATTCTTGACAGAAGCCCATGAGGACTAATGCTTCTCCCTGCTCAATGTAAAAAAATAGTGTTGAATCATAATATACATTCCACCCAGTTTCCATTCCGGCAAGTACAGACATGTGCGCAAATTGTATGTTTTGGTCCGTCCATCTTGCAGCAAAAAAATGTGTGTTAGTAAGGGCTTCTTGTTTTAAATTAATTATATAGGGAACTGAACTCTCTCCGAAAGTGTTTCGACTATAGGGCGACTCCCCGGCATTAAAGTCCATATAGCTGCTCCTTGTGGTTTTTATAGTATTATTTTATGCACTTAATATTATAAAGTGTTGTTATAATATGTTAATTCCAGATAGAATACCTTTTCGGCAGCACAAAAAGGCGGCGCAATAAACATCGTCACACTGCTTTTCTCCATAGTATGAGGGGTATGATGAAACAATAATTTTGGTAGTATTCACTATTGCAATACGAGAACGCATGTTCTATATTACTGCTACCACATGTGAGAAACTATCAATCAATTATTCAGGAGGAAAAATCATGGAAGAAAGAAATATGCCTTACATAGGCACAAATGGCAACTGGTACGTAGAAAATGAAGATACCGGAGTAACGGCACAGGGATCCATCGGCCATCAGGGACCGGTTGGTCCGCAGGGAGAAATTGGGCCTGCCGGTGAAACTGGAGACAGAGGTCCCCAAGGTTTTACCGGACCTAAAGGAGAAAAAGGAGATGCGGGCCCGCAGGGCGTACAAGGCATCCAGGGACCGGAAGGCCTTCAAGGATCGAAAGGTGATACTGGAGAAACAGGCGTGCAGGGACCTAAGGGCGAAAAAGGAGATAAAGGAGACATAGGACCTCAGGGGCCAATAGGTGCAACACCTGCACTGGCTACAAATTTAACAACAACAGTTGCTGGTAGTGCTTTAGACGCGACAATGGGAAAGGTGTTGAATGATAAAACAGGTATAATCAGTAGCAATTTGGGAGGATTAAAGTTTTATGAAAATGAGACTGGAAAGTATGTGGTAGGTGCCGATTCAGTACCAAAAAAATTGGGTGATAGTATTAGCAAAATTACTGTGAATTTTTACTATAAAGGGACAGGAAATTATCCAACAAATGGCACCGGCACTGCTATATATACGAAAGATAGCAATGGCGCATGGACAAAAAGTGGAACATGGACAGATGGACAATATTGTTATGCAGGATTACAAGGTATGAATTATGTTGAAGCAGGAATTACTTCGATAATAATTGAATAAAATAGCTTTTTATTTATAAACTAAGTATTTTAGTATTGTTAAGTATTGAGCCAGAGAGCCGGTAGGGAGCAATCTTTATCGGCTCTTAATGAAATCAATCAAGAAAGCTTTGACCGATGTTTTTAGTTATTGAGTATCGAATAATTTAACTCAATAACACCTTGCCAAGGTCGGGGGCGCGAGTTTGAGTCCCGTTTTTTACCCGTTAGCACAAAAAGAGCAGCGCAATGCAAGAACGCTCTATGCGCCGTCTTTCAATGGAATATGAGAGGTGTCCATATTATCTCGGAGCCCAGATATTATTATCTTCATAGTAATCAAACCATTCTTGTGTTGTTCTGAAAACAGTGTTGTAAGAATGCATGGCGGGGGCATAAATGCTGTACATTTTTAAGTCTGAACTGCCAATGTTTACAACATTATGCCATGTGCCGGCCGGAACGATTATGGCATAACCTTCATACACGCGCACCTGAATGTTAAGGCAATTGTAGCAATTTCCCATGTAAGCCAATGCCTCACCCCTCTCGATATAAAAAAACTGATCAGAATTATAATGGACATCCAAGCCGGTTTCCGTATTGACGGGTACGGACATAAGAGCAAACTGCAGGTTCCTGCTGGTCCATCTTGTAGTATAAAAAAGAGTGTTATCTATAACCTCTTGCCGAAGGTCTGTTATATAGGGGACGGAACCTTGATTTATGCTGTTCTGATTATAGGGGGAACCGCCGGTGTTAAAGTCCATGTAATTACTCCTTAAGATCTCTTATAGTATTATTCTATGTACTTTGAGATATATAGTGTAAAAAAATGTCGAAAAGTTAGCAAGCCTCAGATTACAAAAAAAGTGCCCTGACATTTATCAGGGCACACTTCATTATCCATTATACATATTTTTTTATTACAAGTCTACTATTTTTTTTATTTTTTTGTTACCATTGTTACAGTTGGGATTACTGTTAACACAGCAGCTTAATACTTGCTGTTAAGCAACGTAAGAATGTGATTCAAGAGATGATTTCTGCCTCGCGAAGAGAATTTAAATGCAAAAATCATGCGTTACTGTGAGCGGAGTGAACAGTAACAAGATAATAGTATAAAAGGAATGGGAAAAATGGAGGACAAGTATGAATCAGAAAGGTCGGACGAAAAGATTGCCGGGAATTACCCTGGAAGAAGAAACAAAAATGCTTTCAGATATTATCGCTATTGCAGACGAGAATCTGAACCGGACAAAAGCATTTGTTCAGAATTTGGCAGATGAGCTGCATGAATTGAAGGAAGTATATGATGTGGAAGATAAAGAGGGTTTGGCGCTGTGGTTTAATGCCGATGCCAGATTTCAGCAAGTCAGGCAGGAACTGCTCCGCATGGAGCGCAGCAGGAAAAAGCCGTATTTTGGAAGGATTGATTTTAGAGATGGAAATCTGCTGAAGCAGGAGTGTTATTATATTGGAAAGTCTGCGATCAGCAAAGAAGCTGCAGATCTGATTGTCATTGACTGGAGAGCACCGATTGCATCGGTTTATTATGAGAAATCTCTCGGAGTATGTACATACTCCGTAAAAGGAGAAGGAGCATTTGAGATAGAGCTTTCCAGAAAACGTACCTATGAGATAGAAAATGACAGACTGAAGGACTTTTTTGATTCTGATGTAGTGGCAAATGACGAGTTGCTGACGAAATACCTTGCCAGAAATAAGCGGGCTGTTTTAAGCGAGATAATCGCCACGATTCAGCAGGAACAAAATGAGATCATCCGTAAGAAGCCACAGCACAATGTTATTGTACAGGGCGGAGCCGGTTCCGGTAAAACAACAGTGGCGATGCATCGCATTTCTTATATCTTGTATAATTACGATTTGGAATTCAAACCAAAGGATTTCTACATTATTGGCAGTAACCGCATCCTCCTGAACTATATCACGGGTATTTTGCCGGATTTGGATGTTTACGGGGCTTCGCAGATGACGATGGAACAGCTTTTTATACGGCTTCTGTATGAGGACTGGGATGAACAGAAGTTTACGGTAAAGAGTCTGGACAAGGGAGACAAAACGGCCTGTATAAAAGGCAGCTTTTCCTGGTTCCGTGATTTAGAAGAATTTTGCGGGAAATATGAGTGGAATTATATTCCCCGGGAGGATATCTTCGCAGAAAAAACCCATCACCTGTTGATGAGCCGGGCCATGATTGAGAAGCTGCTTAAGGAGTTTCATTTTTTATCCCTTCCGGACAAACTGGACAAGCTGACAGAGTACCTTATGGCAAAACTGGAAAATGAGATATATGGAAAATACCATACCTATCCACTGGAAGAGCAGAAGGCACTTCTTCGGTATTATCAGACATACTTTGGAAAAAGGGAGTGGAAGGGTTCCATTTTTGACTTGTATGACAACTTTCTGAGTGAGCAAAATGTGAAGAGAAACATAAATTTGTTATCTGGAACGGAGTTCGATCTTTATGATCTGGCAGCACTTTCTTATCTGTACAAACGAATCAAGGAGACGGAGGTGATCCAGGAAGCAAGTCATGTTGTGATCGATGAGGCTCAGGATTTTGGCATGATGGTATATGGAGCGTTAAAATATTGCCTTAGTAAATGTACCTATACCATTATGGGCGATGTGTCTCAGAATATTTACTTCGATTACGGACTGACAGACTGGGAGGAATTGAGGAGTCTAATGCTTCCCGGAGAGTTTGATTATTTTGGTATCCTGAAGAAAAGTTACCGTAATACGGTGGAAATATCAAATTTTGCAATCAATATCCTGCAGCATGGAAACTTTCCCATATATCCGGTTGAACCGATCATCCGGCACGGAAATGAAGTCCGGATTACAAAGTGTGAGGATGAGGAGCAACTGGTCTTGAAGACTGCCAACACGATTTTGCAATGGCAGGAAAAGGAATATGAAACAATTGCAGTTATTTGCAGAGATGGAGAGGAAGCGGTAAAAGTATCGGAAAAATTGAGGAAAAGAGTAGCGATCCGCGATTTTAATTCTGAAACGGAGGAGTTCGGGAGCGGTGTAATGGTTCTTCCGATAGAATATGCCAAGGGATTGGAATTCGATGCTGTCCTCCTCTTTAATGCGGACGATAAGAACTATCCGGCCGAGGATGGCTTTGCAAAGCTGCTGTATGTTGCAGCTACGAGAGCACTGCATGAAATGGTGGTACTTTATTCGGGAAGGTTAACGGATTTGATTGGCGCTCCGGTACCGGAGGAGAAGAAGCTGAAATACCTTAAAGAACAGCCAAAGCCCATTGCTTCGCCTATGTTCGAGAATCAGCCTAAGACTAAAAAGGAACTGGAGTTGGAACTGGCGTTGGATGGGAAACGCGAAATGGAGCTTCGCAACCGGATTGGACCGAAGAGAATTGTGGTTCAGAATTCGGGGGCCGAGAAGTCTTCTGATAATATACAAGAAAAAGCCCCTGCAAGAATACGGCAGAAAGTCAGGGAAGAGCCCGGGAGCGGAGCCTTGGTAAGAAAAGCAGCCGTAAGAAAGGCGACAATAGGAAGGACGGGGGGAGGAGAGTTCGGCGGGATGCCAGGTACCACCAGCTTAAGGCCGCCAGGCCATTCTAATATTAATTTGTCTGTACGATGGGTTACAGGTAATAAAAGCTATCTTGAGTTGACTAATGCCTGTGGAGTGCTTCGGCTTACGCCGATTACGCAAGATACCATCCGGGTCAGCTTTGCGAGGGAGACGCTGGAAAAGCTTGCAGATATTCCAAAAGAAATTGTGACGCAGCCAAGCCCCGTCTGGAATTTTAAGGAATCGAGGGACCGGGTAGAGCTGATGACCGGAAAGCTGCTTCTGCGCATTGATAAGAAAACAGGTGCAATTTCTTTTTGCACGGCAAAAGAAAAGCATCTTCTTTCGGAAAGTATTCGGCTTCCAAGACAGATAGAGAAATTACCCGGGAATCAAACATGGACTTATTTTAACTGGACCCCAAAAGAAATATTGAAAGCAAGAGGCGGGTCTGACAATGAGTGGCTTGACCTCAAAGATACGGCAAGATATATTTCTTTCGGTGCAGAATCCGAGAGACCGGCCTGTATCATTTCGAACAACGGATATCAGATACTGATTCCGGCAGGCAGGCGGGTAATGTGCTGTACATTGTCGGTGTATGGTTCTTATTTATACACAGAGGGTGAAAAAAAGATAGATTATTTCTTCCGGACTGCATTATAAGAGTGTTGGTTTCGAAAGCTTATCGGCATAGATTGCACAAAAAATCATGTCGGATTTATCCAATACATTTATTTGATATTGGTATATTTTATGCGTAAATAAAATATAAAGGAGATAAAAGTATAGTATGGATAACAGTATTTTTAATAAAGCGAGAAAATGGATTTGTTATAATGCCAGGCCAATAGACCGGGCAAGATTTCGGTATTTATTTGAAAATGGCAGCCGGGAAGCCGTATTGTCGGCTCTTACCGAATATCAAAATGATGACGGCGGATTCGGACATGCTTTGGAGGCAGATTCCTTTAACCCGTTTTCTTCACCGATACAAACCTGGGCGGCGACAGAAATACTGCATGAGATATGCCTGGAAGAGAATCACCCTATCATTCGGGGAATCCTTAGGTATCTGGAAAGCGGTAAGGATTTCAATGGAAAATGCTGGCTTAATACAGTGCCATCAAATAATGATTATCCCCATGCGTCCTGGTGGATGTATGACAATCAATCCTATGATGTGATTACCTATAATCCAACCGCTGCATTAGCAGGCTTTGCTTTGAACTCGGCCGGTAAGGATAGCGAAATTTATAAAAAATGTTATAATATTGTTAAGGAAGCGATTGCTTATCTGAAAGAAGCGGATCAGTGCAATGAGATGCACATACTTGCCTGTTATGTGAGGATGACACAGTATTGTCGCAAGGCGGGTCTTGCCGATGAACTGTCAATCGATGAAGTTGAGAAGATTTTACAGCAGAAGGTAAATAAAATTCTGACATGGGATAGAGATACATGGAGTGACTCTTATGTATGTAAGCCATCTCATTTTTTCATGGGTAAGGAGAGTTTTCTATATCATAGCTTCGGAGAGTTGGCGGATTATGAATGTAATTTCATAAAGAATACGCAGAGCCCAGATGGAACATGGTCAATCAACTGGCAATGGGAAGAATATTTGGAGCAATGGCACATTGCAGAAAATTGGTGGAAAGCTCATCTGATCATAATGAACCTGGGGTTTTTACAGGGATTAAGCGAAGAAGCACTGGTTAAGGTTTCTGAGACAGGAAAAGTATAAGTCTTTCCTGGATCAATAAACTGTACAAGTATTGTAAAAATGAAAGGCGTTTATGGATGAAAACAAAAACAAATTCTACACATTTTTGGCTCTTTCTTTGGGGGCTGGGGCTTGCCGGACAGCTATGCTGGAATATTGAAAACCAATGGTTTAATACCTTTGTATACGCCAAGATTGCCAAGGATTCTACTATAGTTACCCTAATGGTCATTACCAGTGCTCTGGTTACTACCTTTAGCACCTTTTTATTTGGTACTTTGTCCGACCGTATCGGCTCCCGGCGTAAATTTATATCATTTGGCTACATTGCCTGGGGAATTTTTACGATTGTATTTGGTTTTACAGAATTTTTAAATACAGGGGCCGTTGCTATGGGTGCGAAATCATCAATATGGATTGCCTTTTTAGTAATTTTGATCGATAATATTATGAGTTTTTTCGGTTCAATGGGCAACGATTCTGGGTTCAGCGCGTGGAGCAATGATCTGACTACAAACCAAAATCGTGGGCAAGTAGGAGCGGTACTTGCCTTTTTACCTGTAATCGGTACTATTATTGGTACGGTAGCGGGTGGGTTACTTATTGGCAGTGATGATAACTACAACCGTCTATTTTGGTGTATGGGCATTTTTGTAATTACTGCGGGTATTTTATCCTTGCTATTCTTGAAAGACAGCCCAACTCTTTTACCGCACAGAAGCGGTACCTTATGGCAGCAGTTTACTGCAGTTTTTCGTTCTAAGGGATTGCTGATACAAAAAGAACTTCTTCTGGTATGCGTTACTACAGCACTGTTTTTTATTTCCTTTAACATTTATTTTGTACATATGGGCAATTGGATGATCTATCGCATGGGTTTTGGAGCGGACAGCATGGGACTTATTCAGGGCATCGGCCTTTTGCTGGCATCTTTATTAGTCATTCCATGTATTGGACTGATTAACCGTGATAAGACGCCGATTATTACGTTTGCAGCCATTATCATTAATATGGTTGGACTTTGGATTTTGGCATTGTTTATTCGTCCTGAAAATGTTGATACACAAAAATTATTCAGCCCGCAAAATCTTCTTTTGTTTTTTGCAATTTTCCTGGCCGGTGCAGGCTACATACTTGTAGTGCAAAGTATGACGATGTGGGTAAAGCAGCTTTATCCGCAGGAAAGCCGTGGTCAATTTGAGGGAATACGCGTATTGTTTTTCACCTTGATTCCAATGATCATTGGTACGGTAATCGGAAATATTATTATTAAAAATGGAGCTGGAAGTATTGTTAATGAATATGGAATTACAGAAAATATTCCAACAGAAAGCATTTATCTATGGGCCGCGTTATTGTTGATTTTTCCCATGATACCTTTGCGGTCTGGAACAAAAGCTTATTATAAAAGAGTAAAGGAAGGCGCTTTGCAAGCGGAAGATAAATACTGACATTCATCTTGCCTTTTCTTTTCCG
This sequence comes from Bacillota bacterium, assembly GCA_023408815.1. Classification (GTDB taxonomy): domain Bacteria; phylum Bacillota; class Clostridia; order Lachnospirales; family Lachnospiraceae; genus Kineothrix. The sequence continues at coordinate 5,896 of JAEYJO010000060.1, read as the reverse complement.
TCTACGCTGAAAAGGCGACGCATCAGGAATATCCATGCGCCGCCTTTTCTATAGGGGTATGATGAAACAACATTTATTGTGTTGTACCGCCATTGTAGTGATTTTGGAGTCAAATATGAGTTAGCCTAATAATATACTATTTAGGCAGATGGATTTGGAAACTTGTTCGCACTGAAATCCTACACAATATTACATTTTTTATGAAATAGAAAGAAAAGCATCTGATATCTAAAATATAGAAAAGGCCATACAAAGCTATAGCTTATCCATAAGAATGATGATATAATAAAATCGTAAAGACAATAGTAAAAATATATGTTTTTGTGTTTATGCATGCGACTGCATGTAATACAAAAGAAATCGATAAGGCGGCGAGGTACATGAGAGAGAAGGAATATGTCTTTTGCGAAGTTGCGGAGGAACGATTAGGACGAGAGAATATACTAATTGTTGACGATGATTTGGAAATGCTTAAAATTTTTCGTTTTTACTTGCAGGATAAATACAATGTGTCTGTGGTCAATTCCGGCGAGGCGGCGATAGAGCTTTTGGCAGATTATGTCCCGGATGTGGTGCTTCTGGATTATCTGATGCCGAAGTGCAATGGGACTGAGGTCTTCCGGTATATGAGGGAACAGGATAGGACGAAGAATATTCCGGTCATTTTCCTGACGGGAGTTACGGATGAGGATACTATCAAGGAATGCCTTTCCTACCGCCCGGTGGATTATATTGTAAAACCTATTGCGAAAAACGCTTTGCTGAGCAAACTGGATATGTTTTTTAAAACATATGAATGATGATAGATATATGAATGTTTTTAAAATTATGGAAAGAAGTAAGGCGTCCGGTTTTGAGACTAGCGAAGGCTGGAGAACCGGAGGCCTTATTATAAAGGAGGACAATAAATGCGAGCATTATTTATAGGAGGGACCGGCACGATCAGTGCGGCTATCTCGAGGCAGTTACTGGAGGAAGGACATGAGCTGTATTTGATAAACAGAGGAAACCGGGGCGGTGTGCTGCCGGAAGGGGTGCATTCCATCATTGCGGATATCGCGGATGAGGAAAGGGTAGAAGAACTGCTTGGAGATATGAAATTCGATGTGGTAGCAGATTTCATCGCGTTTGAAAAGAGGCAGCTGGAAAGAGACTATAGGCTGTTCAAAGGAAGATGCTCCCAGTTCATCTACATCAGTTCGGCATCGGCTTATCAGAAGCCCTTGTCTGATTACCGCATAACGGAGGGAACACCTCTTTCCAATCCGTATTGGGAGTATTCCAGAAACAAAATAGAAGGGGAAGAATACCTTATGAAGCTGTATAGGGAGGAAGGCTTTCCAATTACAATCGTAAGGCCCAGCCATACATATGATGAACGTTCCGTTCCGGTTGGTGCGCATGGGAATAAGGGCAGCTATCAGGTCATCAAGAGGATGATGGAAGGAAAACCTGTCATCATTCACGGAGATGGTACCTCTCTTTGGACTATGACTCATAACAGCGATTTTGCCAGAGGCTTTATAGGACTTATGAATAATATCCACGCTATCGGTGAAGCGGTGCAGATTACAAGCGATGAAAGTCTCACCTGGAATCAGGTGTATGAAGCCATTGCCAGGGCTTTGGGCGTGCCGCTCATTGCTATACATGTATCATCGGAATTTCTGGATGCGAGCAGCGATGCATACGATTTCAAGGGCGGACTTATTGGAGATAAAGCGAATACGGTGGTATTCGATAATCAGAAGCTGAAACGTCTGGTTCCGGGCTTCACCGCAAAGGTGAGATACGATCAGGGAATCAGGCAGACGGTAGAATATATTTTATCGCATCCGGAATACCAGAGGGAGGACCCTGAATTCGATGCGTGGAGTGATGCGGTGGTGGATGCAATCACGGAAGCGGCTGAGAAAGTGAAGAGTGTACTGAAGAAATAGCGTAAAGCTGTAATGGAGTGAGGAGCTTGGAAAGATGGAAAAGGCTTATAAGTTGGAATTTGCGGGAGAGAAGACGGGGAGCTTGTATGTGAATTGCTGCGGCTGTTCGAAGACGGAGCCGCTTCATAGCTTTGGACCGGCTCTAAAGCCCCATTATTTGATCCATTATGTTTTGAGCGGTAAGGGCAAGCTCTCTATCGGAGAAACGGTTTATCCGCTGGAGGCGGGGTACGGCTTCCTGATTACTCCGGAGGAACTTTCTTTTTATCAGTCGGATGAAGAAAATCCATGGACCTATGTATGGGTCGGATTCAGCGGAACCAATGCAGAGGAATACGTGAAGTCCGTCGGTTTATCCCTGACTCATCCGGTGTTTAAATCGGAGCGTTCCGATGAATTGTATCAAATCGTAAGGGATATGATGGAGCATAACACCTTTGGGATCGCTAATGACCTTCGAAGAAATGGACAGCTCGGAATTTTTCTCTCTATCATAGCCGAGGGCGTGCCGGTTACAGAAAGAAATGAAAGCGACAGAGCAAATATTTATGTGCGAAAAGCGGTAGAATTCATTCAGGGAAATTATTGCAACCCCATAAAGGTGACGGATGTGGCGGATTATGTATGTATCAATAGGAGTTATTTATATACGCTTTTTCAAAATTCGCTGGGAATGTCGCCGCAGCGGTTTCTGACAACTTTCCGCATCGCCAAAGCGACGGAGCTTCTGCAGCTTACGACTCTTTCTGTGGAAAGCGTTGCTCTTTCCTGCGGCTATCAGGATCCTATTGTATTTACGAAAGCATTTAGACAGATGAAGGAAATGTCTCCCTCCGCTTACCGGAAGGATATAGCGAAAGGGGAAACAAGAAGAAACAAAGAACATCTGGAGCAAGTGGAGAAATTTATCGATCAAATCAATCAGATTAGAAATTAAACAGTTAACATTTTGACTGGTAATTGCAACAAAGTATCATGGAATTTATACGTCGGTTTATTATAATTCTAAGTAGAGAGATAGCTGTGAGAAACTATGATTTTAATAGAAAGAGACGGGTATAAGTGAGACTATGAAAGAAATGATGCTGAGAAAATTTGAGGAAGTGTTTGGAAACAGCGCTCAGGCTAAGGTTTACTTTGCGCCGGGGCGCGTTAACATGATAGGCGAGCATACGGATTACAACGCAGGACATGTTTTTCCGTGTGCGCTTACTATGGGTACTTATGGCGCAGCGAGAAAAAGAGAGGACAAGAAGCTCCGCTTCTATTCCATGAACTTTGAATCGCTGGGAATAATCGAATCCGGTATGGAGGATTTGAAGCCGGAGAAGGAAGCCGGCTGGACCAATTATCCGAAGGGCGTTATGTGGGCCTTCGAAAAGAAGGGATATGAGATTCCCTGCGGAATGGATTTGCTCTTAAATGGAAATATACCTAACGGCTCAGGATTATCATCTTCTGCATCGGTGGAAGTTCTTACGGGTTATATCCTGAGAGAATTTTATGGCTTTGATGTGAGCAATCAGGATCTGGCATTGATCGGACAGTATTCCGAGAACAACTTCAACGGGGTTAACTGCGGTATTATGGATCAGTTCGCAATTGCCATGGGCAAAAAGGGACATGCTATTTTCCTGGATACGGCGGATCTTTCTTTCGAATATGCGCCTATTAAGCTGGAGAATGCAAAGATCGTCATCGCATGCAGCAATAAAAAAAGAGGTCTGGGCGATTCTAAATACAATGAAAGAAGAAATGAATGCGAAACGGCACTTGCGGAGATTCAAGCTGCGGTGGGAATCGACGGCCTGGGAGATTTGACCGAAGAACAGTTCGAGCTTTATAAACCTATGATTAAGGATGAGGTTCGCATAAGGCGTGCAAGACACGCGGTATATGAGAACCAGAGGACAATAAAAGCAGTAGAGGCCTTGAAGAACAACGATGTGGAACTGTTCGGCAAGCTTATGAACGAATCGCATGTTTCCCTTCGGGATGATTATGAAGTGACCGGCATCGAGTTGGACACGCTGGCAGAAGAAGCCTGGAAAATAGACGGTTGCATTGGCTCCCGAATGACAGGTGCCGGTTTCGGCGGCTGTACGGTGAGCATCGTTAAGACGGAGGTTATCGATACTTTCATAGAAAAGGTCGGCGCTGCATACAAAGAGAAAATCGGATATGCTGCTGATTTTTATGCAGTGGAAATCGGAGACGGCCCTTCTGAGATTTGCAATTAAGAAGGGGCGGATGAGATGATACTGCAAGATATTAAGAAATTGGTTCTGTATGGCCTTCATACGGGACTGATTGAAAAAGAAGACAAAATATATACCATCAATAAATTGATTGAGCTTTTTGGACTAGACAGCCCGGAGGAATACGGCAGCAGTGCAGAAGCAGCAGAAGAGGATTTAGAAAGTATACTTAAAGGCATGACGGACTACGCCTATGAAACCGGTATTTTGTCTGAGGATAGTATTGTATACAGAGATCTGTTCGATACGAAGATTATGGGAATGCTCGTACCCCGTCCCAGCGAAGTAATTCGCAGATTCAAGGAATTATATGAGATAAGTCCCCAAAAGGCGACAGATTTTTATTACCAGTTCAGTCAGGATACGGATTATATCAGAAGATATCGTATTAAGAAGGATCAGAAATGGCTTGCATCCACAAAGTACGGCGATTTGGATATTACTATCAACCTATCCAAGCCTGAGAAAGACCCCAAGGCTATAGCGGCAGCCAGAAATGCCAGGCCCAGCGGTTATCCGAAGTGCCTGCTTTGCAGGGAGAACGAAGGCTATGCAGGACACTTAAACCATCCCGCAAGGCAGAACCACAGAGTGATGCCTGTGGAAATAAGCGGCTCACAATGGGGGCTGCAATATTCCCCTTATGTATATTATAACGAGCATTGTATCGTATTCAACTCGGTTCATGAGCCGATGAAGATTGAGCATGCGACCTTTTGCAAGCTCTTTGATTTTGTAAAGCAGTTCCCGCATTATTTTGTAGGCTCCAATGCCGACCTGCCTATTGTAGGCGGCTCCATTTTAAGCCATGATCATTTCCAGGGAGGCCATTATGAATTCGCCATGGCGAGGGCTCCCGTAGAGAGAACTTTTCAAGTGCATGGCTTCGAAGATGTGGAAGCGGGCATAGTGAACTGGCCCATGTCCGTAATTCGTATATCCTCTGAGGACAGCGGGCGCCTTATCTCACTTGCGGACATAATCCTGGATAAATGGCGCGGCTACACCGATGAGAAGGCTTTTATCCATGCGTATACCGAGGGAGAACCTCACAATACGATTACCCCTATCGCAAGGAAGCGCGAGGATAAATTTGAGCTGGATCTGGTGCTGCGGAACAACATTACAACAAAAGAACATCCTCTGGGCGTATATCACCCCCACGCCAAGCTCCATCATATTAAAAAGGAGAACATCGGTCTGATCGAAGTAATGGGACTTGCCGTTCTCCCGGCCAGACTAAAGGATGAAATGGACGCCTTGGCAAAGGCCATTTTAGCAGAAGAAGATATTCGTATAGATGAAATGCTCCAAAAGCATGCGGATTGGGTAGAAGAATTTCTACCGAAATATGAAGCTGCGAGCCGTGATACGAAGGAAAAACTAGTTGAAATTTTGCAGAAGGAAATAGGCGATGTATTTATGCAGGTACTTGAGGATGCCGGAGTTTATAAGAGGACGCCGGAAGGCCGGCTTGCATTTGACAGATTCATCAGTATATTATAGAAAATATCGATAAGCAGAATATATCAGCAAATAGAATGCGCCTTGAAAGTGACTTTCATGGCGCATTTTGAGGTGCGCCCGGCGGGCGCACGTTTCAACGGGTGAAAGTCCCGAGTCCGCCCGGTAGTGGGAAGGACATAGCCAATGGCAAGGGTGTCGTGGGTGACTGCGAATCTGAAGGAAGCCGGATGG